>JARKNX010000044.1 GCA_029976025.1 Aggregatilineales bacterium | reverse complement strand
CCCGCTGGCGCCGCTTATGACCGGTACCGGGCCGCGCTGGAAAGCAACCCGCAGGATCACGGCACCCGGCTGGAGCTGGCCCGCAAGCTCAACGAGGACAACCGCATCCTCGACAGCCTGGGGCAGTACGAGTCGCTGGTGTTCTCAGAGGCTCAGCTCAGCCAGTTGGAAGTCGAAGTCGGCGAGCTGGTCCAGGCCCGCCCGGATGTCCCCCAGGCCCGTCGCGTGCTGGGCGATATCTTCATGCGCGAGGGCCGGCTGCAAGACGCGCTGGATACCTACCGCTCGGCGCTTGAACAACTGTAGGCTTCGCGGTAGAGTTCACCCGATCTTTACTGGAGAAACGGGCCATCAGGCCCGTTTATTCTGTCAGTCAGCACAGAGGAGGATATGCACAACATGGAACGTACCCTGATCCTCGTCAAGCCGGATGGCGTGCAGCGCGGCCTGGTGGGGGAAATTATCTCGCGCTTTGAGCGGCGCGGCCTGCGCCTGATCGGGCTGAAGTTCATGAATGTCAGCCAGACCCTGGCCGAGGAACATTATGCAATCCACAGGGGCAAACCCTTTTACCCCGGCCTGGTGTCTTATATCACGTCAGGCCCGGTGGTGGCGCTGGCCCTGGAAGGGACCAACGCGATTGTCGCCGCCCGGAATACGATGGGCGTGACCAAATGCCACGAAGCCGCGCCGGGGACTATCCGCGGCGATCTCGGCCTGGAGATTGGCCGCAATCTGGTGCACGGCTCTGATAGTGTGGAAAACGGCGAGAAGGAAGTCGCGCTGTGGTTCAGGCCGGAAGAGCTGGTGAGCTGGACGCGCGACGTGGACCGCTGGATATTTGAAGGCGCGTAACCCGGCGGCAGGCACGGTCAGGGGTGATCCGGATGCGACGGATCGCCCCTGTGTTGTTATGCCTCAAATCGCCGTGGCCTTACTGGATGCGTAACAGGACTTTGGCGTCCTTCCAGAAGCCTTCCAGATCGTAGTACCTGCGCAGCTCCTCCGCGAAGATATGCACCACCACGACCCCGTAATCGACCAGGGTCCAGCCGCTGCGTCCGTCGCCTTCCGTATGCAGGGGATGGATGCCGTATTCGCGCTTGATGTGGGTGTGGATGCTCTCCACAATGGCGCTGAGCTGGCGATCGCTCGTGCCGGTGCAGATGACGAAGAAATCCGCGATCAGGGTCACTTCGCGCAGGTCCAGCAGGACGATATCTTCGCCCTTCACGTTTTCTATCTGATCAATAATTGCCCGAGCCAGGTCTATCGCTTCCAGAAGCTGCCTCCTCAATCACGGCCTGTAGTGGCGGGCTGTCACCCGACGGCCATTATAACACAGGGAAGGCGGGCGGCAGGGAATCAAGAGAAAAACGGATACCGTCAGGGATGCCAGAAGCGTCCCGGAGGGCGATAACTTTTCCTGACGACTCGGAGAAGCTGCCCCGTCTCACTCCCTGCTCCCACTTTTCCTGGCGGTTAATCGCTTCGTTGTAACTGGCGATGCGCGGCTCAGGAACCTTGCAGCGGGGCGGCCAGCAGACATGTGTAACGCGCTCCTTCCGGGCGCAGCTCGCTGCGCATCAGGCTGAGCGCGTCCGCGGTCCAGCGAGCTGCTGTGTCCAGCGCCGTCCCCTCAATCAGGCGGCCAACCGCCCGCGCTTCGTCGCCGGAGGCTTCCCGGCGCACCCGGCCCAGCGTCAGGTGCGGGCTGAAGCCGCGCGCGTCCGGCCTGAAGCCGAGCGGCGTCAGCGCCGCCGCGACTGACCCTTGCAGCGCCGCCAGCGCTTCCAGATCGCCGGCCAGCCCGACCCACACCACGCGCGGATTCCGGTTGTTTGGGAAGCATCCCAGCCCCTCCGCGCGGAGGTTCAGCGGCCCGTGACCGGATGCGGCCCGCGTCACCGCCGCCGCAATCGCCTCCCGCCGCGCGGCGGGGACGTCCCCCAGGAACTGAAGTGTCAGGTGGATGCCTTCCGGCCCGGTCCAGCGCACGGCGCCGCGCGGCGCCTGTCGCTTCAGCCGCTCCTGTACGCCAGACAGCGCACTCCGCACGTCGGCGGGCAATTCCAGCGCCACAAACAGGCGCAGCTCCTCCACCATCGCGTTCTCTCCTCCGGGGGTCGGCCTAATCCACCGGATCAGACGGGCGGTAGACAGCGTGCACCAGGCGCGCCACCCAGTCCAGAATGGCATCGATGCGGTCCACAAACTGCTCCCAGTCTTCCGGGGTGTGCATCTCGTCCCGCAGCACTTCCTGAAGCACCTGGCGGTAGAGCAGCCAGGCCGCCACATTATCCTCATAGCGGAAGCCCGCCTCGGCCCGGCGCCGGGCGCTGTCCTGAAGGGTGACCTCCAGAGCGGCGGTATCGCCGGTCTGCATCACGCGCAGCAGGGCCTGACAGGATCGGCGCACGGACTGGGCCAGCTCGTCTTCCGCCATCCGGACGTATGGGGAGTCGGGCAGGTCGCGCAGGGCGCGGCTCCACCGGCGAGTGATGGCTTCTTCGCGGATGGCAATCAGTTCAAGCAGGTCGTTCATGCCGTCTCCAGCCGGGTCTGCAGCGCCGGCAGGCGCCTTTGACTCAGGCTTGACACGCCTGATCGGGAGAGTATAATAACTTTTGCCCGGGCTGCTGCGCCCGGTGAGTGCCTGTAGCTCAGCGGATAGAGCGCGTGCCTACGGAGCAAGATGTCGGGGGTTCGAATCCCTCCAGGCACGTCAGCCCGGACCAACACGGTCCGGGTTTTTAGTTGCCCGGCGGCCGGCTGGCGTCGCCAGTCCGCTCTCCGCGCGTCCGGCGGCAACGGGATGCAGAGTTACTCCCCCTTAAAGTTGGATTATAGCACAATCAGCGATAGAGGATGGTTTGAGCGCGGAAGAGCAGGCAGCCGGAAATAAAAGCGACCGTCGAGATGCAAAGGACACAGAGGGAAAAAACGAGATAATGACCTTCCGAACGCCCAGGCCGATCTTTCAATACCCGTTGAACATCCGGCATGGATACCCGGCCCTGCTCTCGACTCTCCACGCTCTGCTTTTCTCTGCGTCCTCTGCATCTCAGCAGTTAGCCGTCTTTTCCTGATTTCCCATTCCCCTATTCTCCGCCTTTCCCCTGGCGGTCGCGCATCTCACGAATGCGCTTCATAGTTTCGTAGTAGGCGTCGCGGGCATTCTTTGAAGCTCCCAGGCCGTCTTCATCGTCATCCAGATCGTCCATGAAGTCGTCCTCGTCGTCATCGCCAAAGAGGTCTATATCCTCATCATAGAACGGGCTGGAAGTCGCCTTGAACGGGCTGGGGGAGCCGCTGGCGGGCGGCGAGACCCTCGACGCCCCGGCGGGCGGAGAGGTGGGCTTGGGGGCGGGCCGGCCGGCCATAGGGGCGCTGCCCGGCGGTCTGAAGGGGATAGCCGGCGCGGAGTCAGCGGCGGGCTTCGGTGGTTCCGGCTTCCTGGCTGGCTCGGGCTTTGGCGGCTCGGATTGTGCCGGCGCTCCCCCCCGCCGGAAGAGGCTGCCCATACTGCCGCGCCCCGCCGCGCCTTTAGCCTCCGCGCTGGATTTCTGGGCGGCGCTGGCAGCCGGCAGCGGGGCTTTGCTCCGCTGGTCGCCTTCGAACGGGCGCTTTTTGTCCGGCGCGGCGGGGCTGCTCTTCCCGGTGGGGCTGTATCCTCCGAAGGTGCTGCTCCCGGAGCGCCCGTAGGTAGCAGAGCCGTAGCCACCAGCGCCCGCGGCGGGGGCGGGGGACTTCCCCGCTGGAGCGGTGGGCTTGCGCTCCGGCTGAGCAGGCCGGGCGGAGGGTTTGGGGGCGGGCCTGACTTTCGGCTCGGCCCGGGGTGCGGCGGGGCGCGCAGCCTCCGGCGGGATGGCGTGCTCGGGCAGCCACCTCACGAACGGATCGCGCATCCGGGCCGGCAGGCGGATCAGCATCAGGATCGAAGCGCCGTACACCGCCGCCGCCAGCAGGCTGACCACCAGCGGCAGAACTCCGCCCCGCCCCTGCAGGAGGGCGAGCAAGGCGTCCGCCGCCGCCCACAGCGGGATGATCGCGCCGAGCAGCAGCGGCAGGCGCACAGCATAGCGCACCAGCGGCGTGGTCAGCCCCGGCGCCATCTCACAGACGAATATCGCGCCCGCGCTGGCCAGCACGGCGATAGCCACGTACAGGTCCCCGCTGAATGTGCGGACCACGACCAGCAGGGAGGTGGCCAGCACCAGGATGCGCATCAGATAACCGCGCTGGGTGCGGACTTTGCTGGATGATTCCTGATGGGCGGCCATTGAGGCGGCTCCTTAACGCCACGGCGGGCGGATACCCGACCCTGATCTTCATTATGCCATATTTTCGCCCCGGCCCGCGCCTTCCCCCTCCGCCTGCCTGCTCCTGACTCCCGCATTTCCCCACCGCCGCGCTTCGGGTGTATGATCGGAGTTGCCGTGAACGACGCACGATCCTGTGAAGGAGGCGCCCCATGCGGATTACGAGAGAACGATGGGAGGAGATTGAGGCGCTGTCGCTGGCCCCTTACGCCACTCTGTCCCGCCACAGCCGGGGGCGGGAATACCCGGACCCCGAACAGGAATACCGGACCGCTTTCCAGCGTGACCGCGACCGAATTCTGCACACCACGGCCTTCCGCCGCCTGGAATATAAGACGCAGGTTTTCGTCAACTTCGAGGGCGATTACTACCGCACCCGCCTGACCCACACGCTGGAAGTCGCCCAGATCGGGCGCAGCCTGGCCCGCGCCCTGGGCGCTAACGAAGACCTGGTGGAGGCGATCTGCCTGGCGCACGATATCGGGCATTCCCCGTTCGGCCATTCTGGCGAGCGGACGCTCAACGCGCTGATGGCCGGGCACGGCGGCTTTGACCACAACAAGCAGACGCTGCGCATCGTCACCAAGCTGGAGCGGCGCTACCCCGACTGGCCAGGCCTCAACCTGACCTTCGAGCTGCTGGAGGGCATCGTCAAGCACGAGTCCGAGTACGATATCGCCGACGCGCAGGACTACGATCCGGAGACGCGCGGCAGCCTGGAGGCCCAGATATGCAACGTGGCCGATGAGCTGGCCTACAACGCCCACGACCTCGACGACGGCCTGCGCTCCGGCATGCTTCAGCTCCGCCACGTCCGCGATCTGGAGCTGTGGGGCGTGCTGTGCGACAGCATCGGCTGGGACGGGGAAGAATACACCGATATGGTGCGCTACCGTCTGATCCGGCGCATGGTCGGGCTGGAGATCGACGACGTGGTGGCGTACACCGGCCGCAGGCTGGAAGAAGTCGCCCCGCCCTCACTGGCCGCCCTGCAGCGCCTGCCCCACAACGTGATCGGCCACACCGAAGCCTACGCCCGCATGAACCGCGAGCTGAAGGATACGCTCTATAACCGGCTGTACAACCACTACCGGGTGATGCGCATGGCCTCCAAGGCGGAGCGCTTCATCACCAGCCTTTTCAACGAGTACGTCCAGAACCCGAAGGAGCTGCCCGACACCGTCCAGGAGGACCTGGAGCACCGCACCCTGCACCGGGTGGTGTGCGACTATATCGCCGGCATGACCGACCGCTACGCCCTGCATGAGGTCCAGCGGCTGTTCGACCCGTTCGAGCGGCCCTGACCGCCGCCGCCGAGAGACGTTTGCGGGCCGCGTGTGACAATGACGCCGGGCCGGGAGAGGACATGAGATTTCACTACATCGCCAGAGGGATCATCTTCGTGGACGGGCGGATACTGCTGGCCCATCAGGAGGGCGCGGACAATACCTTCCTGCCCGGCGGCTACATTGAGTCAGGCGAGAAGGCCGAGGTAGCCCTGATCCGGGAAATCGGCGAGGAAATCGGCCTGCAAGCCAGCGTCAAGGCGTTCATCGGCGCGGTGGAGGCGGGATGGACGGAGGGGGATCAGGAGCACCACGAGATCTGCCTGCTGTTTGAGTTGACCGTGCCCGAACTCGATTCCGACCGGCCGCCTCAATCACGCGAAGCGCACCTTGAATTTCTATGGGCGGCGCCGGACGACCTGGCGGCGCATAACCTGCTGCCGGAGTCGCTGCTGCCCTGCCTGATGAACTGGCGCGGCGGCTATCATGCCTGCTGGGGATCGTCATTCGGCCGCCTGACGCCATAGGCAGGTTACGGCGAAGGGCCGAGGCAGGAAGCGCAACTCCCCTCTTTGCCAGCGGAGAAGGGCCAGGGGTGAGGTCAGCGCCGGGCGTTCACACTGGCCCACAGGGCATCTTTGTCGGCGGGCGAGAGATCGCGCCACCCGCTCGGAGCCAGTCCGGCCAGCGTGATCGGGCCGATTGCCCACCGCACCAGCCGCAACGCCGGGTGACCGACCGCCGCCGTCATCGCCGCACCTGCCGGCTGCCCGCCGCCCGGATCAGGGGAGGCGGACGACAGCGCCCGCCGGCAGGGGGGCGAACGACGCCAGGGCTGCCCACAGCTCGCCGTGAGCGGCCCGCGCTTCTTCGTCCAGCAGGTTCACGCTGGCTTCGCCGGCCAGCTCGAACATAGCGGAGACGAGCTGCCCGTCTGGCGTATTGATCAGCACGGCCAGCTTGCTGTGCCGGGCGCCGTCGGTATCCGGATACGTGAAGGCGACGGCATAGCCCGCGCCAAAAGCGCGCTCCGCCGGCTCGACGGCCAGAATTTCAGCCTCAGGATGGATTTCCTGCACCCAGGCCGGCACGGCGTCGGCGTCCGGCACGGGCCGGGCGCTGCCGCGCAGGGTCAGCGTGCCCTGCCCGGTGGCCAGCGTACTCGGCTGGCCCGGCCCGCCTTCGGTCAGCCGCCAGGTCAGGGGGTAGCGTATGCTGTACCCCTGGTTCACGTTCACGGCGCCGGTCCACTCGATGGGGGTGCTCCGGCTGTCCGGCAGGCGATCAAAAGAGGGTATAATCAGCTCCTCAAGCGTGTCCAGCAGGGCCGGGTTGTTCTCCGGGACGACCAGGCGGACGACATAAACCCAGGTATCATCCTGTTCATCGGCCCAGGTGATGTGCCGGGCCAGGTAGTGGTTCCCGGCCAGGTCCAGCGTGAAGCTGATGGTCAGGCGGTCTTCGCCGGCATCGCGGCCTGTCTCCATCCAGGTGTCGTACTGCGACCAGGAATTCGCCAGAATGTCGGGGCTGTTCTCGGCGTCCAGCACCTGAACCGACTGGCCGAAGCCGTAATGCAGCATATAAGCGTGCAACACGCTGTAGCGGGTGTTGTCCACCATGCTTACGCCGTTGATGAGCATGTCAGATTGAGCGGTTGGCGTGTACCCCTGCGGCTGAGCGATCACGAAGGTAGCCTTCGGATGGACATACAGGATGCCCATCGTCACATTGGGGTTGGGTGGGGGGAACACAATCGCCGCCAGGGTGCCCTGCGCCCCGGCGTTGGACTGCGTATCCTGCGGCACGCCGCCGGGAATTACCGAGGTGAGCAGCATACTGCCGATAATGATGAACAGCCCGATAATGGCCAGAATCCTGCCCACGCCATCACCCATGCCACCGCCCATGCCACGTTTCATCTTCATTACGCCGTCTCCATCCGGTCATATCGCAAAAGCATTGCACAGCCGGGCCATTCTACCGCATGAAAGGACCTCCCGCGATGAGGAGTTCACCCGAGCCACCTGATATTGGCGCGACAGCCGCCGGCACGCCCGCCGTCGATCCGATCGAGCCAGAGGTCGCCCGCCAGCGGCTTGACGACGCCATCGCCCCTTACCTGGCTGAAGGCTGGGTTATCGTGGTCGGGCATGACTACATGGCTCGCCTGAACCGCGGGGCGTGGAATCTGGACTTCTACGTGGACCTGCTGGGGAACGTGACTGTAGAAAAGAAAGCGCTGACAATCGTGCAGGAGTCGGGGCGGCTGGTGGCCTGGCTCCTCCTGATCGTGGCTGTGCTGCTGGCGCTGGCGCTGGCCTCGGCGCTGGGCTGGCTGTAGCCGGCGGGCGCTTGGCCGCTGCGAGCGTCAGGGGAAGCGCCCCCGTTTTTTCGCGTCCGCCGCGCCCTGGCGATTCCGCCTTTCCTCTGCTGTCCGCTTCCTGCGTCCGCCTCGCTGAATTTCGAATAGTGGTAAGATCGTGGGTAGAAGCAGATGGGTAAAAAACGCTCGTAAGCACTGCTGAGTGAGCGGAGACAGGCATATGACCGGGCCGAATGTGACACAGGCGCAGCTCCTGCAGGAGATCGCAGCGCTTCGCCAACGCATCGCCGAGCTGGAAGCTGGCGAGGGTGCACTGCACGCCGATCAGGTGCACAGCGAGGCCGCCAGGCGCTACCAGATCATCGTCGATTTGATGTCGGATTACGCCTATTCGTATCGTGTGGAGCCTGACAACACGATAGTACACGAATGGATCACCCTCGACTCCTTCATACGCATCACCGGCTTCACGCCCGAAGAACTCGATCAGCGCGATGTCTACGCGCTCTACCACCCGGACGATATCCCCGCCGTCCGGCATGATATAGCCCGGGTGCTGGCCGGACATGCCAGCAGCGGCGAGTACCGCATCATCACCAAGAGCGGCGCGATACGCTGGGTAGCCATCGACCGGCGCCCGATCTGGGATCCGCAGCAGAACCGGGTGGTGCGCCTCTACGGCGTGGCTCGCGATATCACCGAGCACAAGCAAATGGAAGGTGCGCTGCGGGAAAATGAGGAACGGATGCGGGCTTTCATCAGCGCCCTGCCCGACCCGATTTTCGTCCTGGGCGAAGATGGCACTTATGTCGAGGTCCTGGCCGGGCAGGCAGATATGCTTTACGCCAGCAGAGAAGAATTGCTGGGCCGGAAGGTACAGGATGTCCTCCCGGAAGGGCCGGCCCGGCAGATTCTTGACACTGTCCGCGCCACAGTCGCCACCGGGCAGGCGCAGCTCATGGAATACAGGCTGGATGTCCTGGCCGGCCCCACATGGTTTGAGGGCCGGACGGCGCTGCTCCATGACAACCCGGATCAGGGATATCTGGTGGCCTGGATAGCGCACAATATCTCCGAACGAAAGCTGGCGGAAGAGCAGCGGCTGGAACTGGCGCTGGAAAAAGAGCGCAATGAGACCTTCCGCACCCTGGTCAGCAATATCGCCCACGATATCAAGACCCCCCTGACAACGATCAAATCCAGCCTGTACCTGTTGGAGAAGCACCCCGATCCGCAGAAGCGCCAGGCGCAGGTGCAGGTTATTGCCGAACAGGTTCGCACCCTGACCGGCTTTGTCCAGAATATGATGTCGGTTGCCCGGCTGGACGGCGAGCCGGAGCTCAGGCTGACGCTGGTCAACCTGAACGAGATGATCATGAGCGTCGAGGCGGAGCTGCGCCCGGTGATCGAGTCCAAGGGTATCGCCTTCACCCTGGACCTGGCGCCGGACCTCCCGCTGCTTCACGCCGACCAGGTCGATATCAAGCGCATGGTCCTGAATCTGGCCGATAACGCCATCACCTATACCCCCGACCGCCAGTCGGTCACGATCACCACCCGGCGGCAGGCCAATGACATCTTTCTGCGGGTGATCGACACCGGCGTCGGCATCAGCACCAGCGATTTGCCTCATCTTTTCGATCGGTTTTACCGCTCGGATAACGCCCGGTCGATCTTTCAGAGCGGTTCCGGCCTGGGGCTGGCGATCGCCCGGCGCGTCGCTGAGATGCACGGCGGCCAGATTGAGGTCGAGAGCAAGCCGGGCCAGGGCAGCACCTTCACCGTCCGGCTGCCTCTTCGCCCCCTTTCGTAAGCGGAGTCGCTCCGCGGCTTGCCCGCCAGAATCCTCAAGGCGTATGTAGTCAAGAGGTGCAGCTTTGTGCTTCAAAGGCTCCAGGCGGGGGCTTAAGCCCCCTGCCAATCGGAGCCTCATCTCTCCATCATCCTGAACTTTCTGCCTGCCCCCGGCCTGATTGCGCGCGTTCCAGGCCATACCTCGCCGGGGACGGCAGATCAGGGTATGCTACCCGGGAGCTATTGCGCCGCTTAAACCAGCACAGGAGCCGTCATGTCTTCGACCCCTCCCCGCAGGACGTTCATTCCCGTACCGTTGACCGCCGTCACGATTGACGATGTGTTCTGGAGTCCGCGCATCCGCGTCAACCGGGAGCGCTCGATTCCGCACCAGTACGCCCAGTGCCAGCAGACAGGCCGGCTGGACGCACTCAGGCTGCAATGGAAGCCGGGCCAGCCAATCCCTCATCTCTTCTGGGATTCGGATGTCGCCAAATGGCTGGAAGCGGCCAGCTACAGCCTGGCGACGCACCCCGATCCGGCCCTGGACCGTCTGGTTGATGAGGTGGTGGCCCTGATCGCCTCCGCCCAGCAGCCCGACGGCTATCTGAACTCGCACTTCACCGCCGTGGAGCCGGAGAAGCGCTGGACGAACCTGCGCGACTGGCACGAGCTGTACTGCGCCGGCCATCTGATCGAGGCCGGCGTCGCCCACTTTGAGGCCACCGGCAAGCGGACCCTGCTGGATGTGGTCATCCGGTACGCAGATTACATCGGCACGGTCTTCGGCCCCGGCCCGGATCAGAAGCGCGGCTACTGCGGCCATCAGGAGATCGAGCTGGCGCTGATCAGGCTTTACCGCGTCACCGGCAACCGGAGCTACCTGACGCTGAGCCAGTACTTCATCGAGGAGCGCGGGCGTCAGCCGCACTATTTTGACATCGAAGCGCGCGCCCGTGGCGAGGACCCGGCCGCCTTCTGGGCCAAAACCTACGAATACAACCAGTCCCATGTCCCGGCCCGCGAGCAGACCAAGGTCGTCGGCCACGCCGTCCGCGCCATGTACTACTACTCGGCCATGGTTGATCTGGCCGGCGAACTGGGCGACGCGAGCCTGCTGGAGACATGCGAGCGGTTGTGGGACGATCTGTGCTCCCGGCGCATGTATGTGACCGGCGGCATCGGCCCGTCGCGCCACAACGAGGGCTTCACCAGCGATTACGATCTGCCCAATGAGACCGCCTACGCCGAGACCTGCGCCGCCATCGGGCTGGTCTTCTGGAGCCACCGCCTCCTGCAGCTCGGCTGCGAGAGCCGCTACGCCGACGTGATGGAGCGGGCGCTCTATAACGGCGTGCTCAGCGGCGTGGCCCTCGACGGCGAAACCTACTTCTACGAGAACCCGCTGGCCAGCCTCGGCCAGCACCATCGCCAGTCATTCTTCGACTGCGCCTGCTGCCCGCCCAATCTGGCCCGGCTGCTGGCCTCCCTGGGGGGGTACATTTACACCCGGAGCGAATCCGATGTGGCCGTTCACCTGTACATTCAGGGGTCGGCGACTCTGACTGTCGATGGGCAGGAGGTGACGCTGCGCCAGCAGACCGATTATCCGTGGGAAGGGACCGTCCATCTGACTCTGGATATGGCCGCCCCGGCGACCTTCGGGCTGCGGCTGCGCATCCCCGGCTGGTGCCGCGCGGCGCGGCTGTACGTGAACGGGGAAGCCGTCGCGCTGGACGATAGAATGATCGACGGCTACGCCAGAATCGAGCGGGCGTGGCAGCCGGACGACCGGGTGACGCTGGCTCTGGAGATGCCCATCGAGCGGGTGACGGCACATCCGGACCTCCGGCAGGACGCCGGGCAGGTCGCCCTGCAGCGCGGGCCGGTGGTGTACTGCCTGGAAGCGGTCGATCATGATCGACCGCTGCACCGCATCCTGCTGCCAGCCAGCGCCGGACTCGCCGCCCAGTTCCGCGCCGACCTGCTAGACGGCGTGATTGTGCTCATCGGGCAGGCGGCGGCGACCGATCCGTCGGACTGGGGCGACACGCTGTACCGGACGAAGCCCGCTTCCTGGGTCCCCTGTCCGATCACGGCCATCCCTTACTACACCTGGGATAACCGCCAGGCTGGACAGATGCGCGTCTGGCTGCTGGCGGAAACCTGCATCTCGTAGTTCGCTTTACGGACGGCGCAAGGCCTCCCGGCAGAAAGCGACAGACTCGGCCAGGTTACGCTCCACAGCCGCCGGGTTGTCCGCCTGAAGGGAGGTCGGGTCCAGCTCCAGCACGATCTGGCCGTCGAATTCCTCGGCGGCCAGATGGCGCAAAAATGCGGCCAGGTCCAGCTCGCCCCGGTGGGGGAGGCGGTGCTCCTCGCCCCGGTCGAAATTGCTGAGGTGAATGTGCCGGATGCGGCTTCCGCCAGCCCGGTAGGCAGCCAGCGGATCGATGCCGTGCGTGGCCCAGTGGGTGGTGTCCAGCGTCAGGTAGTCGTGGACAGCCGGCCACTGCTCCAGCGTGTTCCACCAGGTCAGCTTCTGCTGATTCCACCGCGGGAATATCCGATGCAGCCACAGGCTCTTGAGCGGCATATTCTCCACACAAATGCGGACGGGCGTATCCTCCTGCAGACGGCGCAGGCCGCCGCTGCTCATCCATGCCTTGATCTCGCCGGTGGTCGAAAGCCAGAGGAGGCGCAGGCGACGCTTCCCATTGGCGATATGCAGCCGGCTGACCCGATCCGGCAGGTGCATGACCACGTGCGCCGCGCCGAGTGCCTCCGCCAGCCGGACCGTCCGCTCGATGGGGGCGATCAGGCCGCGCTCCCAGCCAGGGAGGGACGCGCCGGGGAACGGCGAATGGAGGCTGTGAATGGGGATGTGGTGGGCGTCTATCAGGCGGCGCAGGTAGTCGGCCTCGCGGGTGTCATAGCGCTCATCCACCATCACTTCAATGCCGTCAAAGCCGTGCTTCGCCGCCAGAGCGAAGCATCGCTCCAGGCCGTACAGGTACAGCGAGCCGGTAGAAAACGTCAGGGGGCAGCCAGTCATGCAGGATTCTCCAGGTAGCGGGACAGGGGTCGGGGTATTCTACCCCGGCACAACCTGATTGGGGAGGGAGAGCGATCCGGGGACGGGCTGATCCTGCTGGCCCAGCGCTTTCCGACAGAAGGCGACGCTCTCCGCCAGGAGCGCCCGCGTCCGGCGCTCATCCCACGACTCCAGAGTGCGCGGGTTCAGTTCCAGGACGATGTGGCCGTCAAAGCCTTCCCCGGCCAGCGTGCCTAGAAAGCCGGCCAGGTCCAGTTCGCCCGTGTGCGGCGGCAGGTGCTGCTGCCCGGCGGCGTAGTTGCTGAGGTGGATATGGCGCACCCGCCCGTCCCCGGCCCGGAAGGCCGCCAGCGGGTCGATGCCGTGCGTGGCCCAGTGAGTGGTGTCCAGCGTCAGCGAGTCGTGGACGCGCGGCCATTCCTTGAGCGTATTCCACCAGGTTAGCCAGCGATCTTTGACCGCCCGCGTCAGGAGGGGGATATTCTCCACACACAGCCGCACCGGCGTCTCCGCCTGGAAGCGAGCCAGCCCGCCAGTCTCCATCCAGCGCTTGACCTCGGTATGAATGGAGCGGGCCGGCAGCCGCCAGGTCCGCGCGGCGTAGGACACGGTTATGTACCACAGGCGGGCGGGCAGGTGCATGACCACGTGTTCGGCCCCGATTTGCTCGGCCAGGGCGACCGTTTGCTCGATGGCGGCCCGCTCGCCCGAAGCCCAGCCTTCCAGATGTTCGCTGAACAGCGGCGCGTGCAGGCTGAGCACAGGCAGGCCGTGGCGATCCATCAGGCGACGCAGGTTGTCCGGCTGGCGGGTGTCGTAGCGGGCATCGCACACGACCTCGACGCCGTCCAGGCAATTTTCCGCCGCCAGGGCGAACGCCCGGTCCAGGCTGTAGAGATAGAGCGAACCCGTAGAAAAGGTCAGGCGCGGTCTGGCCACGGCGATCTCCTCTCTTCGTCTGTCTGCCGGAGGTGGATCATACCGCCGCGCGGGCGGGGCTTCACCGATGATTGGCCTTCGCCCGGCCGGTGAGCCTGAAAAGAAGCTGACAAATAGCTTGCAGGAAGTCGGTCAGGGCGCCAGCAGATCGCGGTAGAGATCGAGCGTGCCGGCCACCATGCGCTCAAAGGGAAAGCGCTCCGCCACCCGGCTGCGCGCCGCTTCTGCCAGGTTGTGGCGCAGGTCCGGCTCATCCAGCAGCAGGGAGAGGCTGCTGGTCAGGTGGTCCACATCGCCCGGCGGGACAAGCAGGCCGGTCTCGCCATCGGTCACGATCTCGTCTACGCCGCCGCCGGCGCCGGCCAGCACCGCCGTGCCCAGAGCCATCGCTTCCAGCAGCACCGCGCTCTGATCGCGGCCGGAACACGGCATCAGCAGCACATCCAGAGCGGCGATCACCGCCGGGATATCGTCCCGCCAGCCCAGAAAGTGGACGCGATTGCCCAGGCGAAAGCCGCGCACCTGCTGCGCCAGCGCCTCGCGCGCCGGACCGTCCCCGACGAGCAGCAGATGCACATCGGGGCGGAGGGCCGAGACGTGCCACATTGCTTCCACGCCCTGCTGTACCCCTCCGCAGCCGGTCAGGGCGGCCACGATGCCGATCAGCCGCGCATCGGCGGGGATGCCCAGCTCCGCGCTCAGCACAGCCCGCGCGCCGCCTCCGACGCGGAGGCCCCCCGGATCAATGCCATAGGGGATAACCGCCAGCCGGCCCGGCGGGATTCCGCGGGCCAGCGCCTCTTCACGGGCGTAGCCGCTGACAGCGATGATGCGATCGGGGCGCGCCCACTTCCGCCGGCGCAGCCAGCCCGCCGGCCGGGGAGTATGGCCGGGCGCTTCGTTGTAGCGCGTGCTGACAATGGCCCGCACACCGGCATGCCGGGCGGCCAGCGTGCCGTACAGATCAGCATCGAGCAAATGGGTGTGGACGAGCGACGGGCGGCGGACGCGCAGATCGTCGCGCAAACGGGCGAACAGGCCGGGGTCGAGCATCCGACCTAACCGCTCTCGCCGGGCCGGGATGCCGGTAGCCCGCGCCGCATCAAGGACGGATTCCGCTGTCTCTCCCGGCCCATCCAGGATGACCAGATCGGCTTCCACGCCGCGCCCCTGCAAGGCCCGCAGCAAAGCCAGCACGTGCTGCTCGATGCCGGTCAATCCGGCGGTCCGGATCATGTGCGTGACGTGCATAGCCCTTGCCCCCGTCGTCCCCTGCTACAATCTCATGAATCTGTCAGTTACTTCCTTCTGTAGCATACTTTTGCCCTCCGCGCCAATGGGATTGCTGTCACAGGGCAGAGAATTTATGCGGAATTTACCTCCGGGGCAGAAAAACGGAGGACAGGCAGCGGGGAGCGGAGAGTCAGGCGCGCAGCTCCCACCCCCGGCCTTACCCCCGGGGCGCGGACAAAGGGCAGTATACCCGGCATACAGTCAGGCGCTTCGTCACCCGCACGACAGCGGGCGGCGTGACTCACTGGATCGCCTGAAAGAACGCTATCGTGCGACGCAGACCTTCCTCGAACGCTATCTGCGGCTCGTAGTCGAGCAGGTCGCGGGCCAGGCTGATGTCGGCGCGGGAATGTTTGATATCGCCGGGGCGCGGCGCAGTGTGGACAGGCGGGACCGCTGTGCCCAGGATCGCGTTGATCGACGCGATCAGCTCGAGCAGGCTGGCGCTGCCGCCGCAGGCCAGATTGATCACCCGCCCGGCAGCATCCGGCGCGGTGCAGGCCAGCAGGTTGCCGTGCACGACGTTGGCGACATAAGTGAAGTCGCGGCTTTGCAGCCCGTCGCCGTGGACGGTGGGGGAGCGGCCCTCCAGGATGGCGGTGATGAACAGCGGGATCACGGCGGCGTACTGGCTGGTCGGGTCCTGGCGGGGGCCGAACACATTGAAGTAGCGCAGGGACACCGTCTCCAGCCCGTAGACGTGGGTGAACGCCTGGCAGTAATGTTCCCCGGCCAGCTTGGCGGCGGCGTAAGGCGACAGCGGCGCGGGGACCATATCCTCGCGCTTGTAATCGCCGGCGATTTCTCCGTAGGCGGACGACGACGCCGCGTACACGACGCGCCGGACTCCGGCGTGGCGGGCGGCGTCCAGCACGTTGAGCGTGCCGTTCACGTTGGCGGCGTGCGTGCCGAGCGGGTCGTTCACGCTGCGCGGCACGGAGGGGATGGCCGCCTGGTGCAGCACATAATCTACGCCGGCGAAAGGCTCATCCAGCGCGGCGCGGTCGGTGATGTCCACCTCGTAAAACGTAATCCGGTCCAGGAACGGGGCGATATTCCCCCGCCGGCCGGTGGCGAAATTGTCAACCACGCGGACATTTTTCCCGGCACCGACCAGCGCCTCCACGATATGCGAGCCGATGAAGCCCGCGCCGCCAGTCACCAGATAGGTCTCACTCATAGTTTCCCCGCCCTGCGCTGCTCAATCCGGAACCGTTCCAGCCAGATAAACGCTACAACTGCCACAACAGAGGTGATCAGAACCAGCGCCAGCGCTACCTCCAGCGGCAGCCGGTTGACCGCAATCGCGTCAATGCCCAGCGCCACGCAGACCCCGTACAGGGCCAGCACGGCATTTCGCTTGCTCAGGCCGGCCTGTGCCAGCCGGTGAGAGGTGTGGTCTTTGCCCGCGTCGGCCAGGGAGCGGCCCTCCCGCAGGCGGGTGAACACAACCAGGGTGATATCGAAGATCGGCAGGCCCAGGACCAGCAGGGGCACGGCCCAGGTGGCGACGCTGAACGGCTGCTCAAAGCGCAGCTTGATCGCCAGCACGGCCAGCGTGAAGCCGAGCACCTGGCTGCCCATATCGCCCATGAAGATGGTGGCCGGGTTGAAGTTGGACACCAGAAAGCCCACCGAAGCGCCGCAGATCGCCGCGGCCAGGCTGGCTACAAAGCCCTGCCCGGCGCCGACAGCCAGGATGAAAAAGAAGCCGGCGGCGATGCCGGTCAGGCCGGCGGCCAGGCCGTCCATGTTATCGAGGAAGTTGATGGCGTTGGTGATGGCGACAATCCAGATCAGGGTCAGCAAGCCGTCCAGCGCGGGGACGTGTATGAGCGATATCCGCACCCCGGCCAGGATCACGACCAGGGCGGCGGCCGCCTGCCAGAACAGCTTGACGCGGAACCCCATGCCGTTGCGATCGTCAATCAGGCCGACAACGGCCATCAGCAGCGCGCCAGTGGCGATAGCCAGCAGCTCAACCTCATGCCGGTAGGGGGTGAACAGCAGCAGGGCCAGCGCCATCCCGCCGTAGAGCGCCAGCCCGCCCATCAGCGGCGTCGCCACGGTATGGACCTTGCGCCCGCTCGGCTGGTCCATAACGCCAAAACGGCGCGCCATCCACCGCGCGACCGGCGTCAGCAGCAGCGCGCCCAGAAAAGCCACCAGAATGATGGGGACGAACTGCATACGCCCTCTTTCCCGTCCGTCATCAGAAGCCGGGGCAGTATACCATGACGCCGGCAGACCTGCTATACCGGCGGGCTGTCACCTCCATCCCCGGCCTTTCTTCCGTTGACAGAGGAAGGGAGCCAGAGCTATCGAGCGCGGTTGTGCTTCCCTCTCCACGCCGGTGGAAAAAGGCCGGGGGTGAGACGGCCCGGCTTCGATCCAGTATCACGCGGCGGGCCGCCCCGCGCCGCGCGCCTCCCGGGCCTGGCGCGGCTCCGGCAGGCGGATAGCCAGGGTCAGCGCCAGCAGCCCCAGCGCCGCCCCGGTCAGGAACAGCGCCTGATACGAGATCAGCGAGACGATCAGGCCGCCCAGCATCGGCGCCACCAGCGCCATGGCGCCGATGGTGTTGGCGGTCCCGCTGTAGATAGGGCGGTAGCCTTCCGGCGCGTATTCGACAATCCAGTTGAGGAAGCCCGGCACGAAAGATGAATTCAGCACACCGACTGTGATCCACAGCAGATGCAGGCCGGGCGTCCCGATCGCGGCAGTGCTCAGCATCAGCAGCGGGCCGAGCGTCGCCGCCCCGGTCGCGATCACGAGGACGTTGTGCGGCCCGCGCCGCTCGTTGATCCGGCCCAGCACCAGAGCCGCCGCCACCCCGGTCACGGTGACGAGCAGAATCTGGTCGCTGAGCGCGACGGCGCTTTGCTGCCCCATGGTCGTTGTGGCGAAGACGATGTAAAACGGCAGGCCGAGCAGGCTGAAGTCATAGCAGATGCGCAGCAGGATGTAACTGCGGAAGCCGGCGTCCCGGCGCAGCAGGCGGCCCAGAAAGCTGCGATACTGGCGCAGCCCGGGCGAGTCCTGCGGCGGCGGCGAGTTGCCCTCGCGAATGAACAGGTACGACCCCAGCGCCACCGTCAGCAGCACCCCGGCGATGAGCAGCAGCAGGGCGTAATTGTTGGGGAAAGCCGGCCCCTCCGGCCCCAGCAGGAAGCGCACCAGGGGCGAGACAACCAGCGCGACGATGAGGCCGTTGGTCGCCTGTGACCAGCTCATCATCCGGGTGCGCCAGGTGCTGCTCAGGCTGCTGCCGAGCAGGTCCATCCAGGCGACGACGCCCAGCCCGTCCCCGAGGGCCAGGGCGACATACCCCCCCAGCATGGTCAGCGCCAGCAGGACCGGCTGCTCCGGCCCCAGCAGCATCATCGTTATGCTCACCGGGATGAAGAGGGACCGGCCCGGCAGGCTGGGGATGACGTAAAACGCCTTCTTGCGCGGAGCGCGGTTCACATAAGGGGCGACAAGAAGCTGCGGCGTCAGCCACACGGCGCGGAAGATCAACCCGGCCAGGCCGACCGCCAGCGGACCGCCGCCCAACTGGGAGATGAACTGCGGCGGCAGCACACTGGCGTTGAGGATGGAGAAGCCGATGCCGAACAGGATCGAGTCCCACATGAAGCTCACCATGTTGACTCGCTGCACGCGCGGCAGCAGGTCCACCTCCCCGGAGAGGAGCGGCAGAGACGCCCTCTCCACGGGCGCCGCGGCATCGGCGGCGTCGGCCAGCGGAACAGAAGGCTCAATTCCCACAGACAGGTCTCCCATTGCGCACAGCCGGCGGCAGTACGCTCCAGTGTAACCACAGCGGGCGGTTGTTGGCGAATAGTTGCCGGCGGGGGACGCCCTTCGCCTCCTGACAGCGCCAGAAGCGCGAAGGGAGCAGGACGCAGCATCCGCCGCTGCGGGCAGGGGCGCGCCCGCTTCATTTGGCAACCGGGGCGCTCTGAAATATAATGGCGGCAGCACAGTGGGCACGGAGAGGTGCGGCGGCCTCACCCGGGCTGCCAGCCCGCCAGAACCGGTTAACCTCACCCTCTGTATCCGGTTATGAAGGAAGCGCCCGTGTTTGATCTGCCCCTGTTCCCGCTCGACACCGTTTTGTTCCCCGGTATGCCGATCAGGCTGCACATCTTCGAGGAGCGCTACAGGATCATGATGCAGCGCTGTCTGGAGCACGATCTGGCCTTCGGCGTTGTGCTGATTCAGACAGGCGTTGAGGCGGGCGGCCCGCTCGCCGAGCCGGTCAGTGTCGGCTGTACGGCCCAGATCGTCCACGCCGAGCGGCTCAGCCAGGGGCGGCTGAATCTGGTCGCTACCGGGGAGGAGCGCTTTCGCCTCAGCGCCATCGATCGCAATCTGGAACCCTATCTGATCGGGCAGGCTGCCTTCTTCCCGATGCCTAACCCCGACCCGGACGCCCTGGCGAGAGAGGCGCGCGCCCTGCGCAAACAGGTCATCTATTACCTGCGGACCCTCAACCGCGCCGGACAACTGCCGGCGCACCTGGAGCACCTGCCGAACGAGCCGCTGCTCTTCCTCCATCTGGCGGCGACGATGCTGCAGGCCCCCAACTATCAGAAGCAGCGGCTGCTGGAAGCCAGCGATACCCTGCACCTGGCCCGGGGCCTGCGCAGCCTGTACCGGCGCGAGACCGCGTTGCTGGAGCGGCTGCTGCAACGATCAAAGAGCGACGACCTCTACCGGCTGAATTAAGCCCAATACCATTTGTATAATCTATACAAGATTAGCCGGGAAAAACTTGACGTACCGCCCGGAAACAGCATACACTATTTTCATACGAAATGATTGCATCTCTAACTATTCCGGCAAAAACTTTTGGACTTTATTGACAGCCAGAGAGTGATGATCCAGGCCGATTTTTCCTCGCAGATCGACGCGGCGGTTCAGCAGCAGTATCACCTGATCCACGCCATCTACGTGCTGCTGGACGATGGCGACCGGCGCGTTCTGCGGCAGTTCGGCCTGACTCTTGCCCAGTACCGGGTTCTGCTGCTGCTGGACCTCGAGCACGGGCAGCGCCTGACCACGCTCAGCGAGCGACTGCTGCGCGCCAAGAGCACGATCACCCGCATCGTCGATCAGCTTGAGCACGGCGGCCTGGTCGCCCGATCCTCTGACACCGAGGATCGCCGCGCCCAGCGCGTGGTGCTCACCCCGGCTGGCGCTGATGTACTCCGCCGCGCCCGCGCTGTCCATGAAGAAAAGCTCGTCCGGCGCTTCACCCTGGCCCTGCAGGAAAATGAGCAGGAGCGCTTCATCGCCCTGCTGACCCGACTCCACGACTCGCTGGTCGACTCCCTCAACACGCTGGGGGCGCCGGTCACCGGCCCGGAATGATGATTGGGCGATCACGGTCTGACCGCGGCGCGCCGTCTTTATAACACGAAAAAAGAAGAAGAGAGGATGTTTGTTTGCGCCCGGAAGGAGGTGGCAAACAGAAGCAGGTTCGCAAAGCCTTCAAGCAGGTCCTTTACGCAAGACAGGTTCATCTTTATGGAGGAAAGCAGCATGAAAAAGCATCTGGTTCTGTTAACCCTGGTCGTGCTGATCCTGGGCGGCCTGGTCCCCGCGATCGCAGCGCAGGGCAGCGGTGATGCGCTCGTGATCTGGGCCGATGACACCCGTGCCCCGGTCCTGGTCGAAGTCGGCGCAGCCTTCACCGAAGAATACGGCATCCCCGTCGTCGTGCAGCAGATGGGCTTCGGCGACATCCGCGATCAGCTCAAGATCGCCGGTCCGGCGGGCGAAGGCCCCGATATCCTGATCGGCGCTCATGACTGGCTGGGCGAGCTGGTGGTCAACGGCATGCTGGCCCCGATCGACCTGGGCGACCGCGCCGGCGACTTCTTCGAGCCGGCCGTGAACGGCTTCACCTATGACGGCGTGCTGTACGGCATGCCCTACGCCATGGAGAACGTGGCTTTCGTTTACAACCCCGACCTGGTCGAAACCCCGCCCGCTACCTGGGCTGAGGTGAAGGAAATCTCCGCCGCGCTGAAGGACGAGGGCGCCGCGGAT
Source organism: Aggregatilineales bacterium (assembly GCA_029976025.1). Taxonomy (GTDB): domain Bacteria; phylum Chloroflexota; class Anaerolineae; order Aggregatilineales; family Ch27; genus JARKNX01. The sequence goes on along the minus strand of JARKNX010000044.1, from coordinate 31,497 downwards.
TACGGCTACATCATCCAGACCAACGATCCGTACCACTGGATGCCCATGTTCAGCGCCTTCGGCGGCTACGTCTTTGGCCGCGACCCGGAGACGGGCGCTTACAACCCGGCTGATATCGGCCTGGACAGCCCCGGCGCCCTCGCCGCCGGCCAGTTCCTGCAGGGCATGGTCGAAGACGGCCTGATCCCCGCCGACGTGGACTATGATGTGATGCACACCCTGTTCGAGCAGGGCCACGCGGCCATGATCATCACCGGCCCGTGGGCGCTGCCGCGCATCCGGGAATCGGGCGTCCCCTATGTGGTGACCGGCCTGCCGGGCGCCGAACAGGCGGCCAGCCCGTTCCTGGGCGTGCAGGGCTTCATGATCAGCAACTTCAGCGAGAATCAGCTCCTGGCGGAAGCCTTCCTGCTGGACTATGTGGCGACTGCCGACGTCATGGGGCAGATTTACGCCGCCGATCCGCGCCCGTCCGCCTTCCTGGCCGTGCGCGAAGCGACTGAAGACGAGGACATGCAGGGCTTCATCGCCGCCGGCGAAAACGGCGCAGCTATGCCCGCCATCCCCGAAATGGCTTCCGTCTGGACAGCCTGGGGCGGCGCGCAGGAGCTGATCATCCGCCAGACTGTTGACGCCGAGACCGCGCTGACCGACGCCGCGACCCAGGTCCGCACCCTGCTGGCGACCGACCTGACCGGCATGGTCAACGTCCCCGGCAGCTACCAGTCCCAGGCGGGCTGCGCTGCTGACTGGGATCCGGCCTGCGCCGCCACCGCCATGACCGACAACGGCGACGGCACGTACGTGCTGACCGTTGATCTGGCCGCCGGCGACTACGAGTTCAAGGTCGCCCTGGATGGCTCGTGGGGTGTGAACTACGGTGTGGACGGCGAGCGCGATGGTGGCAACTACACCCTGTCGCTCGACGCCGACAGCACGGTGACCTTCACCTACGACTCGGCCACGAACGTCCTGACGACCACCGTCAAGTAACCGTACCGCTAAAACATCATGAGTGCACAAAGCACCGCGGTCAGGGGCCCTTCGGGGCTCCTGACCCCCGTTGTTCAACAGATACTGAAGCTGCTCGGCCTCGCGTTTCTGGATGTCTTCGGCATCCTGTTGTTTTATACCTTCTGGTATGTGGGGCAATGGGGACTGGCCGCCGCAATCGCTATCATCACCCTGCTGGTCAACGTCGTTGTCTTTGTGCCCCGGCTATACCCTGTCCGCTGGCTTTCGCCCGGCCTGGCGATGATGATCCTGATGGTGATCTACCCGATCATCTTCACCTTCACCGTCGCTTTCACCAATTACAGCGATGGCCACCTGTACGGCAAGTCGGAATCCATCGCGCTGCACGGGCGGGTGACCTATACGCCGGCCGATGCCCGGGTGTACCAGTTCGAGCCGTTTGTCGCCAAAGATGATCCTTCTCAGCTCGCCCTGTGGCTGACCCATGATCGGGGCGACGGCACCACCGAAGTGTTGTGGGCCAGGGTGGATGAGCCGCTCCAGCCGGTCGATACGGATGACCCGACGCCCCCGGAAGAATTTGAAGGCTTCCGGCCTATGGAGCGCTCCGAGCTATTCGGCGTCATCCGGCAGTTGGAGAGCGGCACCTTCGGCGAGGGGGCGGACACGGTATCGGTGACGTCGGCCTCGCGGCGCACGGCGGCCCGGGCCGAACAGCGCTACGTGTACGACGAGGAGCTGGACGGCATCACCGATAGGGTGACGGAGACGTTCTACGCCGCCGATAACGAGATCGGCTCGTGGATTGCCGCCAAGGGGACCGCCGAAGAGAGCAAGCTCGAGCCGGGTTTCTTTGTCTTCGTCGGCTTCACGAACTTCACCCGGTTCTTCTCCGACCCGGCCCTGCGCGGGCCACTGGCTATCGTCTTCGGCTGGACAGTCGCTTTCGCCTTCCTGTCCGTGTTCACCACTTTCGTGCTCGGGCTGTTCATGGCCCTGATCCTGAACGAAAAGAGCATCCCCTACCGTAAGGCGCTGCGATCGCTGCTCATCATCCCTTACGCCATCCCGGCCGTGATCAGCATCCTGGCCTGGAAGGGCATGATGAACCCCAATATCGGGGTGTTCGCCAAGACGCTCGGCATCGAGGTCCCCTGGTTCTCCGACGCCGGGTGGGCCAAGATCGGCATCGTGCTGATCAACCTGTGGCTGGGCTACCCGTATATGATGCTGATCACCAGCGGCGCGCTCCAGTCCATCCCCACCGACATCTACGAAGCCGCCGAGGTGGACGGCGCGGGCAGCCGCCAGCGCTTCTGGAACATCACCCTGCCGCTGCTGCTGGTGGCGGTCGGCCCGCTGCTGATTGCGTCTTTCACCTTCAACTTCAACAACTTCGTCGTCATCGAGGCCTACAATAAGGGCGGCCCGCCCATTCCCGGCACGCTCACGCCCGCCGGGTACACCGATATCCTGATCAGCTACACCTACCGGCTGGCGTTCGGGTCAGGGCGCGGCGCGGATTACGGCCTGGCCTCGGCCATCACGATTGTCATCTTCTTCATCGTGGCCACGATCACGCTGCTGAACTTCCGTTTCACCGGCCAGTGGGAGGAGGTATCGAAGAATGTCTGATACCCCTCGTCAGGCGAGTTACGATTTTGTCGTCTCCATCGGCAACGTCGCCTTTGTCGTGATTCTGCTGGGCAGCTTCATGATTATGCCCTGGTTCGGCACTTACTCCGGCTGGAAGCTGCTGACCACGGAGACGCCCCTTAACGCCAGCCTGCCGCTGCTGCCGGTGCTGTGGCTGGTGCCGCTGGCGCTGGTCGCCGCGGGCGTCCTGCTGCTGTGGGCGATGTTCCGCCCGGAGCGCAAGCCGCAGGCTTACCGCCTGATCATCGCCGCCTGCGTCGTCGGCCTGCTGTACTATGTGCTGTTCATCTTCACCCTGACGCAGGAGCTGCCCGCCCGGGCGACTGTGGGCATCGGGACGATTGTGATCCTGATCGGCCTGCTGGCCCTGATCTGGCAGATGCGCACCTACCGGCCCATCCTCGTCCTGCTGATGGCGCTGATATTCGCCCTGTTCCCGGTGCTGTGGGTGATCTCCGCCGCCTTCAATCCTTCCGGCAACATGGCGACGCAGACGCTGATTCCGCAGAACGTGCAGTCGATCGGCGATCTGTTCGCCAACTTCAACAAGCTGCTGTCGCCGGAAGCGCAAACGCTGTATCCGTTCTGGCGGTGGATGTTCAACTCGCTCTTCGTGGCTTCGATCACGGCTGTGCTGAGCGTGGCTATCTCCGCCCTGGCGGCTTATTCGTTCTCCCGTTTCCGTTTTCAGGGGCGGCAGAATCTGCTGCTGCTGGTGCTGCTGATCCAGGTATTCCCCAACATGCTGGCGATGGTGGCGCTGTTCCTGATCCTGCAGCAGATCGGTAAGCTGTCGGAATTCATCCCGGCGGCGATTCCGGCTCTGGCGGGCATCGACTGGTCGTTCTTCCGGGCCTTCGGGCTGGACAGCCTGGGCGGCCTGATCCTGGTCTATCTGGGCGGGGCGCTGGGCATCAACACCTGGCTGATGAAGGGCTTCTATGATTCGGTCCCGCGCGAGATCGACGAGTCGGCCCAGGTGGACGGCGCGACGCACTGGCAGACCTTCCGCCTGCTGATCTTCCCGCTGGTCCGGCCCATCCTGGCTGTGGTGGCCGTGCTGGCCTTTGTCGGGACCTTCAACGAGTTCGTCCTGGCCCGCGTGCTGCTGCGCAGCAAGGACAACTACACGCTGATGGTCGGCCTGTACCTGTTCGTCAGCGACAACTTCGCCAAGGACTGGGGCGGGTTCGCCGCGGGCGCGCTGATCGGCGCGGCCCCGATCGTCATCGTCTACCTGCTCCTGCAGGATCAGATCGTGGGCGGCCTGACGACCGGAGCGGTGAAGGGGTAAAGCTGCCCGGCGTGCGCATTGCTGAGAGCAAAGCCCGGTCATGCGCCTCAACGGGGGTGTATGGGCGGGCTTTTTCGACGCATCGCCGGGGCCTCACCCTCGGTCCCTTTCCATCTGCGTGAAGAGGGAAGCAAAGCTACGCCCCGCGCGCCTTGCTCTCTTCCTCCGTCAACGGAGGAAGGGCCGGGGATGGAGGTCCGGCATCATCGCATGTTTCGCTGTGCCGTGTCACCAATAGATCGGACGCTTTCTTATGGAAGAGCACATATTTGGCACCTACGCCACCGACGCGCTCAAGCTGGTACACCACCGAGCGATGCGGCGCGGCCTCCAGCACTGGCACGATCTGACGCCGATCAACCCGGCGCCGGGCGAGCCGATCGCGCTGAAGGTGCGCGTCGGGCCGGACCTGACCGTCTCGGCGCTGGCCGTCTACTATACAACTGATGGCAGTCTGCCGTCCGGCAGCCGAGGGACGGCGGGGCGGGGCGCGGCGGTCCCCTTCCGGCGGGTCGGGGTGGAGTGGGATTCGCTGCTCTTCGACTATCTGGAGGTGTGGGAAGCTGTCCTGCCCGCCCAGCCGGACGGCACCATGGTGCGCTACCGCATCGGCGGCTGGGCGGAAGATGGCTCCGTCGAGGTGTTCGCCGACTGGCCGGACGCCCGACGTCAGGTCGAGCATGCGGCGACAGCGTTTTACCGCCAGCAGGCGCTGCCGGACCTCCCTCCACAGGACCCGGCTGTGGGCACCTGTTTCACCTTCGTGGTGGATCGTATCCGCCCGCCGGACTGGGCTTACGACGCGGTGATCTACGAGATCTTCCCCGATCGCTTCTACCCCGGTGACGGCCGGTCCTGGCGGCAGACGGAGGACCTCAACGGCCTGTGCGGCGGGACGCTGCGCGGGATCGTGGACAAACTGGATTATGTGGCCGAGCTGGGCGCGACAGCCATCTGGATGACGCCGATCTTCCCCAGCCCGACCCATCACGGCTACGACGCCACCGATTACCGGAGCATCGAGCCGCGCCTGGGCACGGCGGACGACCTGCGCCTGCTGGTGCGGGAGGCGCACGGGCGGGGCATCCGCGTGATTCTCGACCTGGTCTGCAACCATATTTCCCACCAGCACCCCCTTTTCAAGGAGGCGCTTCATAAGCCGGACAGCCCCTACCGCGCCTGGTTCACCTTCGACAACTCGCCGGTCGGCTACCGGTCTTTCTTCGGCGTCAGGCAGATGCCGCAGCTCAACATGCAGAATCCGGCGGCGGCAGCCTGGATGATCGACCACGCCCGCTACTGGCTGGAGACGTTCGACGTGGACGGCTACCGGCTGGATTTCGCCCTGGGGCCGGGTCCGGACTTCTGGTCGGAATTCACGGCAGCCTGCAAGGAGGTCCGCCCGGACAGCTTCATCTTCGGCGAGATTGTGGATGTGCCGGAGGCGGTGCGCCCCTTCATCGGGCGGCTGGATGGCAATCTCGACTTCATGATGGAAGCGGCGCTGCGCAAGACCTACGCCTACCGCACCTGGTCAGAGGCGGATTTCGCCCGCTTCGTGGCGCGCCAGAGCGCGTTCTACCCGCCGGATTTCGTCCTGCCGACCTTCCTGGATAACCACGACACCGACCGCTTCCTCTTCATCGCCGGGGACGACAGGGAAGCGCTGCGGCGGGCGGCGACGGCGCAGATGCGCCTGCCCGGGCCGCCGGTGATCTACTATGGCACGGAGGTCGGGCTGAGCCAGACGAACAGCAAGCACGGCGCCGGGCTGGAAGCCAGCCGGGCCGTCATGCCCTGGGGCCGCGAACAGGATCGCGATCTGCTGGCCTACTACCGGCAGATCATCGCCGAACGCAAGGCCCGACGATCAGTGGAGGCCCGATGACCGACGCCGACTTCCTTGATGAACCGGATTACGAGCTGACCGCCGGCGCGGAGGGTGACCGGCTGGATCGGCTGGTGGCCGACTGCCTGCCCGACCTCTCCCGCACGCGCATCCAGGCGCTGATCAAAGAGGGGCGGGTGACGGTGAACGGCGCGCCGAGCAAGCCCGCTTACCGCGTTGAGGAGGGCGAGCGGATTGCCGTCTACCTGCCGCCGCCGGAGCCAAGCGCCTTCCTGCCGGAGGCGATCCCGCTGGACGTGCTGTACGAGGACGCCGACCTGATCGCGCTCAATAAACCGGCCGGGATGGTCGTCCACCCGGCGCACGGACATACCAGCGGCACGCTGGTCAACGCCGCGCTGTACCGCTGGCCCGAGCTGCGTCAGGTCGGCGATGAATACCGCGCCGGGATTGTGCACCGGCTGGATAAGGATACATCCGGCGTGATCGTCATCGCCCGGACGCCCGCCGCCCACCGCGCGCTGGCCGAACAGTTCGCCGGGCGGTCTGTGAGCAAGCGTTACCTGGCCCTGGTGGAAGGCCATCCGGACAGCCCGACCGGGCGCATCGAGGCCCCTATCGGCCGCGATCCGCGCCAGCGCAAGCAAATGGCCGTCGTCCGCGGCGGGCGCGAGGCGATCTCGGAGTTCCGGTTGCTGGCATCATACGCCGATTACGCGCTGCTGGAAGTGGTTATCTTCACCGGGCGGACGCACCAGATCCGGGTGCACCTGGCCTTCATCGGCCATCCCGTCGTCGGGGATACGGTGTACGGCCACCGCCGGCAGCGCCTCCGGCTGGACCGCCACTTTTTGCACGCGGCAGAGCTGACTCTCCATTCTCCCACGACCGGGGAGCCGCTCACTTTCGCCGCGCCGCTGCCGGAGGAGCTGGCGCGCGTCCTCGATGATCTGGCACGCTAGGCCTCCGGCTCAACGGAGATGTGCGTCGCAGCGGTATAGCCCACAATCACTTCCTGGCCGTCGATCAGGACTGTCAGCGGACCGTCGAACGGATCGCGGCGCACGATCTCGACGGTTGACCCCAGCGCAAAGCCCTTGTCCATCAGGTGCTGCAGCATATCGGCGCGGGCGGAAGCGAACCAGGCTACGCGCGCCCTGGCCCCGATCGGCAGGCCGACCAGCGGCTGAAGCTGGCGCGGGGGGACGAGGCCATCCGGGCCGGGTATCTGATCGCCGTGCGGGTCCACCGTCGGGTTGCCCAGCCGGGTCGCCACAGCTTCCACGAAGCGATCGGAGACGGCGTGCTCCAGGCGCTCGGCTTCGTCATGCACTTCGTGGATGGCATAGCCCAGCTCGGTGACCAGATACAGCTCGATCAGGCGGTGACGCCGGATGACGCGCAGCGCCTCCTGCTCGCCGGACTCCGTCAGCCGGACGCCGCGGTACTTCTCGTAGTCCACCAGCCCGGCCAGCGTCAGGCGGCGCGCCATATCGGTGACCGAAGGCGCGGAAATGGAGAGCATCTCCGCCAGCGCGCTGGTGGACGCGCGCTCCGCCTCCTGTTGAAGCGTATAGACCGCCTTCAGGAAATCCTGCACGGCCTGACTGCCGGTTGTTGTCGGGTGCGTCGTGACCATGAGCCTCGCTGTCTCCCCCCGGTAACCTGGTCGTTAGCCTCTCCAGCGGAAAGGCGCCGCCTGCTCCCTCCCCAACTTTACCACGAATGTGGCGGGAGGCAGGGAAAAACGGGAAATAGAGGACGGGCAGCGGGGGGAAACAGGGCTGCCGGCGGGTATAATTGGCGGCTGCGCGCGCGAAGGAGGTTTCCAATCATGACATACGACCCTGATATCTGGCGGCTGATGCTCACCCCGGACCGGACCGGCGCTTACAATATGGCGCTCGATCAGGCCGTACTGGAGGAAGTGGGCGCCCGGCACGCGCCGCCAACGCTGCGTTTCTTCTCCTGGCAGCCGGCCTGTCTGTCGCTGGGGCAGGCCCAGCCCGCCGCCGACGCCGATCTGGACCGGCTCCGCGCCCGCGGCTGGGACCTTGTCCGCCGCCCGACCGGGGGCCGCGCTATCCTGCACACGGATGAGCTGACCTACAGTATCGCCCTGCCGGATGATCATCCGCTGGTGGCCGGGGATATCGTAGCCAGCTACCGCCGTCTGAGCGCCGCCCTGCTCAACGGGCTGGAGCAGCTCGGCCTGCAGGCCAGCGCTGACCGGCGGCTGGAACGGCTGTCCGAAAACAGCAAGGGGCCGGTATGTTTTGAAGTGCCTTCTGATTACGAGATCACATCGGGCGGGCGCAAGCTGATCGGCAGCGCCCAGGTGCGCCGGTCTGGCGGCGTGTTGCAGCACGGCAGCCTGCCGCTGACTGGTGACATCAGCCGTATCTGCGAAGCCCTGACCTTCCCGGATGACGCCGCCCGGGCGACGGCGCGGGCGCGGGTCCGCGAGCGGGCGACTACGCTGGAGGAAGTGCTCGGTCAGACAATTACGTGGGAAGCGGCCGCCGCGGCTATGGCGGCGGCGTTCGCAGCGACCTTCGGCCTCACTCTGAACGGACCGGCCGGCCCCACCCCTGCCGAAGCGGAGCGCGCCGCCGTCCTGGCCGCGGAAGCGTACGGCGCGGATAGCTGGAACAGGCGTCTGTAGGCGGCAAAAGACCCGACCGGCGCAGATCTGGTGAAGACTCTACCACGGGCGGCGGACATCCTGAGCGGCGATGTAGTTCAGCAGCAGGGCGGCAATCGCGCCGGGGACCCACCCGCTCAGCGTCAGCAGAGAGACAATGACCACCGTCCCGCAGCCCCGATCAAGCACCGCCAGCGGTGGCAGAATGATACATAACAGCGCGCGTCCACATCCCATTTCGGGCTTCCTTTCCTGTTGAGCGTCGCTCATCAATGCCTGCATTCATCTGGTTATACGCAGGCCCGCCCTTCGCGTTGCGTAGGGGATGCTCTTCGCTCGATTTCGGACCCGGGGCGGCTGTGGATGCGCGCCGGTCGCCTGAGCTGCCGGGGGACCCTCCGCTCCCCTCTACTTCCCGGCTTCTGCCGGGTTGATGGCCCGAATCACGGCGTCATGGATGCCGCCGGCGGTGGCGACGGCGCTGGTCACGTCCGGCAGCGCGCCGTCTCCCAGCACGGGTCCGCCGCCCCAGGCAGTGATCCGCCCTCCGGCCCCTTCCACAATCGGGATTAGCGGTACGACATCCCACAGCATCATCACCGGGTCCAGCATCAGGTCCGCCCCGCCGGTCGCCAGCAGGAAGTAGCCGTGACAGTCGCCCCAGGTGCGGTACATGCGGGCGCGGCGGGTCAGCGCATCGTAAGCGGCGGCGTCGGCGTAGCGGGCCACGCTGGTGTGGGTGGAGGCCAGCATCACGGCGTCTTCGATCCGGTCGCACGGGCGCACGCGGACCGGCTCCCCGTTCAGCCAGGCCGCGGCGCCGGTCCCGATCAGCAGATGGCCGGTCACCGGATGGTGGAGGACGCCCAGCACCGGTTTTGTCCCGCGCAGCAGGCCGATCAGCGTGCCGAACAGGAAGCTCCCGGCGACGAAGTTCTTGGTCCCGTCGATCGGGTCGAGCGTCCAGCGGTATTCGGCGTCCGGCAGGTGGAGGCCGAACTCCTCGCCGATGATGCCGTGCTCGGGGAAGCGTTCCAGAATCAGGGCGCGCATGGCGGCCTCGGCCTCGCGGTCGGCGATAGTCACCGGCGAGCCGTCGGCCTTGCCATCTACTGCTACCTGCGTCCGGAAGTAGCGCATGATGATGGCGGCGCTGGCGGCGGCCATCTGCTCGGCCAGGTTGATGGTGTCCTGCATGGGTATTTTCTCCTTGTTACGGGTGGTCCCCGGAGGCTGCGAGCGCGCGGAAGGGCCATCAGGCCCGGCGTCCGGCGGCCTGACGCTGCTCAGCCGCGCAGCAAGGCTTCGATCCGTTCTACGACGGCGTTGAGCTGGACCTCTGGCAGCCGGACAGTGAACTCCGCCTGCCGCCCGGGAAGCTCCCGACGGAGTCTGTCTGGGCCGGGGTCGGGTGCCTCACCAGCCTCATCCGCCCCCGTTCAGCGGCAGATCGTCGCCCTCCAGAATCAGGACATAGCCCGGCGACAGCTCTACGTTGAGCGTCAGGCCGTGATGGACCTGGATGATATCCGGCGTGCCCCACACTCCCTGCGTGCGGTGCCACTGCCCGGCGATCAGGACGCGCCCGCGCTGGTGATGGTGCATGTCGGTGTTGGCGATGAAGGTCAGCGAGAGATCGTCCCGCTGCCGGGTGAAGACCAGGATGCGCGGGTTGTCGGACAGGCCGACAAACCAGCAGTCCGGCGTGTTATCGGTGAGCAGCTCGGCGTAGCGCTGGCGCAGCTCCAGCGCGTAGGTGACGCCTTCGATCAGGTTGTTTTCCCGCGCCCAGTCGAACGCAAATTCGCTGAAGAGCGGCAGCTTCTCCGCCGGGTACTGGGCCAGCGCCTCCGGGCTGAAGCCGAGGCCGGTATTGATCGGCTGCGTCTCGGCCAGTTCGAAGCCGCTGTGGACAAAGGGGATGCCGGGCATGGCAATACAGAGCGGCAGCGTGTAGTAGCTGTAGATGTTCCCGTTGGGGTAGCGGGCCGCCGCGCGGATTGTATTGTGATTCTCCGCGGTGGCGAAGAAGGGGATCGGCACTGGCTCGCTGGCCCAGCGGTTGATAAACTGCCGCAGCCCTTCCGGATCGTTGAGGGCGAAGAGCAGGTAGCCCATGACCGCCTCGTAGCCCTCGCCGCGGCTGGCGGAATCGATGACGAAATTTTCTTCCCAGAAGGCGAAGTCCGGGTTGTAGCGGTGGGCTTCGTCCAGGATGCGCTTCTTGAGCGGCGCGGGCAGGGCGTGCCCCATATCCAGCATCACGCCGTCAATGCCGTATTCCTTCTGGTAGTATGACACCACCCCGGCGATGGAATCCCACAGCGGGCGGTTGGCGTAGCGGGGGCGGGCCAGCCGGCTGTCGTACATGCGCAGCGTGTTGTAGGCGATATAGTTGAAGTCGGGGTGGTCGTACATCCGCAGGTAGGTGACATCCGTCCAGGGCGGCTGGCTGTCATCGGGCGGCCAGTCGGAAAAAGCCCCGGGGATGCGCACCCGTGTGCCGTCCTGCAGCCGGCCCACCCACCGGCCATCCTCCAGCCACACCGCGTCCGGCGACGGCGGCGGCGTGAACATCTGCCGGTAGATTTCCGGCGGCGCGGGCAGATCGCGGAAATCGCCCTGCTCAACCTTCCACTTGATCAGGCCGAGCGTATTGCCGTCGAACAGCGGCGACCCGTACTGACCGGCGTCGCGGCTGCCCGACGGGCGGTCGGCGATCTCCTCCCGAATCCAGTAGAACCACTCCGGGTGCTCCCCGATCCAGTCGGAGTCCCTGGACCCGGTGCGCAGGACGAACTCCATCACCACCCGCAGGCCCAGATGGTGCGCCGCCTCCACAAAGGCCAGGAAAAGCTCCTCAGCGCAGAAGTTGATCGCCGGCTCGGCCAGATTCTCATCCAGAAGGTAGGGGTTGCGGATAGCGTAAGGGGAGCCGAGCGTGCCCTTCTTGCCGTCCTGACCGACCGCGGTGACCGGCAGCAGATGCACCGTGTTGAAGCCCATCCGGCTGATATAGGGCAGCAGCGTGATCGCTTTGAGCAGCGTGCCGGTGTCGCGCCAGCCGTCCGGGCGCGGCCTGATGCGGAGCGCCCCGTCGCCGGCGTGGCAGAAGGCCGCTGAGACGCGCACGAACAGGTTGTAGACTATCGCCTGGCGGGACCATCGCCCGCTGGCGGGATCATCGCCGCGCTCCTGGCCCTGAACCAGCGACTCCGGCGGGAGGGCCAGGATATCTTCCAGCCGCCGGGCGTAAAATTCGTAAGGGTTGACAGCCTGCTGGGTCAGCGTCTTGCCATCCACCCACAGGCCGGGGACCAGGTACGGCAGGGAGACCGGACGGTGCTCAGATCTGAGGGATTTAATGATCCTGCGCAGCATTGACATAAGTGTGGGGAACCCCTGTTCTGGGCGGCGCCGCGGGCGCTGCCTGCGACGAGCAAATGCCCCGTGTCGCGCACCTGCTCACAACACTGACTCAACAAGGAACAACCGGCGGCTGCACCCAGGGGCATTCTACCCGACACCGCCCCTCCCTGTCTACTGTTGATACCCGCCGGCGGACCTGCCGTAACCCCGGGCATCCCGATTCAGAAATCTCCTTTTATAATGAATATATTCACAATAAGAGTGAGCCGGAAAAGAGGTGTGAGGTGGATTACAGAGAGGTATCCGTTGAGGAGCGCCGCGCCCGATGGTGGGAGCGCGAACGGCAGAAGTTCGATCTGCCGGCAGCCCTGTACAGGCCGCGTCCTTTCGCCGTCATCCTGATCGCTGTGCTGGGCGCGGGGAGCGCCTTTGTCGGCCTGTTCCCCGGCCTGGACATGCACAACCTCGCGGTGTCCGGCGTTGGCGCGTCGTGGATCGGCCTGCTCACCCTGCTGATCGTCGCCGGCCTGTGGTACTGGCGGGATCTTCAGCATGGCTACCCGCCGCGCTGGATGGCCGGCATAGTCGCCGCTGCCGCCCTCGTCGCTGTGATCGTCACGACGCTGTTCCTCAGCATGCTCTCTGGCGCGGATGTGGGCACGCTGGATACGCTCGTCGGCGGGCTGGGAGCCGGCCCGCTGATGGCTGGCCTGGGATTGTTCATGGGCCTCCTGCTGGGTGACGGAGTGCTGCTGGGCGTGTTGCTCGGGCTGATAATCGGCGTGGTGGCGGGCGTCATGCTCGGCCTGCCCAAGGACCTCCCCGGCATCCTGCTCATGGCCGCGATCTTCGGCTCGGTTATCCCGCTGGTGGCGGGGACCGCCGCGCTGGCCCACCGGCGCGTTAAAGCCCTGCTGAAGCGATAATCAGACGGAGCGAGGCGGGTGTCTCCACCCCTCCCTCGCTCCGCTATGTCTGGTGCGTCCGTCAGTCGTCCAGCAGGCCCGCCGGCAGGCCGACCGGCAGCGGCGCGGGCCGGGCGCAGGTGCTCTCCAGCAGGATATGCCGCCCGCTGCTGGAGGCTTCCTCCAGCGTGTGCATGAGGTCCAGCACGTGGTAAGCCAGCTCGCCGCTGGTCCGGTGCGGCCGGCCGGACTGGATGGCGTGGGCCATATCCGCCGCGCCGATGCCCCGCCACAGCTCTTGCGAAAACGGAATCGGCGCTTCGGTCCACACCTCCTCGTCAAAGCGGCGCACCATGACCGGCCCGCCGAACGTGTTGGGGTCAGGGACGACCATCGTGCCCTCGGAGCCGAAAATTTCGATATGCGGCAGCGTGCTGGCCCACACGTCGAAGCTGAGGATCACGGTCACCACCGGCCCGGCGGCGAAGTCCAGCACGGCAGCGGCGTGGGTGGGGACCTGCACCGGTATCTTCTCGCCGGTGCGCTGCCTGGGGTTGGTGATTATCCGCTCCGGGAAGGTGATGCGGGTGGAGGCGGTCGCCCGTCGGACCGGGCCGAGCAGCATCACCAGCGCCGTCAGGTAGTACGGCCCCATGTCGAAGATCGGCCCCGCCCCCCGCTGGTAGAAGAAGTCCGGGTTGGGGTGCCAGTCTTCCGGCCCATGACGGAGCATGAAGGCAGTTGCCCCGACCGGCGTGCCGATGGCGCCTTCGTCCAGCAGCTTGCGAGCCGTCTGCAGGCCGCCGCCCAGGATGGTGTCCGGGGCGCAGCCGATGCGCACGCCCTGTTCCGCCGCCGCGCGGAGGATAGCCGCGCCGTCCTCGCGGGTGATCGCCAGCGGCTTCTCGCTCTGGACGTGTTTGCCCCCGGCAATGGCGGCCAGCGTGACTTCGGCATGAGCGCCCGGCGGGGTCAGGTTGATCACGATATCGATCCCGGGGTCGGTGTTCAGCGCAGCGGCCGGTATGGCGCGCGGAATCCCGTGCTCGCGCGCGGCGGCCTCCGCTTTTTCCGGGATGGCATCGCTGCAGGCCACCAGCTCCAGCGCCTCCCACATGCGACAGCCCCTGACATAAGCGGGCATGATGTTGCCACAGCCGGCGATGGCGACCTTCATTTTAGCGACCACGCCCCAGCCCTTTCCCGGAGAGATAGTCATAGCTGCGGCGCACGGCCTCCAGAATGTCGGTCGCGCAGTGATCCAGCTCCACGATCAGCCATTCGGCGCGCCCTTCCGCCGCGGCGATCACCGCCGGGAAGTCCAGCACGCCGTCGCCCACAGCCAGCATCGGCTGGTCGAGCACGGCCGGGCCGTCCTTGATATGCAGGGCGGGCGCCCGCCGGTTGACCTGGCGGACGACGGCCGCCGGATCGTGTCCGGCCGTCCTGACCCAGTAGGTGTCGATCTGCAGGAGCACTGCCGGGTCGAGCAGGTCCAGCATCAGGTCGAAGCCGGTGCGCCCCGTCCCGCTTACCGTTTCAAATTCCCACCAGTGGTTGTGGTAGCCCACCGTACAGCCGCGCCGGGCGGCGATGGCGCTGGCCGCGTTGAGATCGGCGCACACCTGGCGGATGCCCTCCGGCGTCTGGAAGGAGTCCGGCCCGCGGCTGACAAAGACGCGCCGGGTCCCCACCGTGTCCATGATATCGAGGACCGCCTCCTGCTGATCGCCCAGCGGCAGCTCGCCGTGCATACTGGGGACCTGAAGGCCCAGATCGGCGAATACGGCGGCCTGGGCGCGGGCGCTCTCCGCATCCAGCCCGAACGGCTCCACCCCGGCATAGCCCATCGCCGCGATCCGGGACACGACCCCGGGGAGGTCGTCTTTTAGCAACTCGCGCACAGAATACAACTGGACGGCAATTGAAGGGAGAGTTATCACCGACGCCTGCCTTTCTGAACAGGGCAGGGGCGCGCGCCCCCGCCGCAACCTGCCTGTGAAGTATAGCAGGGAAAGGCGCGGACCTCATCCCGCGGTCTCTCTGCGAGAGGAGGCTGGCGTTCGATTGACGGCTCTGGTGCCCCCGTTATTCAGCGGATAGCGCCGCCCCCGCCGGAGCCATGCGCATCCCGATCTCGTAGACCGCCCACATCAGGACCCCCAGGATGACGATGTACGGCCCGAGGGCCTCCAGCCCGACGCGCCCGGCCAGCACCCCGGCCAGCCCCGGCAAAATCGCGACGCCCAGCCCGGCCGCCGCGATCTGGAAGCCGATGGCGTTGGGACCGTGCGCCAGCCCGAACCGCCCCGGCGTCAGCGCGATCAGGGTGGGGAAGATGGCAGCCAGCGCGAGGCCGAGCAAGGCCAGGCCCAGGAAGCTGATCGCCTGGACGCTCTGAACGGACAGCATGACCGCCCCGATCACCGTCCCGATCATGCTCCAGCGCAGGATGCGGGCGGCCCCGACCCGGTCCACAATCACGCCGCCGATGATGCGCCCCAGCGTCAGGCTGGCCCAGAAGATGCTGGTCCACAGGGCGGCGGTGTCCGCGCTGGTGCCCCGCGCCTCGGTGAAGATGCTGTACGACCAGTTGCCCACGGTGAGTTCAGTGCCGGTGTACAGGGCGAAGGTCAGGATGCCCAGCCAGACAGCGGGGATGCGCAGCGTGCTGCGGGCCGGGGTGCTGGTCCGGCGCGGCGCGGCGGGGTCCGCCTCTGCCGCGTGGATGGCCGGCATCCGCCAGTGCGACCAGACGGCGAGGACCAGGATGAGCAGCGTCGATTGCAGGCCGGCGGCGATCAGGTAGGCCGCCTGCCAGCTCTGCCCGGTGTTCAGCACCACATTCACCAGCAGCGGCCCGAGCGTCGCGCCCAGCCCGAAGCAGGCATGCAGCCAGTTCATCCGCCCGGCGCTGTAGTTGGAAGCGACATAGGTGTTGTAGCCGCTGTCGATCCCGCCGGCGCCGAGGCCGGCGACAAAATTGGCGCTGAGCAGCAGCCCCCATACCGGGACCATGGCGAACCCCAGCAGCCCGGCCAGCCGCAGGGCGACGCCGAGCGCGAGGAACACGGCCATCCCATAGCGGCCGACGGCCCGCCCGGTCAGCGTGCTGACCAGCATGTACCCGATTGTGCCGGGCAGCAGGAGCAGGCCGAAGGCTTCTTTAGTCACATTGAAAGTCTGCTGCATCGACGGCCAGGCAACGCCCAGCATGCCATCCGGCAGGCCGAGCAGGATGAAGCCGTAATAGGCAATCAGCAGGGTGAGCAGGCCGCTCTGTACCCTGGTTCGCGTAGAGGTCGTCGCGGTCATGGGGACTCTTTCTTTTTGGGAACGGCGGATTACAGGAAAACGGCAGGAGGAACCCCCACTGCCGGAGATCACGAGATAGCACGGCGGCGGAATACCGCCCCCGCCGGTGTATTGTACCGCATTACTTCAGGCCGGGGAGCCAGAACCCAAACGTGCTGCCCTGCTCGAAGACCGTCTGATAGAACATGCCGCCGCCCTGCGCCTCGATCAGCCCTTTCGCCACGGCGTAGCCCAGCCCGTGCCCCTTGACGCTGCGGACTACTTCGTGCTCAGAGCGCCAGAACGGCTCGCCCAGGTGGGCCTGATCTTCGGCCGTCATGCCGACGCCATGATCTTCCACCGCGACACGGAAACGCCCGCCGTCGTCGCTGGCGGTGACGGTGACGGCGCTGCCCTCCGGCGAATAGGCGATCGCATTCTCGATCAGGTTGCGCAGGGCCTGGGTGACGCGCCCGCTGTCCACATTGAGCAGCGGCAGGCCGTCCGGCACGACGAAGGTGAGCGCGATCTGCTTTTCTTCGGCCAGCGGCCGGGTCGCCTTTTCCGCGCCCAGCAGGATATTCTTGGGCATATCCATCTTCGGCTCCAGGTGCAGCCGCCCGGCCCTGATCTTGGCGATGTCGTTGAAGTCGGCGATCAGGCGGTCCATGCGCAGCACGTTGGAGCGGACGGTATCCATGAACTGCATCTGCTGCGGGTTTAGCTCGCCCAGGACGCCCTTGGCCAGCATGTCCGAATAGCCGCGAATGCTGGTCAGCGGGATGCGCATCTCATGCACAGCCACGGAGATGAATTGAGAAAGCTCCTCCTGGCTCTTCTGGATGAGGGTCGCCGGATCGACGTCGCTGGCGGGCGCGGCCGGAGGTGCGGCTTCCGGGGCCGCCGCCGATTCCAGCAGGGCGATGATGGCGTCAATCTGGCCCGGCACGCGGAAGGGGATCATGGTCCCGTTCCGGGCCTGCTCCTTCATCTCGTCCAGCAGCGCGCGCGCCTGTTGAAGAGATTCCTGGCTCATACGTGTCTCCTGCCTGATGCCGGGTTTCTACCCGGCTGGCTGCCATTCGCGCTCGCCCCCGGCGCGGCGCGTGTCCTCCCGCACCCCCTGCACCATGGCGGCGGCGTCCGGCCAGAAAGAGCTGATCTGGCTTTCGTAACAGCCGATAGCCGCGATCTTGGCTGCCAGCGCCGCCTCGCTCAGCGGAGTCAGGACCGGACCGGCAAGCGGCGGGTTGAAGGCGTCCAGGGCGGCGGTGACCGCGGCGGGGTCCCGGTTGTACGGGTACTCCTCATAGTATAGCACGGTCATCTCGCGGTAGACGCGGGCCAGCCGCCGGCCCCAGTCCCGCACCAGCCGGTGATCGACATGCCCGCCCACCCCCAGCGGCACGTGCAGCACCTCCGTCCGATCGTACAGCAGCGGCGTGGCTTCCAGCAGCAGCGTCGCCGTATCCAGGGGATGCACCGGCCCCCACAGGGAGGCTTCGTCGGGGTAAAGGGCGACTGCTTTTCCACCGGGGGCGTAGGTTGTGCGGTAGATGCAGTCGGGGATTGTGCCGTGGCGGGCCAGCGCCCCCAGGTGGCGCAGCGCCCGGAAGTCCTCCTGCCGGCGCTCACTGACCGGGTCGGTGAATATCCCCCAGCGGTGGTGCAGTTCGCGCAGAAAGGGCGAGTCAGGCGGGCGGGCCGGGGCGCGCCCGGCCATGATGGTGTACACAACGACCGTAGCGCCCCTATTCACCAGATCGTGAATCATCCCCCCGCAGCTCAGGGCGGCGTCGTCCAGATGGGGGGCGAGAAACAGATGAAAGGCGCCGGCCATATTGCGCTGACTACCGCTCTGCGATGGGGATGGTGAAGGTGAAGGTGCTGCCCTGGCCAGGCTCGCTTTCGATATTCAGCTCGCCGTGCATCAGGGCGATCAGGTTGCGCGTGATGGCGAAGCCCAGCCCCGTGCCGGGCTGGCTGATGGCGTGGTCATTGTCGGCCCGCCAGAATTTGGTCCCCAGCCGGGCCAGGTCTTCCTCCGTCATGCCGATGCCGGTATCGCGCACGGAGAAGCTGACCCGCCCCCCTGCCAGCCCGGCCAGGAGCGTGATCGTGCCGCCGTCGGGGGTGTATTTGTAGGCGTTGCTCAGCAGGTTGAGCAGCACCTGCGTCAGGCGGTTCGCGTCGGCCAGCACCGGCGGCAGATCGCCGGGGACCTCCTCCACGTAGATGTGGTGGCGCTCCTCGATCTGGGTATGGGCGCCGTCGCGGGCCTGGGCGATCACGGCATACGGGTCCACCGGGGCCAGGTCCATGCGCAGGTTGCCGCTCTCGATGCGGCTGATGTCGCTCAGATCGCTGACCAGAATCTTCATGCGGGTGACGTTGCTCTTGATCTTCTCAATAAATTCGGCCTGCTGCTCGGAGATCGAGCCGGCGACCTTGAGCAGGTCGGCGTAGCCGCTGATGCTGGTCATGGGGACTTTCAGCTCATGAGCCACCACGCTGACAAATTCGCTCTTGGCCCGGTCGGCGGCTTTGACGGCTTCAAACAGGCGTGTGTTCTGGATGGCGACGGCGGCGCGGGCCGTCATGCGCGTCACCAGATCGCGCTGATCTTCGCTGAAGTCGTGCCCGGCGCCGAGGATAATCACGCCGATGGGCCGATTTTCGTGGGTGATAGGCACGAAGAGCAGGTGGTGATTATCGCCATCAGAACTGCTCTGCGCTTCCGATTCGGCCAGCACCCGGCCCAGCGCGGAATGCTCGCCGAGCGCGATTGTGGCCCCCTCCTCAATCCCCTTCGGCAGATCGGCGCAGTTATCGCACATCATAATGCGCAGGGCCGGCTGCTCATCGGCGTCCAGCTCGATCAGGCCCAGGGCGCTGCCGGTGGCGTCGGCCATCCGCGACACCCACTTGAGGGTGATCTGCATCACGGCTCCGCCGCCGATTGCCTCGTTCAGCTCCAGGTCCATCCGCCGCAGCGTGCTCAGCTCCTCCACGCGGGCCTGAAGGGCCTGATCTGTCTCGGCGAACAGGCGGGCGTTGTCGATGGCGACGGACGCCTGCCCGGCGAAAGCATCCAGCGCGGCCAGATCGGCCGGCTTGAACAACCCGGTGTGCGCCCGGTTATCCACATAGACCACGCCGGTCACCCGCCCGCGCAGGCGCAGCGGCGTGGCCATAATGCTGCGCAGGGCATGGGCGACTACGCTGGCCTGCCCGGCGAAGCGCGGGTCTTCCTGGGCGTTGGTGGTCAGCACGGCCTGCCCGCTATCCACCACCTGGCGGGTGATGGTGCGGCTGACCTGAAAATCGCTCTGGTTCAGGGTTTCCTGGTCAAAGTTGCGGGCCACGCGGGGAATCAGAACGCCGTCATCGTCCAGCAGCATCAGGAAGCCGCGCTCGGCTTTTGTCAGCTTGATGATTGCGTCCATGACCTGATCCAGCACCGTTTGCAGGTCCAGCGAAGATCCGATCAGGCGGGAGACTTCGTACAGCGCCCGGAGCTGCTGATCGTTGCCTTCGCCGCCCCGCTCGGCGACCAGGTCTTCCAGCAGGCGGCCCAGGCCGTCCAGCCTGCTGATCAGGTATTCCGTATCGACGCGGTTGGCCCGGGCCTGGCTGGCCAGGAGGGCGATATTCTGCCGGGCGCTGGCGATTGCCATGTCCAGCTCGCGCCCGGTGCGGCGCGCCTGTTGGGGGGGAGTCGTCTGGGTCATGAAGCCTCACCTGCTCCTGCACTATCGGGCGGCGAATTGGCGCTCCACCCCTGGTAGTAATCGCAGAATATCGCCAGCGGACAGATATCGCATTCCGGGTTCCGGGCGTGGCAGATCCTCCGGCCATGCGCGATCATGTTGAGGTGAAAAACGCCGTAGTCCTCCGGCGGCACAATCTGTTCCATCAGATCGTGCGCTTTTTCTGCGCTGACTTTGGGGCCGATAAAACCAATCCGGCGCGAGACGCGATGGACATGTGTATCCACCGGGAAGGCCGGCAGCCCGAAGGCGAAGAGCAGGATGATCGCCGCCGTCTTGGGGCCGATGCCGTTCAGACGCATCAGCCAGGCTTTGGCCTCCGGAACGGGCATATCGGCCAGAAAATCAATGTTCAGCGCGCCGCGCTCCGCCGTGATGCGGTACAGCACCTCCTGAATACGCGGCGCCTTCTGGTTAGCCAGCCCTGCCGGACGGATGGTGGCAATCACATCTTCCAGCGGGGCGTCGCGCACGGCCTCCCAGGATGGGTAGCGCGCCTGGAGCGCGCGGAAAGCCCGGTCGCGGTTGATATCCGTCGTGCTCTGGCTGAGGATGGTGCTGATCAGCTCATTCATCGGAGTCAGGTTCGGTCGCCAGTCAGGAATCCCGTACATGTCCCGCAGCAGACTTGCCACGGGGGGGTACTTCGCCCGGCCACGCGCCAGCATGTCATCGTCAGTGAGTGGTGTGTTGGTAGCCATGCTGTCATTGTACTGATGTCGCGCCAAGCGCGCTACCAGATGAAGTGAGGAATAGAGGCGGATGGCCCGGTATGGATGCGCTCCCGCCGCCGAATCGCTCTTGACCAATCAGGGCGGTGGGGCTATACTATCCTCACATTCGACACTACGCGGGCATAGTTCAGCGGTAGAACGTCTCCTTGCCAAGGAGAAGGCCACGGGTTCGAATCCCGTTGCCCGCTCAGGAACCCCGGTCTTTCAGGCGGGGTTCTTTTGTTATCCCTGTCCGGCCTGCCAGGAGCATAACCCATGCCCCGCCCGCTTTTCGATCACTTCAGCCCGATTGCCTCCCTGTACGACCGTGTCTCCGTTCAGGACGAAACATCGAAGAAGATCGCCGCTTTGCTGAATCTGCCGGCGGCGGGCTGGCTGCTGGATGCGGGCGGCGGGACCGGGCGCGTATCGGGCGCGCTCACCGGCCTGGTCGATGGCATTGTCGTGGTGGATGCGTCCCCCGGGATGCTGCGCCGCGCCGCGGCCCGGCCCGGCCTGCGCCCCGCGCTGGGCGTGACGGAGGCGCTGCCCTTTCCGTCAGGGGCGTTCGCCCGTATCCTGGTCGCGGATGCCTTTCACCACTTTCATGAGCACCGGTTGGCGGCGGCTGAGTTATGGCGGGTCCTGCAGCCGGGCGGACGGCTGGTCATCATCGAGCCGGATATCACCCGCTGGCCGGTCAAGCTGATCGCGCTGGGCGAGACCGCCCTGTTGATGCGCAGCCGCTTCTTCGACGCCGGGGCGCTGGCCGCGTTCTTCCAGGGGCTGCCCGGGACGCGCGTGACCGTCGAGGCCGACAGCCGCGCTTACACGCTGTATTGCGCGGTGGAAAAGGACGCCTGAGGCCCCTTCTACGGCGCGGGCGGGGCGTAGGTGGGGGTGGGCAGCGGCGTTGCCGTCGGCGTCGGGGTGGGCGCAGGCTCGCTGTAGCCCTGCGCCGGGACGGCCCCCCAGTTGGGCGGCGGCCAGTAGATCAGCCAGGCCCTGCCGATGATGTGATCGCGGGTCACCGGCCCGAAGGCGTGCGAATCGCGACTGTTGTTGCGGTTGTCGCCCAGCACGTAGTATTCATCAGGCCCCAGGGTGATCGCCTCTTTGGTATAGTTGGGCGCGGCTTTGATATACGGCTCATTGAGCGGCACGCCGTCTATGTAGACCAGCCCGCCGTGAATTTCCACCGTCTCCCCCGGCAGCCCGATCACACGCTTAATCAGGTCTTCCTGCGGGTCCTCAAAATCCAGGATAACCACGTCGCCGCGCTGGGGCTGGCTCACCAGATACGGCAGGCGGTTGACGATGATCCATTCTCCGGTGTGGAAGTTGGGCTGCATGCTGGCCCCTTCGACGATGTAGCGCGGCGCGACCAGGTTGACCAGCGTGTAGATAGCCACCACCATGATCACGGTATCCAGCATGTCCCGCCAGAAGGATCGGGTCCGGACCGGGGGGAGCGGCAGAGGCGGTGTGGGGAGGACCTGTTCGGGGGCGGCCTCCTCCATTTCCTGGATGATTGGGGTGTCGTCGTCAAAGGACAGGGGAGCGGCTGAATCGGGTTCTGAAATCACAATACGCCTCGCTCATTTCGCAGACTGGCACAGTCCGCGGTCAGGAAATCGGGGACGATTATAGTGCACTCCGCCCCCGCCGCCAATAGGCGTCGCTCTGGTTTTTCCAATTTTTTTAGGCCTGAATTGCCGCTGCGCCCCGTTTTTCCCTTGCCGGAACGGCACAAACTGGGGTACTGTGGTGGAGGGTGCCCGCGCCGGCAGAATCGCAGCACGGGCAGCCCTGTGTCCGGAATGCGGTCAGAAAGGAGCAAGCGCGGCGTATCTCCGTGCGCCGCCGATATCATTATGGAAAAATACGGTTACCGCTTTTCCGCAGGCCCCTGGAATATCAGCACCGGAGCAGACCCG
Organism: Aggregatilineales bacterium; assembly: GCA_029976025.1. Taxonomy (GTDB): domain Bacteria; phylum Chloroflexota; class Anaerolineae; order Aggregatilineales; family Ch27; genus JARKNX01. The sequence goes on along the minus strand of JARKNX010000044.1, from coordinate 9,091 downwards.
TTCGGTCCCCCTGTCCGGCCGGAGATCCCCCTGGCTGAGAAATTCGTGATCCTCAAGCAGCTTGGCTTTGACGCCGTGCAGTTCCACGATGATGACGCCGTGCCCGATCTGGATGCTCTTTCGGCGGACCAGATTCGGCGGACGGCTCGCGAGACGCGCCAGAAGCTGGCCGATCACGGCCTGGATGCGGAGTTCGTGGCCCCCCGCCTGTGGGAGAACCCCCTGACTGTGGATGGGGCCTTCACCGCCAACGCCCCGGAGGTCCGCGCTTACGCCCTGGAGCGGACTCGCAAGGCCATTGATATCGCCCGGGAGATGGGCACATCCCTCATGGTGATCTGGCTCGCCCGGGAGGGGACCTATATCCGCGAGGCGAAAGACGCTGTGGTGGCGACGGAGCGGCTGGTACAGGCCCTGAACGCCCTGCTGGAGTACGATCCGGAGCTCCGTATCGCCATCGAGCCGAAGCCCAACGAGCCGATGGACCTCTCCTATATCCCCACCATCGGCCACGCCATCGCCCTGGGGATGCGCACCCACGCGCCGGCGCGGATGGGCGCGCTGGTCGAATCGGCGCACGCCCTCCTGGCCGGGCTGGACCCCTCCGACGAGATGGCTTTCGCCCTGAGCTTCGATAAGCTGTGGTCGGTTCACCTGAACGATCAGAACAGCCTGAAGTTCGATCAGGACCGCGCCTTTGGCACGGTCAACCTGCGGGCGGCCTTCAACCAGGCCCGCGTGCTGGACCGGCACGACTTTTACGACCGGGGCATGATTGGCGTTGATGTCAAGGCGCTGCGTACCCAGGCGCCGGAGGTCGCCACCAAGCATCTGCGAAACAGCCTGGAGCTGTTCCTGCGGCTGGTGGAGTTAGTGCGCAGCCTGGATCAGGCGAAGGTGGACGCCCTGATCGCCGCCCGCGACTACGAGGAGCTTGATCTGCTGATTCTCAACCATCTGATCGGCTGCCCGTAAACCGCATTTCCGCAGTATTGTGAGACAAAGCCGCCCCCGGTCCGCGACCGGGGGCGGTTGTTATATCCGGGAGGTCCTCAACTATTCGCTGAAGAACAGCCGCGTCCAGTCGTGCCGGGACGGGGCATTGGGGCTGTTGAGCAAGGCCCGCCATTCGTCGTCGGTCATGCGCTGGCTGATCGGCCGGGTGAACTCGTACTGGCTGTAGACGCCGCCGCGCGTCAGGTGCAGGCCATTTGGCCCGTTGGCGACAACGTAGATCGTGTCCACCAGCCCGATCGCCTCCTCCAGCGCTTCTTGCGTCGCGCTGTTGCTGGCCACATCGGCGACCAGCGCCACATCCTCCGGCGGGTCGGGATTCCACATATCGAGAGAGAAGCGCAGATACCAGAGGATATTGCCGAAGCTCTCCTGCAGGAAGTACAGCTCATCGTAAGTCAGGGGTTCCCCGGCCAGCTCGCGGGCGGCGAAGTCGGCCATCATCGCCGAGAGCACGGCCAACTGCTGGAGCGTCTGATATACGGAGTTGATGGCCTGAGTCCCCTCCGGAACCAGGCCGCGCTCCTCCAGCCCGTTGGCCAGCGTCGCCGCTACAATGGCGATCCGGGCGAAGACTTCTGGATTCGGCTCGACGATGGTGGTGCTGGTCACCGGCGGCGTTATCCCGCCGCCGCCCAGGCCGCCCAGCGGCTGCTCGGCGTACAGCAGCGTGGCGTGCTTGAGCTCCGTCCAGCTCCCCAGCGCCGCGATCAGGTCTTTGTAGCGCCAGGCGTCGGTCTCCATCAGCGGCGGGTACAGCCCATCCTGGCGGACCAGCAGCGGCCCCAAGGCCCACAGCCAGCCGCCGTAGGCGTTTTGCATCCAGGCGTCGGCGTCCAGGGTGTTGACTTCCTCGCGCAGACTCGCGACCTGCTCCGGATAACCGGCGTAGTCGGCCCCGCCGGCGGCTTCGATCAGGGCGTAGGCGTGGTCAGAACCGAGCACGGCGGCCACATCCAGCCCCATCGGCAGCGCCCGCATGGCGACTTCCGGGTCGATAAGCTGCTGCATCAGGTAGCCATCCAGCGTGAAGCGCTGCCCGAACAGGCGGAAGCCGCGCGTATAGGCATCCACGTCTCCGGCGGCGATATCCATCGGCAGGGGGATGCTGTTGACGCGTGGGCCGGGCAGGTCAGCGGTCGCGGCCCGGAAGGCGTCCAGCCGGGTCGGATCGGCCAGCGCGTCGAGCGGCAGGCCGGCGCCGAAGGTCTGCTCGGCCAGCGGGCCATATTCCACCGGGCTGAGATCGTCCATCGGCCCGACGAGGAAGGCCAGCGTGTCGGCCATAGCCGCCCAGTCCGTGTAAGCGTCGCTCGCTTGCAGGGCGCGCAGGGCCAGCAGGCCGGTCAGGGTGTCGGCGGCGCTATTGGCCTTGAAGGTGATCCGCCCCAGCCACATCATGGCCCGGAAGTAGGCCTCCAGCAGGGGGTTGCCGGCGTAATAGCTGCGCGGCCTGTACTGCGTGAAGTCTTCCTGCAGGTCTTCCATGAAGCTGACGGCTTCAATCCCCGCCGCGGCCCGGATCAGGTCAACGTAATGCTGCGCGGCGGTCAGCACCGTCGGATCGGCGCCCGCCAGCACGCTCAAGGGGGTGGCATCCTCCGGACCGAACAGCGACTCGCCGCTGAAGGAGTCGGTATAGTACTCCTCACCGTCCGCCAGCAGGCGGAGCGGCACGGCGTAGTACACGGCGGCGTTGAAGGCGGCCTGTTCCAGCGGCGTGCCGATGGCTCCCTGCCACTGCGCTTCGGCGGCCTGATAGCCACGGCCAACGAAGGCGCTCACGTCGGCATAGAACGGCCCCAGCTCCAGGAACATCAGGGCGTTCTGGTAGGTCAGGAACAGGGCGTGCAGGAAGGCGTCGGTGGTGATGAAGTCGCCGCGGCCCTCCGCCTGTGGCCAGGTGTCATCGTTGTAGACCTGATCGAACTGCGGCCAACCGCCGGGGATGACGACGAAGCCGTTCTGGGCCAGCAGGGCGAGCTGCGCCGGGTTCAGATTTGCGTCCGTCACAAAGCGCACGGTATCCAGATTGACCGGCAGCGACGGGAAGTCGCCGGCGTAGGCTGCCGGCAGGCGCAGCGTCAGCGGGTCGGGCGCTTGCAGGTAGCCGCTCGCCAGCACGGCGTCCCAGTCCCAGACAGCGTAGGAATCGCTGAGGGTCGGCATCTGATCGGACGGCGCGACCGCCGGCAGCGGCACGGTGGGGCTGGTGATCACCGGAGCGGTCATCGGGACCCCCACCGCCTGCGGGGTCGGCGGCACGAACTGGTACGGCTCCACAAAGTATCTGCCGTCCTGCCCTTCGGCCAGCCAGACGCCGTAGACATCCAGAGTGGAGACCAGCCACCAGTTGATGCTGTCCGCGCACTGCGGGCCATCCACCACCTCGAACACAGTCCCGGGGTCGAGCTTGCCGACCTCCTCACCGGTGAGGCCGGCCTGTGCGCGCACCCGCACCGGCAGGCCCGGCGTCACTATGCCGTGCCGGCCGACTTCCAGACGGGGCGGCGGGTTGTCACAGCCGCCCTGAGCCAGGATCGGCGCCGGCAGCAGCGAGAGGCATAGCACAAATACCGCGACAACGGGCCATAGCTTTTTCATCCCCAAAACCTTCTTTCTATCCCCATAGCAATATCAATGAGTGGGGTTCACACCTATGATACGCCCGAATTCGTTTGGCGGCGCGGGGCGGCAGAAAGCCGCCGGCAAGCCGGTGGACAGCCGTCAGGTGGGCAGCAGGCAACAGGGAAAAGCATCAACCACAGGGCCAGAGAAGAGCCGGCGACAGGTGCGGGATTCGACTGCCAGGGCAAGGGGCTTATCCCTGCCTCTGGTCATCACATCTGACTGCCCGTCTTTCCCTACTTCTGACTGCCTGCTGCTTTGCTTTTATTCACTCCCTGTCTTCTGCGATTGATGTTTTTCTCTATTTTTTACTCTCTGTCGTTTGTTTCCCTCCTGTATATTGTTGGCGGATGTTGGGGATCAGGTACTCGTCGAAGGCGCGGCGGAGGTCGTAGTCGGGCTGCCAGCCCCAGTCGCGGCGGGCACGGCTGTCGTCCATATCGACCGGCCAGCTATCGACGATGCCCTGCCGGCGGCGGTCCGGCTCAAACGTGATCTGCGCCTCCGGGAAGGCCCGTCGCACTTCGGCTTCGAACTCGCGGGCGGAGAGGCTGAAGCTGGTGACGTTGTAGATCTGGGCGGACAGCGCCTCCCGGGGGGCGTCCCCCAGGAGTAGGAGAGCCTTGATCGCGTCCGGCATGGCCATGAAGGGCATGGTTGTGTCTTCCCGCACGAAGCAGGCGTAGGGCTGCTTCTGGGCGGCGGCGTGCAGCATCTCCGGGCCGTAGTCGCTGGTGCCACCGCTGGGGACGGTGAAGGCGCTGATCAGGCCGGGGAAGCGGATGGCGCGGAAGTCTACCGTGTTGCGCGGCTGCTCCGCCGCAAGCTGGCGGTAGTGCAGCGAATAGTAGCGGCCCAGATGTTCGGCATAGAGCTTGTTGCAGCCGTACATTGTGGCCGGATTGTTCCACGCCCACTCCTTGACCGCCCCGGCGCTGGCCTTGGTCTCCCGATCGGGCAGCCCGAAAACGGCGATGGAGCTGGGGAAGATGAACTTGACCGGCTGGCCGAGCCAGCTTGCCTGGTCCACCGCCAGCTTGAGCAGGTGCAGCGTGCCGTCCACGTTGACATGGTGGGCGGCCTCCGGCGTGTACTCCGAGCGCGTGGAGAGCAGGGCGGCCAGGTGAAAGATGCGCGGGATGGAGTATTCGGCGACCAGGCGGTCGATCAGGTTGGTGTCCAGCAGGTCGCCCTGAATGGCGATCTGGCAGGCCGGGATGATCGCTTCGGGCAGCGGGCGGACATCCAGGGCCAGGATGTTGCGCGCGCCGCCTTCAGCCAGCCGGCGGATCAATGCCTGGCCCATTTCCCCGCCCGCGCCAGTGACCAGCACGACTTCTTTACGCATAAGTATCCCTCAACGGACACCTGTCCGGGTTCAGGAAGAGTATCCAGGACGCATCGCGCATTCTAGCAGCAAATGCTTCCGCCTGCCAATAACCCCGCTCCGGGTCATTTTCTTCGCTGGTGAGGCCCGGATTCAACCACAACCCCGGGCGGCAAAGGCTGGTCACGCGGCCCGGCGCGGGGTATAATAGCCTCCTGCTATCGCACAAAAGTTCGCATCCCGGCACGATCCATCCCGTCCGCTGACGACCGAGAGATGCCCACCATGTCTGACTTCCAGCTTGTCTCTGATTTCCAGCCGACCGGCGACCAGCCGGGGGCGATTGCCGGCCTGGTGGACGGCCTGAAGCGCGGCCTCCGCCACCAGACCCTGCTCGGCGCGACCGGCACCGGCAAGACCTTCGCTGTCGCCTCCGTGATTGCCGAGATCAACCGGCCCACGCTGATCATGTGCCACAACAAGACGCTGGCCGCCCAGCTTTACAGCGAGTTCAAGGACTTCTTCCCGCACAACGCCGTCGAATACTTTGTCAGCTACTACGACTACTACCAGCCAGAAGCGTATGTCCCGCAGAAGGACCTTTATGTCGAGAAAGAAACCGACATCAACGAGGATATTGACCGGCTGCGCCTCTCGACCACCACATCGCTGCTGAGCCGGCGCGACGTGATCATCGTCGCCTCGGTGTCCTGCATCTACGGCCTGGGCAGCCCGGAGGCTTACGGCAAGGTCGTGCTCAACCTGCAGCAGGGGCAGATGATCCGGCGCGATGTAATCCTGCGCCACCTGGTGCACATCCACTACAACCGCAACGACCTTGACCTGCGGCACGGGACGTTCCGCGCCAAAGGGGATACGCTGGAGATCATGCCCCCTTACGGCGACCACGCCTTCCGCATCACCATGTGGGGCGACGAGATCGAGCGGCTCCAGGCGTTTAACTCCCTCACCGGCGAGATTCTGGCCGACTTCGACCATATCGATATTTACCCGGCCAAGCACTTCATCACCGAGCAGGACAAGCTCCAGATGGCGATCCACGATATCGAGGCCGAGCTGAAGGAGCGGCTCTCTGAATTCATGCGGGATAACCGCCTGCTGGAGGCGCAGCGGCTGGAGCAGCGCGTCCAGTACGATCTGGAGATGCTGCGCGAGCTGGGCTACTGCTCCGGCATCGAGAACTACTCCCGCCACCTGGACCAGCGCCCGGCGGGCAGCCCGCCTTGGACGCTGCTGGACTACCTGCCGGCCGACTTCCTGCTCGTCATCGACGAGAGCCATATGTCCATCCCCCAGATTCGCGGCATGTACGGCGGCGACCGTTCCCGCAAGCAGACGCTGGTCGATTACGGCTTCCGCCTGCCCAGCGCGCTGGATAACCGCCCGCTCAACTTTGAGGAGTTCGAGCACCGCCTGAACCAGATCATCTACACCAGCGCCACGCCCGGCCCCTACGAGCAGGCTCACGCGCAGCAGGTGCTCCAGCAGATCATCCGCCCGACTGGCATTCTCGATCCGCAGGTGGAGGTGCGCCCGGTGCGCGGGCAGGTGGACGACCTGCTCGGCGAGATTCAGGCGCGCGTCCGCAAGGGGCAGCGCACGCTGGTCACCACGCTGACCAAGCGCATGGCCGAGGACCTGGCCGACTATCTGGCCGAGATGGGCATCAAGGTGCACTACCTGCACTCCGAGATCGACACGCTGGAGCGGGTGGATATCCTGCGCGACCTGCGCATGGGCGTCTACGATGTCGTGGTCGGCATCAACCTGCTGCGGGAGGGGCTGGACCTGCCGGAAGTGTCGCTGGTGGCGATGCTGGACGCCGACAAGGAGGGCTTCCTGCGCTCCGAATCGGCCCTGATCCAGAACATTGGCCGCGCCGCCCGGCATGTCGAGGGCCGGGTGATCATGTACGCCGACCGGATAACCGACTCCATGCAGCGGGCCATCGGCGAGACGAACCGCCGCCGCGAGGTGCAGGAAGCCTACAACCGGGAGCACGGCATTGTCCCGCAGCAGATTGTCAAGGAAATCCGCGATCTGACCGAGTCCGTCCGCCAGAGCACCGCCGCCGGGCGTAAGGAGGCCGGCCCGCTGGAGACGCTGGCCGCGCTGCCGCCACTGGAGCTGGACCGGGCCATCAAGGACCTGGAGCGCCAGATGAAGCAGGCGGCGAAGGAGCTGGAGTTCGAGAAGGCGGCCATGATCCGCGACCAGATTGTGGAGCTGCGCGGTATTATGGTCCTCAAGCGCGCCGAGGGCGACGAAGTTCCGCTGATGTAGCCCGCTCGGCGCGGGGCCGGAAGTCAAGCCTTGCGGCGCGGGCCGTCATCCGTTACTCTGGTGGGGCGAATAGCGGGCCGGCCGTAAGAGGCGCCGGCCTGACCACGTTTGCGAAGTGGAAAGCGCACTTGAACGCAGGACGACCACCCTTGATCACAATGTATCGCAGCCCGGCGCGGCTCATCGGGCTGGCCGGGCTGGCGCTGGCGATGCTGGCGGCGGGCTGCGCCGGGCCGGGCGGGCAGGGCACGCCAATGAGCGCGGCCCGGCTGACCGAGCAGGCGTTTGTCCCCACGGCGACCATTACCAGCACCGCCGTGCCCACCATCGGCCCGTCCGATACGCCGACCCCATCTGAGACGCCCACCCCCTCTCCGACGCCCACGCCGACGCGGACGCCGTTCCTGACCAACACGCCGCGCCCCAGCCCGACGCCGCCCATCATTGTCTCTGCCACGCCCGCTTCCGGGCAGGTGCGCCCGCCCACCACGCCCGGCGCGCCGACCTGGACTCCGCCGCCGCTGGATCAGGCCATGACCATCGAGGATCACTACTGGATGGCCCGCCCGATACCACCCGACGGGACCACGTGGGCTTCCCGCAACTACCCCTACGGCAGCACTAATGCGGGGCGGCTTCAGGTCCACCACGGCATTGACTTGCAGAATCCGCTGGGCACGCCGGTGATTGCCGTGCAGGATGGCACGGTCGTCTATGCTGGCGATGATATCGGGACGCTGTTCGGCCCGATTCCTGACTTTTACGGCAACGTGATCGTGATCCGGCATGATTTCGTGACGCCGGGCGCGGGTGAGCCGGTCTTTTCGCTGTACGGCCACCTGCTGTCAGTGCAGGTGGAGGCGGGGCAGCGGGTGACGCAGGGTCAGCAGATCGGGCTGGTGGGGGCGGCGGGGGTGGCCCTGGGGCCGCACCTGCACCTGGAGGTGCGGGTTGGCGATCCCTACAGCTACGACCATACGCGCAACCCGGAGCTGTGGGTGCGCCCGTACCGGGGGTTCGGCACGCTCGCCGGGCGGATCACTGACGCGGCGGACAACCCGCTGCGCGACGTGACGCTGGACGTGATCTCAATCGCCGATCCGTCGTTCCGACGGGCGGCCTTCAGCTACTCCGATACCAGCGTCAACCCGGATGAAGTCTTCCGCGAGAATTTCGTGCTGGGCGACCTGCCGGCGGATTACTACAACCTGGTGATCCGGTCCGGCGGCGCCCCGCTGTACCGCGACCAGATTTTCCTGTATCCCAACCGGACAACCTGGCTGGAGATTCAACTGCCGGGGTGAGGCGGCGGGCAGTGAGCGGCAGGGAAAGCAGGAAGCTGTCGGGAACGTAAAGGGCGCAGAAAGTTTTTCTGCGCTTTTTTGCATGATCTCCGCGCCCTGAGTGGTTGGTTAAAGCGCTTTCTTCCTACCGCACGTCGATGCGAACCAGATTGGGGATGACTTCTGGCAGCAGCGACGGCAGCACCAGCGTCAGCGTATCTCCCGGCGACAGGGCGATAATGCAGTTGGCGCAGCCCCGTAGCTGGGACGTGGTGAAGGAGAAGCGCTGCGACGCCCGGTCGAAGATAGCCGCGGCCTGCGCGTAGGGATTTACGCGGGCGTAGTCCAGCAAGTACGACAGAGGCACGCCGCTGTATGTCTGGCCGGCGGCGGTGACTGTCTCGTAAGCGCCGTACTGCGCGTAGACGCCGAGGAGGTTGCTGATATCTTCCCAGGTCCAGTAGCCGCCGCGGGAAAACTGCCCGCCGAGCACGACCGTTTTCGGGTCATCGGGATCGGGCAGGTCGGCGGCGGT
>JARKNX010000043.1 GCA_029976025.1 Aggregatilineales bacterium | reverse complement strand
GGCTCCTTCAGGGTGGCCAGCGCCCAGGCCGCGAACTGCTGCGGCACCTGCGCATAGGTCATCATCCAGCCGACCACGGCGGAGCCCATGATCACCAGCATCACCACCCCGGTGGCCACCCCGGCCGCGATCAGCGCCTGGAAGAAGCGCTTGATGGTCATGTCGCGGTAGATGAACACCCCGGCCAGCAGCGCATAGAACACCGCGATCACCGACACCTCGGTGGGCGTGGCGAAGCCGAAACGCAGCAGCACGATGATCATGAACGGCATCATCAGCGCCGGCAGCGCCTCCACGAACAGCGCCTTGCACTTGGCCGTGTTGAACGTCGTCTGGGTCCAGGGAAAGTCGCGCACGCGCGCCGAGATATTGCACACCGCCGTGAAGCCCGCGGTCAGCATCAGCCCCGGCAGCACCCCGGCCAGGAACAGGTCGGCGATCGACACGTTCGACACCAGCGAGTACAGGATGAACGGGATCGACGGCGGGATCAGGATGGCGATCGAGGCCGCCGCCGAATTGTTCGCCGCCACGAAGCCCGCCGGATAGCCTTCCCGCTTCTGCCAGGGAATCAGCATCCCGCCGAGCGCGGTGGCATCGGCCACGGCCGAACCGGAGACCCCGCCGAAGACGCAGCTGCCCAGCACGGTGACCGAACCGAGGCCGCCGCGGAAACGCTGCACCAGTTCGGTGGCGAAACCGATCAGCTTCTCCCCGAGGCGTCCGCTCATCATCAGGCTGCCGGCCAGGATGAAGAACGGCAGCGCCAGCATCGGGAAGGACAGCGTCTGGTTGACCATCTGCTGGGCCACCAGCATCGCCGGGAACTCCCCGGCCGAGAGAATGGCCGCGCCGGAAGCGATGACCAGCACGTGCCCGACCGGCACGGCCAGGAACAGCAGGACGAAGAAGGCGATTATCAGCGTGGTGATCATATGACGCTCTCCTCGGCGGCCCCTTGCGGCCGGGCCTCGGGCCCGAGCAGGAAGACGCGCAGCGCAATGGACAGGGCCCCCACGGCGGTGAGCAGCGCACCGCCGGCCAGGGCATAGAACGGCAGGCTGTTCGGCGTGCCGAGCATCGGGTTCGTCTCCGCCGCGGCGATCTCGGCGACGTCCAGGGCGATCAGGAACAGGTAGACATACGCCCCGCACAGCAGCAGGTTGGAGAGGACGATCAGCACTTGCCGGCCCGTCCGGGGCAGGACGTTGTAGATCAGGTCCACGGCGATGTGGTTGCCGCATTGCAGCGCGAGCACCACCCCGGCCATGATGAACCAGGAGTAGAGCTGCTTGGGCAACTCTTCCGCCCAGTCGACGCCGCCCACGTCGATGACGTAGCGGGCGACGACGCCGATGATGATGGCGAAGAGCA
>JARKNX010000015.1 GCA_029976025.1 Aggregatilineales bacterium | reverse complement strand
GAGGTATTGCGGCGTTTGCGTTGGCCCTCTCCGGGAGCCTGGGCCGCCGGCTGCCGCCGCTGTTCGTCGATACGGACGACTGGGAGGGGGCCGGCGGCATGAATGAGCTGCACGCCTACGGCTGGGCTGAGAAGGCCTTGTTCAGCTTCCAGGAGCGCTGGCTGCAGCAACTCGCTGCCGGTGTGACCGCAGCCAGCCGAACCCTGCAGGGCCGGGCCTGCGAAATGGGGGTTCTGCCGGAAAAGGTCCTCTACCTGCCCAACTGCGTGGATGACGTCAGCCCCGGGGACGGATCCCGGATCAGGTCAAGGCTCGGGATAACGGCTGAGACCCCGGTTGTGCTCCTCTATACCCGCTACTTCGAATTCGACCAGCAGCGGCTGCACCTGGTCCAGGCGGAGATCCACCGGCAGGTCCCCGCGGTCGGGTTTCTCGTGGTGGGGAAGGGGGGGCGGGGGGAAGAGGACCTGCTTCGCCGAGCGGCGGAAGACCACGGGTTCTCCCGGGCGCTCATCATGGCAGGCTGGGTCGAGCCTCCTGACCTCCCCGATTACCTTGCCGCGGGAGATGTTGCCCTCTATCCGTTCGACGATACCGTGGTCAATCGCGCCAAGTGCCCGGCCAAGCTGACCGAGCTTGTGCGCGCCGGCGTTCCGGTGATCGGGGAGCGGGTGGGACAGCTTGCCGAGTACCTGAAACCCGGCGTGTCCGGGATCCTGTGCGATCCGGGCGACTGGCGGGCGATGGCGGATGCAGCAGCCGGGCTTCTGGCCGACCGTGAAAAACGGCGCGCGCTGGGCGAAACCGGCAGGCGCTGGCTGCTGGAACAATTCAGCTGGAACGCGTACGCGGCGAAGCTGCGGGACTTCTATGCCGAAAGGGCGGGCTTGTCGTGAACAACATCCTTGTCAGGTTTCAGCAGGCTGCCAGGAGACCGGCCCTGACGCCGTGCATCTCATTATGGGAAAAACTGTCCGGCCGCAAGAAAGACCTGCTCTGCCTGGCAGTGCTCCTGGCTCTGCTGGTGCTGTATTTCTCCAAGATCCTCTTCACCGGGAAGATCGTCCGCGCGCCTGACATCACCAACGAATTTCTCTGGATGGTGAGGGGGTTCAAGGACATGTCCTTCCTCGACCTGTTCAGGATCAGCCTGCGCCCCGCCTGGGACCTGTACGTCAACGGCGGCACCAGCGAGGGCGGCGGCACCCTCTACGCCTGC
>JARKNX010000216.1 GCA_029976025.1 Aggregatilineales bacterium | reverse complement strand
ATCACCTGAAAGGGCTGACCTGCAGCGTGGCCGTGGGAACGGCGGCGGAGCGCAGGGCGGCGCTCCGGGAATCCGCGTTCATCCACATCATCAACCGGGAGAACGTCCAGTGGCTGATCGAGGAAAGCGGCCTGCCGTTCGAATATGACATGATCGTGATCGACGAGCTTTCGTCCTTCAAGTCCCATCAGGCCAAGCGCTTCCGCAGCCTGATGAAGGTGCGCCCGCTCATCCGGCGGATCGTCGGGCTGACCGGCACGCCGTCCTCCAACGGCCTGATGGATTTATGGGCGGAGTTCAGACTGCTGGACATGGGGAAGCGCCTGGGCAGGTTCATCACCCATTACCGGGACGCGTTCTTCCTGCCGGACAAGCGCAGCGCCCAGCAGGTGTTTTCCTACAAGCCCAAGCCCGGCGCGGAGCAGGAGATCTACCGCAGGATCGGCGACATCTCCATCAGCATGAAGACCGCGGACTACCTGAAGATGCCGGCGTGCGTCATGAACGAGGTGCGCGTGAGCATGTCGGACGCGGAGGCCAAACTGTACGCGGCGATGAAGGACGATCTGGTCGTTACCCTCAAAGGCGAGGAGATCGATGCCGTCAACGCCGCCGCGCTCTCGGGGAAGCTTTTACAGATGGCGAACGGCGCGCTGTACGGCGAGGACGGGCGCGCGCTGCCCATTCACGACCGGAAGCTGGACGCGCTGGAAGATCTGATCGAGGCGGCGAACGGAAAGCCCGTGCTGGTGGCGTACTGGTTCCGGCACGACCTGACGCGGATATCCGGGCGGCTGAGCACTCGGCGCATCCCGTTTTCCAAGCTGGATACGCCGGAAACCATCGCCCGCTGGAACGCCGGGGAAATCCCGGTCGCCCTGATTCACCCCGCCTCCGCCGGGCACGGGCTGAACCTGCAGGCGGGCGGCTCGACGCTCATCTGGTTCGGGCTGACGTGGAGCCTGGAACTGTATCAGCAGACCAACGCCCGGCTGTGGCGGCAGGGGCAGAAGGACACGGTGGTCGTCCAGCACATCGTTACTCAGGGCACCATTGACGAGCAGGTCATGGCGGCGCTCCGCCGGAAAGACCAAACCCAGGCCGCGCTGATCGAGGCGGTCAAGGCCAATCTTCACGAGGGAGGAGAAGCGATATGAACATCGTATGGCAGTACCTGGACAAGCGGTCCGCGGCGATCAGCGCGCTGAAGGACTACGGGAGCATGGCCTACATCCTGGAGCATACCGGCGAGGATATCGCCCTCGTGCAGGATCGGATGACCGCGCCGCGCGCGTCCGTGCTGAGCGGCATGCCGTCCGCGCACAACCCCACGGCGGGAGAAGCCCGGCTAGCCTCCGGCATTGACGAGATCGACGTGCTCCGGGAGCGGTACCGCCAGGCGTTGGAGTACATGGAGTGGTTCCGCCCGGCATGGGAAGCGCTGTCGGAGGACGAGCGGTATGTCCTGACGGAGTTCTACCTGAATGACGGCCAGGCGCAGACGGACGCGGTCTTGAACATCTGCGAGCGGTATGCCATCGAGCGCTCCTCCGCGTACAACCGGAAGAACCGCGCGCTCCAGCATCTGGCGCTGCTGCTGTTCGGGAAGTGAGTAAAATCGCGGACGCAATTTGCGGCTGGCCGTGATATACTGGTAGCATCGAAACAGGCACCGAAAGGCCTTCGCGGGAGGAACCCCGTGAGGGTCTTTTGTTTAACCGGAGCCTCTGCACAAATGAGTAAAATCGTGGATGCAATCCACCGCTGACCGTGTTATACTGATACCATCGAAATGTGCGCCGGAAGGCCTTCGCGGGCGGAACCCCGCGGGGGTCTTTCGTTTGCCCGGAGCCCCTGCGCAAATGAGTAAAATCGCGGACGCAATTTACGGCTGGCCGTGATATACTGGTAGCATCGAAACAGGCACCGAAAGGCCTTCGCGGGAGG
>JARKNX010000208.1 GCA_029976025.1 Aggregatilineales bacterium | reverse complement strand
CATTATACCGGAACGCGCGTTCTACCTACAAGGGCTGATTTGCCTCAATGAAAGTGTACCTGATTTGTCTTAATCAGCCCATAACGCGCCCTCCCGAGGCAGGCTGGCAGCTCGCACTGGCGGATTTCAGGGCGAGACATCCTGCCGCCTGGCAGCGGGGCAGGGAGATACGCGGGGCAGGGCCGGCTAATCAGGTCTCCCATTCGGTATGAAAGATGCCAGGGCGGTCTGTGCGGCGATAAGTGTGCGATCCAAAGTAGTCGCGCTGCGCCTGAATCAGGTTGGCAGGCAGGCGACCCGTCCGGTACGCATCGAAGTAAGCCAGAGAATGAGCCATCGCGGGCACAGGGATGCCGCTGGCGACTGCTATCTGGATTACCTTCCGCCATGCAGCCTGCCGCTCAGTTATCTGGGTGCGGAACGGCTCTGCCAGCAACAGATTAGGCAGGTTTTCGCCGGCGGCATAAGCAGATCGGATATCTTCCAGCAGGGCCGCCCGTATGATACAGCCTCCTCGCCAGATACGGGCAATATCGGCGAGATTCAGGTGGTAGTCATATTCCTGGCTGGCGGCCTGAAGGATGGCTAACCCCTGTGCATAGGCGCACAGGATAGAGGCATACAGGGCTTGCCGGACAAGGTCAAAGAATTCTGTGCGCGACCCGGTATAGGCGATCTCCGGCCCCCGGAGGCGCGATTCAGCGGCCAGGCGCTGCGCTTTCATGCCGGAGATAATCCGCGAATCGACAGCGGCGGTGAGCGTGTGGGCAGGCATCCCCAGGTCCAGCGCATTCTGGCTTGTCCACCTGCCGGTGCCCTTCTGTTGCGCTTCGTCCACGATCAGGTCAACCAGGGGGATTCCTGTTTCGCTGTCGATCCTGCTGAAGATGTCCGCCGTGATCTGGATCAGATAGGCGTTAAGCTCCATCTGATTCCAGGCTGAGAAGGTCTGCTGAAGCTCGGACGGAGAAGCATGGACCACCCGCCGCAGCAGATCATAGGCTTCGGCGATGCTTTGCATCAGCCCGTACTCGATTCCGTTATGGACCATCTTAACATAATGCCCTGCGCCGCGTGGCCCGACGTGAGTCACGCAAGGCTCGCCGCCGACCTGCGCGGCGATTGCTTCAAAAGCCGGGCGAACCAGCGTATAGGCCTCAGGTGAGCCGCCAGGCATGATAGAAGGCCCGTGCAGCGCGCCTTTCTCTCCGCCGGAGACACCACACCCCATAAAGAGAAGCCCCTGTTGTTCGAGAGATGCCGCTCGCCGTTCTGTATCAAGAAAGAAGCTATTGCCCATATCGATCACGAGATCGCCCGGATCAAGCAGGGGCGTCAGTGCAGCGAGGGCCGAATCGACAACTCCCGCGGGCACCAGAAGGATCAGGCGGCGCGGCGTGGGCAGAGCTTTGACTAAAGTGCTGTCATCGCTGAAGCTGGTCAGGGGGCCCTCGTTATTGAACGCCTCAAACGTCCGACGTTTGTCTTCGTCCAGGTCATACCCCGCGACGCCGAATCCGTTTCTGGCCAGGTTGCGGGCCAGGTTAGCCCCCATCACACCAAGCCCGATCATGCCAAAAGTAAAATCTGCCATCGTCCGACTCTTCCTAATAGAGTGCCGCCAATCAGCGCTGCCATCCGATCTTCAGGGCTATTTATCCGCCCCGGAATGGCCAGCAAATCCACATCTCTGCGCATCTGCCGGTCCATTTCGACAGCCTAGTGTAACACAACTCGCCCCCGCCGCCCCGATTTAATTGTCGCGGGGTATCCCCCCTACAGATGGGATATGGACGCATATCCATGCCTGTATATGGTCCTCCAGGGCAATCGCCCGCTGCATTAACCCTCCTTAACATATTTCGCTCCCGGATTTAAAGAAGATTTTGTTGAGGCTTCATGACACTGCGCTATACATACTACGGAGCATCATTCAGCTGCATTGTCGGCAAAGTGAAGATTTCGAACTGCGCTGATGAGGAGTATGAAACTGTGAAAATACGTCGATGGCTGGCTGCGTTCCTCGCGTCTGTAGTAGCCCTGGCTGCGATTATCCCTCCTATGACGGCTCTCGCTCAGGGCAGCGCAACGGTGATTGAACTGCCGCTGGTGGACCCGCTGAGCGTGACCGGAGATATCATCGCGGCGGGAAGCTCGACGGTAGCGCCGTTGAGCGAGCGAATGGCGGAAGGCTTTCGCTATTACGGATACAGCGGAAATCTGACGATTGACGTGGTAGGGACAGGAGCCGGATTCGAGCGATTCTGCGTTGCTGGAGAGACGGATATCAGCATCGCAAGCCGGGCGATCAAGAACAGCGAGCGGGAAGCCTGCCGGGCCATCGGGCGAGAGCCGATTGCGTTCCGGGTTGGGTCAGACGGGCTGACAGTGGTGGTGAGCCAGGCGAACGATTTTTTGGCGGACGTGACGCTGGCCGAACTGACGCTACTCTTCAGCACGGCGGAGAAGTGGTCGGACGTGCGGGCGGAGTGGCCGGCAGAAGCTATCCAGCGGTTTGTGCCGGGGACGGATAGTGGGACCTTCGATTACTTCGTGGAAGCGGTATTCGACGGGAATGCGGAGCCGCTGCTGGTGGCGAAGAACGTGCAGTTCAGCGAAGATGATAATGTGCTGGTGCAGGGAATTGTGGCAAGCCCATACGCGATCGGCTTTTTCGGATATGCGTACTACGAAGAAAATGTGAGCGCGCTGAAGATGGTGGCGCTGGATGGCGTGACGCCGACAATGGCGACGGTGGAAGGTGGAAGCTACGCCCTGTCGCGCCCGCTGTTCATCTACTCAACGGCGAACATCATGTCCCAGAAGCCGCAGGTAGCAGCATTCATCAACTACTATCTGACGTATGTGAATGAGCAGGCTGCGGACCTGGGCTACTTTCCGGCCAGCGTCGAAATCCTGAATCAGGATCGGGCTGACTGGCTCGTGGCTGTGGGCGAGCCGAGGATACTGGCGCTCAGGGTGTCATCGTAGCGGCGACGCAGCGGGGGCGACCGGGAGAAAGGCATCTTCCTCTGCCCGGCCCGTTATTCCCGCTGGCAGAGCGTGAAAATGAGCAAACAGGTTCCAACTGAGAAGAAAGATATTATAGGCCGGGCGCTACGACGTCCGGATGCAGGCGCCGAAGAACTTCAAAGGCGCCCGCGTTATTCAGAAAGCCTGGTGCGCGCTGTGCTACTGCTGGCGGGCACCCTGTCGATTGTAGTCACCGTGGGCATCATCGTGGTGCTGGGCACGGAGTCGCTGCGCTTCTTCACCCCTCCCTCGTGGATCGATTCCTTCTTCAAGGCGGCTGAGCCGGTTTATCCTCGCGATACAACGCTTGTATTGTCCGGGAGCGCGACCCCTTTACGGGCTGGCGATCATATTCAGCTTCACAGTGAGCAGATGCTTGTTACTGCGTATGATGCGTCTGACGGCGCGCTTATCACTGTCGAGCGGGGCTACAACGGCACGGCGATTGTCGAACATGCAGCGGGCGCTGAGGTGTTCAAAAATGTCCCGGTTACGCTGGGAGAGTTCCTGACGGGGGCAATCTGGCAGCCGCATATCGGGCGATACGGCGTCCTTCCGCTGGTGTCGGCCACGCTTATGGTGGCGACAATCGCCATGATCGTCTGCGTGCCGCTGGGGTTGGCCGCGGCGATCTATCTGAGCGAATATGCGTCACCGCGCGTCCGCGCCGCGTTTAAGCCGGTTCTGGAATTGCTTGCCGGCGTCCCTACAGTGGTATTCGGCTACTTTGCGCTGGTATTTGTGACGCCTGTTCTGCGCAGCATACTGGGGGCCGATGTAGTTCAGATCTATAACACGGCTTCCGCCGGCATTGTCGTGGGTATCCTGATCATCCCGACGATCGCTTCGGTCAGCGAGGATGCCTTGCAGGCTGTCCCGATTTCTCTCCGCGAAGCTTCCTACGGTCTGGGCGCTACCCGGCTGGAAACGACCTTCCGGGTCGTGCTGCCGGCGGCCCTGTCGGGTATTGTGGCGGCCTTCATCCTGGGCGTGTCACGGGCCGTCGGGGAGACGATGGTTGTCGCGATTGCGGCAGGCGCTGGACCCAAACTGACGCTAAATCCCTTTGAGGGGGCCGAGACCATGACCGGCCATATCCTCCGCATCAGCAGCGGGGATGTCAGCTACGATTCGATAGACTATAACAGCATCTTTGCTATCGGCCTGCTGCTTTTTATCATCACGCTGGTGCTCAATATGGTCAGCCGCGCGATCACCCGGCGCTTTCGCGAGGTATACGAGTGATGCCCGATTCTGCAGCGCAGGGCCGAAGCCTGCTCCCGGACGATCAGACTTTTGCCGCTTCTCTCACCCGGCGCAACCGGCGGGCGCGTATATGGACGCTGTTTTTCCGTTTATCGCTGGCTGTCGCTATGGCGGCGTTACTCCTCCTCCTTGTGAATATCATCAACGATGTCTTCGGCGAAGTGGCGATCTCGAATATTCATACTGAGGAGGAAGTCTGCGGCGGCCCCTGTAGCGAGCGAGACAGCTCTGAACTGGCAACCGTATTGGGGCGGTATGAGCCGCGGCGGCTGCGCGTCATTGTGCGCGATCAGTTGAGCGTGGTTGACCCTGCTGTATTCACGCAGATGGCGGCCAGTCAGGCGCTCCGGCCGGACACGACGTTCCCGGCCGGGAGCGAGATGCTGACTATCAATGAGATGACGAATGAGCAGGTCGTGGCTCTGCTGGGCGCCAATGTGCCGCAGAGCGTGATGGTTGAATATGTTCTCGCAGATGTTGTCGGCTACGCCATACTCCGAAGCTGGCCGCTTTTCACAACCTTGTTCCACTACGAGACAATCGAGAGCGAGTTCCGCCAGCTAGTGGCCGAGAGGAATCCGCCCAATCCGCGGCTCGAGTTTCGATCCTGGCTGAGCTGGCACTTTGTCACCAACCCGCAGTCCTCTTATCCGGCCACGGCCGGCGTGCGCACCGCAATTCTGGGGACGATCTGGATTATGTCTCTGACAATGCTGATCGCAGTCCCGCTCGGTATTGCGGCGGCTATCTACCTGGAGGAGTACGCCAGCGGCCGGAGCAGGCTGGAGCAGTTGATCGTGACCAATATCCGGAATCTGGCGGGTGTGCCGTCGGTGATTTACGGCTTGCTCGGCCTGGCTGTATTCGTGCGCGCTCTGGAATACTTCACAAGTGGCGCTTTTATCGGCCTCACCGATTCGAACGGTCGCACGATCATTTCGGCGTCGTGCACGCTCGCCCTGCTCATCCTGCCCGTGATCATCATCGCTTCGCAGGAAGCAATCCGGGCCGTACCGCAGTCCCTGCGCGACGCGAGTTACGGTCTGGGCGCGACCAAGTGGCAGACAACACGGCGCGTTGTGCTCCCGGCGGCGCTCCCCGGCATCATGACCGGCATCATCCTCTCGCTTTCACGCGCGATAGGTGAGTCGGCGCCTTTGATCGTGGTGGGGGCGGCCTCCGTCATCTGGGTTGACCCGACTGGCATCTTTTCCAAGTTCACTGTGCTGCCCATCCAGATCTTCCAGTGGACAATGCGCCCACAGAATGAATTCCGACACCTGGCCGCCGCCGCCATCATCGTCCTGTTGTCCATGTTAGTTGTGATGAATTCGGTCGCGATTTATCTGCGCCAGCGGCTCCGCGTGCGTTTCTGATCGCGGGCCGGCGGCACGACCCTGAAGGGAGCATCCAGCCATGAATTCGCAGAATGGCCAATATGCGGTCGAGATTCGCGACACAAGCGTTTTCTACGGCCCCAGGAAAGCCGTCAATCATGTGTCTATTCCGATCAATCGGAACAGGATTACGGCGTTCATCGGGCCTTCTGGCTGCGGCAAAAGCACCGTTCTGCGCACCATCAATCGCATGAACGATCTGATTCCCGGCGCGCGGATCGAAGGGGAAGTATGCTTCCGCGGCCAAAATATTTACGGACCGGACATCGATCCAGTGGAGATACGGCGCCGGATTGGCATGGTGTTTCAGAGACCCAATCCTTTCCCCAAGAGTATTTATGAGAATCTGGCCTATGGGCCGCGCGTGCTCGGAATTCGCGATCGCCGCCTGCTCGACCAGATTGTGGAGCAGAGCCTGCGGCAAGCGGCGCTGTGGGATGAAGTGAAGGATGACCTGAAGAAGTCAGGGTTGACGCTTTCCGGGGGGCAGCAGCAGCGCCTGTGCATTGCTCGCGCCCTGGCTGTCGAGCCTGAGGTTATCCTCATGGATGAGCCGTGTTCCGCGCTCGACCCTATTGCCACTCAGTATATCGAAATCCTAATGAAGAAACTGGTCGAAGACTACTCAATTGTGATTGTCACGCACAATATGCAGCAGGCGATGCGCGTTTCAGATTACACCGCTTTCTTCACAACTGATGAGTCGCGCATCGGGGAGCTGGTCGAGTTTGACCGGACGGAGAAGGTATTCTCCAGCCCTGCCGATCAGCGCACGGCTGATTACATCGCCGGACGGTTCGGTTAGGCGTCCCTTCACTGCTATAAAATCAGCCTGATATAGGGCGCTTCGGCGTTTCTTGCCGGGCTATACTATGCTGTAGAGCCGCTTGTCACATCCTCGATTGATCTGGCAATATACGGCTGGCGGGAGACCCTGTGCTTTACACTGTGACACTCAACCCGGCCCTCGACCGTGAGTACGTAGTTCTCGCCCTGGCGTTCGATGAAGTGCTTCGTGCGGCGGAAGTGCGCGTGGACCCCGGCGGCAAAGGCTTTAACGTGTCGCGGGCAATCGCGGCGCTGGGCGGGCATAGCACTGCCCTGGGCTTCCTGGGTGGGGCAACCGGGCGGAGGCTGGCCGCCGATCTGATGCGGGCATCGATCGCCATGGATATCGTCTGGACTGATGGTGAGACGCGGACAAACACCAGTGTGATCAGCCGCAGCCAGAACCGATACCTGAAGGTAAATGAAGCCGGAGCAGCGATCTTGCCGAATGAAACCCGGGCCATGACGGCGAAAGTTCGCGGACTGGCGCGGCAGGGCGACTGGTGGGTGCTCTCCGGCAGCCTGCCGCCGGGCGTCGCGCCCGACTATTATGCTATCCTGACGGAGATAATCCAGTCAGCGGGCGGGCGCGTCCTTCTGGATACCAGCGGAGAGCCGCTGCGACTTGGATGTCGGGCCGGGGCGTGGCTGATCAAGCCCAACCGATCCGAGGCTGAGGCTCTGAGCGAGACCACGATCAAGTCGCCGGAAGAGGCGTGTGGGGCAGCAGCCGCCATTCGCGCGGCGGGCGCGCCGAACGTCGTCATCTCCCTGGGGCAGGACGGGGCGATTCTATCAACGGCAAACCGCTGCTGGCGGGCGAACACCCCTGAAATTGAGGAGCGCAACCCGATCGGCGCCGGCGACGCGCTGGTAGCCGGGCTGGCTGTGCGGCTGGCGGCGGGAGATGACCTGCCGGCGGCGTTTCCCTGGGGGGTGGCGTCCGGGGCGGCTGCGGCCAGCCTGGATGGGACAGCGTTTGGATCGGCTGAGCGGATCGCCGAACTCAGGAAGCAGGTTCGCGTGACGACGCTACCGTGAATAACAGGGTCGGCACAGCCGTAATTACTGCGGACGGCTGTAGACAACCCGGCCAGCCACCATCGTTAACGCAACCTCCAGGTCCTGTGTGAGCAGGATGATATCGGCGTCGGCTCCGGGAGCCAGGACGCCCTTGCACCCGCTCAAACCCAGCGTTGCTGCCGGAGTAGTTGTTGCCATCTTAAGGGCGTCGCCTAGCTCCAGCCCGGCGAATTCTATGACGTTGCGCAAGGCCCGATCCATGGTGAGCGTGCTGCCGGCCAGACTGCCCGACGCGGTGCGCGCGATGCCATCGTGGACGGCGATTTCCTGCCCACCCAGATCGTATGTGCCGCCTGGCAGGCCAGCGGCGCGCATCGCGTCTGTGATGAGCAGCGTCCGATCAACGCCCTTGGCCCGGATCAGCGCCTTGACAACTGCCGGATGAACATGGATGCCATCGCTGATAATCTGGGCGAAAAGACGATCATCGCTCAGGGCTGCGCCCAGCACGCCCGGCTCGCGATGGTGCAGGGGGGACATGCCGTTGAAGGTATGGGTGACCTGACGCAATCCGCGGTCCGCTGCCTCAAGGACGCAGGCGTATTCCGCGCTGCTATGCCCGACAGCGAACTCGATCCCGCGCGCGACGCCTGTCCCGATCATGTCCAGCGCGCCGTCCAGTTCGGGCGCTACAGTGACCAGGCGAATCACGCCTGAGTCGAACCACTGCTGGTATTCCGCTGGATCAGGATTGCGCAGGTGTGTTGCGGGCTGGGCACCCTTATGGCTGGCGTTCAGGTAGGGGCCTTCAAGATGGACGCCGAGGTGAGCGGCTCCGTTCGGTGTGGAGGGACTCCGGCGGACGTTCTCTACTGCCGCTGTGATGGCTTCCCCCGGGCAGGTCATCGTTGTGGGGAGAAAAGCCGTGACACCGTGAGCGGCGAAGAAACGCGCTATTGTCTCGAGCGCCAGCGGCGTGGCATCCATAGTGTCACAGCCGTCGCCCCCGTGCACGTGTACATCAATCATGCCGGGCGCGACCCACATTCCCTGTGCGTCGATCACCTGATCGCCCGGCTGCGAAGCCACCGGATGAGGCTCAAGTGCAGCAATCTGGCCATCCTGCACGACCAGGGTATGTCCGGGCAGGCGCTGGTACGGCGTAACCAGCGTGCCTCCAGTTATCAGGATGCGCATAAGATTCTCCTCACGTTACTTGCACAGCATCCGCAATGAAGCGGGACCGACCTCTGGTCGCGTGTCGCCCGGCGGAGAAATTACAGCCGGCCCGATCCGAGATCTATGCAGTGAACTTGAACATGCTTTGCATCTTGAGGGCGAGCGACATATCGCCCGCGACCTTGATCTTGCCCTGCATGAAAGATGCTACGGCATTGGTCTTTCCGGTCATGGCGTCATACAGATCATCGGCTTTGGCGCTCAACGTCATGGCCGGGTTGGCGTATTCGCCTTCAGTTACTTCACATGTGCCATCGGCAATCCTGATCCACCACTGGCCGCCGTTATCTCCTGCGAGGTTAATCTGCATAACAGCATTCACGCCCTGCGCTTTTTCGGGCACGAATATCGCGGGCATCTGCGCAAAGAAAGCGGCAACTTCATCCTTGGAGGGCATTGTTTCTGTTCTCCTTATTCAATGCACCCTGTCAGGCGGGAGCAGGGGACGGCTTCGCACCTCAAGTATACTGGCAAGCCGCCGATTGTACAGCCTGACCAGATGAGCATTCTCCAATCTTCTGGCGGGAGAGAAAACAGCGGGCTAGAATCGCTGTATGTGTTTCGGTCACAAGGAGTATTGCCGCACATGGGAATCTCAGGCCGGGTGGACCAACCAGTTCTCGAGAGCCGGGTTTTGCAGGGTAATCGGCCGGGCGATCCGTCCAGCCGCCGCCTGCCGGTGTATCTGCCGCCGGGTTACGAAGAGCGGCCGGCTGTCCGCTATCCGGTGCTGGTGATGCTGACGGGCTATGGCGGTTCCGGGCCGATGTTGCTCAACCTGCGGCCCTGGGATGAGAGCCTCCCTCAGCAGATCGATCGCCTGATCGCGAGCGGCGCTATGGCCCCGGCCATCGTCGTCATGCCGGATTGCTGGACTCGCTACGGCGGGTCGCAGTATCTCAACTCATCGGCGCTGGGGCGGTACGAGGACTATCTCATCGACGAGATCCTGCCGTTTGTGGATCGCCACTATCGTACGCTGCCGGAAGCGGCTCACCGGGGCATTCTCGGTAAGAGCAGCGGCGGGTATGGCGCCCTGGTGCAGGGGATGCACCATCCTGAAATGTTCGGGGCAGTTGCCTGTCATAGCGGCGACATGTACTTTGAATTTGGCTACATGGGCGATCTGGCGCGGCTCCACACAAATATAACGAGCTATGGCGGGCTGGAGCGAGTGCTCACCGATCTGGAGAGTATCCGCCCCAAGAGCAACATGTTTTACGAGACGATGAGTACGCTCGCCTATGGAATGGCCTATGCGCCCAACCCGGAGGCTCCTTACGGGTTCGATTTGCCGGTGGACCTCGACACGGGAGCGCTGGATGAGGCCGTGTGGCAGCGCTGGCTGGCCCACGATCCGGTTCGTAAGGTGGACAACCCGGCTTACGCGGATGCCCTGCGCAGCATGAAACTCCTGTTTATTGACTGCGGCAGCCGGGACGAATTTAACCTCCAGATTGGCGCGCGCGTGCTGGTCAGGAAGCTGGAAGCGCTGGGTATCCCCCACCGGTATGAAGAGTTTCCGGACGGGCATCGCGACATTCATTACCGGTATGACGTCTCTCTTCCTCTGCTATCTGAGGCATTGCAGCCCTGATGTCAGTATCACGCCTGTTTCGCCTGCTTGCGGTGTTGTCGATGCTGCTGCTGGCTGGCCTGGCCTGTGTGCGGCAGCCTTCTGGCCCGGTGATCATTGTCACCGCCACGCCGCCTGAAGCAGTGAGCACCCTCGGCATTGAGACCCGAACCGCCGGGGAAGAGACGGTCGGATTCCCGGTCGCTCTGGCTCAGTCATTGCCCGGGGCTGGAGCTGCTCCGATTGTCCCCACGCCGGATCCGCCGCTCAGCTTTGAGATGCCGGAACCGTTGCCGGAGTCATACGTAGTCCAGGCCGGCGATACCCTCTCAGCCATCGCCAGCCAGTTTGGGACCACGGTGGAGCAGCTCACGGCTTTGAATGCGCTGGGGGACCCCTCGCTTATTCCGGTAGGCCAGGTGCTGGCGCTGCCATCGTCCAGGACTGTCTTTGGCCCGGCTTTCAAGATACTCCCCGACAGCGAGCTGGTACGAGGGCCAGCCACGGCGAGTTTTGATATTGCCGGTTACGTCAGGATGCTGCCGGGCTACATCAGCTCCTTCACCGAAATGGTTGATGGGGTGACCATTGACGCGGCGGAAATTGTGCGGCGGGTGGCCGACGATTTCAGCGTCAACCCGCGCCTTCTGCTGGCGCTGCTGGAGAATAGTTCCGGCTGGTTGTTCAATCCGACACCCTCGGAAGCTACCCTGCTCTATCCGATGGGATATATCCAGCCTGGCTACGAAGGGCTGTATGAGCAGCTCTCCTGGGCGGCGAATCGCCTCAACGAAGGGTATTATGGCTACCGGCTGCGCGGCCAGCGGTGGTTCACCTTTAGCAATGGCATCCGCGTGGCTTATGCATCGGGCATCAATGCGGCCACGGCCGCCGTACAGTATGTTTTAAGCCTGAACCGCAGTTATGATGCCTGGCTGGAACAGGTCGATCCGGCGGGATTCTACCTGTTGTACGCTGGCCTCTTCGGCGACCCGTTCGCGCTCACTGTCGATCCGCTACTGCCTCCGGGCCTGACCCAGCCGGCTATGCGCTTGCCCTGGGAGCAGGGGGAGCTGTGGTATTACACCGGCGGGCCGCATGGCGCGTACGCTTCCGGCAGCGCCTGGGCGGCTATCGATTTTGCGCCGCCGGGGGATAAGGATACTGCCGGCTGTTTTGTAGCCCCGCAGTGGGCCACCGCGGTTGCTGATGGAGTCATTGCCCGTTCTGAGCGCGGCTTTGTGGTGCTTGACCTGGACGGCGACGGGGATGAGACGACCGGCTGGACGGTGGTCTACCTGCATCTTGCCAGCGAGGGGCGCGTCCCGGCGGGGACAGTCGTCCGGGCCGGCGATCCGCTGGGGCACCCCTCTTGCGAAGGCGGAGTGTCGAATGCGACGCA
Organism: Aggregatilineales bacterium; assembly: GCA_029976025.1. Taxonomy (GTDB): domain Bacteria; phylum Chloroflexota; class Anaerolineae; order Aggregatilineales; family Ch27; genus JARKNX01. Next base: position 58,157 of record JARKNX010000208.1, on the reverse strand, counting down.
TCTGCATATCGCTCGCCGATACAACGGCGAGTGGATTCCGGCGCAGTGCCACGCCTGTGTCCCGGGCCTGTCAGACCTGCCGTTTGTGCTGGGAGGATGGACGGTGCGCGGGTGGGAAGGGCAGGAGTATCAGGGTACGATGAGCAAGGGGGGCGACTACCGGCAGGCCGAACAGGGCCGAGACACGCCGATCAACGAGGTTGAGTGGTAGCGGGAGATATTCGGATGACGCCATCCTTGAGAATACGCGCCGCCCTGGCCGGGGCGGCTTTTTTAGCGGCGGCGGTGCTGCTGGCGCCGGCTGCACTGGCCGCACCGGGATTACAGGTCAGCCCGACGCCAGCGCCGGTTGTGCTCCCTTCGATCAGCCCGACAGCCGCTGTACAGGTGACTTCAACGCCGACACGAACGCCCACACCGGTCGGCCCGGCGCTCGCTGAGGCGCTGGAAGGCCCCACCAATGTCCGGGCTGCGCCGGACCTGACTGGCGAATTGCTGGGCCAGATCATCCCGGGGGATGTTTATCCTGTCATGGGGCGGGCGGCGGGGACGCTCTGGCTCAAGATACAGTATCCCGACTCGCCCACCGGAACTGCCTGGGTATTCGAACAGGTTGTCTCTCTGACTGGCGACGTGGAGAATATCCCGATATTGAATATCTCCAGCGAGCCAACGCTTGATGTGAATGCCGCCGCCGCTACCCGGACGGTGGAGGCGCTGGCCCAGACCCCGGGGGCGCTTGAAACGGCCACCATCGTGGCGCTCTTCTCTGTCGCGGTCAATGACGAAACGCTGACGCCGAGCAATACACCCGGTCCGCTGCCTACCTTCACCTCGCCGCCGGATTCCGCTGTGCGAGCTACATCGATCGCGCCCGTCGCGAGTCTCCCGACGATTGAAGTCGGCGGTCTCCCCCCGATTGTGCCAATTGCAGTGCTGGGAGCCTTGGGAATCCTGGGGTTGTTGATCGGGCTGGCCCGCCGGGTGGGGTAGGCGACTGGAATCAGGGCTGCTCGAGGGCGGCAGCCATCAGCCGCCCTTTTTCTGTGAGCAAGAATGTTGCCGCCGGGAACTTCTGATTGCTGCTAATCAGCCCCTGTCGGAGTAATGCATCGACTGCCTTCTTCTGCACGACTTCAGCAGGGCCGGTGAGCGGGTGCAGCAGGAAGGTCTTGGCGCCATCCATGTCCCGGTGCGCCTTAAGCAGGCTGCCGCGGGCGAGCGCCCGCAACAGCCGTTTCTCACTGCGGGAGAGAGCCATAAAATCACCTGACGGCGGCAGGGCCGGGAGCCGCCTTGACTCCCCTGTGGGCCTCCGCCGCGCTAACCCAGATTGTCGAGATGCTTCATCATCTCCCGCTGGGGGATACGCTGGTAGCGATCCCGGATGATGAGCGCCATCTCCTCCTCGGTCAGGCGCATCGACAGGATATCCAGAGCGTCCTCCGGCGATGCCCCGTAAGCCAGCTTCTTTTTGCCGTTGGTCATCTCGAATAAGTACATGTAGTGCGGGGTCGTGAAGCTGCTCATCCTGTTTAACCTTTCGTTAACTTAAGCCTTGATCAGAGCGGCAGAGAAATCGCCAGCTTTGCGCCTGGATAGCGGATCGAGGCCCTTATTGACTTCGTCGTCGTATTTGCCCGCCAGCAACTCGCGGTAGAACTGGTAGTCGATGCCCTGGAGCTTCTCATCATCAGGGTAACGGTGGTAGTTCTCTTTGGACATCTTGCTTTTCCCCTCGGCAATGAGCTGGTAGCCGAGCGCCGAGCCGGGGTAGGGGGCGTAAAATGAGATAGAAGGCATGACGCGGTGCATCGACTTGACCATGCGCATTGTCTTGAAGGCATCTTCCGGCGTCTCACCGGGGATGCCCAGCATGATGTTGGCCCAGATGATGGGCGGCTTGCGTCCCTGCGCCTCCAGCTCATCGCCGATGCGATTGATCAGGTCGATCGCGAAGTAGTTGTCCTCCTCAGTGCACTCTTTGTTGAGCATACGGAGGATGCGATCGCTCCCCGATTCGAATCCGATAGAAATCGTGCCCCAGTTAGTTTCTTTGAGCAGCGTTTCGAACAGGTCCGGCCACTGACGGACAGTGTCAGAGCGTCCGGCGGCCCAGTAAGACCAGGTCTGATGCGCCTGCCGGGGGTATTTTTCGATCCACTCCTCCAGCCAGCTTGGATTCTGGAAGAACATCGAGTCGTGGATAACCACCGATCCCAGCGGCCCATAATGAGTATCCAGGAAGTTCAATTCCTCGATCACCATTTCCACCGGGCGGCGGCCCATGGTCTGAATATAGGAGCTTTCGTTACAGAAAACGCACTTCCAGGGACACACCCGGCTGGTGAGGAGGGTGGCGACAGGGGCCGGCCCCCAGCCACACTCTGGCTCCAGCGGCCAGTGGAAGGTCTTGGCAAGATGCCGGCTGGCTGGCTTGGGCCACAGCGTGCGATCGATCATCGGCCAGTCGGCCATCGACCGCGTCCCTGTGCCGAGTATGACGCGCGGGAAAGCGTCCGGGTCGCGGGCGATATCGTTGATGATCAACTCTCCGGGACCCTGGACGATATGATCGATCTCGGGTATGGCTTCCAACTCATCGAGGGCCACCGTAGCGTGCATGCCGCCGGTGATGACTTTGCCGGTGGGGTTTATTTCTTTGAATATCTGGGCAGCGCGCCGGGCGACTGGAAACGTGTAACTGCGTATGTTCATGAACATCATATCGTAGCCTTTGATCTGCTTGCGCAGATCGCGCCAGGATGTAACCGCGCGTGTGGATGCAACGTCGGTCATCAACCCGTTCTGATGCATGATGGTACGCAGCAGCCCCAGGCCATGATCCTGCCACTGCTCATGCGGGCCGGCGGGGTTGACCAGATCGCCCAGGTCGCCCACATCCATCCAGAGCCGGCGGCGGCCATCCGGGGAATCGCTTGTTTGCTTGCTTCTGGAAAAAATATTCAACACGGTTGGTTTCCTTCGTCAACTGGCGTACGGTAGCCAGGCCATATCCCGGCTGTAAGGGCGCTGCGCCTGTTCAGAACCTGGCCGCATACCCTCGAACGAAGGACCTTGTCCAGTCTGCGCCGAACAAGGTCCCTCCCATGACACTCATGATGTTCCTGAATTGCGGCTCCGCAAAAGCGTCAATTGGCAGGTGCTAGTGGCAACCACCACAGCCGCTGCCGGAGCTGCTGCTGTCCGCAGTGCGGAACGAGTGACCGCAGCCACAGGATGAGGTTGCGTTCGGGTTGTCGATACGGAATCCGCCACCCATCAGGTTATCGACGAAGTCGATATATGCGCCGTGGAGATATTCCAGGCTCATTGAGTCTACCAGCAGACTTACACCCTGTGTATCAACCCGGGTGTCCGATTCGTCGGCTTCCTTTTCGAAGGCCATGCCGTATTGAAGGCCCGAACACCCACCGCCGCTCACAAAAACGCGCAGAGAGTAATCCTGCAACCCGCGCGCCTCCAGCAGTTCCTTAATCTTGCTCGCGGCAGCAGGGGTGACATTCAGGATCGGGGTGGCTTCGGTGGTTTCCTGTGCGTTCAGTGATGCAGTCATGCGGCATTCTCCTTATGTAAGATGATGGACGGAAGTTTACCATGCTTCGGGGGGATCGTCAATAAGTTAGAGATTCGTCTTGTTTATTCAGGATGTCTGGGTAATTTTCTCCGGAATCAGGTAAGCACAGCTTTCATCACCGCCAGCCATGTGACTCACCCGTCGAGGCACGATCCCGCCCAGCAGCTTCGATACCAGGCGCATGTCCATCAGGCAAAGCTCGTCGTGCTTCTGCGCCAGGTGGTGGTAAGGGCAGTTAGCAGTCAACAGCATGTAGCCTTCTTCGCAAACTTCCCAGCGGGCATGATAACCGAGGTGGGATAAATACTCGACAACCTGGTTGAGCCGGACGGGCAGGGGGGCGTCGGACGGAGGGAGCGTGCTCGCCATCTGGTCCGCCACCCCTTCCAGAATTACATTCACGTCATGAGCAGGGAGCTGGGTCTTGATCTGAAATAACAACTGCGCTGCCAGGCTGCGGTAATTGTTGGGGAAGAGTTCCAGCGCTTTATCAGTCAGCGAGTAGACGTGCTGCGGCCGACCTGGCGTGGTGCGCCGGCGTATTGTTGGCGCGGCAACCAGCCCATCGCCGCGCAGAATTTCGAGATGATGTCGCACTGTGACGGCGGTAATGTCGCCAACGCTGCTGGAGAGCGCCTTCACCAGTTCGTCAACGGTGGCTGTGCCGTTATCCTTGAGGATTTGCAGTATACACTGTCTTGTCTGTTGCATGATGGGGGCCTTTGCCCATCCACCAGCCAGCGCCGCCGCGCCGACTTCGTCATATTTCAGCACGATACTATCATGTCGGAGAGGGCTTTGTCAAATTAAAAAGATTATAAACATAGAAATGTGATATATCGTTTTACGGGTTAAGCCGGCAGGAGATATGGTAACTCCTGCCGGCGGCACAGCGTGGATATCAGGGCCTGCTTTCAACGTTCTGACTCAGGAGTTGCACGGTGAAGCCTTCGCCGGAGGTGTCGGGCAGCAGAATCAGGTCGTAGAGAGTGCGGCTTTCCAGTTGGAGGCGCGGCACAATGGCGACTACGTGCGAATCGGATGTTCGCTGCACAAGGATATCGTAAACGCCAGTCGGGAGGCCGACGAAGCCGGTTGAGTCTCCCGGCCTGAAGGCAGATGATTTATAGGTGTCCAGCGACCGATCGGGCGTGGGCGGGGGGTAACTGGGAGTTCCGTCAATATCGATCGGCGGCTGCGTCGGCATGATGCCGGGAATGTTGAGCGATATCGTGAGGTCACCCCGCCCGGGAGCGGCGTGAATGACGCGCAGCACGGCCTGACCGAGGCCGACCGGATCCTCATAGTCCGGGAGTAGCGCTGCCTGCATGGTTTCTGCTGGCCCATACAGAAGGATGGTGGCCTTGCGCGTGTTCAGCAGGGACAGATCCTGGATGAGGTAATCCGGGGCGTTGTGCGAGCTGCCCGCCGATCCAACGCGCAAAGTGTAATCCTGGGCAGGGACTGTCTGGTACCCGCTGGCCTCAGCATATTCCAGCAATTCCGTCAGTGTTATGTCTCCCAGTTGAACCCGGAGCCCGAGCGGCTCAGCCAGCGCATTCAATGCGCGCACCTCAGCTACATCGCCGGGATTGGTATCCGGGCCGATGCTGGCAACCGATGTATCCAGCCCTGTCTCAGTGCCCAGCAGGAAGGGCAGATAGTCCTGGCCGGTGACGATATAAGTATAGGTGTGCCCTTCTTCAAGGGTCACGCTGCCCGCGCGCTCCACAACCCTGGCATTGTTTCCCTCGCCTGTGAGCCACATCAGCTCATCGTACTGGCCCGCCGGCAGATCGAGCGGGCGCGTATAGGCGCCATAAGGGATGGGTGGGATGCTGGCAAGACGCTCGGAGAACATCTGGGCATAGATAACTGGCGCGTCGGGTGCGGCATTGACGCTCACCAGGCGGATGGTCTGCGGCAGAGTGGGCGCCAGAGGATAGTCATATGCCCGCACAGTGGGGATGCCGCGCTCTTCCAGCATCACGATTTCCAGGGCCTGTGCAGGGGCGATGTTCAGCCGGGTCACTACCAGCGGTCGCGTCGCTTCCTCCGCATCTGCTTCGGTCACCCGCAATTCATAGGTTCCCGGCTTGACGGGTTGCCAGCCACCTGTATCCCGATAGGGCAGATTTTCTGCCAGCGTCTGTTCGCCCAGGTCGATGCGGACATATCCCGTGCTGGGGGCAGCATGGATGAAGCGTACCTGACCGGGCGTCTGAACCGGCGTGCTGAAGAGCAGTATGCGGTAATCGCCGCCGCCGACACGGCCTATCAGGACGGCGGTATACATCTGCTGCGGGGCGAGGGCGGCGTCAATACTGGCGAGCAGGGTATCGCCGGCGTAGAAGGCGAGGCGATGCGGGCGGCTTTCGAACAGGTAGCCCGCGCTAACCTGACCCAGGTCCAGTATGTCGGGCAGCGGCTGGGCATCCACCCGCGGCGAGAACAGAGGGCCGCGCGGCACCCCGTGCAGGAAGGCCAGACGCGACTGTCCCTGGGGGATGGCGCTCAGATCTTCCTGGAAGACGGAAATGTTCAGGGTCTCGGCCGTACCTGTGATCAGGGCGAGGAAAGACTGCTCCGGCAGTATGTTGACGGAGGTTTCGGCCAGCACCTGCGTATCGATCTGCGCACCCGCCGGGATAACCTGAAGTGTGTAGACCCCGACAGGTACGGCAACCGGGTTAGTGAAAGCCCCCGGGCCCAGCCGTCCGGCGATCAGAGCCTGTTCGAGGTAGACATCGACAGCACCTGTTTCGGGCGCCGCCTGCACGACACGTATCTGGCCGCTGACCTGCGGCTCAGCCGCCGCCTGGGGAACCGAACCTATCGTGGCGGTAGGCTGCGGGGCGGGCGTGGCTGTAGGGGCGAGCGTGACAGTGGGCAAAACCGCTGCCGTCGGCGCGGGTGTGCTGCTGCACGCGGGCAGGGCCAGGAATAACAGGATGGAAAAAAGGTAGAAAGCTCGTCGCCAGGCCATAGATGCTATCCTCTCGCCAGATCGCCATCCGGCTTTATTGTAATTCGCTCTCCGGGCCTGACCAATCTGCCGTTATTCCCATACACAGCAAACAGAACGGCCCCGTTGAGGGCGGGGCCGTTGACAGACTGAGGCTGTGGCGGATTACTGGACAACCGGAATATCCTGAATAGCCACGCGCTGGCCGTTTCGGGTAACGCCAACGTAAGCGCTGGCCACCCAGCCGGGCATATTGTCATATTCGGCTTGCAGCCAGCCGGCGTCAGCCGTCCGGCCCTCGATCAGTATAATTGCTCCACTTGGTATCAGGGCCAGGGAGCGGCTGGCGGCATCCGGGGTCTGGCGCAAGTGCAGGTTCGCGCCAGGGGCCGAGACTACAGTGCCGACATACTGATTGCGATATCGCGACGCGTCAGTATCTGCCGAGGACCCTCCTGCGGTGACGGCATCATCGCTAACTTCGCCGCGAGTGGTCGGGTCCTGGTACAGGAGCAAACCGCGCTGGAGGTACTCCTCGATATTTTCCGGCGTCGGCAAGGAAGCGCGACCGCGGAAAACGAACTGGAGGAATTCCGTCGAGGCCCAGCCGGTGATCGTGCCGCCGCCCTCAGGCAGGAAGGTCACGAAGGTCCAGGAAAGGTCCTCCAGGATACCCACTGGCAGCAATATGGTCCCCGGCGGCACAGCGACCAGTATTTCGGCCAGGGTATCGGGCGTCCGGCGGACGTTCAGACGCGCGCTTTCAAACAGATTGAACACAACGCTGTAGAATTCGGCGTCAGAAGGGGCGGCAGTGGGCGTCACAAGCACTGCTTCCGCGCTCACTTCCCCGCGCAGCGTTGGGTCCACGTAGATCACCAGCCCGCGCTGCAGAAATTCGTTGATATATTCGGGGAGGGGCCGATAAGTCCGCCCGCGATAGGCAAACTGCAGGAATTCTGTCGAGGCCCAGCCGGTGATCTCGCCACCCTGCGGCGGCAGATAGCGCACGAATGTCCAGGAGAGATCCTCAAGAATGCCAACTGGCTCGAGGATAGTGCCGGAGGGCACTGCCGCCAGAATTTCGGCCAGCGTATCGGGGGTGCGGCGGATATTCAGGTTAGCGCCGGGATCGAGGTTGAATACCAGCAGATAGAACTCGGACTGCGCCGCAGGTGTAGGCGTAGCGCCCGCTGCTGCGGCAGCTTCCGGGCTGATTTCGCCGCGCCGGGTCGGGTCAGCGTACAGCAGCACGCTGCGCTGCAAATACTCGTCAATATTCCCCGCCGTGGGCAGGGCCATCTTCCCCCGAAACACGAATTGCAGGAACTCGGTGGAAACCCAGCCGGTGATTGTGCCGCCGCCTTCCGGACGGAAGGTCACAAACGTCCAGGACAGATCCTCCAGAATGCCGGTCGGCTCCAGGATTGTGCCAGGGCCGACGCCGGCCAGGACCTCGCCTATTGTTTCGGGAGTGCGGCGGATGTTCAGGCGCGCGTCCGGATTGAGATTGAACACGACGGCATAGAACTCAGCGTCGGCGGGAGCGGCTGTCGGCTGGGCAACTGTCGAGCCGGATGCCGTGCCGGGAATATCGGAGCGCAATGGTTCCAGATCGGCCAGGCGGACTGGCTTGCCATCCTCAGTGATATGGACGTACTGGGCGGTTGCCCACGCTTCGACCGTGCCGCCTTCCGGCGTGTTGTACAGCACGCTGAGCCAGGTTTCCATCGGATCAAGATCGGCGTTGGGCGGCAGGTCTACCAGATTCGGGAAGTCCGGCTCGCCAGCGCGGCCGAGGATACTCAGAACTGTGCCGGAGCTGACACGGCCGATCGACAGGGCAGCAGAGTTCGGATACTGGCGAAGCTGCAGATTTGCGCCGGGGTCGAGGTTATAGACCAGGCCGACTGGCCCTTCAGCAGGCAAGGGCTGCGCGACAGGCGCCGTTGTCGGGGCCAGGGTAGCGGTCGGCGCGGCAGCGATCTCGACCGGAACAGGCGTCTCCGTCGGAACAGCGGGCACTTCAGTTGGGGCTTCCTCTGTGACCAGAATCTCAGGTGTTGTTGTGGGGATAACTTCAGCGACGGCGGCCACAACGCTGCCGGGCTGGACATTTAGAGCAGTTGTCCCGGTAATGACCAGCGGCTGTTCCGCCGGGCCGGCGACGAGCACACTGGTGAGCGTGCCGCCTGTGAGGCTGACATCAGAGGTGATGGCTTTACCGCTCGCTTCATCCGTGAGGGTCAGGGTGTAATCACCGGCGGGAACCTGGGCCGAAGTCGCTGCGCTGTCGAACGGTGTGCCGGCTGTCAGGGTGGTGCCGTCGCTCAGGGCGGCAGTCAGTGAGGAGCCAGGCAGCGCATTCAGGAGGCTGATCCGGCCTGTCCCCGAGTCGAGTATGCTGAAATCATCCTGATAGATCTGGAGACCCAGGCTATCGCCCTTATCCACTGCGGCGATGGTGCTGGCCTGCCCCGCAACCTCTGGATTGCTGACATCGAAGGCGATCTGGGCGATGGAAGCGACGTTCTGCTCACCCGCCGTGCGCATACTGATCTCGTAGGTGCCAAGAGGCAAGGCCATGTACTGCGTCATTTCTCCGGCGGCCAGACCGGGCACAATCAGCATATCGTTGGCGTACACATCGACGGCAGGAGCGCCCTCGATAGCATGTGCCAGGCGCAGGTTCACGCTGTCTGCCGGGGCCTGTACCGGAGTTTCTAACATGAGGGCCGTGGGCACGCCGCCCGTGACCAGCAGCCGGTAAAGCATGCCCGCTTGCAGAGCATAGCTCGCAGCGGGTGTCAGCGCCTGTTCCACAGAGCCGCCAGCAGACACAATTACCAGCGGATAGGTATTGGCCGGGATATCAATCCCGCCGGAACTGGCGCCGTACGCCAGGTCCTGAAAGACCGGGCTGCCGTCAGGCAGGATGATATCGACTGCTTCGACGCCGGACAGGGCATTGATGGCGCTCAGACGGGTATTCCCCGGCACCAGGCCGCTGAGATCATCCTCAAAAGTGTTGATCTCAATCGCTTCGGCTGTGCCCATCATCAGGGCAGTCAGATTCTGGCCGCCGTTGATGGTGAGTGACGTTCGGACGATATCGACGCCGCCAGCCTGTATCGAGATGGTGTGCTCGCCGCCACTCATCAACAGAATATAAGGTGTAGCTTCCAGGTAGGTGAGCGAGGAGGCGACCAGCCCTCCGTCGATCAGGACATCCACGGCAGGAGCATCCGGGACTGCATGGACCAGGCGGACCTGGGCAATCTCCGCCTGCGCGCGCGGCGCGGCGAAGACACCCGGCACAAGGCCCAGCAGAAGGATGCCGGTGACCAGCACAAGTGTCAGAACTAGGCGACGGTTCATGTGTATCTCCCTTAAACAAACAACGTCTATTTTACAACTTCAGAAAGGTTCGCGTAATCGGGTGGGGGCGTGGCCGGAGGGCTGCATCAGCAACCCGGGCCGGCCATGCCCCGGAGAATCAACGGCTTTTTGCCGTGCCCCGATTATGTCCCTTCCTGCCACTGATTGAGATATTTGATCTGTTCCGCGGTGAGTGTGTCGATGCGGACGCCCATTGCCTCAAGTTTGAGACGGGCAATTTCCAGATCGACATCCTGCGGCACGACGTATACCTGCTTCTGCATCTCGCCATGGTGCTTGACCATGTATTCGGCGGCCAGCGCCTGGTTGGCGAAGCTCATGTCCATCACGCTGGCCGGGTGGCCTTCCGCCGCAGCCAGGTTGATTAGCCGGCCCTCGCCAAGCAGGTAGATGCGCCGGCCGCCGGCCAGGACATATTCCTCTACGAAGGGACGGACATATCGAGGCTCGCTGACGGCCATTGTCCGCAGAGCCGGTATATTGATCTCGACATTGAAGTGCCCGGAGTTGCAGACCACAGCGCCGTTCTTCATAATTTCGAAATGATGCCGGTCGATGACATTGATATCCCCGGTGGAGGTAACGAAAACGTCGCCCAGAGGCGCGGCTTCGCTCATGGGCATGACGCGGAATCCGTCCATGACCGCCTCCAGCGCCTTAAGTGGGTCAACCTCCGTCACCACCACATCTGCCCCCAGGCCGCGCGCGCGGCTGGCGATACCGCGACTGCACCATCCGTATCCGCCGACGACGACAGTTCGCCCGGCAAGCAGGAGATTCGTGGCGCGGATGATGCCGTCGATGGTGCTCTGGCCGGTGCCGTAGCGATTGTCGAACATATGCTTGGTCATGCTGTCATTGACTGCGATGACTGGAAAGCGCAGGGCGCCGTCGGCAGCCATTGCTCGCAGGCGAATCACGCCGGTGGTTGTTTCCTCTGTGCCGCCCAGGATATTGTCGATCAGCTCGGTGCGATTTTTGTGCAGCTCGCTCACGAGGTCGGCTCCATCGTCCATCGTGATATGAGGCTTATGATCGAGCGCCCGCTGCAGGTGCTCATAGTAAGTCTCATTGTCCTCACCCTTGATGGCGAAGACCGGGATTTCGTAATTGGCGACAAGGGAAGCGGCTACGTCATCCTGCGTTGAGAGAGGGTTGGAGGCCGTCACAACGACATCGGCTCCGCCGGCCTGCAGGGTATGGACGAGATTGGCCGTCTCTGTAGTGACATGCAGACACGCGGCCATCCGGATGCCTTTGAGGGGTTTTTCTTTTTCAAAGCGCTGGCGAATCTGGCGCAGGACGGGCATATCGTTTTCGGCCCACTCAATACGCAGTCTGCCGCCAGTAGCCAGATCGAGTGAGCGAATATCATGTTCAACAGACATGGAAACTCCTTAAACACGGTTATCAGGAGACAACAAAACGGGACTTTCATCCCTATAAAATGACAGACAGCGGCTGATTGTAGCACAGCTTTTGCCGCTTGTCGCCGTTTGGCTGGTCCTCACTCTGGCGCCGAAAAACATCAGTCCAACAGGCTGTCGAGCCGGCCCTGATCGTCGAATACGGTACGGAAACGCGCCACGAACTCCGCCGGTGTGAAGCGATGATTCTGCGTCCCATTGTGTTCCAGCGCGTAGGCGGCGCACAGCGCGCCGATCCGGCCGCACAACTCCCAGTCCCATCCGGCTCCCCGCCCGCGCAGCAGGCCGGCGCGGAAGGCGTCTCCGACGCCTGTCGGATCGACGATCCGGGAGACCGGAAAGATCGGGATTTCGATCTTCAGATCATTCTGGAAAATGTGCGCGCCTTCGCTGCCCAGCGTAATAATCACGACTGGCACAAGATTGATGATCTCAGCAGATGACATCCGGGTCTTCTGCATAATCAGTTCAAACTCATACTCATTGCAGACCAGAATTTCCGCCCGTTCTATACCGTAGCGAAGCGATTCGCCGTCCATGCGGGCTACCTGCTGGCTGGGATCGTACATGAAGGCGATGCCCGCATCGTGGCACTCCGTTGTGTAATGCTGCATAGCGATCGGATCGTTGGGAGAGATCACGACCAGATCGGGCTTCTGGGGCAGCAGCTCAGCCAGAGTGAAATGTCGCGCCCACGCCATCGCCCCGGTGTAGAAAGAGGCGATTTGATTGTTGACTGCATCGGTATTGACGAAGAACGAAGCGGTGAAAACATCATCAATCTGGCGGACTGTTGAAGTATCGACGCCGGCTTCATCGAGCCACTTGCGATAGTCGCCGAAGTCTTTGCCAGCGGTGCCGACCAGCTTCGGACGCGGGGTGTGTCGGAGCAACCCCAGCGTATAGGCGATATTGGCCGCCACCCCTCCGAAATGCTTCGTCATCTCGTCTACGAGGAAGCTCAGGCTGATGCGATCGATCTTGTCGGGGACGATCTGGTCCTGGAATTTCCCCGGAAAGCGCATAAGGTAGTCATAGGCAATTGAGCCGGTAATGGCAATGTCCATCCCACGATCCTTTGACAAATCTCCCCGCTGCGACCGGGGTTCGCTGTTCCAGACGATGACGCGCACGGGAGGCGAGGGCCACCCAAACGGGCGAAGTATACCACAAATTTGCGCCTCCAATGCGGCGGGCAGGCGTGAACGGGCGCACCGGCTCCGATCGTTGATATGCGGGCAAGCCCTGTCTATACTCACTGTTGAAGGCGGGGAGCGCATCCCGGCCTGCGTTACCTCAAACACCTGACCGGCAGGAAGGTAAGCCGTTATGAAACAGAGCGAATATGCAATAGCTCAGGGAATACTGTTCACGGATATGTATCAGTTAACGATGGCGCAGCTTTACTATCATATGAATCTGCATGAGAAAGAGGCGCTGTTCGATCACTTCTTCCGCAGTTACCCTGATTACGGGCATCACCAGGCCGGTTACTGCATCAGCGCCGGGCTGGAGTGGCTGCTGGACTGGATGCGGCACGCCCATGTCCGCGATGACGATGTGGCGTATTTGCGCACGCTGAAGGGGCAGGGCGGAAAGCCGTTATTTTCGGAAGACTTCCTGGGCTGGATTCGCGCTAACGGCGCCTTCGACGGGATCACGATGCGGGCTATACCCGAGGGCAGGGTGATCCACGCGCAGGAGCCGGTGACAGTCGTGCAGGGGCCGCTGGCTATGGCTCAACTGCTGGAGTCGCCGCTGCTGAACCAGCTCAACTATCAGATTCTGATTGCCACCAAAGCGGCCCAGATACGGGAGGTCAGCCGCGGGCAGATGGTCCTCGAATTCGGGATGCGGCGCGGCCCGGGTATGGGTGCTAACGCCGGCGCAAGGGCAGCCCTGATCGGCGGGGCTGATTTCACCTCTAATACGGGAGTCTCGCTGGCGATGGGATACCCGCCCCGGGGTACGCACGGACACAGCATGGTCCAGGTGTTTATGGCCCTGGGGGGCAGCGAGCTGGATGCCTTCCGGGCTTATGCGGACCTGTATCCGGATGACTGCCTGCTGCTCGTGGATACGATCAATACGCTGGATAGCGGAATCCCTAACGCGATTCGGGTTTTTGAAGAACTCAGGCGGAAGGGGCATGCGCCCGTTGGTATCCGCCTGGATTCGGGAGACCTGGCTTATCTGGCGATTCAGGCGGCCCGAATGCTCGATGACGCCGGCTTCCCGGGGACCCGGATCGTGCTTTCCAACCAGCTTGACGAGCTGAACATCTGGCAGATCGTGACTCAGATACAGGAGGAGGCGCCCCGGTATGGGGTTGATCCGGATCATCTCCTGAAGCGTCTGGTTTACGGAGTGGGGACGCGCCTGATTACCTCCGCCGGAAGCGGCGCCCTGGATGGCGTGTATAAGCTGGTTGCGATGGATAACGGGGGAGTCTGGGCGCCGGCTATCAAAATCTCCGATACACCTGACAAGGCTCCCAACCCCGGCCACAAACATCTGTGGCGGTTGTACGATCGCTTTGGGAAGGCGACCGCCGATGTTTTGAGTCTGGAGGATGAAGATCCCTGTGAGATGGCGGAGATCCTCCTGCACCATCCTTCCGATCACCTCAAATTCCGCCTCCTGCGCTGTGATGAGCTTTCAGAAATTGAGCCGCTGCTGGTGGATGTCTTACGGCAGGGGAGGCTAGTCGGCGAGCTTCCGGATATCGAAGCAATGCGGGCGAAGCGCCGGGCGGATGTGGACCGTCTGCACCCCGGCGTGCGGCGTATGATGAATCCTCATATCTATCATGTCTCGCTCACCGATCGCCTGTGGAAATACAAGCAAACTCTGATCGGCAGTGTGCTGGGCAGTGATGGCTAAACCGAATATAACATCAAAGGAACGCGAGGATGTCCCTTTCAGACCCTTTACATTCCGAACCGGAATCCAGTCCGAATCCCGATCAGCCGGAGGCCCCGCCCACCGCTCATTCGGCGGAACCGAAGCTGGTGCGAGGCGGAGCCGGATATACAAAATTTTCGCTGGCGGCGCTTCAGGAGCGTATCGAGGCCCAGTTTGAGGAAGAGATGGCTCAGCGCTCGGATCTCCTGCTGGAGGCGCGGGACGAGGCCAGCCGGCGGCGACTGGTGAGTGAGGTGGGCGATTACGTGCTGGCTACGGAATCGATACGACTGGCTGCTGCTGAGAAGGAGACGCTGTTCAAAGCGGTCTACAGCAATCTGTTCGGGTTCGGCCCGCTTGACGCCCTGTTCAAAGAAGATGCCGTGATCGAATTGACGATTGATGGATGTCGCAAAGCCTTCATCCGGCGACAGGCAGGGCCTGCGGAGCAGGTCTCATCGCCATTCGAGGATGAAAAGCATCTGCAAGACGTTGCGGAGCGCCTGCTGACCGGCGCCGGAGGGCAGTTCGTCGAGGCAGAGCCATTCGTCGAGGCCGGCCTGGTTATCCAGGGCAGGCCGGTGCGGCTCACTCTGGTCAGCCCACCGCTGAGCCAGATGCTGCATCTGGAATTGAGGCTGCGCCCGCGCCAGCCGGCGACACTGGAGCTGCTGAGTCAAACCGGGGCGATCAACGAAGCGGAACTGCACGTGCTGGAAGCGATTGCCCGCAGCGGCCACGGGCTGTTGATTGTCGGGGAGGCAAGCTCTGGCAAGACCACCCTTCTGGAGGCTATGCTGCCCGAATTCCCCGCCCCCGAGACCTGTTATCTGGTGGAACGCGCTCGCGAAATCCGCCCCCCGGCCTCTGTGCATTCTCTGCAAGCTATTCCCGCTACAATGGAGCAACCAGCGGTGCTGTTCGCGGCGCAGATTGATGCCGCTCTGGGGAGCGCCCCCCGCACCCTGATTCTGGATGAGATTCGCGGCGATGAAGCGAAGGTCGTCGGGCAGGCGATCGCGAAACCTGACCTGCGCCTCTGCTTTGTTCTGCGCAGCAGCCCCGAACCGGATCGCCTGCGCAGCGCCTTCAGCATTCTGGTGCGCAAGGGGCAGCCGACGCTGCCCCAGGAATCTATCGATCGGGCACTGTTCGACCGTCTGCCGTTCGTCGTGACGACGCGAGCAGAGAGCAGCGGTATACGCGTGACCGCTATCAGTGAGTGGGCGGAAGATTTGATGCCATCGGGGGACTGGCTGCGCTGCCTGATGCGAGATGGGAACGTGACTGGCGCTGTGCCCCGGCACGCGCTGGGGCTCCCGGATAGCTTCTGGACAGCTTAGCTTCATCTGGCGCTACGGCGTCACCGGGGCCATCTCTATGGCCTGCCTCAATACATCCAGCGGAATCTGGCCGGTGAGAATCAGCCCATTTTCAAAGAGCCACACCGGCGTTGACTTCCCGTAGCGGAGCAGCAGCGAGGGCATGGTCTGTACGTTCAGGGCCAGTGCCAGATCGACGGTCTCTCGCACAACTGAACTGAAGAGCGCCGTGTTTTGCGTGCAGAGAGAGAGGCTTTCCAGATCCAGCCCGAGGCGTCCGCCTGCCGACCGGATGTGATCGGCAGTGAAAGCATTCTGGCCATAGCGCTGCTGCATGCGCAGCAGCTCGCTATTCATCTGCAGAAAAGCATTTTGTTCAGCGGCGCACAGGGCCGTGCGCGCCGCGACGGCCGACCCGGCTGGATCCAGCCCGGCCAGGATGCGGATCTCCAGACGCGCCCGGCCGGTTGCTACGTATTCCTCGATGAACGTGTTGATGACTGCCTGGTATTCCGCGCACTGGTAACAGGAATAGTCCAGAAACTCGACCAGAGTCACGGTGGCATTGGCCGATCCCACGATAGGAGTGCCATCCTCGGTAAGGCTGACCGGGATATTCAGATAGATATTTGTTGTATCTTGTGTGGAGCCAGACGAGATCGCATTGGAGACCACGAGGGCGATGACGGCGATCAGGATGATCAGCCCGATTCCGCTGGCGATGAGAACCTGCTGGCGAGCGCGTATCATGGCATGTTCTCGTTGGCGCGCGGCGTCACCGGGCGTGGCCACGGCAGCATCCACGGGACCCGTTCCCGGTAGGCATGATAGCTTGCGCCATGCTCAGCGAGGAGCCGCCGTTCTTCCAGCCGGGAGCCGATGAAGAGATAGAGCGTTGCGGCAGCGGCGAAGCTCAGATAGGTGTCGCTCATCACCGGGACCGGCCACAGGATGAACAGCCCGAACAGATAGAGAGGGTGGCGGACCAGCGCATACATGCCTGACGTCTGCAGTTTTTCCGGCGGGAGTGGCAGCGGCTCGCCGTTCAGGTAAGCCAGCGCCTGGCGTATGCCAGCGAATCGCAGCACATCAGTTTGCAGCAGGGCGGCCAGCAAAGCAATGATGCTGGCCACCTGGACCAGCGCACCCAGAAAAACCCAGGGGGCCGGGATGTGCCACAAAATCGTTGAGGGAGACAGAATAATGGCCAGAGGCACGGGCAGGAATATGATCACGCTGACCACATTGTAAAATAGACGGTAAAACCCCTCATAAACACGCCGGCCTACCAGGGCGGCTATCCTGTTCTTGAAACCCATCGTGGCCATCAGGCTGTGTATAACGGCGAAGAACAACATCGCAAGCAAGGGGAGCGCGGTCATCGGTCTGTTTTCCTGGCAACGGGGCGAAGAAATCCGGCTGCAACGTCAGAGATAACGCGGCCGGTCTGCGCCTGAGGACTATGCTATACTGAGATTCTGCTGCTGCCAAATCTTACTTTGCTGGCGGAGGACAATCCGGACGTGTCCTGCCAGAGGTGACGCCTGACAACTGGTGGCCGCGTGTGGAGGAAATGCTCAATGCGTGCTGTTGACGTAATTGCCAGGAAACGCGACGGAAGTGAACTGACCGCTGAGGAGATCCGCTGGTTCGTGGAGTCTTACGTTAGCGGCAATATACCGGATTATCAGGTTGCAGCGTGGCTGATGGCGGTATATTTGCGCGGGATGACCCGCCGCGAAACCGTCGATCTGACTCTGGCTATGGCGCATTCTGGCGATATGCTGGACCTGTCCGGCGTGGTCGGATATGCGGTGGATAAGCATTCGTCCGGCGGGGTGGGAGATAAGACCACATTCGTAGTGCTTCCTCTGGTTGCGGCCTGTGGTGTGCCGGTCGCCAAGATGAGCGGGCGCGGCCTCGGCTTCAGCGGCGGGACGCTGGATAAGCTGGAGTCGATCGCGGGTTACCGGGTTGAGCTGACTCTGGAAGAGTTTCGATCTCAGGCGGAGCAGTATGGTATTGTGCTGTGCGGGCAGACCTCAAACCTGGCGCCTGCCGATGGCTTGATTTACGCCCTGCGCGATGCTACAGCTACCGTGTCCTGTGTGCCGCTTATTGCCAGCAGTATCATGAGCAAGAAGATTGCGGCGGGGGCAAATGGCGTTGTACTGGATGTCAAGGTGGGCATGGGGGCTTTCATGAGGACAGTCGAGGAAGCCAAGGCCCTGGCCCATTTGATGGTGGATATTGGTCGTGATGCGGGCCGGGATATGGTGGCCCTGATCTCGGATATGAACCAGCCGCTTGGCGTGGCCGTTGGTAACGCCCTCGAAATGCGGGAGGCGATCGAGACGCTGCGCGGCGAGGGGCCGCAGGACTTGCGCGAGCATTGTCTGACGGTTGCCGCCCACATGGTCCGCCTGGCGCGCCAGAATCAGGCGGAGGACACGCTGGTAGAAATCATTCAGGAGCTAACAGAACATCTGGAAAGCGGCGCAGCGCTGGCAAAGCTGCGCGATCTGGTTTCGGCGCAGGGGGGCGATACCCGGATGGTGGACGACCCCGATCTGCTGCCCGCGGCCCGGATTGTAGAGACTCTGGAAGTGCCTGCTAACGGGTATGTAGCTCAGATCAATGCGCTGGAGGTTGGCCAGGCCGCAGTCGAGCTGGGCGCCGGACGTGAGAAGAAAGGGGACCCGATCGATCATACGGTCGGCGTGCTCTGCCACCTCAAAGTGGGCGATCAGGTGAAGAAAGGCGACCTGTCATTCACGATTCACGCTAACGAAGCGGATCGGCTGGAAGCTGCCCGGCGGCGGCTGGAGCGCGCTGTCGATTATCGACGGCGACCTCAGGCTCCTCTGCCGCTTTTCTATGATACGCTAACCGGATAGGCTCCTCCCGGGGGGAGCTTATCTTCCTGTTATGGGCAGTATCCGTTGGCAATATGCTCATCAAAAGTCACGGCGAAGACATGGTATCCGTCCTGGGCGCATCTTGCCCTGAAGAAAAAATAGGGCGAGGTATCAGGAAAGGCAGCGGCCCGGATAGCGGATAGTGATGGATTGGCGATAGGGGAGGGCGGCAGCCCGGCAACCAGGTAAGTGTTATAGGACGATACTGCCGTCCGGTAATCTTCCTGGGTGATGGGCGGCCACCAGGACCCATCTCGATAACCGATTCCGTACTGCACTGTGGGATCGGCGTCGAGATTCATACCGTGGTCGAGCCGGTTACGATACACGCTGGCGATAAGTGGCTGCTCATCGGGATGCACAGCCTCGCGCTGGACGATAGAAGCCAGTGTGACGATCTGGTACAGAGTCATCCCGGCATCCCCGGCAGCGGCGATGATATCCGCCCCTACACGCTGCATGAATGTGCGGAGCAAGATATCGCGGAACTCGGTAGCGGTTGCATCGGGGGGGACGTAATAGGTTTCCGGATAGAGAAAGCCCTCCAGAGATGCGCCTTCCGGCAGACTCGTATAAGCGGAGAATTCCGGCGGCACATCAGCGCCCGGCCCGGTGACCGCCAGGAAGTCGGCGCCACTGAACCCGAGCAGCGGCGCCATATCCAGCGCCTGGGCGATCTCTTCCCGACGCCAGCCCTCAAGGATGCGGACAATGACAGAAGCCCGGCTGGAATCGGTCAGCGTCAGCGCGATTTCCGGTATCCCCTGCGCCTGATTGAGGAAGTAGGTCCCCGCTTCGAGCTGTGAGTCGAGGCCGTGGTAGCGGACATAGTTGCGGAACAACTCCGGATCGGAGATGAACCCTGCCGCGTACAGTTTTTGCCCGACCGCTCCGGCTGTATCGCCCGGCGCGATGACGAAGAGCTGCGGCGTGGTGTCGCTCCCCACGGCGGTGTTCAGGAGGGTTTCGCGGCTGCCCAGCCAGAGCTGAAGGTAGACTGCTTCCAGGACAGTCAGGTTGTCCCGGACCTCGATAATGGCCGAAGCTCCCACCGCGACAATGCACAGGACGGTGAGCAGAATGGCCATCGTGAGCGCCAGATAGACGAGCGTCTTGCGACTCATAGTCTCTCCTCAACGAGATCTATTCACGATCAGCGTTCACAGCGGGCTGCACTGGTTGGGGAGGGGAAACTCCTTCCCTCAGCGCATCAAGATAGCTCTGCAGGATCAGGGCGGCGGCGACGGAGTCCACTCGCTTGCGGGGGCGGTCGCCTTCGGCTAACAGTCGATGGGCTTCTTCTGAGGAGAGTGTCTCATCCCACAGACGCACCGGCACGGGGACAGCGGCGGCCAGTCTGCTGGCCCACAGGCGCACCGTGTCAGCCTGCGAATAGCCTGTATAGCCGGGCGGGGGCATGGGCACGCCGCAGATGATCTCACGGCAGCCTGTTTCAGCTACGATAGCGGCAATCCTGGCGAAATCTTCCCGCTTCGATGCGCGCCTGATCTGGCTCAGAGGAGCGGCCAGTATGCCGAGAGAATCGCTCATCGCCAGACCAATAGTCTTCAACCCGTAGTCTATGCCCATCAACTTACCTGGCAGCGGGCCACTCATAAGGCGGGCGCACCCTGCACTACGATCGTGATCCGGATCGGCAGCACGGGCATCCTGTCATAGAAAGCCGGCCAGGTTGTTATGTCCGGCGATGTATTGGGGAACAGGTTGAGATGCATGGTGAGGTATGAAGCCGCTTCAGCAGAGCTTAGCCCGGCGAGAGCTTGCTTGATCCGCTCGATATCAATAGCAGCGCTGGTGTCGCTTTCTACATGAGCCTGAAAGGTGACTGAGCCGTCCTCGCCGATCTGTTCAATCTCCCCACGGCTGAAAGTTATCGTCTCCGGGAGAAGCGACTGTTCCGGAGGGATGCGATCGACCAGGCCCGCCAGGGCGACCTGATCCACCATGCGGCCGTCGAGGACAGCGGCCTGCACCAGCGCGCGCATGGTCAGCGATATTGTATCTGCGGCATCGCCGACATCGGCGCTAAAAGAGGTCCATTCCGGGCGCGTTTCCAGAATACGGATTGATTCAGGGATGATCGCCTGACGATCGCCCAGCAACGGCGTCAGATCGCCCAGCGCGCGTTGCTGGATCGCGCCGCGCACCGATGCTAACAGCCGATCGTGATCAGCCTGGGAGACAATACGACTGGTCGGGATTGTGCCGCCCGTTATCGGATCGAGATTCTGGACTGTCAGAATGTCACGCAGCGGGCCATCGATGTGATTGATGGCGTAAGCGGGGACATTGCCGGCTTCTCCCGCGAATTCCGGCAGGGCTTCGATGGCAACTGCGGCGATTGCGCCCCGCTGGCCGGCGATATTGACCGGCTCCAGCGTGCGAAAGCGCACAATAGTCCCGGCGCTTGTGTTCACGGTAGTGCCTGCCGGGATGGTGACTGCCTGATCGGCCTGGTTGGTGAACACAATCGTGCCTCTGGCCAGGGTGGGGGCGGCGTCGGCGCTGCCGGTTGTGTCGAAGGTGGCGCTTTCTTCAATCTCTACGGTCAGCAGCGTTGCCGGGATCACGCTGTTCTCCAGGTCCGCAATATCAGCTGCCGGGTCCGCCACCACCCGGATTGTCACATCGAGATGATCTTTCACCGGGACGATGGTGATGGTGGCGCTGGGTAGAAAAACGAAGGCGATGCCGAGCAGAATTCCTGACAGGGCCAGCAGGACAATAATCTGCCCGGCGCGGCGCAGGGCGAGCTGAGCGCCGGAGAATCTGGATCGACGGCGTGTGGCAATTTCACGCAGCTCGAAAGAGGTCAGCTCGCCCTCTGGCTTGTCGGAACGGCTGACGAACACCCTGGATCGTCCTCGCTTCCAACGGCTTCTTTCCGCTTCAGTCACTGAGGTGAAGGTGCTGATATTGAGATCGCGGGCGTTGTCGATGACGGCCTGATCGGATGTGACCAGCGCCAGGCGCGCTGCCTGCCGATAGGCCTCCCGCTGTAACAACACCAGATCGAGCTTGCGCCGCAGGAGATGCTCCTCGCTCTCCGGCCATACCAGCAGCACGCGGCGCGTTTCCACAAACGAGAGCCGGTCGCGCACCGAGGTTACATCATCATGAGGCTCAATCTGAATGATGTCGATCGAAGCGGCCACGGCTGTGCTTGCCTAGCTCAAAGTCTTTTCCAGCAGGATGGAGACGTAGTCGAGCGCCTCGTCCAGCCGGGACGAATCCTTACCCCCGGCCTGAGCCATTGTGGGCTTTCCGCCGCCGCCGCCGCCAACGATGCGGGCCACTTCCTTGATCATCTGGCCGGCATGCAGCCCGCGCTTGACCAGGTCTTCAGTGACGGCAATGATGATCTGCGGCGCGCCATCGATCACGGTGCCCAGGGCCACTACGCCCGTCTTGCTGCGCGTGCGGAACATATCCGCCGCCTCCCGCAGTTGATCGACAGTAGCGCCGTCCAGCCGGGCTTCCAGCACCGGGATACCCTGAACTTCTTCGATCTGGCCCAGCAGGGTATCGAAACGCGCCATGACCATGCCACGGCGGAGCGCATTATTTTCGCGGCGGACAGTTTGTAATTCCTCCTGTATGGCGTGCACCCGTTCCGGCAGGTCCAGCAGCGTAGAACCAACCGCCTCTGCTGATTCATGAAGTGTATCCAGATACGTCAGGATATCGTGGGCCGCCGTATTGCCGGTGACCGCCTCGATACGACGAATGCCGGCGGCAGCGCTTCCTTCGCTGCGGATGATGAACGCGCCGATCTCCGCCGTTGATCGGACATGCGTGCCGCCGCACAGCTCATAGCTGAAACGGTGTGCGGGGTCGCCGACTGTGATTGTCCGTACTTCTTCCCCGTATTTCTCCCCGAAGAGGGCCATTGCGCCTTCTGAGCGTGCAGTGTCCAGGCCTTTGATAACAGGGGTTACCGGCAGATTGGCCAGAATGGCCTCATTGACCGCGATCGCGATCGCCTCGCGCTCTTTTTTGGAGAGCGCGTTGGGGTGACTGAAGTCAAAGCGCAGCCGATCCGGGGCTACCAGTGAGCCGCGCTGCTGCACATGGTTGCCCAGCTTCTCCCGCAGCACAGCGTGGAGCAGGTGCGTGGCGGTGTGATTGCGCCGGATATCATTGCGGCGGTTGACGTCAATGCGCGCTCTGGCGGCGTCACCAAGGCGCGGTGTGCCCTCGACGACCTCACCGACATGGACGACCAGACCGCCGACGGGGCGGCGCATTTCTTCCACTTCGATGCGCCAGCCCGGCCCGGTGATGACGCCGGTATCGCTAACCTGGCCGCCGGATTCGACGTAGAACGGTGTGGCCGGGAGCACAACCTCAACACGCTCGCCCGTGATGGCGCTGTCTACGCTGTGACCGTTGCGAATCAGAGCCAGAATCGGGCCGTCCGCCTCGGATTGATCGTAAGGATTGTTAGCGACACCATCGCGGGGGAGGAGGCCATCCTGAATCAGCCGGTCAAGCACCTGACGATAGATCTCGGCGGAAGCAATCTGCCCCATAGCGTGGCCGCCACCGCTCGCCAGAATATGCCGCTCTTCCTCGCGGAGAAACTCCGCTTCGTCAACCTGGAACCCGCGCTCGCTGCAAACATCGCGGATCACCTCGAGCGGCAGCCCCAGCGTGGCCTTCAGGAAAAAGGCGATTGTGCCGGGCAGGACTGTTTTGCCTTCGGCCTGTAAGCGATCCAGCGCGTCTTCAAGATCGGACAGTCCCCGATCCAGCGTCCGCCGGAAGCGGACTTCTTCCAGCGCAATTGCCTGCCGGATAGCTTCCCGTTTTTCCACCAGCTCGGTGTAATGAGTCCCCATGATGGCAATCACGGTCTCGGCGACATCGGCCAGAAACGGTTCGGTAAAGCCCAGCCTGGCACCGAAGCGCGCCGCGCGACGAATGACCATGCGGCAGATGTACTCCCGGCCGGTTGATCCGGGGATCACGCCATCGGCAATGAGGAAAGACGCCGCCCGCATATGGTCGGCAATGACGCGGAAGGGCACGATATTGGCATCGCGCTCGGCGTCGGTCATGCCGGCGAGTCGCTGGGTGCGCTCGATGATCGGCATGAACAGATCGGTCTCATAATTCGCGCCGGTTTCCTGCAGGACGCTGACCAGGCGCTCCAGGCCCAGGCCGGTGTCTACGCCGGGTTTGGGCAGGGGGACATCGTAGCGTCCGGTATGGTCCGGATCGGGCTGAGTGCGGTTGAACTGCATGAACACCAGGTTCCAAAGCTCCAGAAAGCGATCGCTCTCCACCTTCAGGCCGGCGATGATGCTGTCAGGCCCCAGCTGCGGCGTGTTATCCCAGTGAATTTCGCTGGTTGGGCCGCAGGGGCCGGTTTCGGCCATCTGCCAGAAGTTGGTTTTGGGCCCCATCCGGGCTACGCGGCGCGGATCGACCCCGATGTCGTTAACCCAGATGTTATAGGCGTCATCGTCGCTTTCGTAGACGGTGAATACCAGCCGTTCGGGTGGCAGCTCATAGACTAGGGTCAGCAGATCGTAAGCGTAGCGGATAGCTTCCCGCTTGAAATAAGCGCCGAAACTGAAGTTGCCGAGCATCTCGAAGAACGTGTGATGGCGCGGCGACGGACCAACATTTTCCAGATCGTTATGCTTGCCGCTGACGCGCATACACTTTTGCGCGGTTGTGGCCCGGTCGTACTTACGGCTGTCCAACCCCAGGAAAACATCCTTGAACTGGACCATGCCGGCATTGGTGAAGAGCAGGGTCGGATCGTTGGCGGGGACCAGCGAAGACGATGCCACTACTTTGTGATTAGCCTCTTGAAAGAACTCTAAAAACGCTTCCCGTACCTCGGTGCTGGTCATGCGCTTCATGGGGGTGCTGTTCCTCGTATATCTGTCGGCGCAAGCAACCTCAAATCTCTATTGAGAGGTGGGGGAGATTATAGTGCGCCCGCGGACGCTTGACAATGTAAGTCCGGTGACGGCCATGCTATAATACGGTTATTTCCGCGCGGTTTGCGTAGCATAAGGAACAGGAAGGCCATGTCTGCAACGGATAAGCTCACGATAGATGAACAGGTCGATCTCCTCATGCAGGGAGCCGAATATGGCGACCCTCAGACTAAGGAGATCATGCGCCAGGAACTCCGGCAGCGTCTGATCGAAGCTGAGAAGGATGGGCGCCCCCTGCGTGTCTATTGTGGTTACGATCCGCGCACGACCGATCTACACCTGGGACACACGATCACCATGCGCAAACTGCGCCAGTTTCAGGACCTGGGGCACGATGTCACCTTCCTGATTGGGACCTTTACCAGTCTGATCGGCGACCCTTCTGATAAGGACAGCACCCGCGAACAACTCACGCCAGAAGCGGTGCGCCACAACGCTCAGACATACGCTGAACAGGGCTTCAAGATTCTGGATCGGAATAAGACACGGGTGCGCTTCAATGACGAGTGGCTTGCCGGGCTGGACTTTGCCGACATTATCCGGCTGGGGAGCAACTTCACCGTTCAGCAGTTCCTGGCGCGGGAGAACTTCCGCAAGCGTCTGGACGCCGGGGAGGCGATCTACCTGCATGAGATGTTCTACGCGCTGATGCAGGCCTATGATGCGGTGGCGCAGGAAACTGATGTGCAGGTGGGCGGGCAGGATCAGCTCTTCAATATCGTTGTGGCCGGGCGGAAGCTCCAGCAGGCTCTGGGGCAGCGCCCGCAGGTAG
Organism: Aggregatilineales bacterium; assembly: GCA_029976025.1. Lineage (GTDB taxonomy): Bacteria > Chloroflexota > Anaerolineae > Aggregatilineales > Ch27 > JARKNX01. The sequence goes on along the minus strand of JARKNX010000208.1, from coordinate 32,877 downwards.
GCGTCATCATGGGCGAGAGTCTCCCCGGGACTGATGGCGAGATTAAGATGAGCAAGAGCCTCGGCAACCATATCCCGATCATGGCTCCGCCGGAAGATATGTACGGCAAAGTAATGAGCGTGCCGGATAAGGCCATGCCCATCTACTACAAGCTGATCCTGGGCTGGACACCGGGGCAGCTTAAAGATCTCGAAGCTAAGTTAGCCGATGGCAGCCTGCACCCGCGTGACGCCAAGATGCGGCTGGCACGCGAAATCGTGACGATCTTTCACGATGCCAGGGCGGCTCAGATGGCTGAGCAGGATTTCATCCGCAAGTTTCAGGAGCGCGGCGTGCCGGACGATATCGCGGTAGAAATGCTGAGCGAAACTGAGCGGGTTGTGGACCTGCTGGCACGCCTCCAGATGGTCGCCTCCAAAGGCGACGCCCGGCGGCTGATCCAGAACGGAGGCGTCCGCATCGATGGCGCTCAGATTGATGATATCGCGGCGGAGATTGCGCCGGACAGTCTGCCAGCGGTGCTTCAGGTGGGCAAGCGTAAATTCGTCCGCCTTGAGAAGGCCTGATGCCCTCCCGTAAAGATAAGGAGACAGGCCCCCCTGTCTCCTTTTTTGAGCTATACCGGCCAGCCGAATGTAGTGCTGCGATAGCCTGCCGCCGGTCACTCTGGCGGCAGCAGCCGGCGCAGCGGCGTCCGCTGAATCCAGGCGCCGATCCGGCGCAGCGTCCGGGCCAGCCGGGAGCGCTGTCTGGCGAAGGTATAAGCCACCTGCCGCTGGTAGCGATTGCGGCGGGTAGGCTCCGGCGGTTCCGCGATACCCCATTTAATGACCATGGAACCCCAGGCAAGGCCAGCACCGAACCCGACGAGCACCAGTATCTGATCGGCCTTGATACGGCCCGCTTCGGCGGCCTCGCACAGGGCGATCGGGATGGATGCCGCGGACGTGTTCCCGAAACGCTCGACGTTGGAAATGAACTTTTCCAGGGGAATATCCAGGCTCCGGGCAGCGTGTTCGATAATTCGCTGATTTGCCTGGTGCGGCACGATCCAGTCCACGTCATTCATTGTCAGGCCGGCCCGCGCAACAGCCTCCGGGATGCTCTCTTTCATCACGCGGGTGGCGAAGCGGAAGACTTCCCGCCCATTCATCGTCATTTTGTGCATGGCGATGTTATGTTCCAGGCCGGCTTCCGGCGCGTAGGCATCTTTGCTCCCAACCGTCGGCGCGGCGAGCAGATCGCGCCCGGAGCCGTCCGATCGCAGCACAGTCGATAGCAGTCCCCCCGGTACGCTGCTCGCCTGCAACACCACGGCGCCCGCCCCATCGCCAAAAAGAATGCACGTGCCGCGATCTTCCCAGTCCAGCAGGCGGCTCATAGTTTCCGCGCCGATAACCAGAGCCATTTCTATGCTCCCGGAGCGGATCGCCTGGGCAGCCATATCCAGAGCATAGATGAAGCCGGTACAGGCAGCGCTCAGGTCGAACGCGCCGGCGGATGAAGCCCCCAGCGCATCCTGGATCAGGCTGGCAGTGCTGGGGAAGATGTGCTCCGGCGTTGAAGTTGCCACGATGACCAGATCGAGTTTCGATGGCAGGGCATTTGCCACTTCCAGCGCCCGGCGGGCAGCAGTAATGCCCAGGGTGGCGGTTGTCTCTTTTTCCGCCGCGATACGCCGCTCGCGAATCCCGGTGCGCTCTCTGATCCATTCATCCGACGTGTCCACGATCGCTTCAAGATCGAGATTAGTCAGGACGCGCTCAGGGACCGCCATGCCCCAGCCGGTGATGTGTGCGTAGCGCGGAGCAGACGCCTGATGGTTAGTTGCCATTATTCGTGATATCGACCAAAGATCAGCACTGCATTATGGCCACCGAAGCCGAAGGCGTTGCTCATGATCCTGTCGAGACGCGCGCCGACGCCCTGGTGTGGTGTGTAGTTGAGATCGCATTCTTCCTGTGGATTGTCCAGGTTGATAGTCGGTGGGATGAACTGATTCTCCATCGCCTTGAGGCACAGAATTGCTTCGACGGCGCCCGCCGCGCCCATCAGATGGCCGGTCACTGATTTGGTCGAGCTGATCGGGACCCGGTAGGCCTGCTCGCCAAACGCGCCCTTAATGGCTTTTGTTTCGCTGATATCGTTCAGCGGCGTGCTGGTGCCGTGCGCGTTGATGTAGTCAATGTCCGCCGCGGTCAGGCCAGCATCCTTCAGCGCCTTGAGCATGGCTACGCGCGCGCCGTCTCCCTCCTCCAGCGGCGCTGTGACATGGAAGGCATCGGACGTGCTGGCGTAACCGAGCACCTCACCGTAAATGTGCGCGCCGCGCGCTGTGGCGTACTCAAGCGATTCCAGAACCAGAACAGCGCACCCCTCACTGACTACGAAGCCGTCGCGATCGCGATCGAAGGGGCGTGAAGCCGCTTTGGGGTCGTCATTCCGACGGGAGATTGCCGTCATGTTGTTGAAGGAAGCCATAGCCACCTGGCACAGCGCCGCCTCGGAGGCCCCGGCGATCATGACTTCCGCCGCCCCTCGCCTGATCATCTCAGTGGCTTCGCCGATCGCGTTATTTGAAGAAGCGCAGGCAGTTGAGAGGGCCATGTTAGGGCCGCGCAGCCCCCACAGAATCGAAACTTTGCCGGAGGCGCTGTCGGGGATCATCATCGGCACAAGTAGCGGGCTGATATTGCGGTGCCCTTTGTCTCGCAGCGTTTCTAGCCCGTCAATCATGGACCAGATGCCGCCGATACCGGTTCCGATGATCGCTCCGATATCATAGCGATTTTCGTCGGTTACCTGAAGCCCCGCGTCTTCTATCGCCTGGCGCGTGGCTTCACACGCGAATTGCGTGAAACGATCCATCCGCCGTGCCTCGCGCCGGCCAAAAAGCTCTACCCCGTCGAAATTGCGCACTTCCCCCCCGAAGATCACGGGCAGATCAGATGTATCGAAGAGGGTCAGGTAATCAATGCCGCTGATTCCGTTGGCGGCGCTGTTCCAGGCTTCTTCCACGGTGTTGCCGATAGGGCTGAGAATGCCCATGCCGGTCACAACCACGCGACGTCTTTCCACGCTTATGTCCTCCAGATCGATTAGCCAGATACGGTGAATGTCAGGCTCACCCGGCCTGAGCAATAGTTGCCAGATTATACACGAAGTTATAACCCCGCTGAGCGTCAAAGGTGGCGCGGGAACATCTATGATACTGCCGTTATATTTCACGAGTTGAATGAGGGGCTGCGGCGTCGGTCATCGTACTTGAGAGCTTGCATGGTATAATCCGCCCCATGATTCTGGTGACTGGCTCCACGGGTTTTGTTGGACGGCATCTCGTTCCCGGACTGGTGGGAGCCGGATGGCCGGTGCGTATCTTCAGCCCAGGCCCGGCTGGCGGGGGAGTGGGGCGGCTCCCCTGGGGTAATCTGCCCGTCGAGGTTGCATCCGGAAGCCCCTACGAGCTGGACGATCTGGTGAGCGCCATGCGGGGGGTGCATACAGTCTTTCACCTGGCCAGCGCACAATGGTGGGGCCGACTTCGCGATCTGGAGCGGGTGGATGTCGGGGGCACAGACCTGCTTATACAGGCGGCGCGGCAGGCGCGTATCGGCCGTCTGATCGTTATGAGTCATCTTGGCGCTTCGCCAGCGTCGGCATATTCGCTGTATCGCGCCAAGGGACTGGTGGAAGAATCGGTGCGCGCGTGCGGCGTCCCTTATACGATTGTGCGCAGCGGCCTCTTGTTTGGCGAACAGGACCGGTTTGTGAACAATCTGGCTATGCTGCTGCGAACTAACCCGGTGTTGTTCATCCAGCCAGGACAGGGCGAGAATCTGCTGCACCCTTTGCATATTCACGATCTGGCGGCGGCGCTGGTCAGTTGTGTGGAGAGCCTTGAGGCCGTCGATCGGGTGCTGGAGGTAGGCGGGCCGGAATATATTTCGTTCGAGGAGATGGTGCGCACTGTGATGCGCGTATCTGGCGCGCCCCGATCGGTGGTGTCGCTCCCCACTTATAATGTCCGTTTCCTCACGCGGATGATGGGGAGAATGTTCCGGCGGTGGCCGGTCACGCTGCAGTGGTTTGACATACTTGCCGCCCACCGCACAACTGGCCTGAATAATATGTCTGATCTGTTCGGGATTCGCCCGGTGCGCTTTGAAGAAACGTTGATGCAGTATATGCCCGGGCGCCGCTATACAGTGGAGCTGCTTCAGTTTTTATTCCGCCGGCGCCGCCCGCGTGGAGTTTAGGACCGGAGAAGATAGCAACGATGACGACCATCACAATACGCCCCCTGACTCATGGGGGAGATATGGCCGCGCTGGAACATATTCAGCGCACAGTCTGGGGAGATGCCGCGGATGAGCTGATCCAGGCGCAGATGCTTATGGCAATAGCGCATAATGGGGGGCTGGTGCTGGGAGCTTTCGACGATGAAACGCTTGTGGGCGGCGCGGTGGCCTTTCTGGGCACGGCATCTAATGATGAGACGCGGCCAGCGATGGCTAACCTGCAGATGCATTCGCGATGGGCTGTTGTGCTGGAGCCTTACCGCAACCAGGGGATTGGCACCCGACTCAAAGCAGCGGAGTATGAGTTCTGCAGCCGGCGGGGTATCCGCCTCATGACATGGGTGTTCGATCCTCTGCACGGCGAAAGCGCGAATATCAGTCTGCGGAAGGTCGGCGCTGTTGTATCCCGTTATTACCCGTCCTTCTATGGTGCGGAGGGTGATGCAGTGCCGCCCGGCTCCGGCGGTCACTTCCAGGCGGACTGGTGGCTGACCGGCTCGCGCGCCAGGGAACGCATGAAAGGCGGACGCCGGCCCTTGACGCTTGAACAGTACCTCGACGGAGGAGTCCGTATCCTGAACCCCACGACTCTCGGCCAGCATATGCTACCGGAGCCGAGTAGCGAATTTGTTGAGCCGGAGTCTGTCCTGGGGCTGATTGAGGTTCCATCATACTACCGCCGAATCGAGCAGGGTGAGCCTGCATTAGCCAGAGCGTGGCGGGAACACAGCCAGATGGTCTTCAGTCTTGTGCTGGACAATGGATTCCTGCTGACCGATTTCCTGAACGAGCCGTATCAGGGCCGCGTGCGCAGTTTCTACGTCTGCAGCCTGGAAAGCAGTCTGCGCCAGATCGATCGCTCCTTCAACCAGAATTGAGCCGGCTATGAGTACATCCCCTTCCCAGACTGCGCTTACGATCGACTCAATCGCCATTCACAAAGTCGTCATGTCGCTGGTGGAGCCTCTGCGAACGAGCTTCGGGCTGGAAGCTATCCGGCCTGTGCTGGTGGTGGAGATGCGATCTGGCGAGTGGGTCGGGTGGGGGGAATGTACCGCCGTCTATGAAGCAGGATATAGCTATGAAACAGTGGGCACGGCCGAGCATATCCTGGAGCATTTTCTAATCCCGCGGCTGCTGGGGCAATCGATCAGCGCCCCTTCCGATGTAGTGCCGTTAATGGCCGGCGTGCGCGGGCATCCGCTGACCAAGGCGGCGTTGGAGGGAGCGGTATGGGAGCTTTTTGCTCAGGCGCGCGGGGTAGCCCTGGCCGATCTGTTGTGGGAGCAGCATCCGCTGGATGCGCCCCGGCGGGCTGAGGCCAGCGTGGGGGTGAGCATCGGCATCCAGCCCACAATTGACGATACGCTGGCGATTATCGAGAAACGCCTGGGTGAAGGTTATAGGCGGATCAAGCTCAAGATTGCGCCGGGATGGGATGTTGAGCTGGCTGCAGTGGTCCGAGGAGTGTTCCCTGATATCATGCTCATGCTGGACGCTAACAGCGCGTACACACTACAGGATGCAGATCACCTGGCCGAGCTGGATCGCTTTGATCTTCTCATGCTTGAGCAACCGCTGGGATACGACGATATTTATGAGCACAGCAAGCTCCAGCAGCTTTTGAAGACGCCGATCTGCCTTGATGAGAGTATTTTGTGCGCCAATGATGTGCGCCTGGCTCTGGAGCTGGGGGCCTGCCAGATTATCAACCTGAAGCCGCCGCGGGTGGGGGGCTTGACCGAAGCGTGTGCCGTTCACAAGCTCTGTTATGATGAGGGTGTCCCGCTCTGGGTTGGCGGGATGCTGGAGACAGGAATCGGGCGCGCCCAGAATCTGGCGGTGGCGTCCCTGCCCGGGGTGACGCTGCCCAGCGATCTTTCGGCGACCAGCCGCTATTATGACCCTGATCTGACCGAACCGCCGTTTGTGCTGGGCGAACATAGCACGATTGCGGTGCCGGATGGCGCAGGGACAGGGGTGCGTGTGGATCGCTCCCGGCTGGAGGCTTTCGCCCGACAGTGGCCCGCAGCTTTTCCACACCTGACATAGCAGATTCAAAGAAGATGACCGAAAGGTCGGTTTTGGAAAAGGACAGTGCAGTGTTTGATAATTTCAAAATGACATTTATAGGGGCCGGTATGATGGCCGAAGCGATGATCAACGGGCTGCTGAATGGCAGCAGGGTGCTCGAACCGGAGCAGATTCTGATCGCCGAGCCGCGAGAAGAGCGCTGCCGGGAACTGGCAGCGCGCTACGGCGTGCGGTGGACCTGTCGCAACGCTGATGCGGCTAAAGAGGCCGATGTTCTGGTGATATCGATCAAGCCGCAGGTGCTGGGGGAGGTGTTCATCGACCTGTACGGCAATGTGCCGCCCTCTGCGCTTGTCCTGAGCATTATGGCTGGTGTGACGATCCGGCAGATTGCCACCGGTTTCGGCGCCCGGCGTGTGGTGCGCTCGATGCCGAATACTCCGGCCCGCATTGGCCAGGGGATCACTGTATGGACTTCTACACAGGAGGTCCCCGAGCAGCAGATAGCTCAGGCCAGGGCTATCCTCTCCGCGCTGGGCGACGAGGTGTACGTCGATAATGAGGACTATCTGGATATGGCGACGGCCCTGAGCGGGACAGGCCCCGCTTACGTGTTTCTGTTCATGGAAGCCATGATTGATGCCGGGGTGCACCTGGGTTTTTCTCGCCAGATCGCTGAGCGGCTTGTTTATCAGACTGTGCGCGGCTCGGTGGCGTATGCGATAGCTGCCGAAGAGCATCCTGCGTCTATGCGCAATCAGGTGACGAGTCCTGGTGGCACATCTGCTGAAGCGTTGTATCATTTGGAGAAAGGGGGGCTGCGCACGGTGCTTTCCCGCGCGATATGGGCCGCGTACCGGCGCAGTGTAGCCCTGGGCAGCGGCGGCAAGGTGTCCCGCCTGGGAGGGCGCGACCCGGAGGACCTGGGGGAGGGGTAATTACTCCCGGTAATTTGCCAGGTGCGGAAGTGGACAGAAACACTCCTATAGAGTAGACTTAGTGACAGGCTTCTCAAATGAGCGCGATCTCCGCCAATACCCGGAGAATCACGCACGCATCCTTCACCCGGGCAGCTTCGCTGGTGGCGAAGAGTGGTGAGGGAATAGTCTCCAGGTAGTGTCAAATAGGGGTTGTCCCCTGGTTGTTGTTAAGCGCCGATCAGAGTGTCTTGTCGGGGAGGACGATCATATGGTGGGAACTACCAGCGACATCACGAAATCGTTGCTGGCACAGATTGAAGGCTTCAAGCCGGAATATGAAGCCGTCGAGATGGGTCAGGTTCTGGAGGTTGGCGACGGCATTGCGCGCGTCTCCGGGCTGCCTAACGTCAGGGCTAATGAGCTGGTGCGGTTCGCGAACGGCGTTCCCGGTATTGCCTTCAACCTGGAAGCGGACAACGTCGGCGTCATCATCATGGGCGAGTACGCCGATCTGCGCGAGGGAGATGAAGTGCGTGCCACAGGGCGCATTGCGTCGGTGCCCGTAGGCGAAGGGCTGATCGGGCGGGTGGTGGACGCGCTCGGCAACCCGATTGATGGCAAGGGGCCTATCCAGGCGGCCGAATACTACAACATCGAACGTATTGCTCCTGGCGTTATTGAGCGGCGCAACGTATATCGCCCGGTGCAGACCGGCGTGCGCGTGATCGACGCTCTGACGCCTATCGGACGGGGACAGCGCGAGCTGATCATCGGCGACCGTCAGACAGGCAAGACGGCGCTGGCCCTCGATACCATCATCAATCAGCGCGACAAAGATTTGATCTGTATCTATGTTGCTATCGGCAAGCGCCGCGGTGAAGTGGCCAATACTGTCGCCACGCTGGAGAAATACGGCGCGCTCGCCTATACCATCGTCGTGATTGCATCCGCCTCAGACCCGGCATCGCTTCAGTATCTGGTCCCCTATTCGGGTTGTGCGATGGGCGAATACTTCATGGCGCAGGGGCGTGACGCTCTTGTTGTATATGACGATCTTTCCAAGCACGCCTGGGCGTACCGGCAGGTTTCATTGCTCTTGCGGCGGCCTCCCGGCCGGGAGGCGTATCCGGGCGATGTGTTCTACCTGCACAGCCGTCTGCTGGAACGCGCGGCGCAGCTCAGTGACGAGCGCGGCGGCGGAAGCCTCACGGCGCTGCCGATTATCGAGACTCTGCTGGGCGACGTTTCGGCCTACATTCCTACGAACGTCATTTCCATTACCGACGGCCAGATTTATCTGGAAGGCGATCTATTTTACGCAGGCATCCGCCCGGCCATGAATACCGGTATCAGCGTGAGCCGTGTGGGCGGTGACGCTCAGGCGAGGGCCATGCGACAGGTGGCTGGCGGTCTGCGCCTGGATATGGCGAACTTCCGCTCCCTGGCAGCGTTTGCTCAGTTTGGCTCCGATCTGGACAGGGAGACCCAGCGTAAGCTGGAGCGCGGGCGGCGGCTGACAGAAGTTCTCAAGCAGCCGCAGTACCAGCCGACTTCGCTTGTTGATCAGGTCGTCCTGATTTACGCCGGCACGCGCGGGTACCTGGACGAGATTGAAGTGAGCAGGGTGAAAGAGTGGGAAGCTGAATTTGTGCGGTATATCCACACCCAGTATCAGGACGTGGTGAATGGGATTCAGAACGAGCTGAAGCTCACTGATGCCAGCGAAGCGCGTCTGAAAGAGGCTATCCTGGCCTTTAACTCGACCTGGAGTTAGGGGACGGCCATGCCGAATGTACGAGAGATTCGCAATCGTATCAAGAGCGTCAAGAATATCGGCCAGGTGACTCGTGCCCTGGAGGCGGTTTCTGCTTCGCGGTCACGGAAAGCGCAGCAACAGGCGCTGGCCAGCCGCGCCTATGCCCAGCAGGCGTGGGAAGTGCTGGTGAATGTCGCCTCGCAGGGTGGGGCGACGGCGCTGCTGCACCCCCTGCTTCAGGTGCGGTCAAACGGCCAGAAGATCACCATCCTCCTGATTTCCGGCGATCGCGGCCTGGCTGGCGCGTATAACACCAACATTGTTCGGGCGGCGACGACGTTTGCTTCTGAACAATGCTCGCCCGGGTGTCAGATCCGCTGGATCGTGATCGGGCGCAAGGGGCGCGATATGCTTTGGCGACTGAAGGCCGATATAGTCTCGGAATTCAGCCATCTCCCGCCGGAACCATCGATCGTAACTTGCGGCCCTATTGCCCAGACGATCATTGATGAATTTCTGACCGGACGCGCCGATCAGGTCTTCATTGCCTACACCGACTTCATTAACACACTTACCCAGAAGCCGGTGGTAATCAACCTGCTGCCGCTGAAGCCGTTCCAGGTCGAATCGCCGCTGGCGCGGCGTTATATCAAGGCGGAACCAACGGCTACCACGCAGGGGCGCGAATACCTGTATGAGCCGTCGGCTTCGGAGATTCTGGATGAGATGCTGCCCCGGTTCACGCAGCTCCAGATTTACCAGGCCATCCTGGAGAGTCTGGCCAGCGAACACTCGGCGCGGATGATCGCGATGCGCAACGCTTCTGAAAATGCCGAAGCGCTGGCGGCAGATCTGCAGCTTAGCTTCAACAAAGCGCGGCAGTTGGCGATTACCAGCGAGATACTGGATATCGTGGGCGGCGTGGAGGCTCTGCGAGGACAGGCGGAGCAGGTGGTGAGCCAGATGCGGCAAGAAGAGATGGCGGTTTCGCTGTAGATCGCCCCGGCTGTTTTCTTTGAGGAGATGATGTTTATGAGCGAAGTTCAGGGGAAAGTGACGCAGGTTCTGGGGGCTGTTGTGGATGCGGCTTTTCCGCCCGGCCAACTGCCTGATATCTACGATGCTATTCGTGTGCCCCGCGAAGGGCAGGATGATTTGATTCTGGAGGTGCAGCAGCACCTGGGCGAGTCTGAAGTACGCACGGTGGCGATGGATACGACCGATGGCCTGGCTCGCGGGCAGCAGGCCCTGGGGACCGGGCAGTCCATTGTCGTGCCGGTTGGCGAAGCTGTGCTCGGGCGAATCTTCAACGTGCTTGGCCGCCCGATAGACGGCAAGCCGGCGGTGGAGGATACGCCCACCCGCCCGATTCACCGGCTGGCGCCGCGGTTTGAGGAACAGTCGACCGAAGTCGAGATGTTCGAGACCGGCATCAAGGTTATCGATCTCATCGCGCCGTTCCGCAAAGGTGGCAAGGCCGGCATCTTCGGCGGCGCCGGGACGGGCAAAACCGTGATCATCATGGAGCTCATCCGTTCCATTGCGACCGAGCACAGCGGCTTCTCGGTGTTTGCTGGCGTTGGCGAGCGCACTCGCGAAGGCACGCAACTGTACCATGAAATGATCGAAAGCGGCGTGATCAACCAGACCGCGATGGTCTTTGGTCAGATGAATGAGCCGCCGGGCGTGCGCCTGCGCGTGGCCCTGTCCGGCCTGACCATGGCTGAGTATTTCCGCGATGAAGGGCGTGATGTGCTGCTCTTCATTGATAATATCTTCCGCTTCAGCCTGAGCGGCTCTGAAGTTTCTGCGCTGCTGGGGCGTATGCCTTCGGCAGTGGGTTACCAGCCAACGCTGGCTCAGGAAATGGGTGACTTACAGGAGCGCATCACCAGCACTCAATCGGGTTCGATCACGTCTCTGCAGGCGGTTTACGTGCCCGCAGATGACTATTCGGATCCGGCGCCGGTTGCTGTGTTCTCCCACCTGGATGGCTCTATTGCCCTCGACCGGTCAATTGTGGAAAAGGGTATCTACCCGGCGGTTGACCCGCTGGCGAGCACCAGCCGTATCCTGGACCCGCTGATTATGGGAGAGGAACACTACAATATCGCGCGCGAGGTGCAGCGCGTCTTGCAGCGTTACAAAGACCTGCAGGATATCATCGCTATCCTGGGTATTGATGAGCTTTCCGACGAAGACAAACAACTCGTGGCGCGCGCCCGTCGTGTGGAGCTTTTCCTGAGCCAGCCCTTCCACGTGGCGACTCAGTTCACCGGGCGCGAGGGCCGTTATGTGCCGATCAGGGACACGCTGCACGGCTTCCGCATGATTCTGGATGGGGAACTCGACTATATTCCGGAGGAATTGTTCCGAATGGCCGGGCCAATCGAAGATGTGCTGGATCGCTACGACGAGTTTAAGGCGACGCAGTAGCGGCGTATTTGCCTGGAGGCGACATGCCTATTCACGTGGAAGTGGTTACACAGGAACGACGGGTGCTGGTCGTCCCGGATGCTGACATGGTTATCCTTCCCGGGCGCGAAGGCGTCCTGGGTGTTCTGCCGCGCCATACGCCTTTGCTCACCATGCTGGATGCTGGCGAGTTGCGAATCAAGCGCGGCGGCACGGAGGAAATCCTCGTCGTATATGGCGGGATTGTGGAGATTCGGCCAGAAAAGGTGATTGTGCTGGCCGATATAGCAGAACATTCGTCGGAGATTAACCTGGAGCTGGCGGAGGCTGCGCGTCGCAGAGCCGAGGAAATGATGCGTAAGGGGCCGCCACCGGACGAGATAGCCGCTATCAGACAGGAGCTTCGGCGAGCCGAGCTGTCAATTCGTGTGCACCGTCGCACGCAGTCGCGCGCTGGCTCTGTGCGCATCCGCGACGAGCAATAAGCTGACGGCCAGGACAGGAGTGCGCCCACGCCCGGATATCGTATCCGGGCGTATTTATTGTGGACAGCCACCGTATCGATGGAGTATTATGCCCGGATGCCGGGCCGGAGATGCGATGCGCCTGCTTGCAGGGCGAAAGGTATTCTCCGAATTCTCAGTTACAATAGGGTTGCCTTCCCGGCGTATCTGGCCGGTTGATATGCGCGAAGGCATTTTGCCGCTCGTTGGAGGTTGATGAACGATGGCACTGTTTTCCAGGAAGATAGGCGTTGATCTCGGCACTACCAATGTCCTGATATTCGAGAACGAACGCGTTGTCTTGCAAGAGCCTTCACTGGTTGCGCTGACTGTAGAAGAGGAGCCGCCTATGGTGGTGGCGATCGGGCAGGAGGCGCGCGATATGTGGGGCCGGACGCCGGAGAACATCCAGGTTTTCCGACCTCTGCGCGAAGGCGTGATTGCCGACTATGAAGTCACCGAAGCGATGCTGCGATATTTTTTTGACAAAGTTGTAGGCCGTATGCGTATTTTTAAGCCTATAGTCGTGATCAGCGTGCCTTATGGCGTAACCAGTGTCGAACGTCGCGCGGTGCATGAAGCTGCGATGCAGGCTGGCGCGCGTGAGGCGTACCTGCTGCCGGAGCCGCTCGCGGCAGCTATTGGCGCCGGACTGCCGGTTAATACCCCGGCGGGCAACATGATTCTCGTCCTCGGCGGCGGGATCAGCCAGGCCGCGGTGGTCACTATGAACGGCATTGTTGTGGCGGATAGCGTCCGTACTGGTGGCGCCCGCCTGGATGAGGCAATCATTGGTTATATCCGGCGTAAGTATAGCCTGGTCATCGGGGAGCCGACGGCGGAATCTGTCAAGATACAGATCGGGGCGGCGGTGGATATGCCGGAGCAGATGACTATGGAGATTCAGGGGCGCGATCAGGTTGGGGGATTGCCCCGGACAATCACGGTCTCAACCGGCGAAGTAGTGGAAGCCATCCGCGAACCGTTGGGTGAGATCGCCCAGGTAGCCAGATCTGTGCTGGAGCGGACGCCGCCGGAGCTGGCGTCGGATATCATTGATCGGGGTATCATGCTCACCGGCGGCGGCGCGCTCTTGCGCGGCGTCAATCAATTTCTGACTCGCGAGACGGGTGTCCCGGCCTACCGGTCTGATAATCCGATTGTGGCAACAGTCGTCGGGGCGGGACGCGCCATGCACAATCTGGCCCTGATGCGCGGCCTGGCTCCGGCCTGAGCCGGAGCAGGCTGGCGATTCTGGATGGCTGCAGATAATAGGGGCGTGTTAGCCCAGATAGTAAGTCATGTGCTGCAAATGAGCGGCGGGGTCAATATATTGAATCCGGACGCCGTTCTGCACCGACAGTGTGATAGGTGCGTAATTCAGGATAGCGCGCACACCGGCTTTGACTACTGTGTCAGCAATAGCCTGGGCGCTTGAAGTCGGCACGGCAATCATGGCAATCTGGATTTGCCCCGCCCGTATCTGTTCCTCTATATTTTCGGCAGCCTGCACTTGAATGTTGCCGATATAGCTGCCGATCTTCGCCGGATCATTGTCAAAGATCATGACGATGCGGAAGCCCCGATGGGTGAAGCCTCCATAACGGGCGAGTGCGCGCCCCAGATCGCCCGCTCCAATGAGCGCAACTGGCCATTCATGATCGAGCTTCAGAATCTTTTTCAACTGCTCGCGCAGGTAGGGGATGTTGTAGCCAGTTCCCTGTTTGCCGAACGGACCGAACCATGACAGGTCCTTGCGAATCTGCGCGGAGCTGATGCCCAGCCGTTCGGCCAGTTGGTGGGATGAGGTTATCTCCAGCCCTTCTTCACTCAAACGAGAAAGTTCTCGCAAATAAACCGGCAGACGTCCAATAACAATATCCGGGATTTCTGAAGCCATAGATATCACATTCCCTCTGTTTCAGCGGCGCTTGTGAAAAACCTCATATGTTGCATATCCTACCACGTTCACCCGGCGCGGGCAATCGGACTGTTTGTATCGGAGTACATAATTGGCGCGGATATCAGCGCTTCTAATGCGACTATAACTTACAGGCCCGGGGTTTATGTTATGATGATGCGATGGATGATGGGGGCATCGAAGGTGCCGGATATGCGCCGTGTAGTCACAACAGGTTTTATCGCGATCGTGATTGGGGCAGTCTTTCTTGTCGCCCGCCAGAGTCTGGGAGGACAGGATAAACCAGCCGAGTCTCAGATACAGACGACGATCGCGGAGCGCGGCGACGTGCTGGTTTCTGTGCGCGCAACAGGTAGGGTTGACGCCGCGCGAACCGCGCAGGTGACCTTCGATTCGGCGGGCATTGTGCAATCCGTCAGCGTGGAGGAGGGGCAGACAGTCGCCGCGGGGCAGGAGTTAGCCCGGCTGGACGGCGAGGTGCAGCGAATCGCCGTAGAACAGGCCGAATTAGCCGTCCGGATCGCGGAACTCAGCCTGCTGCGCCTCGAACAGCCGGCGAGAGAAGGCGATCTGGCGGCCGCCCGGGCGGCTGTGAACAGCGCCTGGACGGCGTATGTTAACCTGCGTGACAACGCTGTTGACCCCGAATCTGTCCGGATTGCTGAGCTTCAGTACCAGCAAGCTCAGGCGTCCTATGAGGCTGCCGAACAGGCTTCGCGCGATGCGCGTCGCAGCGACATGAGCCTGGCCCAGGTTGGCGCGGCGAGCTTCGCGGCAGAGATTGCGCGGATGCAGTTGCAGATGGCGCAGGAAGGTGTGCCCCGGGAGGCGCTTCACGCCGCACAGGGTCAGGTAGCCCGGGCTCAGGCCCAGGTTCGTCTGCTTGAGGAAGGCCCTGCCCAGTATCAGTTTGATCAGGCGGCTCTGGTTGTGGAGCAGGCGCGCCTGCAGTTGGAGCGGGCGCAGGCTGCTTACGAAGATACTGTGTTGCGCGCGCCTTTCACTGGCGTTGTCGGGCAGGTCAACGTGCGCGCTGGCAGCCTCGTGGCGCCGGGCGCGTTGCCGGCGATGGCAGTGGTGGACTTTTCCGCTTTATCCGTGATTGTGAAGGTCGATGAGGTTGATGTCGTGCAGGTTACTCAGGGGCAGGCGGTTGATTTGACGCTCGATGCGCTGCCCGGACAGGTCTTTCATGGCATTGTGTCGCGCATAGCTGACGCGGCTTCCCAGAGCGATGGGGTCGTTGTCTATGAAGTTCGTATCGGGCTGGACGGGAGCACCTCTGGCATCCGCCCGGGCATGACGGCGGCGGCGACCATCATCGTCGAAAACGTCCAGGATGTGCTCGTCGTCCCGAATCTATATATTCGACTGGATCGCCGGACCGGACAGGCGTTTGTGAATGTGCTGCTCCCCGATGGCTCGCTGGAGGAACGGCCGGTAGAGCTGGGCGCTCAGAATGAGACAGTGAGCGAAGTGCGATCAGGGATACAGGAAGGGGACGTGATCGCTCTGGATACTTCCGGCGGGGTTTTCTCTTTTTTCGAGCGCAGTGAGTAAAACCCGCATGTATCGGCGACTGCGTAATGGACTTGTTATTGGCGCTTTGCTGATTCTGGCGGCCTCGTTCGCGCGTTACCGCATGGAGCGAGGCCTGCCAGTGCTGGATATCGGCAGCGGTGTATCGGCGGCTTCTGAAGTTCAGGCGTCAGCAACGGTTGAGCGGGGCGATATCCGCGTAACTGTGAGCGCGACGGGAGCTATCAGCCCGGCCCGCCGGTTGTATATGCTGTTCCCGCTGCCGGGCAAGGTGGACTCGATCATGGTTGAGGAAGGGCAGGCCGTGCGGGCCGGCCAGGAGCTGGCCCGTCTGAATACGCGGGATCTCGAATTTGCCCTGCGGAGCGCGAATCTGGCCCTTGAGCAGCAGCAAATCAATATTGATGCGCTGACGGCAGAGCCGCGCGAAGTTGACCTGCTGGCCGCTCAGGCTGCGGTTTATGCGGCCGGGGCGCAGGTGGAGGCGGCCCGTGTCCCCCCCAACGGCGAAATGACTCGTATTGCTGAGCTGCGGCTTGAATTAGCGCGCAACCAGCTCTGGCAGCAGCAAATGCAGCGCGACCGCACCGTTGCACAGCAGGAGTTTTTGGAAGGCCTGAATCTCCCGGCGCTGCCTGCGCCGCCGTCAGGAAGCATCCCGGATTTCTCTTTCGCCCTGGCGGGCCTTATCCCGAACGCAACTCAGGCTGAGGCGGGTGTGGCACGTTCAGAATATGATGTCCAGATTGCCGAACAGCAACTGCAGCAGGCGCAGAGCGCGACAGCCGATGCGAGCCAGGTGGCGGCGGCCCAGGCCCAACTGGTGAGCGCTCAGGCTCAACTGGATCGCCTGTTGGAGGGAGCCAGTGATATCGATCTGCAACTGGCGGATGCTCAGCTACAGACGGCCTATCTTGGTGTGGAGCTGGCCCGCTACCAGTTAGAACAGGCTACGCTCAGGGCGCCTTTCGATGGCGTCGTATCGCGGATTAACCTGGTTCAGGGGCAGGCTCCGCCGACGAATCAGCCGGCCGTCGAGCTGATTGATATATCCAGCTACCATATCATGCTGGCTGTTGACGAGATCGATATCGCTCAACTGCGCGTGGGGCAGCCGGTTGAGGTGATCCTGGATGCTACGCCGGATGAGACTGTCGCGGGGGTTGTGGCGCGCATCAATGATGTGGCAACCGATCTCGGGGGGCTAATCACCTATGGCGTTGAGGTGACGCTCGCCCCTGCCGATATCCCGATTCGGGCCGGCATGAGCTCGACCGCGACCGTGATCGTAGACGAGGTAACTGATGTGCTGCGCGTGCGCAACCGTTTCGTCCGCCTGGATCGCCGGACCGGCCGGGCCTATGTGACACTGCAACTGCCGGATGGGACGCTTGAAGAACGAGAGGTGGTTCTGGGGCAGCGTAACGAGACGTACAGCGAGATCATCAGCGGCGCCTCTGAAGGCGATATCGTCGTCCTGGTTCCGACCTCGGGAATTTCAAGGTTTGGCTTTTAGCCAGCGGCGACTCAAACCAGGCTGAATTGGACAGGCGTGGCGACAGGATAGCGGGTGAGATGTTGTTCAGACGTAATGGCCGGCAAAAGCAGAATGTTGCCCACTTGCAGGAAGACAGCGGGCCGCAGGTCGTTATCGACGTGCAGGGCGTGGCTAAAACGTACCAGATGGGCGAAATTGAGGTCAACGCTCTGCGCGGCATTTCGCTCCAGATTCACCGGGGCGAATTCGTGGCGATTATGGGGCCGTCTGGCTCTGGCAAGAGCACGTTGATGAATATCCTCGGCGCGCTTGACCAGCCGACCAGCGGGAAATACTTCCTGGATGGTGTGGATATCAGCCAGGCCGGCGATCACGATCTGGCAGTCATTCGTAACCAGAAGATTGGATTTGTTTTTCAGAGCTTCAATTTGCTCAAGCGCACGACGGCGCTGCGACAGGTTGAACTGCCGCTAATCTATGCTTCCAAAGCTGGAAATCGCCATGAGCGAGCCAGGGCCGCCCTGGAGTCTGTCGGGTTGAGCGACCGTCTGCATCATATGCCTAACGAGCTATCTGGCGGCCAGCAACAGCGGGTAGCCATTGCCCGCGCCCTGGTGACCGAGCCAGCAATCATCCTGGCTGACGAGCCAACCGGCAACCTTGATTCTAAGAGCGGCACCGAAGTGCTGCGCATTTTCCAGCAGCTTAATCGCGAGCGCGGGATCACGACGATTTTCGTGACACACGACGCTTTTATCGCTCGCCACACAGACCGCGTCATCATGCTGCGCGATGGGAAGATTGTGGCCGATAAGCGTGTGGAATCTCCCCTGATGGCGGGCGAGGTCGAGCGGCCATCGGAGATGGCCGAGCTGGAGGAGATTTTCCGCCAGACATACGATGCCCCGCGGGCGGAATTCACCTGATGGCCGCATTCTGGGAAAGTCTCCGGCTTGCTCTGGATGGGCTGAAAGCCAATCGATTGCGCTCGGCACTCACCATGCTGGGGATTGTCATCGGTGTGACCGCCGTGATCGCGCTGGTGAGTTTTGGACAGGGCGTTCAGGACTTCATCTCCGCTCAGTTCGAATCGCTGGGTTCCAACTTGCTGTTTGTATTCTCTTCCGCGCCGTCGGGAGGCAGGCTAGGCGATATTAAGCTTCTCACGATGAGCGATGCGGAGGCGCTGACGAATCCGCTGCTGGCATCCAGTATCCTGCGCGCCGCGCCTCAGTTCGATGTATTTTCGCTTGTGGTATCTGGCCGGAACGAAAAGACGATCTCCGTCTCAGGCGTTACGCCGGCCTACCAGCATGTGCGCGGCTGGGAAGCCCAGTTCGGGCGCTTCATTGACGAAACAGATATCTTAACCAGCGCCCGCGTAGCCGTACTGGGGACAACCGTTGTCAGGAGCCTCTTTAGCGATGGCACAGACCCGGTGGGACAGACGATTCGCATCAATACACTGCCATTTCGGGTTATCGGAGTCATGGCGCAGCAGCCAAGCTCCGGCTTTGCCGACGAAAACGAGGTGGTCTTTGTGCCGATTACGACAGCCCAGACCCGGCTGGGGCGTGCTCGCCAGCGCGACGGCAGCTACCAGGTCAGCTTCATTACGGTGCAGGCTGTCTCTGAAGCAGGGATGGAAAATGCCGCCAGTGAGATCGCGAGTATCCTGGCCGACCGGCACGATGTGGAATATCGCGATGAACAGGATTTCACCGTCCTCTCACAAAGCGAGCTGTTATCGGTTGTAGGCAGCATCACCGGCCTGCTGACCGTCTTTCTGGGTGTTATCGCGGGCATTTCGCTGCTGGTGGGCGGCATCGGGATCATGAATATCATGCTGGTGACAGTGACCGAGCGGACGCGTGAGATCGGGCTTCGGAAGGCTGTCGGCGCGCGACACCGCGATATCCTGCTCCAGTTCCTGATCGAGAGCGTGGTCCTGACCGTTGTAGGGGGGCTGATCGGCATTGGCCTGGGCTTCCTGGCGTCAGTGGCAGGCTCCGCGCTGATTCCAGACCTGAGTCTGCGCGTGACCGGCGGTTCAGTTGCGCTGGCGACGACCGTAAGCACCGTCATTGGCCTGTTCTTCGGCATTTACCCCGCCAGCCGCGCGGCGTCGCTCAACCCGATTGACGCGCTTCGTTACGAGTAGAGAGGATCGCTGTGCAGTCCGCCGTTGAGAGTGTCCGGGTGGCTCTGAGTGGCCTCGATAGCAACCGCCTGCGGGCTGGCCTCACGACGCTTGGCATTGCTATTGGCGTGGCGGCTGTTATTGTGCTGGTATCATTGGGCCAGGCGGTGCAGATTTTTGTGGAAGAGCAGTTTCTGGGCATCGGCACCAACCTGGTGTTCGTGGTCTCGGAAACAATGTTCAATCGATCGGGGACCGGCCCCCCGGATGCGGCCAGAGTCACGACCTGGTCCTCTCTGACTGATGCTGATGTCCACGCGCTTTCCGATATATTTCGCGTGCCGAGCGCGCTTGCCGTGATTCCTGAGGTGCGCCTGTCTCGTGTCGCTTCTTTCGAGGGCGCCGAGGCCAGGGGGCGCATCCGGGCAACCACGCCGGAATATCTCAGCGTACGCAACAGAACCATAGCCGTCGGACGCTTCTTCGATGAGCGCGATATGCTTGGCAAGACCCGGGTTGTTGTGCTTGGGCAGACGACGGTCGCTAATCTCTTCCCGCCTGGCGTCTCACCAGTCGGCGAGACGATCCGGATCGGCAATGTGCCCTTTCGCGTGATTGGCGTGCTGGACAAGTACGGCGGCACGAGTTTCGGCGATGAGGACGACCTGATCTTCATGCCGATGACGACTGCTCAGGAGCGCCTGGAGAGCGCGCGCACCGTGACCGGCCGTTATCCGGTGACGCAGATTCTCATCCAGGCCGCCAGCGATGATCGTATTGAGGCGCTTGTAGCCGAGGTCACGCAGACCCTGCGCGAAGAACACAACATTGCCTTCCGCGACGAAGACGATTTTGTGGTGATGACACAGGCCGATCTGTTGCAGAGCTTTAGCGCAATCACCGGGCTGTTGACGATCTTTCTTGGCGTCATCGCTGGCATTTCGCTGCTGGTGGGTGGCATCGGACTTATGAATATCATGCTGGTGACAGTGACCGAGCGGACGCGTGAGATCGGGTTGCGGAAGGCCGTCGGTGCCAAGCGATCTGATATCCTGTCGCAGTTTCTGGTGGAGAGCACCGTCCTGTCGGTGATCGGAGGGACTGCCGGGCTGGTTGTGGCGTACCTGGGGACTACCCTGATCGGGCTGGCGCTCCCGGACCTGGAGGCGCGAGTCAGCCTTAGCAGCGTGGCTCTGGCGACTACCATCTCGGCCACAATCGGGATATTCTTTGGGCTGTATCCGGCGCAGCGCGCGTCGCGCCTCAACCCGATCGATGCGCTCCGCTTTGAGTAGCTGTGTCGCAATCGGATACAGAATCTTATGGTCCGGCGTTCGTGGAAATCGTGGCTTGAACCATATTATTATCACGTCAGGGGGCAGGCATGAATGAGCCGCAACCGCAATCTGGCGGGCGAGAGCTGGGCAGCGGCCTGCAAACAGTCAACGACAGCATGCTGGACGGGTTGGGCAAACTCGCCGAGTACTTTGGCTTCAACAGGGTCATGGGCCAGCTCTATGGAGCGCTGCTGCTCAGTCCGGAGCCAATGTCTCTGGACGATCTGGAGAGCTTTTTGCTGAAGTCCAAGGCGAGTGTCAGCACCAACCTGCGCACACTGGAACGCATGGGCGTTGTCCGCGAGGTATGGGTGCGCGGCGACCGCCGTAAGTTCTACGAGGCGGAGACCGATTTCTGGAAGATCGTCGTCAATGTGCTGAGCAGTCGGGAGCTTCGCGATCTGGAGCAGGCCCTGCGTACCCTGCAGGAAAATACGGAGCAGCTACGGCAATCCATGCCAGCTATGAGCGAAGAAGATGCGAAAATTGCGGAGTTGTACCTCTCTCGTCTGGATCGGCTTGAGCATTTCTTCAGATTCGCTCAACTCATTCTAACTTCTGTTCTTCAGCGTGCGGTTGCTGGCAAATTTGATGTCAGCGAAGTCAGCCGCATCATTATTGAATAGGCGCGGCAATAGACGCTATGTTCTTCGATGAAGCCAAAATCTATGTTCGAAGCGGCGATGGTGGTGATGGATTGATACACTTTCGTCGGGAGAAGTATGTGCCTCGCGGCGGGCCGTCCGGGGGCGATGGCGGAAAGGGGGGGGACGTCATCCTGGTCGTTGATCCCCATATCAACACGCTCTCGCATTTCAAGCGCAAAGTGCATTTCAAGGCCGGGCACGGCGGCCCCGGTGGGACCAGCAACAGGACTGGCAGAGATTCCGAGGACCTGCTGATTCAGGTTCCGCCGGGAACGATCGTGCGTGATGCAGAGACAAATGCGGTACTTGCCGATCTGGTGACGGAAGGTCAGCGCGCCATTGTTGCGCGTGGAGGACGCGGGGGGCGCGGTAACGCCCGTTACGTCACCAGTCGCAACCAGGTGCCGCGCTTCGCGGAGAAAGGCGAGCCGGGCGAAGAGCGATGGCTGCTGCTGGAACTGAAGCTGATCGCCGACGTGGGGATTGTCGGGGTCCCAAACGCTGGCAAATCCACCCTCCTGTCTGTGATCAGCAATGCCCAACCCAAGATTGCTGACTATCCATTCACGACGCTGGAGCCTGGCCTGGGGGTGGTGGAGATGGACCTCAGGACGTTTGTGGCCGCTGATATTCCCGGCCTAATTGAGGGCGCGCACAAGGGTGCCGGGCTTGGATACGCTTTTCTCCGGCATATCCAGCGGACCCGCCTGCTCGTACACCTGCTTGACGGTACGAGCGCTGATCCGCTCGCTGACTTCAACCAGATCAATGCGGAACTGGCGCTTTTCGATGAGCGACTCAGCGAACGCCCGCAGATTGTGGCATTCAACAAAATAGACCTGCCGGAGGCGCAGGCCAGATGGCCGAAGCTGCGCGCGGCGCTCAAGGCGCGCGGCTACGAGGCTGTTGCGATTTCGGCGGCGACACAACTCGGCGTGCGGGACCTGGTTCAGCGGATATTTGCCCGGCTGGATACGCTGCCCGCAGTGACCTATGTTGAAGAAGCGGCTGAGCTGCCCCTGTATCAACTTGAGGATACGGTCCCCTTCACGATTACGCGGGATGCGGCAGGCGCCTACCACGTGACCGGCCAGCGGGTGGAGCGCGCCGCAGCGATGACCTACTGGGACCATGATGAGGCGATCAGGAGGTTTCAACGGACTCTGGATGCAATTGGCGTGACTGATGCGCTGCGGCGGGCTGGCGTACAGACTGGCGATACTGTCTTCATCGGCGAATACGAGCTGGAATGGAGCGATTAGGGCTGCTGGGGGGGACTTTTGATCCCCCGCATATCGGGCATCTCATTCTGGCTTCGGTGCTGGCTGATGCTCTGGCCCTGGATCGCGTCTGGTTCGTGCCTGCAGCTTCCCCCCCGCACAAGCAGAATCGCGCCATCACCCCGGTCGCGCATCGACTGGCGATGCTGGCCGCCGCCCTTGCGGACGCCCCGACTTTTGAGATTTCGCGGATCGATGTCGATCGGCCAGGGCCGCACTATTCCATAGATATGGTATCGCTGGCCTGCCAGCAGATCCCTGACGCCGAGTGGTTCTTCCTCATGGGGAGCGATTCGCTGCTCGATCTGCCGAACTGGCAGCAGGCCGCTGCTCTCGTTCAGATGTGCCGGCTGGCTGTGCTGCACAGGCCGGGCGTGAAACTCGACCTGGCCGCGTTGGAATCCCTCCTGCCGGGGGTCAGCCAGCGCGTCATCCTGGTCGAAGGGCCGGCGATTGCGCTGTCATCTACGCTTATTGTTCAGCGTGCGCGCGCTGGCCGTTCGATACGCTACCTGGTCCCCGACAGGGTGCGCGACTATATCACCTCTAACTGTCTGTACCGGGACTAGCCCCCACCGCGAAATCTTACGCTCGATTCCCTGTCACACAGCAGTAGCCAGATGCCGCCTGCCCGCAAATAGACAGGGCCGCGCCCGGTCCGGGATGTTCCCTGTGAGGAGCTTCGGGGTTGTATCATATGAAAACAAAGCGGATTGGATCGGGGGCTTACTGGTATGTCGCAGGAGACAGTGGTGTTTTATGTCGGGATACCGCGCCTCAATGCGCGCCGCGCGCCGCGCATTGAAGATGGCAATATCGTTGATTTATTCGTCATTGGTGATCCGCTGGTTGTCCTGGCGGATATAGCCGAACAAACTGCTGATGGATGGACCTGGCGCCGGCTTGCTGACTCTGATGTCTGGGTCGCTGAAGCCAACAGCGCGGACGGCAGACGTTTGCTTGACACAGCAATCCCGCCGGTTGACGAGAGCAGCGAACCTCAGACGCTCTACGCTCTGGGCACGGTCAGACTGCGTGAGACTCCCGAAATCGCCGGGGATAATTCCATTGGACAACTGACCAAAGATAAATCCGTCCAGGTTCTCGCCGCAGTCAGACAGTTGAGCCTGGATGGATGGGTCTGGCGCAAACTGGCCGATCAGGAAAGCACGTGGATCGCTGAGTATAATGCCCGATCGGGGAAGCGTCTGCTGTCCGCCAGACCTCCCACGATTGTGCCGGACAATGCCGGGACCAGGCCGCAGGTAAAAGGGCGGGTGAGGGTGAATGGCAGGCAGTTCCTGCTGGACGGCAAGCCCTTCCGCTTTGTTGGCGCCAATCTGCGCGAGCTGCCGTTTTATGCGCGGCGCGATGTGCTGCCCTACGCCAGTGAAGGAAATCAGAGCGATCAACTCAATGCAATGCGCGACATGGGGATGCACGTCGTCCGGATGCACGCCTGTCACCGCAGCGTCAGCCTTCAGGATGCGCTCCCTTTGCTGGGTAAGACCTTGAATACGCTGCAACACTACGACATGCTGGCGATTGTTGTGCTCAATGACGCGCTGGGGAGTTTCTGGGTTCCGGGCGACGAACGTTTTCACATTCGCACCCTGGGGCATCTGGACAAGACGCTGTACTTCCATCAGGAAGGCTATCGCGAGAATTACCTGCCATATCTGGAGGCAGTGGTCGCGGCGTATAAGGATCATCCGGCCATCTTCGCCTGGGAACTGGGTAATGAATACGCAATCCAGCCGCAGCCGGCAACGCCAGCCGATAGCGAAGTCTTCCTGCTGTTTGCCCGGGCCGCTTCCGATATGATCCGCTCGATTGACCCCACTCATCTGATCACAACCGGACTTGTCAACACCGGCCATGTTGCGCCCGACGATCGCCCGGGGCTGGATCGCATGGCTTATGGCAGGCGGCTGTATGGCTTGCCTAATATCGACTTTGTCACAGTCCATTTCTACGAGGATAACGCCGAGGAGCAAAGCTCCCTCCCCGATCTGGAGATCGCCAGACAGTTGGATATGCCGTTGATCGTAGAAGAATGGGGGGCGACTGGTGAGGCGCGAGCGGAGACAACCAGGAGTAAGCTGGAATTCTGGATATCCAATGGCGCCGCAGGCTTCCTGCAGTGGGGGCTTTCTGCCACGCCTTTCAATATCGGCGTGGGCGATAACGATCGCGGCATGGACACCTATGCCGGGCGCAACAAAGCGCATTACCAGCCAACTTTCAACCTCTATAAAGAATGGTCCGGGCGGCTTAAGGACAGCTGAAAGCCGGATCGGCGCTCGGATAGAGTGAAGCACCTCTTTGTATGAGGCGGAAGACTTTTGGCTCTGCCGGCGCGGCAGCCCGTTTCTTCGCCAAACCGGGGATCATCTGGCACAATAGTGCCCTTTGCAAGCCGGGCCTGATGACGCCCGGAGGCAACCAATCAGGATAGACGAAACTTATGAGCAGCCTACCGCTTCACCCGTTTCGACTCGCCGCGATAGTTCTGATGCTGGCCGGCCTGGCTGCCTGTGGCGGCAATCCGGAACCAACAATGCCGGCGTCAAGCACGCCACAGATTGAGGCAACGCCCACACAGGCCCCCAGCGGCACGCCGCCCCCGACAACGACGCCGGATCTGCCGGCGATGCTCCCGGTCCCGACGGTGATTCCGCCCGCAGCAGAGTCCCGGCCCACGCCGCTCCCTACCGTATCTGCCCTGGCCCGGATTCGCAGCGAAGGCAACGTGCGGGCCGGTGTGTTGTATAACAACCCGCCGATGAGCAGTCTGAGCGAACGTGGGGAGGTGATCGGCTACGCGGCGGATCTGGCGCGGGCTGTAGCCGCGGACTGGGGCGTAGAAGTGGAGTTTGTACAGGTGACACGCCAGAACGCCCTGGCTATGATGCTGGCCGGGGAGGTTGATGTGCTGGTAGGCATCTTCCCTCACACTCTGGAGGGCGAAGAGGTGGCCGGCTTCTCTCAGACCTACTTCCCCAGCGGACAGTATTTTCTGGTCAAGGAGGACGGCGGTTTACCTGATATTGCCAGCCTGAACGGCCGCCGGGTCGGGGTGGTGCAGGGGACCGCCAGCGAATGGTCTCTGGGGCAGGCTCTGAGCACCGGCGTGCTCACCGCGACCCCGCTGCTATATCTGACTCTGGATCTGGCTGTTGGCGCCCTGGGAAGTGGTGAAGTCGATGCTGTGCTATCGGAGGAAGTGCAGTTGGTGCGCTTGCGCGATCGCCTGGCGGGCTTGAGCATCCTGCCGGAACCTCTGGAAGCCCAGCCGTATGCCTTTGTGTTCCAGCGACACGATGACGCCCTGCGCTACTTGCTCGATCGCTCTTTGCAGCGGCTGGCGTCCAATGGCACGCTGGATGAATTCCGGCGGACATGGCTCCCGAGCGTGATGGCGGAGATTCCGATACCGGTCTGGCCGGGCGTGATGGAGGACGAGCGCACGCTGGAGAGCTTCGATACCGCGCTGGTTTATGAGCCTTCGCCTGTGCTCACCCGTATCCGGAATGGTGAGTCGATCCGCGTCGCAGGGCTGGAACTTTCCGATCAGTTAACCGGCTTGAACGCCCGTCTGGAGACATTCTACCAGGCGCTTGTCCAGGAGATGGCGAGTCGCTGGGGCGTGCCAGTGGAGTTTATCCCGGCTTCCGCGGCCAACGGAGTCGAGCTGGTGGCGACTGGTCAGGCTGATCTGGCTGTCGGAGTCACACCGCGATGGACCGGCCCTTATGAGGTTGCGTATACCGCGCCGCTGGTCCTGCACGGGGACCGCCTTATGGTCCCTTTCAACAGCAGAATTGAAGGGTATGCTGACCTCCGGGGAGGGCGATGGGTGGGCATTTTCGCCAGCGAGCCAGGTTCCGCCACCCAGGTAAATGAGCTGGCATCAAGCGTCAATGCGATGGTTAACATCTACACTATCATCAACGATGGAGATGCTGTGTACTCCATGCTGGTGGACAAGAATATTGATGTGGTTTTTGGCGACAGCCTCCGCCTGATTCCGCTGGCGGAGGCCAATGCTGATCTGGTCCGGCTGACTGACCGCTGGTATACCCACGAATATTTCAGTATTGGCGTGCCGCGCCGTGACGCGGACTTCTGGTCTCTGGTGGAAGTCACCTTGCAGGATATTGCGGCGGATGGGGTTTTTGCTACCCTGTGGGATACGCTGGTGGCGTCTGGCGCGCCTGTGCAGTTTGAACGATGGCCGGGAGGCGATGACCTGTTTCTGGGGGTGAGTGTCGGCAATTCTGACTGAGAGGGGGATCGCAGAAGCTGGAATACAGGACATGAAATTCGTGTAGTCACAATCCAATCACGGACTACCCGATTGAGCTGCTAATTCCACCCGTTGAGCATAAATAACTGCACCTAAAATCAAAGCCGCTCCCGCGATCTGAAGCGGGGTAGGCACTTCCTGCAGCAGCAGAAACGCCAGAATCGCGCTGCCAACAGGCTCACCAAAGGTCACCAGGCTGACAAAAGCAGCAGGGAGATGGCCCAGCGCATAATTGAAGGATGAGTGGCCGAATAACTGGGGAACAAGGGCCAGCAGCAGAATCCACAGATACCCTTCGGAGGGATAACCGCTCAGCGAGTCTCCGCGCACCCAGACTGCCAGAAGCAGCGTGGCGGCAGCCGCGCCGTACACCAGCCAGATATAGGGGATCAGATTGGTCTTTGCCCTCACCCGCCGGCCGATCATCAGATATAGAGCGACGCTGACCGCCCCCAGCAGCGCCAGCGCGCTGCCAAGCAGCGGATTGGAGTCTGGCTGTCCGCCGTCTCCGGAAGTGCTCAGGCTGATGAGTACCGCGCCGGCAAACGCGATGACAATACCGAACAACACCCGGCGCGTGAGCGCCTCATGCAGCAGCAAAGGGGAGAGCAAGGCTACCCAGAGTGGGGCAGTTGATACCAGGACAACGCTCACCAGCACAGGGGTATATTCAAGAGAGGTGATCCAACTGGCGAAGTGGATCGCCAGCAATACACCTGAACTGATCATCAACCCGAGATCGCGCCGGGTCAGACGCCGGATTTCTTCCCGGTAGCGGAGCAGAGCCGGCGGCGTGAGGATCAGGGAGGCCAGAGTCAGGCGTCCTGCTGCTATTACGATGGAGGGTATGCCGTCCGCCTGGCCCAGGCGGACGAACAGCGAGGCCGTGGATACAGCCAGGATGCCGATCCCGAGGACAAGGTATGGCGATGAGACCCTTTGACTGTGCATAGAGGATTTCTAACACGTTTCTATTGCAGTTAACTTTGACAATTCGGAAAGGAATTGACTAGAATAAGAAGCACAAACAGGATATTAACATCGCACTACGGAACCATCAATCTGTTTGCCCCGGAATATGGTGTCTTTTGTTAAGGAGTATGCTGAACAATGGCTTTCGAACTTTCGCCCCTCCCTTACGATTATAATGCCCTCGAACCACATGTTGATGAGATGACGATGCGCGTTCATCACGACAAGCATCACGCGGCATACACAACCAATCTCAACAACGCCATCGAAGGGACCGAACTGGCCAGCCTGAGCATTGAGGATATCCTCCGCAAAGGGGTTAACGCCCTGCCGACGTCTGTGCGCAACAATGGCGGCGGTTTCTATAATCACAATCTGTTCTGGCAGATGATGAGTCCGCAGGGCGGCGGTGAGCCGACCGGCGAACTGGCGGCCGCTATCAACCAGACCTTCGGCAGCTTCTCCGCTTTCAAGGATGAATTCAGCAAGGCAGCGATGGGCCGCTTCGGATCGGGCTGGGCATGGCTGGTCTATGCCAATGGCAAGCTCGAAATCACCAGCACGCCCAACCAGGACGCCCCGATTATGGAGGGCAAAGCTGCTCTGCTCGGTATCGACGTGTGGGAACATGCCTACTACTTGAAGTATCAGAATCGTCGAGCCGATTACGTAGCCGCCTGGTGGAATGTGGTGAACTGGGACTTTGTCGCCCGTCTCTATGCGGAGGCAAAGCGGTAGGCGGCGCGAGTATTTTTGAGCCTGATCCAGCCGCTCATATGGAGGCTCCCCCTTCTGGTAGAGGGGGGCCTTTTTGTATTCCAGAGCTGCTTTATTAAAAGTCTTGCCAGTTTTGCAGTTGATGGTATAGTCATGCTCGAGTTCTGTCGTATTCGTTCTGTCTGTCTATCTTGAGGAGATCGAGACATGACACATATCATCACAAGCCTGTGCCTTCGCGATGGCGCTTGTGTCGAGGTGTGCCCGGTTGAGTGCATCGTTCCCGGCTTCCCCGAGTCGGAATGGCCGTGGTACTACATCGATCCTGACACCTGCATCGACTGTGGCGCCTGCGTTCCTGAGTGCCCCTTCGAGGCGATTTTCCCCGAAGAGGAGGTCTCCGCCGAATATGAAATGGCGGCTGGTCAGGAGCAAGTGCCCATCGGTGGAGAGCGTTACGCTGCTTCAGGCGGTGAGATCGTGGATCTGACGGGCGATATCCAGAAGAACTACGATTTCTACACCAAGGGGCCTGGCTACGAGTCTCGTCCGTAAGAGACAACCCTCACAGATTGGAAAAGGCGTCACTCTTGTGGCGCCTTTTTTGTTTTTCGAGCGGGGGCTACGCTTCCGAGGGGCATGTGCCTTCGAATCAGTTTCGATGAAGGCCGCTATAACGCAGCCAGCTATTTGTTTCCACCAGCACGCCGGAAATATCTCCCCAGTAGCTAATGGCATCCTCACCCTGCCAGAGAGGCACGAGATCATACTGGTCGCGCAGGAGCGCCAGAATCTGCGCGTACAGCGCTTCTTGTTCCTGGCGGTCTGTTGAGAGGGAAGCTGCCGCCAGCAGCCGGTCGATTTCGTCGTTTCCGTATCCGGCCCCGGCGGGGATAGGAGCGCCGGACCAGGCCAGAGGGATCAGGTAACCCGCCGGGCTGGTATACAGCGGATTCCACCCGATAATTGCCGCCAGATATTCGCCGCGGTTGACGGCGTTGATGAAGGTCGGTGTGAGGTTATCGGTGACGGCGGGCATCTCCACAATTACGCTCTCATTGAGGCCGCGCGCCAGCTCTGCAGCGGCTGTCCGCATCGCGTCGCCATATGTTTCGGTTGAGATAAGTATGGCGGTATGAACCGGGCGCCGGCGCGGGCGGTATCCGCCTTCGGTGAGGGTTTCATCTGCCTGGTGGCGATCGTAGGCCGGGAACGTCACCTGATCCGGCAGCATCTCCGGAGGCAGCAGGGTGTCGCGAGGAATCACCGTGCTGTGATATCCAGTTTCGGCAGCGCGCTCGCGCTGTAAAAGTAAGGCGATACCATGCCGCAGCGCCAGATCATTTAAGGAACTCATATTCCCTACGGAAGTGATGTTGTGGTTGAAGAGCATGTAGTACATGTGCAGGTTGGCCTGTTCCTGCGTAACCAGATAGGGGTTCTGGCGGGCGGCTTCCAGATCAGGCACAGCCAGGCCGCGCCAGGCAACATCGATTTCATGAGCCTCAAGCGCCCGACGAAGGTCGATGGGCAGATTATAGCGGCGCAGAATCACCCGATCATTGGCTGGCGGCGGGCCATCATAAGCCGGATTGGGGACCAGAATGATTTCGTTCGGCGACCACAGTTCCAGGCGGTACTGCCCGTTTGTAATGAGCTGCCCCGCGTTTTGCAACGGCAGTATGTCGTCCGCCGGATAGGAGTCTGGGTGCTGCGGGAAGAACATCGGGAGGGCAACTATAGCCTCGAAGTCAGGTAAAGGCATAAGCAGGGTGAAGATTACGCTGTTTCCTTCGCCCTCCATGACGCGATCGATATAGCGATTGATGTAGGATGCACCTTCCTGGCCCAGGCTGATGACACGGTTGATTGCGCTGACAAATGTTGCCGCCGTGATCGGAGTTCCATCATCAAAAGTGATGTTATCGCGCAGTGTGAAGGTGTGCTGCAGGCCGTCATCGCTGATAGTATGTTCCGCAGCTAGCGCCAATTCGTAAGTCAGCGTGCCCGCTATCTGGCGAGTCAGGCCGGTGTACAGATGATTGAGAAGCTCCCAGGAGGGATAATCCGCTGCGCCGGCCGGGTCAAGCGAAGTGGGGAAATCGGTCGTGCCGATGATGATCTCGCCAGGGGTGGCGGCAACTTCTGCCGGAGCAACCGGCAGCAGCAGCAGGCAGACGGCCAGTGAGGCGACCGGGAAGATATGAACAGCGTGGCGGTAGCGCAAGATAGTAGCTCCTCAATGGGAACAGGCGGGCTGATAAACCGGTGCTCGCTCGGGTGCGGTCCATTTTAACACGACCTGAAGCTGGATCAGGGCGACTTTGCCCCGCGTGGTATAATGCCCAAAATCTACCGCGCAGGAGGTTACCGGACTGTGGCCAAAAAAGCGAACAGACGCCAGAACACCCGCACTCGCCAGCAACAGATGATATTGATCGTGACCGCCATCATCGCTGTAATTATAGCCCTCAGCATGGTGATCTCACTTTTGCCGCCTCCTCCTGAGCCTGGCCTGCTGCTGCCGGGCCTGTGGTTTTAGTCAGGCGGCTGCCATGGATATCATCGTCGCTCTCCTGCTGGCGCTGGTCGGAATATTCGCAGGGGCGCTGGTGAACGCGCTGGCGGACTATTTGCCTCCGCCGCACCCGGCGACATCTTTGCGGATGAATAGCACCTCGGACGCGCCTGAAGGCTCCCAGCCGGAAACCGGGAATACCGGACCCGGCAGTGTATTCCACCCTCACTATCCTGACGGCACGCTTCGCCCTCCGCTGGCGTGGCTGGGCCTGCTGGCTTTTATCACTGGCCGGCGCAGATCGCCCGCCGGCGCTGCACTCTCCTGGCGCCACCCGATTACTGAGCTTGTGCTTGGGATCTCGTATGCGCTGCTCATCCTGGGGTGGGGGGTGTCTTTACAGACTATTTTTACCCTGGCCTTTCTGGCGATCTTCGCCCTGATCACGGTGATCGATGTCGAGCACAAACTGATCCTTCTGATTGTGATTGTTCCGGCCTGTGCGCTGGCGCTGCTGAATGCAATTTTGATGCCAGATACACCCCCTGATCTGCGGGCTGCTCTGATCGGGGGAGTTGCCGGGTTCGGGCTGTTCTTTCTGATGTTCCTGGGCGGAGTTGTTTTCTCGAAGGTTACCGGAACTGGCGAGGTAGCTTTTGGCTTTGGGGATGTCATGCTGGGCACGTTGAGCGGCCTGCTGCTGGGCTGGCAGGCGCTTTTCTTCGCCCTGATCATCACCGTATTCCTGGGCGCTCTGGGCGCGCTTCTCTACCTTGTGTCGCGGTTGTTCTCCCGCAGCAAGTACAGCATGTTCACGGCGCTCCCCTACGGCCCGTATATTGTGGCCGGGACGGTGATCATGATGTTGTGGCGGGAAGAAGTGCGCGCGCTCATCCTGCGCT
The DNA here is from genome assembly GCA_029976025.1 of Aggregatilineales bacterium. Classification (GTDB taxonomy): domain Bacteria; phylum Chloroflexota; class Anaerolineae; order Aggregatilineales; family Ch27; genus JARKNX01. The sequence goes on along the minus strand of JARKNX010000208.1, from coordinate 1,171 downwards.
AGTCGCTGTTGGCGTGAGGGCGCTCGATAATCCCGCCGCCAATACAACGATCGCCATCGTAAAAGACGACGCCCTGACCCGGCGTGATATCGCGCAAAGGTGACGAGAATCGCACGGAGGCTCCTGTGTCTGATAGCGGTGCCACATGCGCCGGCACCGGGAGGGCCTTATAGCGAATTTTCGCTTCTGCGTGGAAAGGCGCGAGCGGCGTAACTCCGCTGATCCAGTTGATCTCACGTGCAGTCAGTTCCTGGCGCCCAAGCTCGTTGAGCGTCCCTACGATCAGCATGTTATGGGCGGAGTCCTTGTCTACAACGTATAACGGCTCTGGATGGCTGATACGCAGCCCCTTGCGCTGGCCGATGGTGTAGTCGGCCAGGCCGGTGTGCTGCCCGAGGATTGTCCCATCGAGCGTTGCAATTGGTCCGGGACTGGCGGGCTGGGGCATGTTCTGGCGCAAGAAGCGACGGTAATCGCCGTCGGCCAGAAAGCACAGGTCCTGACTGTCATGCTTGGTGGCGACAGGCAGGCCGAATCGGGCCGCCATAGCGCGCACATCCGTCTTGGTGAACTCGCCGATTGGAAACAGAACATGACGGAGCTGGTGCTGGTTGAGGATGCTCAGCACGTAGCTCTGATCCTTGCCGGCATCTACACCCCTGTACAGCCCGATGGCGCCGTCTTCTTCCTGCCGCAGACGGGCATAGTGGCCGGTCGCCAGGTAGCGGGCATCCAGAGCCAGCGCCTGATCGAGCAGATGAGTGAAGCGGATATGACGGTTGCAGGCGATGCAGGGGTTGGGGGTTTCTCCACTGGCATGTATGTCGATGAAGTATTGCACCACCTGCTGGCGGAAGAGTTCCCGCGTGTCCAGGACATAGAAGGGGATACCCAGCAGATCAGCGACCCGGCGGGCGTCCTGCATCTGATCTGGCGTGCAGCAGCGGTTGTGCGGAGAGCACGCCTGACCTGCCTGACCATTGTCTTCAGACCACAGCCGCAGCATGATGCCGATGACCTCGTACCCCTGTTCGACCAGCAGGGCAGCGGCCACGGAGCTGTCCACCCCGCCGCTCATGGCGACAACGACGCGAGTGCCGGATTCTGCCATCAGGCTGCCGCTCCGGCGCCTAACTTGCGCACTTTCTCGACCGCCGCCGGGATGACTTCC
>JARKNX010000202.1 GCA_029976025.1 Aggregatilineales bacterium | reverse complement strand
TTCCACGGGCCGTGGTGGCAGGACGTGCTGAACGAGACCCCGAACCTGGAATGGGCCGTGGTGCCGCTGCCGGCCGGACCGGCCGGGCGCGGCAGCGCGGTGATGTGGCTGGGCTGGGGTATCACCGCCCAGTCGGAGCATCCGGACGAGGCCTGGGAAGTCCTCAAGTGGCTGACCACCGAACCCGGCCAGCGCGTGTTCGCCCTCAAGGCGTTGAGCGCCAGCCCGGCCGTCTCCGAGGAAATGCAGCGCATCGACGATCCCTACTGGGGCGTGTTCATCGAGGAAGCCCAGCACCTTCAGGCGCTCGATGACCTGCGCAGCGCCTTCTACGGCCCCTGCGTGGCGACCCCGGCCGGCGATCTGATGAAGCGCCTGGTGGCTGACGGCGGCGACGCCCTGGATATCCAGGCGGAACTGGATACCCTGGCGGCCGACGCCGATGCCTGCCTGGCCGAATCGCTGGAGGAAGCCGGCCAGTCGTAAACAGCCGGTTCAGAATTTGCGTTGGGAAGGACGGGGGGCAGGTCCAGGCCTGCCCCCTTGCCATACGGGGACTCGTGGCCGGAGGAGTGGGCGATGCTGAGTCGATTGCAGAAGCGCTTGAATCTGGAATCGCCGATGGCCCGGCGGGAGGCATTGACCTTCTACATCCTGATCCTGCCGTGGCTGATCGGTTTTGTGGTCTTCCTCGCGTATCCCATGCTGCGCTCGTTGTACCTGTCGTTCACCAGCTACGATCTGCTGTCCGCGCCGGTCTGGACCGGGCTGCGCAACTTGCAGCGCCTGGCGGAAGACCCGGACTTCTGGCAGTCGCTGCGCGTCACGTTCCTCTACGCGCTGTTCAGCGTACCCACCGGCAACCTGATCGCGATGGGCGTGGCCATGCTGCTCTCGCAGAACCTGCGCGGGATCAACATCTGGCGGACGATTTTCTTCGTGCCCTCCGTGCTGAGCAGCATCGCCGTCGCGATCCTGTGGCTGTACGTCTTTCGCCCGGACGGCGGCATTCTGAACAGCTTCCTGGCCATCTTCGGCATCCGGGGACCAAACTGGGTCCTCAGCGAGCAGTGGGCGCTTCCGGCCCTGATCATCATGAGCTGGTGGACGATCGGCGGGCAGGTCGTGATCTATCTGGCCGGGCTGAAGGGCATTCCCCGAACACTGTACGAGGCCGTTGAGATCGACGGCGGC
>JARKNX010000200.1 GCA_029976025.1 Aggregatilineales bacterium | reverse complement strand
TATTACATTTCCTGGGGCATCGAAAGCGCTAACGAACAGATCTTAAAGGCAGCACATAAAGGGTACAAGAAGGAGCAGGTGCTCAAGGCGCTGACCTGGGCGAAACAAGCTGGGATCAGCAATTGGGGATTCTTCATCATTGGGCTGCCGGGCGAGACTGAGGAGACTATACGACAGACTATTGACTACGCGAAGTCTCTTCCCCTCGACATTGCCCTGTTCCACATCGCGGCGCCCTACCCCGGCACGCCGTTCTTCTACGAGGTCGCGGAGAAGGGCTGGTTCAGGCCGGGCACCAAGTGGGAAGAGGTCGACATGGATCAGTCAACAGTGCTCGACTACCCCGGGCTGTCCGCAGAGCGACTGGAGTATTGGCAGAAGCGCGCGACGCGCGAGTGGTCGTTCCGCCCCGGGCCGGTACTGACCTTCCTCAAGGGGCTGAACAGTTGGGAGGGGTTCAAGTCCGCGATGAGCGTGGGTCTGCAGATGGTGCGGTTTGTTCGGGGTGGTTGAAGCGCGTAACGTGAGGGGCACGCGAAGACGCGAAGGTGTGAAGGAGATGGGGGGCGCGGGGGCGTGATGGCGGCGGAGCGCGCGCCGGCGGTGGCGCTGGTAGATCTGGGCGCGGCCCTGGTGGCGGGTGCGCTGTGGTATGTGCGGCCCGAGCTGGGACCCCTGCCGCTGCTGTTGCTCGCGATCGGGTTCGTGGTGCGCCATTTCTCTGACCCGCCGGTCGAGTACGAGCTGACCGCGCTGGACGCGGCGGTGGCGCTGTTCCTCGTGAGCGCGGGGATCGGGCTGCTGATCGCATACGACTGGAACGTGGCGCTGGAGAAGTTCTACGTAATCCTGGGCGGCGTGGGGATCTATGGCGCGCTGGTGCGCGTGCCCTGGGAGATCGACCTGGCAGGACGCGCGGTGAAGCCCGTCAACCTGCTCCTCGGGGTGCTGCCCACGGCCATCGCTGCGTATTATGTCGCCACTGCGGACTACAGCCTGCAGATCGGGAAGCTACCATTCCTGGATGGGGTGTTCCAGTGGATTGCGTCGTGGCAGCCAAGCCTGCCTGGGCACAAGCTGCACCCGAACGTGGCCGGCGGGCTGATCGCCGCGCTGCTGCCGCTGCAGGTGCTGGCGCTGGCCGAGCTGGCAGGCACTGAGATCTTCGCGCCAGGGCGAACGCAAGGGTTGTCTCCACACGGAGGAAGCGCGGCCGGTCACGGCGCGAAGGTTCCAGGCTTTGCCAACCAGCCGGCCTATCGCCTGGGGTGGCGAGGATCGGGGATCGAGACGGTCCTGGTGGTCATCTCTCTGCTGGGGCTGGTGCTGACGGCATCGCGCGGGGCATGGGCTGCGCTGGTGCTGGTGACCGCGGTGTGGGCCCTGGTGAGCAGGATCTGGCCCGCGCAGGCCGGGTCGGCCGGGGGCAGACTGGCGGCCGGGATGATGGGGCTGCTGGTTGTGCTGTTGGTGGCGGGTCTGGTGGCCGCGCCGGAGGCCTGGGCACACGCCGCACGCGATGTGGGCGTAGGGGCGGGTCTTGCGCCCGCCCCCGCCGCACGCGATGTGGTCGTAGGGGCGGGTCTTGCGCCCGCCCCGGAATTGGCGCATTATGCGGGTCAACCGGGCGACCGCGAGGGTCGCCCCTACAACCAGGATGATCGCGGGGCGCGCGCCGCGTCCTTCGACTACGCACCCTCCGGTCGCTCCGCTCAGGATGCTAACACCCAGGATGGCCAGGATGCTGAGCCACCGCGTGGCTTGGGGGTGGTGGATGGACGGGCGGAGCTGCTGCGGGACAGCCTGGCGCTGGCATGGGACACTGCGTTCACGGGGATCGGGCTGGGCGGGTTCCAGATGGCGTTTTCGTCCTACATCCTGCTGCTGCATGTGGGGCACACATTCCACAGTCACAACCTGTTCCTGAACGTGTGGCTGGAGCAAGGGCTGCTGGGACTCTTCGCGCTGGTGTGGCTACTGGGCGCGGCATTGGTTGCCTGGCGCCGGGTGCGGCGGCTGGGAGACAGACAGGACAAGGCCTGGGCGGCCGCGGCGCTAGCCGCGATCGCGGTGATCGTCGTGCACGGGATGGTGGATGACGCGTTCTACGGCAGCCGCGGGGTGCTGCTGCTGTTCGTGCCGTTTGCGCTGCTGACGCGGGTGCAGGGGGATGCGGTGTGGTCCGCGTATGAGCCCCCCACCCTCACGGAGGTGCTCCTATCCCGGAACGGATTCATCGCAGCCGCACTGCTGGCGTTCGCCCTGCTCCTGGGGCTGACACCGCCGGTGCGCAGCCAGTTCCAGGCGAACCTCGGCAGCCTGAGCCAGACCCGGGCCGAGCTGTCCGTCTACGAGTGGCCCACGTGGCCGATCCAGGATGCGCTCCGCCGCGACACGGGCGCCGCTGGCGTGGCAAACAGCCCTGGTGGCGCGCCAACCCTTCCTGGCGCCACGCCAGGGATTGCCACCGCGGGCGGCCCCGTCGACCTTGGCGCTGCGATCGCCCACTACAAACGAGCGCTGGCCATCGATCCCAAGAACGAGGTGGCCAACCGACGGCTGGGTCAGATCGCGCTCTCGCAAGGTGACTACCCTACCGCGGCCAGCCTGCTCAGTGCTGCATACTATAATGACTACACGAATCGCGCTGCGCGGCAGCTGTACGGCGAGATCCTGGCGCTCGAGGGACAGACGGAAAAGGCCGCGGCAGTGTGGCGAACGGTGGATGTGTCGTCGGGACAGCTCGATGCGCGAATCTGGTGGTACGAGAGCATCGGGGAGATGGAGAAGGCGGCGGCGATACGCGCGGCGAGGGGATGACGGAAGGAAGAAGGAAAAAGGAAGAGGGAAAATCGGATGAGTCCAAATGTGGTGGTGACCGGAGGGGCCGGGTTTATTGGGTCGCACGTGGTGGATGCGATGCTGGCCGAGGGGTATCAGGTGGCGGTGATCGACAATCTGTCGACGGGCCGCCGCGAGAATCTGAACCCACGGGCGCGCTTCTACGAAGTAGACATCCGGGACGCCGCGGCGGTCCAGGCGGTGTTCGAGGCTGAGCAGCCCGCGGTGTTGTTCCACCAGGCCGCGCAGGCGGACGTGCGTGCGAGCCTGGTCGATCCGGTGGGCTATGCGGAGACGAATATCCTCGGGACGCTGAACCTGCTGCAGGCGGCCCTTGCGACGAACACCACCCCCAAGTTCGTGTTCGCGTCGACCGGCGGCGCGGTGTACGGGAATCCGGCAGAGCTGCCCGCAACCGAGCGCTGCCCCACCCTGCCCCTGGACCCGTACGGGACGAGCAAGCTGGCGTGCGAGTATTACCTATACACGTACAAACACAATTTCGGGCTCGATTACGTGGCGCTGCGCTACGCCAATGTCTACGGGCCGCGCCAGAACGCGGACGGCGAGGCCGGCGTGGTGGCGATCTTCACCAAGGCGATGCTCGAAGGCCGGCCGGTGACGATCCACGGGGATGGCCGGCAGACGCGGGATTTTGTGTACGTGGGCGACGTGGCCGCGGCGAACGTGGCCGCCAGCCGGTACGGCAGCGGAATCTACAACGTGGGCACGGGCATGCCGGCGGACATCGTGACGATCGGCCGCGCTCTGGCATCTATTATTGGCTACACGCAAGAAATCAAACATGGTCCCGCGAAGCTGGGAGAGGTCAGGCACACGTACCTGGACAGCCGGAAGGCGAATCTGGAGCTGGGGTGGGAGGCGAGCGTGTCGCTGCGTGAGGGGCTGAGGCGGACGGTGGAGAGCTTTGTGATCCAGGTGCCCGGCACCTTCGAGGTGCCGGGCACCTAATGGCGAGAGGCGCGCGGCGGACGGGTGGTATAATGGGGCAAGAGGTACAATCATGAGAGCCGACGTGCGCGCTGCTGATACAAATAGAGGATAGCCGATGTGACTTCATCACTTCAAC
>JARKNX010000195.1 GCA_029976025.1 Aggregatilineales bacterium | reverse complement strand
GCCGCCGCCGCTGCCGCCGCGCCCACCGCTGCCGCCGCGCCCGCCGCTGCCACTGCCGCCGCCGCTCCGGCTGCCTCCCCGGTCGCGCACCTGCGCTTCCTCCGCCGTCCACCCTTCAAGGACAGCCTGCCGGCTGAGGCGTATCTTGCCGGCGGGGTCGACATTGATCACCATCACCATGATCTCGTCCCCTACGCGGACCTCATCTTCGATTTTTTCCACGCGGTAATCGGCGATCTGGCTGATGTGCACCATGCCCTCACGGCCGGGCATAAACTCCACAAACGCGCCGTAAGGCTCCACCCGCGTAACCTTGCCGGTGTAAATGCGCCCGATCTCCGGCTCTTCCACCAGGCTGAGGATCATCTCCGCAGCCAGATCGGCGGAAGGGCCATCGACGGCGGCCACAAAGACCGTGCCATCATTCTCGATATCAATCTTGACGCCGGTCTTCTCCTGAATGCCACGCACAACCTTGCCGCCCGGGCCGATGACCGCGCCAATCTTCTCCGGGTCGATATGCAGGGTGGTGATGCGCGGCGCATACTCGCTGAGCTGCGGGCGCGGAGCCGGAATCGCCTCCAGCATCACACCCAGAATCTGCATCCGGGCGTCGCGCGCCTGCTGGAGCGCCCTGCTCATCACATCCGCCGGGATGCCCTTGATCTTGATATCCATCTGCAAGGCGGTGATGCCGCGCTCGGTCCCGGCAACTTTGAAGTCCATGTCGCCCAGATGATCTTCCATCCCCTGGATATCGGTCAGGACGGAATACCGCTCGCCGTCGGAGATCAGGCCCATAGCAATGCCGGCAACCGGACGGACCAGCGGCACACCGGCATCCATCAGCGCCAGAGTGCTGCCGCATACGCTGCCCATGCTGGTGCTGCCGTTAGAACTCATCACTTCGCTGACCACGCGGATGGTATACGGGAATTCGTCCTCCGGCGGGATCATCGCCCGCAGCGCGGTCTCAGCAAGCGCCCCGTGGCCGATCTCGCGACGCTTGGGGCCGCGCAGGAACCACGTCTCGCCCGTCGAGAACGGCGGGAAGTTGTAATGGTGCATATACCGCTTGGCGTCCTCAGGATTGAGGTTATCCAGCTCCTGAGCGTCACGCGGCGTGCCCAGGGTGGCGAAGCTCATCACCTGCGTCTGGCCGCGCTTGAACAGGCCGGAGCCGTGCACGCGCGGGATCAGGCCAACCTCCGCCGCCAGGGGGCGGATAGTGACCGTATCGCGGCCATCAGGGCGGACTCCCTCTTCGAGGATGCGGCGGCGGACTTCCTGCTTAAGCACTTCTTCCACAAAGCCGGCGATAGCCACCAGATCAGCCGGCACCTCCGCCGTGCCAAGCTCAGGCTCGGCCTGCAAAGCGGTGCGCAGCGCGTCCAGGGCCTTATTACGGGCGTCCTTTTCGGGGATCTCGGACAGGATGCGGCGGACCTCAGGCGTGGCACGGCGGACGACTTCCTCGCGCAGCACTTCATTGATAGCCCGGGTTGGGTACTGGGCTTTGGGCTTGCCCAGTTTCTGAGCCATCTCATTCTGCAGCGCGATAATGCCCTGCATCGTCCTGTGACCCAGATCGAGCGCCCTGAGGATAGTCTCCTCATCAACCTCGCTGGCCCCCGCCTCAACCATGTTGATGGAATCGGCCGTGCCCGCCATACGCAGATCGAGCAGGCTGTTTTCCATCTCCGAGATCGTCGGGTTGATGACCAGCTCGCCATCAATCAAACCGACGCGGCACGCGCCAACCGGCCCCAGGAAGGGGATATCGGAGATCATCAGGGCCGCGCTAGCCCCGATGATGCACAGCATATCAGCGTGATTTTCCTGATCGTGGCTGAGCGGCGTCACAATCACCTGTACTTCGTTGTACAGGTCATCCGGAAACAACGGGCGCAGCGGGCGATCGGTGACGCGAGCGATGAGGATGGCCGCTTCGCTGGGCCGCCCCTCGCGGCGGAAAAAGCTGCCCGGGATACGCCCGGCGGCGTACATGCGCTCTTCATAATCCACGCTCAGCGGGAAGAAATCCACGCCTTCGCGCGGTAATTTGCTCATAGTGGCCGTTGCCAGCACCACCGTGTCGCCCATGCGGACGGTCACCGCGCCGCCAGCCTGCTCGGCCAGCTTGCCGGTCTCGATGATGACTTCCTTCGGGCCGACCATTGTCGAAAAGCGATGTGTTTGTCCCATATTACCAGCCATGTAAAACCTCCAGAGATAATTAGCGCCCAGAGGTCAGGGACTGGAATATACAGCCAAAGGATACGGGCATTCTTGGCTGCATATTCCAATTCCTGCCGCCTTGGGCGCTATAACCGTCGAACAGGTGACGACTGTTGGGTTCAGACCCCACCCCGGTTAACAAACCCTTGTGGCCGAGAAGCAGACGGACAAGTGGGGGCATTTTTCCTGCCCCCACTCCGATGTGCATCCCGGTATTAACGCCGCAAACCCAGTCGCCGGATCAACTCCTGGTACCCCTCAGGGTCTTTGCGGCTGAGATACTTCAGATGGCGACGACGCAGACCGACCATCTTGAGCAGCCCCCGCCGGGAGTGCTCGTCGTGCTTATGCACTTTGAGATGCTCTGTGAGTTGGCGAATTCGCGTGGTCAGAATGGCAATCTGAACCTGGGGCGAGCCGGTATCAACATCGTGCGTCCCGAATTCGCGAATAATCAACTCTTTTTCAGCAGGTGATAGAGTCATTGCATTCCGTCCCGATTATGTCACCAGGTCCGCCGGACGTAGGCGGGCCGGTCCAGCAAGGTAGATACCTTGAAAACACCGTTCGGTATTATAGCAGATGCGTGGGGGGTTACAAGACCGGATTAAGATGCATTCTGGACTCATCCTATAGTAATAGATTATGGTGGCAAAGTCACACCCAGGCGCCGCTCCAATGCCGCCAGCACCGGGTGCAGCCAGGCAGCCTCAAAACGCGGCGGCAGGAGATCGTAATCTTCCACAGAGAGCGTAGCCAGCCGTCGCAGCCAGTAGGTCAGGAAGGCCCACATCAGGCCGTAGTCCCACAGGACTGCGAAATACTCCTGGTCCCACCCCGGCGCAGACCGGCGCGCCATTTCCTCGCGGTACAACCCGATAGCCTCCTCCGCCGGCAGCGCCGGAGTGAGCGTCATCTCCGTCGTCTGGATAAATACCACCAGATCGAGGATAGCCGGCCCAATGCTGGCTAACTGCCAGTCAAACACAATCTGTCGGCCTTCCATCGGGCGGGCGATATTGCCTGGCCAGTAGTCGCCGTGCAACAGGGTGGCAGTTTCCTGCCGCAGGAGGCTGGCGATATGATCGGCATACTGCACCAGCATCCCGAAGGCGAGGAAGTTGCGCGGCGTCGTCAGGGCTGGCAGCGGCTCTTGCAGCACCAATGTCTGCACCGCCTCGGCGGCGGCCACGACAGTTTCGGCGTAATCCGCTTCCAGCGGACGCCCGAGCCAGGGGAAGATCGCCAGGTCCTCGCCCAATCCCCAGAAGCGATCGTGCAGCGCCACCAGATTCAGGACGGCTTCGGTGTAATCCTCGCGAGTCCATTGTTCCGGCGGGCACAGGCCGGTCAGCGCCTCCAGGACGATCCAGCCGTGCGCCGGATCGCCGGCTACCAGCCCGGGCACCAGCAGCGGCAGATGAGGGGCCAGGCGCTGGTAGACGCCGTATTCGCGCTGGCCTACTGCCGAAAGTACGCGGCCACTTCCGGTAACCGGCGCCTCCTTGACCACCAGCGCGATATACCGCTCTGCGCCGTCCACCTCAACGCCAACCGACATACCCCGCAGCTTGCTGAGCGGATCGGGCAGCCCGCCGGGCGTCACATAGGACAGCGACAGCGGCCGGATATCGAGCAGTCGGAGGCGCGGAGCCGCCAGATAGCGGCGCAGCCCGGCCATCAGCGCAGATCGGCTGAACGGCCACCCTTCCGTAACATCGTCCGAAACGCGATCGAAAACCTCATCGGGGTCGCCCATGCCGCTCAATCCCAGGATCGGCCGTAATTGAGCGTCAGTTTGGCCAGCACCGCCTCTTGCAAGTCAATCCCGGAGACGCTGGCCAACTGAAGCAGGTAGAGCATCACATCCGCCAGCTCACCCGCCAACGCGCCCCGGTCGTTCACATCCTCACCCCACTGGAAGTGCTCCAGCACCTCGGCGGCTTCGATCACCAGCGAGGCGGCGATATTGCGCGGCGACTGCTGATGCGGCGAATCCGCTGCGTACCACCCCTTGGCCGTCACGAATTCGTTCATGGCGCGGGTCAGATCGGCGATCGTCAGCGGAGAATCGGGCTTGTCACCGAACAGCGCCGCCGGGTTCGTATCAGTAGGCATTGGGGTTCCGTCCCGTAATAGTCTGAAAAGCGGTGCGCAGCAGGATCTTGACATCCAGCCACAACGACCAGTTCTCCACATACCACAGATCGTATTTGGTACGCTCCTCAATGGAGGTGTCGCCGCGCAGCCCATTCACCTGCGCCCAGCCGGTCAGCCCGGCCTTCATCTGATGGCGCTCCATATAGCGCGGGATATACTGCCGGAACTGATCCACGTATGCCTGCTGCTCCGGGCGCGGCCCCACCAGGCTCATCTGCCCCAGCAATACATTGATGAACTGCGGCAGCTCATCAAAGTTCGTCCGGCGCAGCACCCGCCCGACCGGCGTGACACGCGGATCATCCTTCACCGTCCAGCCGGGGCCGCTTCTCTCAGCATCAGAGCGCATAGTGCGATACTTGATCACGGGGAACATCTTGCCATCCAGGCCCATGCGCGACTGGTAGAAGAAAACCGGGCCTGGCGACGACCAGCGGATCACCAGGGCGACCAGGAGCATCAGCGGCGAGAGGAAGATCAGGGCGCAGGCCGCGCCCAGCACATCCAGCGCCCGCTTGAGACTCAGATTCCATCCGCGCAGGGCCACATCGCGCACGTTCAGCAGAGGCAGCCCGCCCACATCATCCACGGACAGCCCGCCAGACATATAAGCGAACACATCGGGATACACTTTGACATCAACCTGCCCGCGCTGGCATAGCGTCACCAGGTGGACTAACTGGCGATGGTCGATCTCCGGGAGGGCGATAATCACGGTGCTGACTTCCAATTCATCAATGAGCGTGGGGAGGTCCTCGTACTGCCCCAGAGCCTGCACCCCCAGAATGCTCCCATGCCCGGATTCGGTCACCAGGCCAGCCAGGTCATATCCCAGATTGGGCGCCCATTGAATTTTCTGGATGATGAATCGCGCCGGGTCGCTGTCACCTACGACCAGCACATCATCGCGGGCAATGCCCCGCCCCCGCAGCCGGAAGAGCGCCTGGCTGTAAAGCTCGCGGCCCAGAATTATCAGGATAACCGAGAATGTCCATACGTAGACCAGCAGGGTGCGGGGGTAATCCGTTTCCAGCGGCGTATTTTTGAACAGCACGGTTTGAAATGCCACCGACAGGAAAACTGCCATAGAGACGGCGCCGATGATGCGATAAGCCACATCAAAGCGGCTGGCCGCCCGCGGCTGGTGGTACAGGCGCGAGAAATAAACCGCCAGAAACACAAATCCGACATGCAGCAGCAGCGTCGGCATGTAGTACTCAATCAGCCCTGGCGGGTTCAGAGGCAGCGGCGTCAGCGGGACGATCTGGCGGGCGTAGTAGGCCAGCACAAACGCCAGCAGCGCCATAGCCGCGTCAGTGGCGACCAGGCTCAACCTGAGCAGCAGTCTGGACCGCCGGCGTCGGCGGCGACTGGCTTCTGCACGCATCAAGAGGCGGGTAACGGGGTCGGGTTCCGAATCTCGGTCCACAGCGAAGGCCCGCCGCGCAGCAGCAGCCCGATCAAAATCAGACTGTGCAGCCAGATCGGCGTCGTCGAGCGGTAGTACCGGCGGTAGAAGATCAGCATCGCCCGCCAGAACTCCCGCTGCGCCCGCCTGCTCTGGCGGCTCGCCGCCCGCTTGACGTGCAGCACTGTCACGTTCGGGTTGTACCAGACCGTCCATCCCGCCTGTTTCACGCGATACGCCCAATCAATGTCCTCCGCATACATGAAGTAGACTTCGTCCAGCAGCCCTACCTGTGCGATCGCCTCGCGACGAATCTGCATGTATGCCCCTACCCCCGCATCGATCTCAGTGACCTGATCAGGATCGAGGTAGGTCATATTGTAACGGCCAAACCGCCGGCTGCGCGGAAATATCTTAGAAAGCCCCAGCATCCGGTAGGCCGAGATCTCCGGTGTGGGGAAGCTGCGCCGGCAGGCCAGATCCAGATTGCCATCAGGCCGCAGCAGCTTCGGCCCGGCAATTCCGATCCGCAGATCGGCGTCCATACATGCTGTCATCTTCTGCAGCCCATGCGGCGGGACGACGGTCTCCGGGGTGAGCAGGAGGGCGAAACGAGGCGCCTCCAACTCACACCCCTGATCGAAGCCCAGCCGCGGCAGGCCGAGAGTGTTGGCATCGGCGAAGACGCCCTTCGCCGGACTCACCCCCAGTCGCGC
>JARKNX010000180.1 GCA_029976025.1 Aggregatilineales bacterium | reverse complement strand
CGAATTCAGGCCGCTCGTCACGCCCCCGGACATGCGATCGAGAGAAAGGCCCTGGTACTGACTGCTAAAATCTGGCTGGCGCATATCCACCGGCATTCCCCCCACGTAGCCACCCTCCCAGGGGCCGCCCAGGTAGCGTGGATAGTACCAGTAGGGAATAGGCGTGGTCGTCACCTGTGAAAACGTATTGACCCAGGAACGTTCCAGGCCAAACGCGATAGCGTAGGGTAGATAGTCATTGAAACGATCGCTCGCCCCTTCCAGATCCGTAGCATACTGGCGGATATTGGCCAGATATTCCTTGAAAGCCCTCCATTTAGCCGCTTCTTCAGCGCCATGCACAGTCTTGGCCGGCATCTGCGTCCCGGCAATCATCATCACTACGGCCAGAATGCCGAGCGCTGTTGACAGGCAAAGAAGCGCTGGATACTGGAAGGATCCCATCATGAAGAAGAAGCCGGCGGCCACCGCAATGAACAACAAGACGGATCCGCCGCTAGTCCATCGCCTGCGCACGGCCTGTGGGCTTCGATCGAAGAAGCCTTCCCCAGTCACCTCGTCGTAAATCTTCTCCTGAATCTGAGGGATACGCTTATAGAACTTATTCTTGAGCGCGTTCATGGAGACAGCGTCCTTACCCCCGAACACCGCGTTCAGCAGCGCCACCTCATATCGACGCAGGTGATCGATCGGTTTTTCTGTCCGCTTGAGTGTAAATTCAGTTAACGACCCCAATCCCAAAAAGCCGGAACGGCGCTCCTCTTCGATAACCAGATAGCCTTTGCGAGCGAGATCAACCAGTGTGGCGATGATATCAGCTATATCGGCCCGTTCATCAAGCAAGGTTCCAGCCACGCCCGGCGGCAGATCGGACGGTGGCTCGGCCAGGTACTCCGGCGCAACAGCCACTTCTGGATCGCGGCCATAGCGCCACCAGGCATAGTAGACGGCGAACGGCCCCAGGATGCCGATCAGAAGGGACACCCCACCGGCCAGCAGGTTGATCCAGGGCCCCCACATCGCCTGCCTGTCGAAAGCGGCCTGCCAGTCCGCTACCCGCCCCTCCGGGTTATGCGGAAACTGGATGCGCACCTCCAGCGACTGATCAGCGGCAATAGACGAAGTGGCGGTGAAGGTCACCAGATCGTCCTGGCGGACAATCTTCGCTGGCACTCCGTAAGTCGCAATCGGGTCGTCCTCTCGCGGGGCAAAATCCGACGGGAACCGCACTGTGACAACCGATTCTTCAATAGGATATGCATGGTCCGGGGCAATCGCGTACCAGTAAATCTGATCGCCCCCTTCATAGTAACGCAGACCTCCAACCACCTCGTATCTGACCGTGAATGTACGGCGCTCATTCTCAGCCGGCCGCAAAAAGGTGTATCGGATATTGAGATCCTCGCCGTCTTCAGTGACGCAAAAAGTGCCTGGCTGCTGCGTGCAATTCTGTACCAGGGGGGTTTCGCCTTCGCTGACCTGTACGTTGATGATCCTCTCCAGCCGATCGTTAATTGGGATAGTCCGGTAGCCATAACTGAATGAGCCACGCTGGAATTGAATATCATGGATCTCAGCCACGCTGAACCGGTTGGCGTAAGTATCAATATCGCTGATAGAGACGTTCCACTGGCGCCAGAAGAGCATCTTAGTCTGTGCCTGCGCCGAATATACGGTCGCCAGCATCGCCGCCAGAACCGCAAAGGCCACCGCAACCGTGGCCCACTGCCGCCTGTAATTCCGAAAAGCCGTCACAATATATCTCTCCTGGGTAGACTCGATCCTCCAACGCAGGGCGTATTCCAGATTCGGGGCAGGATTCGCAGTTGTCGAGAAACTTCGAATCTATTCTACAGGATTCCCCGGCGCGCTATCGCGATGTGCTCCGGTTACGCCGAAAAAATGTCCCTAATCTGGCATGCACCCAACCTGCATAGACATTGGCGTTTGATCTATATTCGTTATATCATGGGACAGGGTGACAATGCCACTAACAGGAGGATAGAGATATGCGACGTGCGCCCATAGTCATACTACTGGTGATCCTGTTGCTTTCCATTGGCGGGGCCATTGCCAGCGCCCAGGGACAACAACAAACATATGTAGTCCAACGGGGCGATAACCTGACTCGCATCGCCCAGCAGTACGGTACTACCGTCAATGCTATTGTTCAGGCCAATGGCATCGTCAATCCTAATCTGATCTTCCCGGGGCAAGTTCTTGTCATCCCAGCGGGCGGGGCCGTCGTGACGCCTGTCCCTACTCCCACTACGCCGGGCCAGCCGCCTGAGACCTGTACCTATGTCGTGCAACGCGGAGATACGCTGTTTCGCATCTCTCTGCGGTTCGGCACAACCGTAAACACGCTGGCTTCCTTCAACAATATCGCCAATCCCAACCTGATCTTCGCTGGCCAGACCCTCGTCGTGCCCTGCGCTGGTGGCGCCCCGCTGCCGCCGGCGACTCCGGCCCCTGGCACCACTCCGGCGCCTCCCGCGCCTCCCAGCACGTCGCCAAGCGTTGGGTTTGCCTATGGCATACAGGTCCACCTGCCAGGCCAGAATCAGAGTCAGGTCGCCAGCCAGATCACCGAACTCAGGATGCAGTGGGTGAAGCAGCAGATCGAGTGGAAAGTCTATGAGACATCCCAGGGTAACATTGACTGGGGTGCGCTGGATCAGATGGTGAACACGCTCGACTCAATCGGTGTTCGCATCCTGTTCAGCGTGGTGAAAGCGCCGGCCTGGGCGCGCGACAGCAATGTAGAAGACGGCCCACCGGCTGACTTCCAGACTTACGCGAACTTTGTGGGGGCGCTGGCTCAGCGCTATCGCGGGCGCGTCGATGCGTATGAAATCTGGAACGAGCAGAATCTGCGCCGCGAATGGAACAGCCGCTCGCATCCCATCAGCGCGGCACAGTACATGGAAATGCTGCGCCTGGCCTACAACGCGATCAAGGCAGCCGATCCGGCCGCGATAGTCGTCTCCGGCGGTCTGGCCCCGACGGGCTTCAACGATGGTGTGAATGCCATTGACGATCGGGTCTACCTGCAGGGTATGTATGCCAACGGGCTGGCGCGATATTCCGATGCTATCGGGGCGCATCCCAACGGATGGGCCAACCCGCCAGATTCCGTCTGCTGCAACAATACGCCCGGCGTGCCGACCCATGATGATCACCCGAGCTTCTTCTTCCTCCAGACGCTTCAGGATTACCGTCGCATCATGGTGGCCGCTGGCGACTCGCAGACCTTCATCTGGGCGACAGAGTTTGGCTGGGGGACCAACGCTGATACTGGCAGCGCGCCGCCAGCCGGTTATGAGTTCGTGGCCTATACCAGCCTGGATAAGCAAGCAACTTATATAGTGCGCGCTTATGCACTGGGGCGGTCCCTCAATTATGTCGGTCCGATGCTGCTGTGGAACCTGAACTTCTGCCAGGCAGCAGGGGCGGCATCGGAACAATGCCTGTGGGCGCTAGTCGGGCCAACTGGAGCGCGCCCGGCCTACGCTGCGGTACGTGATATGCCGCGGTAAGACACCTGCATTTCAGACTCATAGAGTCGAACAGACGGCAGCCCCCTGAAAGATCGCTTCAGGGGGCTGTTTGGCCTCGCTATCACGGTCTGGACTACCATCTCGTTCAGGCCCCGGCAAATCTTAACTGCACCTGATCGGTCGCATCATAACTCAGGTGCACAAAGAATGGCGGTTCGCCAGGTTGCATATCCAGCACGCGTGGTAAAATCAGCGGCAGATCTTCAACTAGATCATAGTCCAGCAGCCGCGATCGCGGCACCCATTCCAGGCGCCCCTCCGGCGTGTCGCGCACCTCTCGATCTAGCGCTTCCGCCCGGAAGATTAGCAGCAGAATGCCGTTCGAATGTCCCGTGTCAATATGTGAAATGCCACATAGCTGGACGTGGCGGACGCGGAGACCTGTCTCTTCCTCAATCTCGCGGCGTGCGCCGCTAAGTGGATCCTCGTCTCGCTCAAGATGCCCCCCTACTCCATTATATTTTCCGGGGAAGACACGCCTGGTCATCGCCCGGCGGAGGAGTAACACTTCATCGCCAGAGGTGACAAAACAAAGTGTGCGCGGGATAACCAGCCAGCGCCCCGCTGTTGCATCTGCTCCTTGATCCACAGCGCCCATATCTTCTCCCATCTCATCAAAAGCCCGATTCTGCATCCTGCCCGGCGTCGAGCACGATAATCCCAGCATACCCCATATTCACGAAGGCAGGCTGGTCGTATATAATCGGAGGTGCGCCCCCGGGATAACCAGCGTTGAAATCATAACAGGAGCGCCTTTCATCCAGACAAGTCCGGCGCTGCAATCGAAGTGATCTTTCTATCCGATAACCGATGCCATGAACGATGCCGTACGCCAGGCCCTGAATAAAACACAGATCGTCACTGATGGTCAACGCTATCGCCTGGCGCACCTGCCGCCACGCGCCCTGCTAGCCGCCGCGAGTGTGCTGGCAGAATGCGCTACCCCATTCTGTGGGCTTCTGGCCGATTCCGATGAGGTCACCCTCATTCTACCGGAAGAACAACTCGTAGATTTTTCCGATCGGCTTCCCGGCAGCGTTGTATCAGACAGCTATGCGCTGATCACTTTTACGCTGCCGCTGGAACATACAATGATTGGTTTTCTGGCTGCTGTCAGTGAGGCTCTGGCTGCTGCACAGGTGCCTGTTATGGCTTATTCGGCCTACAAGAGGGATCATCTGCTGGTGCCTCAGCACCTGCTGCAAGCGGCCCTGTCTGCTTTGGCAGCGCTGCGGCAGCAAGCGCGCTGGGAAGAAGAGTAACCGTCGCGCCTTTACCGGCTTATTGTCCATTCATTATAAGGAAAATCCGTTGTCAGATAGCATCTTCTGGCTCGATTCGGATGAAGAGCCACGCTCACGTGAAGATACAAGAATCGCTGCCCTGATAGTCGAGCCGTATCCGGACGGCCGTCGGGTGCGTCTCGCGTTGAACATCACGCCCTTTATCGAGCGTCCTAATCTGGAGATATACGCGCGGAAAATCGACGGACCTCTCGTAGCTGAAATGAGCATCATCGAAACCATGACGCCCAGACTTGAATTCACGCTGCACATTCGCGGCCTGCAAGACACATCGGGCGATTATCTCGTACGCGTTGAGCTCTTCTATGACGAGCGCACGCAACCGCAGGATATCCGCGAAATAACCTTCAATATCCCGGCCCCCAACACCCGTGAAATCGACACCCGGCCACAGGCATGATCGGGCGCCGATGCGGACGGTTGAGACGGTGGGCGATTTCAGGTATACTCCATAACAGTTTCGCCTCCGAGCAATAAGGCTCAGCGACATCCGTGTCCAGAAAGACTCTCGGCAAATACGAAATCGTCGAACGCCTGGGACGCGGCGGCATGGCCGAAGTCTACCGCGGCTATCATCCCGCCCTCGACCGCTTTGTCGCGATTAAGCTCCTGCATTCATTTCTGGCCGACGACCCGGAGTTCAAGTCACGCTTCGAGAAAGAGGCCCAGAACGTTGCCAAGCTGAAGCACCCCAACATCGTACAGGTCTATGACTTCGAATACGATGAAGGCAACGAAAGCTATTACATGGTCATGGAGCTTATTGAGGGGCCGACGCTGAAGGAGCGCCTCTTTGAGCTAAGCACATCGCACGAACTATTTCCCCTGGATGAATCGCTGCGTATCGTCCAGGCCGCCGGTTCCGCTCTGGCTTATGCACACCGGCAGAGCATGATCCACCGCGACGTGAAACCGGCCAATCTCATGCTTGACTCCGATGGCCGGGTGGTCCTGACCGACTTCGGCATCGCCAAGATCGTCACCGGCGTCCAGTTCACCGCCAGCGGCGGGATGGTCGGGACACCTGCCTATATGGCGCCAGAGCAGGGTCTGGGCGAGGCAGGGGATGAACGCTCCGATATCTATTCGCTGGGGGTCATCCTGTACCAGTTGTGCGTCGGCCAGCTCCCATTTGAAGCGGATACGCCGCTGGCGACGATCCTCAAGCACCTGAACGAACCTGTCCCCCGCCCCCGTAACCGCGCGCCGGAACTGCCTGAGACGATCGAAAAAGTCATCCTCAAAGCGATGGCCAAAGAACCGGACGATCGTTTCAGCACGGCCAGGGAAATGGTGGATCAGTTACAGGCAATTCGCCAGGGCATGAGCGGCTCAGCAGCTTATGTCGTGGATTTACCGGCAGAATCCGACGGATATGACGGTGCGCTTCCCCCACCGGGCGGGATTGCGATCCCGCCGGCTGGCCCACCTCCTGCCGAAGCATTCCCGGCCTCGCGCCGGGCCGGCCCAAGCCGGATGGCCTGGATACTGCTGGGGTTGATCGGCGTGATGCTTATCGTCACCATCTGGGCTTTCAACAATGGCGTCCTCACCGTGGCCCTTGGCCCTACGGAAACCCCGACGCCAACATCGTCTCCCACTGCAACGCTGACGCCAACGGCAACCAGCACTCAAACATCTACCGAAACGCCGACCAGCACACTCACCCCTACGCCGACGCTGACGCTCACTTACACGCCTACTTTTACGGATACGCCTACGGAAACCGCGACGCTGACCCCAACACCAACGCTAACTGCTACACCGATCATCACCCCATCGGCGACACCTTCCTCTACGCACACCCCGACAGCCACGCCGACGCCATCTGCCACGCCCACTGCTACGCTGACGCCGACGCTGACGCTCACCCCCACCATTGACATCACGCAGACCCTGGTCCAGTCTACGTTAATGGCGGCCGACATGACCGCGACCATCGCAGCCTGTAACTTCGAGTACGCGATCATTCCTCCTGATCAGGGTGACGAGCAGCTCAAGTACTATCCTGTTTACACTGGTCAGGGGGAGCGTGTCTTCATCCCTACGGACACCGACTTTTCGTTTGACATCACGCTGCTCAACACCGGGACGTGCGCCTGGGAGCGCAATACATCGCTCACTTTTCTGGAAGGCGAATCCTTTGGAGCGGGGCCGCGCATCTTCATCAGAAACCGCGTCGAGGTTGCTGATGAGGTCACGCTGAACTTCACAGGCACAACGCCGCCGCGCGGCCGTGGTGGACCGCGCTCTGGCACGTGGGAGCTACGCACGCCGGGTCAGGTACCGATCGGCGATCTCTTCACGATCACGTTATTCGCCTACGACAAGTAGCGCATCAGGAAACACCTCTACGCAGCACTTCCCTCCCGCATTGTTCACCCGGTCGGAGCCAGCGCTGATCCATCCAGCCCCAGATCGGCGGCAATCGCTTGCATCGCCTCCAGGACCAGCGGGACGTGCTCGGTCCACAGGTCTACCCCCAGAGCCTGGGCGGCGTGCTCAATCTCTTCCCGGTTCACGGCCGCAGCGAAGCTCCGATCCTTCCATTTATCTCGAACTGACTTGATCTTGGTGATATCGCGGATATCTTTGGTCGGGCGGACCAGCGCAACTGCGGTGAGGAAGCCGGTCAGCTCATCCACCGCGACCAGCGTCTTCTCCATAAGACTGGCCGGGTTGACGCCGGTGCGCTCTGCAGCGTGCGCCTCTATAGCGCGAATTATGCGCTCATCAGCTCCCTGTGCTCGCAAATAGCGGATACCCCATACCGGGTGCCCGTCGGGGGCATCCATATCCTGATGCTCCTCATAATCAAAATCATGTATCAACCCGGCGACACCCCATAGCTGCTCATCTTCACCGAAGCGCCGCGCATATGCGCGCATTGCCGCCTCTACAGCGAGCATATGGTGTTGCAAAGAAAGCGACCGGGTATGGGCAGTGACCAGCGCCCAGGCCTCAGCTCGATCCATCAGGGTGGCTCTCCTCTTCAAAGGGACTGTCATCAGGTGTCCCAATTGTAACGAGGATGCCGCGGACAACAAAAACACCGCAGGATATCTGCGGTGTCAGTTCTCGTAATTCGTCAGAGCGAATATCCAACAGGCACTCAGCCCCGTCAGGCCGGCATAAATTGTCCCCTGGCCAGGGCGATACCCTCCTCCACCGCGCGCAGGTTCACTTCCAGAAGGTGCCTCTTGCCGCCGGGCAATTTGGCGGTGAGGGTGCTGCGCAGCGTATCTACGGAGACAACAGGGCGGGCCGCCAGCATAGCCCCGCACATGATCATATTCGCCAGCTTGACTTCGCCCAGGTCGCTCGCTGATGATGTGGCCGGGATGGACAGGACAGTGATGTCGTCTCGCTCAGCCACTGCCTCCACAATAGAGGTATTGACGACCAGCAAGCCGCCCGGCTTGACCAGGCTGCGATACTTCAGCATTGAGGGGTTATTGAATACCACTGCCACGCTATACCGGCTGACCAATGGGGAGCCGATTGGCTCGTCGCTGACGACCACTGTGCAATTGGCAGTGCCCCCTCGCATCTCCGGCCCGTAGGACGGAATCCACGTGACATACTTCCCCTCGGCCATAGCAGCATGAGCCAGCAGTTGGCCTGAGAATAGAACGCCCTGCCCTCCGAACCCGGCAAAGATGACAGCTTCCTCCATCGCTCTACGCTCCGCTTTCCATGGTCAAAACGCTATCGCTGACTTTGAAGTCGTTCAGCGGATAAAACGGCACCATGTTATCCTCGATCCATTTGAGCGAATCTGGCGGCGTAATTCCCCAGTTCGTTGGACAAGAGGAGAGCAACTCCACTATTGAGAAGCCCAGGCCGTTCACCTGCGTCCTGAATGCGGTCATAAGCGCCTTTTTAGCGCGCCGGATCTCCCTGACGCTGTGCAGCGATCGTCGCACCGCGTAACAGGTGCCATCAATCTGCGCCAGTAGCTCCGTTATCCGGAGCGGGTTACCGGCCAGGCGAATATCGCGCCCCCGCGGCGAAGAGGTCGTCTGCTGGCCGGGGAGCGTCGTCGGCGCCATCTGCCCTCCGGTCATGCCGTAGATAGCATTATTGATGAACACCGTCGTGATATTTTCGCCTCTCGCTGCCGCATGGATAATCTCAGCCGTGCCAATAGCGGCCAGGTCGCCGTCCCCCTGGTAGGTGAACACAATACGATCCCGAAGGGAGCGTTTTATCCCGGTCGCCATCGCCGGGGCGCGGCCATGGGGGGCCTCAACCCCATCCAGATTGAAGTAATCGTAGGCGAAGACGGCACAACCGACAGGCACCACAACGACCGTGTGCTCACGAATATCCAGCTCATCGATCACTTCAGCCACAAGGCGATGAGCGATACCATGTGTACACCCCGGGCAGTAGTGTGTGGGAACTTCAGTCAATGCCTTGGGATGCTCATATACAACTGTCCGCACCAACTCATCCTGTAGTGTCACCATAGCACTCCTTCGGGGCTATACAACACTTGCGCGGGTTAAGCCAATCTGGGCTGCAATCTCCTGTACCTGTTCGACGATATCGTCAGGCAGCGGGACAGCACCGCCCATCCGGCCATGCAATTCAACCGGCACGTCACGGCCAACAACCAGCCGGACATCCTCAATCATCTGACCGGCGTTCATCTCCACAACCAGAATCGCCTCAACACCATTGTCCACGAGGGACCGCAGCCGATCCTCCGGGAATGGCCACAAAGTGATCGGGCGCAGCAGCCCTACCGGCAGGCCCATCTGCCGGGCCATCTTCACAGATGACTGGGCAACGCGCCCCGCTGTGCCATAACCGATGATCAAGATGCGCGCGTCTTCGGTGTCATATTCAGCCGAACGCTGCTCGTTTTCACGAATAATTTGCAGACGCGCCTGAATCCGCTTGTTGGCCTGCTCGCATCCTTCGGTAGTCAGGTTGAGCGACGTAATGATTCGTTTGGGGCGTCCAACAGCCCCATCTACCGCCCAGTCAGGGTGCGGACGGATCGGCCGCATCTCTGGCATCACGGCGGGTTCCATCATCTGTCCAATCAACCCATCCCCAACCACAAACACCAGGTGGCGATATTTGTCCGCCAGATCGAAGGCGAGGATTGTGAGATCGATCGCCTCCTGTACTGACGCCGGCCCCAGCACTATCGGGCGATAATCGCCATGGCCCGCAGATCGTGTGACCTGAAAGTAGTCGCCCTGTGACGGCTGGATATTGCCAAGCCCCGGTCCGCCGCGCATCATGTCTACGATAACACAGGGGATCTCAGATGCCGCGATGTAGGAGAAACCTTCCTGCATCAGGCTGACGCCGGGGCTGGATGACGAAGTCATAGTGCGGACACCGGCACAGGCCGCCCCGTAAACCATGTTGATGGCCGCGACTTCGCTCTCCGCCTGTACGAAAACCCGATCAAGCTCTACCATACGCATCGCCAGGTGCTCAAGAAGCTCTGTCTGCGGGGTGATCGGATAGCCGAAATAAGCCTGCAGGCCCGCCCGAACAGCCGCTTCGGCGATAGCTACATTCCCTTTCATGAGTTGTGCAGTCATGCTGGATGTCCTCACGCCACATTCCGGTGCAGTTTTGACGCAGGGATGTCGCGGTACACCGTAATACACACATCAGGGCAGATCACTGCGCAAATCGCGCAGCCTGTGCAACGCTGATCGGGGTCAACCAGTATAGCCGGGGTATATCCCTTTTCATTGACACGCCCCGTGTCCATATGAATAATGTCCTGGGGGCAAACCGTTGTACACAGAGTACAGCCCTTACAACGGATTTCGTTAATTACGATCGTGCCTGTGGCCATCAGGGCTCCTTCCCTAATTCAAGCGTTTCGCACGAATAGCAGCACAGCCAGTACAGGTCCTTATTATCAGAATAGAGCACTCTTCTGCCCGAAGTTAGTGGAATATCTCTGGCCACCTTGTGCTCATTGTCACAATTGCTCTCTCGCTTATGATGTGCACTGTATCCAATTCTATATATTCATATTATAGACAAATTGCCCAATTGTGCCAAATCAGAAGGGCAAAATACGTCGGCCAGAAGCTGCGAGGTTATTCACAAACCAGCCGGAAGGAGTACAATTAGCCAGCCCGATCAGGCTGTCATTTTCACTTGCTGTGGCATCCGGCTCATCTCGACTCCCCCGAACATTTGGGGGTGTGTACAGCCGACCATTGATCATTACGGGAGGGCAGATTAATCTAGGCTCTCAAGCAGTTCTGTATACCGTTTTTGTACCGCCCGTCATCTATCTGCAGGCAAACTGATTTCGTTGCGGAAGAGGAGACCCCGTGTCCGAACTGCATGTCCATGCCCTGTCTACAGAAGCCGTAGCCAGTCAGCTCGACACCAACCTTGTCACCGGCCTCACCGAAGATGAAGCGGCCCGCCGCCTGGCGCAATATGGCCCGAATGAACTCCGGGAGGAGCCACCTCCGACTTTACTTCAAAGGCTTATTGCCCAGTTCAACAATTTCATCGTCATCCTCCTGATCGTCGCCGCAATCATATCCGCCATAGTCGGCACCTATACTAATGAGGGTTACACCGACACACTGGCGATTATGGCTATCGTCATCCTCAACGCGGTCCTCGGCGTCGTACAGGAAGGCCGGGCGGAAGCCGCCCTGCGCACCCTCAAGAAGATGACGGCACCCGAGGCGCGGGTGCTTCGCGACGGGAAGCTCCAGACAATCCCGAGTCGGGAAGTAGTGCCTGGGGATATCACCTTGCTGGATACCGGCAACTACGTCCCGGCGGACGTGCGGCTATCCGAAGGTTACAACCTGACTATTGATGAATCTCCACTGACTGGCGAGTCAGTCGCTGTTGCCAAGATGCCGGACAGTGTGCTCAATGCAGACGTCACCCTGGGCGATCGCAAAAATGTGGCCTTCATGGGCAGCATGGTCTCTTATGGGCGCGGGCGCGGTATTGTCTTCAGCACGGGCATGAATACCGAGATCGGCAAGATTGCTGAGATGATCCAGAGTCAGGAAGATCCGCCCACCCCGCTTCAGGTACGCCTCGATCAACTTGGCAAATGGCTGGGCTATATCACGCTGGTCATCTGCGCAATCGTATTTCTGGTGGGCGTCTTTCGCCTGATTAATGCGACGCCGGTTGACGATATTGGCGCATGGCTGGCCATGCCGGTGCATCAGGAAGCTGTCATCGGGCTATTCATGGTTGCTATCAGTCTGGCAATCGCCGCTGTCCCGGAAGGGCTGCCCGCGATCGTGACAATCGCACTGGCCCTGGGGATGCAGCGGATGGTCCGGCGGCACGTTCTGATCCGCCGGCTGGCCGCGGTGGAAACACTGGGCAGCGCCAATGTGATTTGCTCGGACAAAACCGGCACCCTGACCACCAACGAAATGACCGTCGTGCGCGTAGTGGTTGACAATCAGACTTTGCACGTCAGCGGCGAAGGGTACAGGCCTGAAGGACGCTTCTCGCTGGACGGTCAGGCGGTTGAGGGCACTGCACAGTCTACGCTTCGGGTGCTGGCACGGGGCGCGATGCTGTGCAATGACGCCATCGTTGAGCTGGACGGAGCTGCCTGGCGCTTGATCGGAGATCCCACGGAAGGTGCTCTGATCACAATGGCAACCAAAGCGGGGCTTAATGCCGCCGATTTGGCGGCCCAGTGGCCCCGGGTAGCTGAAATCCCCTTCGACTCCGAGCGCAAGAGGATGACTACCATCCATCGCTCGTCCAATGGCACAGGCAAGCTCATAGCTTTCACAAAAGGCGCTCCGGAGCTTCTGCTGGCGCAATGCGATCATATCCTGTTGGAAGGGTGCGAGGTCCCGCTCAGCAATCAGGACAGAGAGACCATTCTGGCCGCTAACGCCACACTGGCCGGGCAGGCTCTTCGGGTCCTGGCAGTAGCTTACCGGGAGCTGGAGACGCTCCCCCCGACACTACAGGCGAACGAAATAGAGAAAGAACTGACGCTTGTCGGTTTAGCCGCAATGCGCGATCCTGCCCGTCCGGAGGTCAAGGAAGCGATCGCCACAGCCAGCCATGCCGGAGTCCGTACCGTCATGATCACTGGCGATTATCCCGATACCGCCGCCGCAATTGCCGAAGATCTCGGCCTGCTAACCGACAGAGAACAGATATTGACCGGTGCGGAATTGAGCGCCATCTCCGACCCCGATCTGGCCGAGAAAGCCGCTCATATCTCTGTTTACGCGCGGGTCAACCCGGCTCACAAGATGCGCATTGTGGAGGCGCTTCAGAGTCGCGAAAATATCGTCGCTATGACCGGCGATGGGGTCAACGACGCCCCCGCCCTCAAGCGCGCCCATATCGGCGTTGCCATGGGTATCACCGGCACGGACGTCAGCAAGCAGACCGCTGACATGGTTCTGACCGATGATAATTACGCCAGCATCGTCGCCGCGATTGAAGAGGGCCGTGTTATCTACGCCAACATCCGCAAGTTCGTCTTTTATCTCGTCTCCTGTAATGTGGGTGAGATTCTGATTATCTTCCTGTCCATGCTGGTAGGGTTGCCCCTGCCACTCCTGCCCATTCACCTGCTCTGGCTCAATCTCGTCACTGACGGCGCGCCAGCCCTGGCCCTGGGTCTGGAAGCTAAGGAGCCGGATATCATGCAGTTCAGGCCCCGCTCTGCCCGTCAGCCTATCATCACCCGCGATCTGTGGGTGCTCACGCTGATCCAGGCAGTCGCGGAGACTGCCGCTACGTTGGGGGCATATGTCATCGCCCTGAATACAATAGAGACCGATCTTGCCGATCCGGTGCTCTCGCGCACAATTGCTTTCACCACACTGGTCACCGCCGAGTTGCTCAGAGCTTTCACAGCCCGATCTGAGCGTTACAACATCTGGCAGATTGGATTCCTGTCGAACAAATGGATGATCTACGCCACAGGAATCTCCATGTTGATGCTCCTGGCCGCGATTTACATCCCCTTCCTGCAGCCGGTGTTCAACACCGCACCTTTGTCTGTAGAAAACTGGCTCCTGATTCTGCCCTTTATTCTGCTGCCGTCGCTGGCTGCGGAAGTCGCAAAGTTCTTTTTGCGCCGTGAGGCATATCAGACAATTCAGCCGGCTACCTGAGTCCATTCAACAAAAAGCCGGGCGGTGCAGGGCCGCCCGGCTTCTATACAAAAGCCCGAAATCGCCTCAGGAACCCACTTTCGCCTTCAGATACGCCTCCATCAGCGCGTCGAGTGCGCCGTCAAGAACTGCGCTGACATTGCCGGTCTCGTAATCGGTGCGGTGATCCTTGACCATCTGGTAAGGGTGCAGGACATAGGAGCGAATCTGGTTACCCCATTCAGCGTCAATATGCTTCCCCTTTAGCGCGGTCATTTCCGCCTCCTGTTTCTGGCGTTCCAGGTCCAGTAACCGCGCCTTGAGGATGTGCAGGGCGCGCTCTTTATTCTGAGCCTGACTGCGCTCGTTCTGGCAGGAGACGACTACACCGGTTGGCTTATGGGTGATCCGGATAGCTGTTTCATTCTTCTGGACATGCTGCCCGCCCGCGCCGCTGGCGCGAAACGTATCAATCTGCAAGTCCCTTTCGTCAATCTCAAGCTCGATCTCGCCCTGAATATCCGGCCAGACCTCAACCAGCGCGAAAGAGGTGTGGCGCCGATGGGCAGCGTCAAACGGACTGAGGCGCACCAGGCGGTGGACGCCGCGCTCAGATTGCAGATACCCATAAGCGTAGTGCCCCGATATCGACACCGTTGCGCTCTTGATCCCGGCCTCGTCGCCATCCGTCTCGCTGATAACCTCGACTTTATGACCCTGTGTCTCAGCCCATCGCAGGAACATCCTCAGGAGCATTTGCGCCCAGTCCTGCGAATCCGTCCCGCCCGCACCTGCATGAACCGCCAGCACTGCATCCTCAGAGTCATAGGGGCCGGAGAAAAGCGCCTGAAAAGACATGCGCTCAACTACATCAGCCAGGCGATCGGCCTCCGCCGTAAGTTCCTCCAGCATATCGGGGTCGCCGAGTTCCACAAGCTCAAGCGCTTCATCAATCTGCTGGACAACAGATACCCAGCGGTCAATTTCCTCATGCAGTCGTGACAGCTTGCGCATGGTTTGCTGGGCGGCCCCGATATCATCCCAGAAATCAGGCGCGACGGATTGCTCCTCCAGGAGGGCGGCTTCACGTTCTGATTCGGCGATGTCAAAGACGCTCCATAAGCTGAGCAATCGTCTGCTTAAATTCATTCAACCGGCTGGCTAACTCTTCCATATCCTGATTCTCCTGAAATACTTGCATCACTCACAACACATCTGGCGCGTGTCAGGATCGCCCGTTCTCATCGAACAGGCTATCCACAAACTGATCCGGATTGAAGAACAAGAGATCAGTGATACCTTCACCAACGCCAATATAGTGCACCGGCAGCTTCAACTCCTGATAGATAGCAAAAACCATGCCACCTTTAGCGGTGCTGTCCAGTTTGGTCACAACCGCGCCAGTGACATTCACAGCTTCCTGAAAATGCCGCGCCTGTGATAGCGCATTCTGTCCGGTAGTGCCATCCAGCACCAGCAGCGTTTCATGCGGTGCGTCCGGGATCACCTTGCCGATTACCGAGCGAATCTTGGTCAGCTCCTGCATCAGGTTGAACTTGGTATGCAGCCGTCCGGCGGTATCCACAATAAGGAGATCGTGCCCACGCGACCGGGCCGCTTGCGCCGCATCGTAGACAACCGCACCAGGATCCGAATTAGGCAGCCCGGCCACGACTGGCACGCCAGCCCGTTCTCCCCAGAGCTGAAGCTGTTCTATAGCCGCCGCACGAAAGGTATCTCCAGCGGCGATCATCGGGTTACGCCCTGCGTTCTTGAGCCGGTAGGCCATCTTGCCGATAGAGGTCGTCTTGCCCGAGCCGTTGACGCCCACGATGAAGATCACCGACAGATCGCGGCCGCTGAGGTTCAAGGGGGGGGGATCATCCAGCAGTCCCCGCAGCTCTTCCTTCAGCGCACGTTGTACCTGAGCCTGTTTGATCAGCCCTTCCCGGCTGACGCGCGACCGGACCCGCCCCACTAATTTGACCGTAGTATCTACACCGACATCGGCCTGGATGAGCAATCCTTCGATCTCATCCCAGGTATCTTCATCAATTTCAGTCGTGCCAAGCGTCTGGGCAATCCGCCCGAAGAATGACTGCCGTGTGCGCTGCAAGCCCTTACGCAAAGACTCCAAGCCGACGACCCTCCTTATACCCCATACCCCCGAAACGTCGAGAGTATACCAGGGGCGTTGCACCCCGACAACCTCAGCCCGATACGCTATAATATCCTCCGGATACACTTCTGAAGAGGTATAACGTGGCGCCCGAACTCAACCTGGATGACATTCAGAGCAGGCTCAATATCCGTTTTCGTGATGTCTCGCTGTTGCAGCGCGCCCTCACCCACCGCTCTTATATCAATGAACACCCTGAAAATGTTATAGAAGACAACGAGCGGCTGGAATTTCTGGGGGATGCCGTGCTGGAGTTCATCACAGGAGAGTGGCTCTATAATCGCTTCCCGGAATTGAAAGAAGGGCGTTTAACCCGCCTGCGTTCGGCGCTGGTGCGGACTGAGGCGCTTGCGGCGCTGGGAGCTCAGTGCTCACTGGGCGACGCTTTGCTGCTGGGTCACGGGGAAGAGGAGACTGGCGGTCGCCAGAGAGAGGCCAATCTCTGCTGTGGGTTCGAGGCTTTCATCGGCGCTCTGTATCTGGATCAAGGCATGGATGCTGTTCGCCAGTTCGTGTTTCCGTTGTTCGAGCCTGCCCTGAACCAGATACTGGCGACCGATGCTGACGCTCATCCCAAGAGTATGCTCCAGGAATGGAGCCAGGCGCATCTGAACCTGACGCCGAGCTACCACGTTGTTCAGATCAGCGGGCCTGACCACCTCAGAGAATTCACGGTAGAGGTCGTCATTGGCAGCGAGGTGTATGGCCGGGGCATTGGAAACAGCAAGAAGGTAGCCACCCGGCAGGCAGCATGGGCCGCCTGGCAGCGTATCACGGCTTCCGAAGAAGGGAACTGACGCCGCCTAGCGCAAAAGATCCAGCTCAACGACGGCGAGCCGGTGATCCGAAGCATCCTGCTGGAGGACCGCCCGCCCTGTCGGCAGGATATTGCGGAGCCAGAGGTAATCCAGACGCGCCTGCACGATATTGCCTCGCAGCAGGGTTGCCGCCTGTTCAACAGGCATCCCATCAAACGGATCAGTAAAGCCGACCCCGATCATCTGGTCATACAGTTGCGAATCGGGCGTGTTATTGAAGGTTCCTCCAAACACCACGCGGCCCACCACTCCGCCCGGATGATCCGCGCCAATGATGACCAGCGATTGCTCCATCTGCTGCCACTGATCCTGCTCCTGATTAGCCAGGATCTGAGCATCGGAAGCGAACAGCAATCCCAGCCAGGTGTTGTAAATATCGAGCACACCTTCATCGGGGCGAATCTGCACCCGTTGCAGGCCGGTCTGCTGCCCCTGGCTCGGCAGAAGTACACCCCGCTCCTGTACGACAGGCACGCGCGACAGGACGGCCAGGCCCTGCAAATGTTCGTTAGTGGCCAGGTAGCTCACGTTCATCCCCAGCCGGTGCCCCAGCCACAACGCCTGATCCACACCAAAAGAAACAGTACGGCCGGCATCCACCTCTTGCAGCAGCACGACATCCGCGCCACTCTCCCAGATGGTATCGGCCATTTCGCTCAGCGTGTAATCGAAGTACAGGTTATACCCGCCATGGAGGTTATAGGTCGCCACGCGAATTCGATCGACATTGACAACCTCCCCCGCAGTGACCGGCAAAACAGCGAGCGCAACCAGGGCTGCGCTGATCAGCACGGCCACCAGGCCGCCGAGCGTCTCGCTCCGTTTGCCACGCTGCCAGGGAACCCGGCGCGCGGAATCCATCATCGGGATAACCGCAATGCTGGCCGCAATCAACATGACTGCCAGCCCGAGGCCGCGCATCGCCCGCAGCAGGGAGCTAATCACGGCCAGACCGCCTTCGAAGTCGCGCACAAAAGCGTACTCGTAGGTGAAGAAATCAGCCACAAATAGCAGCGCAAGCACTATCACAGCCAGCACCAGCGCCAACCCTGTCACGTCACGCGTTTCCTTGCCCTGCGGGCGGACCGTCCACCACAGCATCAGGACAACCATGAGCTGAGCCAGCACCAGCGTTATCGCCGCCCCAATTCCATTGAAGCGATTGCCCACAACCACCAGGATCGCCAGGATTGCCAGCCAGAACCATCCCCGCCACTGCACATCGACGAGGGTGAGCGCCCGGCGCGCGCCATCCCGCACTTCCGGAATCAGCGGCAAGGCTGTCGCCGCCACAAGCCACGGGGCGAGCAGGCTATAGTCTACTTCCGACCACCGGGCGACGGCATTGGGAAGCCCCAGCAGAGCAACCTGCAGGAAGAGCATCGCGCCGAAGGACATCCCTCCCCAGATCGAGATACCCGAATACGCCGTGACAGAGGCGAAAGTCGGCTGCCCGCTCAATAAAGCGCGCAGCACAGCGGCGACAAAAAGTACTGCTGACAGAATCGTCTGAACCGGCAGATATGACTCGACCCAGGTAGGATCGTACGTCTGCCCCAGTGCCCGTACAATCTGGTCGAGCAAAAGACCGAGTGTCAAAATTAAAGCGAAGCGCGTCGGCTGCTGGCGGGCGGTCGCTGCCAGATAGATCAGGGCGGCCGCAGCCGCGACAGACGCGCCGAGTGCGCTGATAAAGGGGTCATCCAGCCCCATGAATACCCGACCTACGGCAATCGCCGCAGCGGTGGCGACAAACGTCACCGGGCGCCGCACCAGCATAAAAGCCAGCAGGGGCGCCAGCGTAGCGATAACAATTGCCACGATTTCTGCCTGAGCCACTTCCGGCGGTACCGCATTAATCGCTGCCGGGTCCGGCATCCCCAGCCGCAAGACAATATCCGCACTGGAGGCATGGGCATACAGAGTTCCCAGCAGGAAGCGCAGCGCCTGCATGAAGAACCACCCCACCAGTCCTGTCTCAACGATTCCTAAACCGCGCATGAACGTCTCTCGACGCTGCATAGTCCTCTCGCCTCTTCTGTATAGTGCGGGAGATGCCCCTGTATTCACACTACCCCGCCATTATCCCCGATCAGGGCCGGATGCGCATCTGCTTGCTCCGGGGAGTAGGGAGCTGCTTTCCTCCCGTCCCGCGTTCAGGCTATAATGGCACAACTCAAAAAAAGGAATGGGACCCTTATGGAACATGTTGACAAAATTGTGACAGCTGGCGTTGTCATAACCATGAACAAGACATACGATGTTTTTTCGGGCGGCGCAGTTGCGATCCACGACAGCGCGATCGTCGCCGTCGGACCGCGCGACACGATCCTCTCTGCCTATCAGGCTGACGAGGTGCTGCACGCTGACAGTGAGATCCTCATGCCCGGGCTGGTTAACGCCCACACCCACCTCCCCATGACCCTGCTGCGCGGCCTGGCTGACGACCTCCGGCTGGATGTCTGGCTGATGGGCTATATGATGCCTGTAGAGCGCGAATTTGTCAGCCCTGAATTCTGCTATCAGGGGGCCTTACTCGCCTGCGCGGAGATGATACGCAGCGGCACGACGTGCATGGCCGATATGTATTATTACGAATCGGATATCGCCCGCGCCGTAGCGACAGCCGGTATGCGTGGAGTGCTGGGGCAAACGATTCTGAAGTTTCCCGCCCCCGACGCCCAGAGCTACGAAGAAAGTCTGGCCTATACCCGGGAATTCGTCCAGCAATGGAAGGCCCATCCGCTGATCACGCCGGCTATTGCTCCCCACGCCCCTTATACCAATACGGAAGAGACTCTTAAAGCCTGTGCTGCGCTGGCGCTCGAGCTGGATATCCCCCTGCTAACTCATTTTTCCGAAACCCGGCTGGAGGTCGAGGAGAGCCGTCGCGATCACGATATGCCGGTCATACCCTGGGTGAATGGGCTGGGTCTCCTCAACGCCAGGGTGCTGGCGGCCCATTGCGTCCATGTAGACGCTGGCGAGATGCGTGTCATGCGCCGGCAGGGAACGCACGTCGCCCACAACCCCACCAGCAACCTCAAACTAGCCAGCGGCATCGCGCCAGTGCAGGAAATGCTGGACCGCAACATCGTCATCGGGATCGGCACGGACGGGCCAGCCAGCAATAATGATCTGGATATGTTCGAGGAGCTTCGCCTGGCCGCTTTTCTGGCGAAGGGGGCGACTGGCGATCCAACTGCCCTTCCCGCCCGCCAAGCGTTGGAAATGGCGACGCGCATGGGGGCAGAAGCTCTGTTCCTCGACGACATCACCGGGAGTCTGGAAGCTGGCAAGCGCGCCGATCTGATCACCGTAGCCCATAATCCGCTGCACAACTTCCCGCGGTTTGAGCGCGACCCTAATGCTGTCTACTCGCAGATCGTCTATGCATCAAAAGGCGCGGATGTTGTCAACGTCATGGTCGATGGGCGCTGGTTGATGCGGGACCGCCAGTTGCTCACCATCGACGAGGCGGCGATCAGGGCAGTCGCCGAAGACTACGCTCGCCGCATTGATGCCTTCCTGATCGCACGCGAAGGCAATGTTCTGAGTAAGCTGGTGGCGATCGGGGGGTTGGAACAGGAAGAGAGCTTCGAGATTCAGGTCAAAGCCCGCGTGGACAACGATGAAATCGTCAAAGCGCTGCTGCAAAATCACGATGTGCAACTGGTCAAACACACGCACTACCGTCAGTATGATACTTATTTTCTGTTCAAAGATGCCGAACAGGGCCGGGTGCGCTACCGTGAGGATGAAACCGTCACAGCTACTGGTGATGTGCCGGCTGTTCGCAGCCGGCTGACCTATACTATGCCGACCAAAGAGCGCGAGTTTCGCCAGGCTATCCTGCTCTCGCGCTCGCAGTTCATCGCCCCGGCCGATCGCCCGCTCCGCTTCTATCGGGAGTATTTCCAGCCGGATAGCGAACGCATCGTGGAAAAAGAACGCCGGCGCTGGCATATCCTGTACAAGGGCGTTCTGTTCTATATCAATCTGGATGCTCTGCAGCAGCCCGCTTATGAGGGGTACTTCCTGGAAATCAAGAGCCGGACGTGGTCCAAGCGGGACGCGGAATACAAATCACAGCTCACCAGCGAGATTCTCGATCTGCTGGGCATCGCGATAGATCAGACGCTCCATACCGAATATCTGGATCTCTCCTCGCAGGAAGGATCGAAGTGAGGTTTTAGTTCGCAGGAGCCTGGGCCCGGTTCAGCGCGTTTTCTCGCGATCCGCGATACGCAGCATGGCCGCCAGGCTCCTTTCGACATCAGCTTCGGTCGTCGCCCAGGATGAGACGCTGATGCGCATTGCGGTCTGCCCCTGCCAGACGGTCGGGCCGCACCAGCACGTTCCGTCGTTCTGAATACCCGCGATCACGCGGTGGGTAGTCTCTGGCTCGCCAAAAGAGACCAGAACCTGATTGAGGACGACTTCATTGAGGATCGAATAACCCGCGTCCTGCAAGCCCTTTGCGAAGCGGGCAGCGTGGCGACAGGTGCGCTCGACCAGGTCGGCAAGGCCGGAGCGCCCGAGCGATTTCAGCGCCGCCCATATTTCGATGCTGCGCGCTCGGCGCGACAACTCGGGCGTATATTGCGAAGGGCTTCGTCGCTCATCGTGGGGCAAGTAAGCGGCGGCAAGCCGCAGCGCGTCTTGCAACGCTTCTGGCTCTCGTACGAAAGCCAGGCCCGAATCGTACGGGACATTCAGCCACTTGTGTGCATCGGTTGCCCACGAGTCAGCATCGCCGATCCCCTGCACCAGGTGCCTTCGCGTTGGCGTTGCTGCCGCCCACAGGCCAAAAGCGCCATCCACGTGGACCCAGGCATGACCCTCATGTGCCTGCTCGCAGATCGCCTGAATCGGATCAAACGCCCCCGTATTGACGTTACCGGCCTGAGCGCACAAAATGGTGGGGCCGGTCAGCTTCGGCAAGGCCTCAGCCCGCATCCGGCCCTGGCCGTCAACGGGAACAATCTTCACGCGCTGGTGGCCCAGTCCGAGAAGGCTCAGACTGCGCAGCAGTGTCGGGTGAGCCTCCGCCCCGATGATGACGGTAATCGGCGGCGCTCCGAACAGACCATCCGACTCGACATCCCAGCCAGCGCGGCGCAGGACAGCGTGTCGCGCGGCAGCCAGCGCGGTGAAATTCGCCATCGTCGCGCCGGTGACGAAGGCTACACCTGTCCCTGTTGGCAGGCCGAGCACATCAATCAGCCAGCGAGACGCCACTTCTTCGATCCTGGCGCTCACCGGGGAAGTTCCACTCAGGCCGGCGTTCTGGTCCCATGCTCCGGCGAGCCAGTTCGCCGCGAGCGCCGCCGGGAGTGAGCCGCCAACTACGAAGCCAAAGAAGCGCGGTCCAGCCGTGGCGACGGTCGCCGGCGAGCCAATCTCATCCAGCAGGCTGAGCACTGCTTCAGGCGTAGCCGACTCTTCGGGTAGCGGTTCATCAAGCAGAGCTAACCGCGCGATCGCCTTATCCGTAGCCGCCACACCCCGCTGTTCAAGCGACTCGAGGTAGGAGCCAGCGCGCCGGGCGACAGACACCAATAGATTGTTCATTAAATCAGACATATATCTCTCGGCCGCGCAGCCGACGGCTGTCTCAACGGAATGTGAGACGCGCACCACCCCATCAGGACTGAGTTCTCACAGGGGACATATTATACTCCCGCCGTCTTACTCCTGGTCCAGCCGGAAGCCATGTCCGCGCACAGTGAGCACATACTGGCGATCCGGGTCCACCTCGGCCAGACGATCGCGCAGCCGCCGCACCAGCGCATCGATAGCCTGTTCGCTGACCCCCTCAATAGCGGCCTCCGGCCAGACCGTCTCCACCACCTGTTCCCGCGTGCATACAGCCCCCGCCGCATCCATGAGGAGTTGCAGCAGCCGGTACTGAGGCAGGCTGAGCGGAGGGATAACCTCTTGCTGGCCGATGAATACACGCCGGGCGTCCCGGTCGAGGATCAGGCGTCCCTTAAGCCGGGTCGGATCAAATGCCATCTCCACCGTGGCGTCGGACTCGGCGAATCCGATGCGCACAGCCCGGGCGAGCTGAATCTTGTCGCCATCCGACAGCACATGCGGCTGGGTGAGCGCCTCACCATTGAGCCAGGTGCCGTTCTTGCTGGCAAGATCCTCCACATAATATGCCCCGCCCTCTCGATAGAGACGCGCATGCTGCCGCGAAATAGCGCGATCGTTGAGGACCAGGTTGCATTCTTCTCCGCGCCCAATAATGAAGCTATCGCTGTCCACCACCACGCGCAACCCGAGATGCTCACCCTCCTCCACGGTGAGCACCGGCCGTTCAGCGATTAATTTGGCCATCTCTGGAATTCCTCCAATTTGTTCACTGCTGGCCCACACAAACTGGCTTTGTTCTCCGCGCGTAGGGTGGTGTCAGCCAACCGGCACAGGCGCCTCATACCAGAATCCTGCCGGCCGGCATTTGTGCGGGCGACATAAAGGCAATCTCCCTTTGACGAACGTCCGGCGCGATAGTCGGCGTACACCGCGCCGGCATACTGGCCTGTCAGTCCGGCATCAGACATTGCGCTACCCACACCAGGCAAGGCAGCGCGAAATTTGCAGGCCAATTGCTCACGACGAAATCGCAAACACCTCCCTGGCAAGTTCGGGTTTAACATAATCTCAAATCTGCTCAGATTCAGTATACTCTAAGCCTTTCCTCTATCGCAATGGAGCGTCGCTCTTTCCCCCTTGCGGGGGTTGCTGCGCTACAATCGCAGCCCGCGCGAAGAAGCGACCCGTGCATATCAGGCAAGGAAACTATGAACGCAGAAGTTGTCAGCATCGGTACAGAATTACTCCTCGGTGAAATCGTGGATACAAACAGCGCCCATATTGCCCGCAGCCTGCGCGATATCGGGTTGAATCTGTTTTATCTCACCACAGTCGGCGATAACCAGATGCGAATCGCGGAGGTGCTGGACGCGGCGCTTAACCGGTCCGATGTCATCATCACCACGGGCGGCCTCGGACCAACCGTCGACGATATGACGCGCCAGGCGGTCGCCGCAGTAACCAACCGGCCGCTGGTCTTCAGTCAGGAGTTATTCGACCAGATTGTCGAACGCTTCAGGCGCCTCGGCAGCACTATGAGTCCAAACAACCGGCAGCAGGCCTTCATTCCGGAGGGGGCTATACCAATCGAGAATCCGGTAGGGACCGCGCCCTGCTTCATTGTGGAGACCGAGCGCGGCGTCGTGATCAGCCTGCCCGGCGTGCCTCGCGAGATGAAGTATCTGCTCGACACGGTTGTCCTGCCCTATCTGCGGGCGCATTTCGAACTCTCCAGCATCATCAAGGCTCGCGTGCTGCGGACAGCCGGCATTGGAGAGAGTCAGGTAGATCAGGCGATTATCGATCTCATGACCCTCGCAAACCCGACTGTCGGGCTGGCAGCGCATATCGGCCAGACCGACATCCGCATCACGGCCAAAGCTGAAGACGAAGCAACCGCTGACCGGATGATCGCTGAAATTGAGGAGCGCATCCGCGAGCGAGTTGGCGACTTCATCTATGGCACGGATAAAGATCAGATCGAACACGCGCTTGTCGCAGAGCTGGAGCGCAACAGCACTCGCCTGGCAGCGAGCGAGATCGGCCTGGAGGACAGGCTGGCTGCCAGGCTAACGGCAGTGCCCGGCAGCGAACACGTCCTGGCTGGAACTGAGAATCACGCCTCTCTGGAAGAACTCTGCCGGGAGACAGGCTCAGATGCAGGACTGCCGCTGGAAGAACTGGCCGTAATAGCCGCTCAAAATCTCCGCGAGCGTCTGCAGGCCGGGATTGGAATCGCCCTGGTTGGGCGCGACGATGGGACAGCCGTCGCCGTAGCAGCGCCCGGACACGCAGAATCGCGCCTGTATCGCGCCGATCCACAGGAAGCCCATCCGGTCGTCTGGGCCAGTACCTGGGGAATGGCGCTGGCCTGGCGCTGGCTGACTAAACAGGGCTGAACGACTGCGTAATGTGTTGGGGCGGCGCTTATTGCGCGCCGCCCCGGATATCTTCCCCTGTTTCAGATCGATCAGGTCAGTCTTCGTCGTTGAGCTGCAGCAGCGCCATAAACGCTTCCTGCGGCACTTCCACCTGTCCGATCATCTTCATGCGCCTCTTGCCCTTCTTCTGCTTTTCAAGGAGCTTCTTCTTGCGCGTGATATCGCCGCCATAGCATTTGGCCAGCACATCCTTGCGGACTGCCTTCACATTCGCCCGCGAAATCACCCGTTTGCCAGTCGCCGCCTGGATGGGCACCTCGAACTGCTGGCGCGGAATCAGACGCTTAAGCTGCGACACCAGCCGCTGACCCTTGTGGAAGGCATCATCTTCGTGAACGATCAGGGCGAGGGCATCAATCGGCAGCTTGTTGACCAGCACTTCGAGCTTGACCAGCCGGCCTGGTTCATACCCGTCAAACTGGTAATCCAGGCTGGCGTAACCGCGCGATATACTCTTGAGCCGATCGTAGAAATCGACAATCAGCTCGGCCAGCGGGATACGATAGTTCAGCATCACGCGCTTGGTATCCAGGTATTCCATGGTCAGATAGATGCCGCGCCGCTTGGTGACCAGGTCCATAATCGCGCCAATATACTCTTGCGGCGTGAAGACCTGAATCTTCATCCAGGGTTCGCGAATCTCCTCAATAACACTTTCATCGGGGAGATCCGCAGGGCTGTCAATCCGGATCACTTCTCCGCTGCGCAACAGAACCTCATACTCCACGCTGGGGGCTGTGGCGATAATGTCCAGATCGTACTCGCGCTCCAGGCGTTCCTGCACAATCTCCATGTGGAACAGCCCCAGGAACCCGGCCCGAAAGCCGAAATTAAGCGCCTGAGATGTTTCTGGTTGGAAAACAAGCGAGGCATCATTTAGCTGGAGCTTTTCCAATGCGTCGCGAAGATCGTTGTAATCGTCGTTCTCCACCGGGTACAACCCGGCGAAAACCATCGGCTTGACCACCTCAAACCCCGGCAGTACTTCGATGGCCCCACCCGCTACAGTCGTCAGCGTATCCCCGACCCGGCACTCCTGCACCGTTTTAAGTCCGGTCGCCACATATCCCACCTCGCCGGTTTGTAACTGATCAGTCGGAATCATCTTAGGGCTGAATACGCCGATCTCGATTGGCTCGATAACCGCTCCGGTGGACATCAGCCGGAGCCTGTCTTTCATGCCAAAAGAACCGTCGAATACACGCACATAAGCAATCACGCCCTTGTACGAATCGTAATGGGAATCAAATATGAGGGCGCGGGGGGGCTTCTCGGCGTCGCCTGATGGGGGCGGGAGTTGCTTCACCACGGCTTCGAGCACGGCGTGAACATTGGCGCCGGTCTTGGCCGAGATCGGGATTACGGTCTCTGCAGGGACGCCCAGCAGATCAACAATCTCTTTCGCCACAACATCCGGCTGAGCGGCGGGTAAATCGATCTTATTGACAACGGGCACAAGCGCCAGATCATGCTCAAGGGCCATATACAGATTGGCCAGGGTCTGCGCCTCAATCCCCTGGGTGGCATCCACAACCAGGACAGCCCCCTCGCAGGCTTGTAACGCGCGGCTCACCTCGTAGGAGAAATCGACATGTCCCGGTGTTTCAATCAGATTGATCTCATATTGCTGACAAACATCCGCCGTATACGAAATACGGACCGCTGACGCCTTAATTGTGACGCCGCGCTCGCGTTCCAGGTCCAAATCATCCATGATATGCTCCTTCATATAGCGGGGAGCAATCGTCTCGGTAAGCTGCAGAAGGCGATCGGCCAGCGTGCTCTTCCCGTGATCAATATGGGCGATGATGCAGAAATTTCTGATAAGTTGCTTATCCATTTATCATCTTGCCTGCAAGTTCCGGGTTGACTGCGGAGTGGAGTATACCTGAATCGTATCTGCCTGTATAGATCGGCTAGGCGTCGTTGTGTTCGCCCGCCTCGGTGCTGACCACCCTCTCGATCAGCAGACTCAAATCAGGCTGAAGCTGCTCATTCCTCCCGGCTACAAGCCATGCCAGGAATTCCACATTTCCGGACGGGCCTTTCAGCGGGGAGCGGATGAGGCCGCGGATGCTGAATCCCATTTGCCGGGCGTCTGCCAGCACCTCTTGCAGGACACGCTGATGAATGCGAGGATCGCGTATAACTCCGCCTTTGCCTACGTCCTTCTTGCCCGCTTCAAACTGGGGTTTGATCAGCGGAATAACCGTCGCCTCAGGCTTCAGCCAGCCCATAACCACCGGCAGCAGCAGGCGCAAAGATATGAAGGAGGCGTCCACTGTCACCACATCTACGGCTTCCTCGAGACGATCCAGATACCGCGCATTCGTCCGATCCATTACGCGGACCCGGGCATCCTGACGCAGCCGGTAGTCAAGTTGGCCGTAGCCAACATCAATAGCATAGACTCGCGCCGCGCCATGCTGAAGCAGGCAATCCGTGAATCCGCCCGTGCTCGCTCCTACGTCAGCGCAGACGCACCCCGCCACTGAAATCGGGAAGGTCGCCAGCGCTGCTGCCAGCTTATCCCCTCCCCTGCTGACAAAGCGCGGCATAGCCTTGAGCGTCACATTCGCATTCATGTCTACATGAGTGCCCGGCTTGTCAATAACAACACCGTTCACCATAACCTCACCGGCCATTACTAAACGGCGGGCAAGCTCCCTGCTGGCCACCAGCCCCCGGTCGACCAGCAGGATATCAATGCGCTCCCGGCTGCTCATGGCACGAGATCCCGGTTCAGCTCCAGCCGAAATTCTAACTGCCCGTCCTCCAGCTCGGGATCGGCGAGGTTAAGCTCGATGCCATCTGCTGTCAGCGGCAGATAGCGCTCCCCAATCACGATCATGCTGTAGAACTCTCCATACGGCAGCAGACGGTCAAACTCGAATCGCCCCTGACTGTCGGTCACGGACATTGCCAGAATCTGCGCCGCATCCCACACAAAATCCACGACGGAATACTGCGCTTCCAGCACGATCACCAGCGCGCCCGGGATGCCTTCCTGAGTCGCAGCGTCCAGAACCTCGCCGGAAACACGCACGCCCGTTGCCCGGCTGCCCGCAGTCACCGGCAACTGGCCCATTCCGACCCGCGCGCTACCCGTGACAAATAGCTGCCCGCCAATCAGAATTTCGTAGGTGTAGGAGCCATCCGGGAGGAGCAGAGATGAGCCAAGGCGCGACCAGAAATTTGCCCCGGATTCCGGCGCCGCCCATTGTTCCGTCCGCTCGAAAAACGCCTCGCCATCCACCAGCCAGCGATATGTCCAGGGAGTTCCGGCGCCGATCAACTGCCAGTCAATAAAGGCGTAGAGACCGGCCGGACGGTTGGCAAAACTGGAGGCCACAATGCCGCCCGGCTCACCCGCCTGGATATCGCTGGAAAAGCGCAGATTCTGAAATATACGGGCGAAGACACCCTCCTGTCCGCCCGCTAGAATCAGATCGCCCAGGGCCGAAAGCCGGTCCCCGGCCCATAGCTCCAGGCGATAGCGCCCGGGCACAAATCCCCCCGACTGGGGGCGGATATTGACCGTGGCCGCCCCGCTGACTCCCTGATTCCAGGTGGCTTCATCCCGCCTCAGTTCCATACCTTCGTAATACCAGATCGCTGTCCAGGGCAGTCCATCCGGCATATCCCGGAAGATAAAACGCGCCGCGATGATATCCCCTACTCCCAGCACATAGCCCACCTGAATATCGTTACCCTGCAAATCAAGCAGGCCGAAGCTCACATCGGAAAAAGAGGGGGATGCAGCAGGGCTTCCGCCTATCGTGATCTGGGCGGTCTGAACAGCGCGGCCCTCTATCAGCAGGGTGAACTCGTACACACCGTTCTGCCAGGCCTGCCCGGCGCTGCCGATATACCAGAGGCCGTTAGTCTGCCCGCCCCAGAGCGCCGGTGACTGGCTGAACGTGGACTGGCTATCACCGTTACGGGTCGCCCTCAGCTCGTAAACTACCCCGGGACGCATATTGCGGTAGTCGAAGAACAGGTACAGGC
Organism: Aggregatilineales bacterium; assembly: GCA_029976025.1. Classification (GTDB taxonomy): domain Bacteria; phylum Chloroflexota; class Anaerolineae; order Aggregatilineales; family Ch27; genus JARKNX01. The sequence continues at coordinate 36,532 of JARKNX010000180.1, read as the reverse complement.
TGTTCGCCCCGGCCGGGAGCTGCGTCACAAATGTCGTGGGCTGCCCGGCCTCGTTCACAGCCGGGGAGAAATGAATGGCGCCAACTTCTGGCCCTCCGGTCACTGCCTCCTGTGCTGCTTCGACAACGGGGGTTGCGACATGCCCCATATAGCGAATACCCAGCTGAGCGGCCCTGATCATCCCCCGCGCCAGGTGGGCGGGTCGCAGACTGTTGATGAAACCCACGATCGGGATACAGCCGTCCTGGCTGTCCACTATCCCATCGCCGGTCGTATCCTGCACACGCCGGCAGTCCAGCACCGCGCCCGGTGCCAGGGACGGCGCGGCCGTAGGGATGCCGATCAGCCGCCCCTGCGCATTGTAAACACCGCCTCCGCTCATGGTCCCTACAACCGTGGCGCTGGTCTTGAGCCAGGCGCGCTCGCCCCCCAGTGGTTCAGCAATGAACCCGATGATGGTTCCCCGGGAGAGCGTGAGCGCGTCATCACCCAGATCCCGGTAACCGAATACGACAACGGTGTCATCCAGTCGGAGTGTCAGTGAATCTCCCAGTTCTACGAAGGGCAGGCTCAGGGACCCCGGCTCGATTATGCGCCCGTCGATCTGCCGGGTGATGCGCAGCACAGCCAGATCCAGCCTCAGATCATAAATCTCGACCTCAGCATAGTATTTAGGCTCCGGTGGATCATTAGGGCGCATCGAAAGAGATACGACAATGGCATCCACTTTACACTGCAGACCATTCACCACATTGTGCGCATTAGTCAGAATGAGGCCGTCTGGAGAAACAATCGTGCCAGAGCCAGCGCATGATGTAGCCTGTCCCCCGGGCACATCAAACTGGCTGGCGAGGTAAACAGTCGCCCGGATAATATTGGCGAAGCTGACGCCTGTCTGAGCCTGAGCGATCGGCAGTGCTTCTCCTATCGGAGCTACTGCCAGCGTCATCAGCACGAAAGCTATCAGCAGTTTAGAATTCGAGCGAAGCAAGAAACTGCTCCAGTCGCCACTCTTCTTTATCAAAACGATCGGCCTCCGCCCGAAACGTCACAACGATCGCCTGCCCGCGCTTGATCACCACAACATCAACGCCATGCACCACCGTCGGGACAGCCTGCAGAAATGGGTTGCTCTCGCTCGCTACATAGACATATTCCAGGCGTGTCGCCAGGTCGCCATCAGGCAATGTAAGGGGCGCTGAGCTCAGAACATCATAGGCAGCCAGGGAACGCGCACGTTCCAGCGTGAGCGCGTCCAGCACATTGCGCGCCTTCGCATCCCCCCCGATAGGCAGAATACTCACCCCCAGCATCGTGTGAAAACCGGACGATTGAGCGTCCCGCACCTGAAACACATAGCCACCAGATCGATCCAGCAGCCAGCCGGATGGATACTGAGCCAGAATGCCTGCCGCCAGGTCCTGAAATGGCTGGGTGCCGCTCATCAACTGATCTTTCATGATAAGCCCGACTCCGAGCGTGATCAGGGCGGCAGCTACCACCAGAGCGTTTGCCCAGCGCTGGGTACGGGTGAGCGGTCTTTCCGGCACGAGAGGAAATTGCTGCATAACGGGCGGCCTTTCTATAGCGACCGCTCGCCGGGTTCCAACCCGGCCACTTTCTCATCGCGCGCGTCCGCAGACGCGATGAGAAAGGCAAAAAGGCCATAGAAAGTCAGGGCGAAGATAACCGAGAAAATCAGTCCGGCGACTGGCGAATTCCCGCTCGCCCTGGCGCTGAACCCCTGTATCGCGATGCCGGCGCGCATCATCATATAGAATCCATGCAAAAATGCTCCGAAAAGCAGAAACAGCGCCGGCTCATACACTGTCGGGCGGAGCTTCATCCGCATCAGACCGTACGCCACGGGCAGCCCGGCAGCCCCTTGTGACAATACGACCGATACGATCCTGATAGCGGCAGGCCCGGCCTGTGCCCCGCCATCGAGCAGCGCGAATTGCAAGTTGAGCATAGTCGCAACCCCCAGGCTGACCGTCAGGCTGTAGGCAACCGCATCAGCCCGGCGCTCGAAATGCTCCCACCAGACCGTGTACCGCAAGACCAGATACTTGATAAGCTCAGTCACCACCCCGACAGTCAGCGAATAGCCAATCAGTCGTGTCAGGCCGGACGCACCGTACAGCCAGTCTGCTGGCACGACGATCCGGCTGATAACCGGTATGACAACGGCGGCCGTCATCACAAGGCCTAGCAGCGCTACCGTGAGGAGCCGCTGGCGGGGATGCTGCACGCGCTGCTCCCGGCGCCAGGTGAAGAACAGCCACAGCCCCACCGGTGCCAGTGCGATAACAGCCGAAACTGCCTGGCGCTGCCCCGCATCAAGGTGCACCCGGGCCAGGCCGATCTGCAGACCCGCTGCCAGGATGACCAGAACGATCATCTCATAAAGCGCAGATCGCCAGACCGAACGATACTCGGGGAGTATCTGCTCAGGCTCCTCCGGCGGCAGCAGGCGAACGTCGAATGTGGTCATGAACAGCCCCTCCTGAGCGCTGTCCCATTCTACCGCACCCCTCCACCTCGTATCTACCCTATAGCCAGCCCACGCGCTATACTTCCATCTACTGATTCGCGGACCTTTTTACGGTAGGCTGACCATCCTATGAGATACCTTGTCGCCTGCGCTCTTATCCTGTCTCTGCTGCTGGCTGCCTGCGTCCCTTCGTCCGCGTCAAAGCTGCCGGAGCCGCGAATCGTCTACGGGTTATCGCTGATGCCAAGCGGGTTTGACCCGCATATCAATGCCTCGGCAGAACTGGGGATTCCGCTGCGCTCGGTCTACGATACGCTCGTATATCGCGATCCTGCGACAGGCGACTATGTGCCGGGCCTGGCAACGGAGTGGCAAATTACAGCGGATGGACTCAGTTACACTTTTACACTCCGCCGCGATGTCAAATTCCACGACGGCACGCAATTCAATGCTGACGCGGTCGGGACCAACATCGACCGTATCATGGTGCCTGAGACAGGATCGCAGAAGGCGCGATTTATGCTTGGGCCGCTGGCCGGTTATGAAATACTCGACAACTACACCATCAGGCTGAACCTCAGCCAGCCCTACGCGCCCCTGCTGGACTCGCTCAGTCAGGTCTATCTGGGGATCGCCAGCCCGCGCGCGCTGGCTGAATATGACAACGCAACATACCAGTTTCACCAGGTCGGCACCGGTCCGTATAAGATGGTGGAGTATGTGCCCGGCAATCGTCTGGTGCTGACGCGCAATCCGGATTATGCCTGGGGCCCGCCTTTCTACGTGATGCCGGCTAACCCGGTCCAGACGATCGAATTTCGCTTTCTGGAAGATCCACCCACGCGGGCGCTGGCGCTGGAAAGCGGCGAAGTGCAGATTGTGGGCGAAATCCTGCCGGTAGACGCGCAGCTACTCTCCGGCAACCCCGGGCTGCGTCTATATCCTGTCCCTATACCCGGACAGCCGCTGCAGTTCATGATGAATACAAGCCGTTTCCCGACTGACAGCGACGCTGTGCGGCAGGCACTCCTCTTCGCAACAAACCGGGCTGCCATCGTCGATACGGTTTTTCAGCAATTTTCTCCGGTGGCTTACGGGCCGCTCAGCCCATCCACCGACTACTACTACGATCAGGTTGCGAATTCGTATTCGTACAATATCGAGCAGGCCCAATCTTTGCTCAGTGCGGCAGGTTTCACCCAGACAAACAGCAATGGAATCCTGTTTGCGCCGACCGGCCTGGACATCCCGCCCACCCCTGTCGGTGGCTCGGTGGGAGACCTGACTGCCACGCCTGCCGCCGCCCAGATTACCGGGATACCTCTGGAGCTGACAATGGTCGTCCCGCCGTGGGGGCTTGTTCCTCAGGTGGCGCAAGTGATTCAGAGTCAGTGGCGCGAGATAGGTATCGATCTGAAAATTGAGCAGGTAGCGGGCCTCAATCAGCTCCGTGAAGCGGCCGAAACGGGTCGATACAACCTGATTGCCATGAATTCCCCCGGCCGCGATCCCAGCCTGCTGGAACAGTATTTTGTGACAAACGCCCCGTTTAACTGGACCGGATATTCAGACCTCGAGTTGGACGCTTATCTGCAGGAAGGCTCGCGCCAGATCGACTCACAGATGCGCGGAGCGCTTTATGGCGCTGCTCAGACACGCATCATGGAGCGAGCGCTGATTCTGCCAGTCCGCGACTATGTTAACCTCAACGGAGCAACAGCCCGGCTGGAGGGCGTGGCCTTTGATGCTCAGGGCTGGTTCCCGATTCTGTATAATTTCGGTCTGACCCCCGAAGATCGCAACTAGCCAATGCGCCACTTTGCGCGCGATCGCCTGCTTTCAACCCTGCTGATTGTGTGGGGCTGTGTGACTCTGGCCTTCGCAGCCCTGCATATCATCCCCGGGAACGCAATCGTCGGCCAGATGCTTCAAGGCGGAGCCACGCAGGCTGATATCGCCGCCCGGCAGGCTGCCCTGGGGCTGGATCGGCCGCTGCCTGTCCAGTACGTCACGTATCTGGCCGGCCTTCTCCGGGGCGATCTGGGGTACTCCTACATCAGCCAACTACCTGTCAGCACTCTGATTGGAGAGCAACTGGGGGCGACAGTGATGCTTGCCGCTGCTGCGCTCCTGGTCGCGGTCGCGCTCGGGCTGGGGCTGGGCATTCTGGAGGCCGCACATACAGGCGCCTGGCCCGGGCGGCTGGCGGGGACGATCAGCGTGCTGGCCCTCTCTACGCCTATTTACTGGACCGGTACCGCCGCGATCTTCATCTTCAGCTCATGGCTCGGCCTGCTGCCTGCGACAGGCTCCGGGAGCATAGATCATCTGATTTTGCCGGCGGCAGTGCTGGGATTCCATGTCTCCGGCAGCATCGCCAGAGTCACCCGGACCATCCTGACCGAGGTGATGTACGCCGACTATATCCGCGTTGCGCGTGCCAAAGGGTTGCCCGGACAGTATATCTTCCGAGTACACATCCTGCGCGCCAGCCTCCCGCCAATTCTGACCGTGGTTGCCCTTCAGATCGGCTTCCTGCTGGGAGGAGCAGCCATCACCGAAGCGCTTTTTGCGCGGCAGGGCATCGGCCAGCTCCTGGTGGGAGCCGTGATTGACCAGGATTACCCCGTTGTCCTGGGGATCGTGGTGCTCTCAGCACTGGTCTACAGTACGATCAGCGTAGTGACCGACATTCTGCACGGCATCCTCGATCCGCGCGTTCGCGAGAATGGAGCCTGACCGTGCGCCTGCCTCCGGGCGATGTGTTCGTCTTCGTCGTGTCACGGACGGATCGGCTGAAGGTGCCGCTCGCTGTCCTGGCTACGATAATCCTGGCGACCACCCTGGCCCCCGTTATCGCCCCATATGATCCAATGGCCATCACCGGAGAGCCATATCAGCCCCCTACCCGGGAGCATCTGTTCGGCACAGACACATTAGGGCGAGACGTGTTGAGCCGCACACTCTTTGGCGGCCAGCAAAGCCTGAGCATTGTCCTGATTGGCGTCGCCATCATCATCCTCCCGGGCACTGTTCTGGGGATGAGCGCGGGGTTTTACGGCCAGTGGACTGACCGCCTCCTTATGGCGAGCATGGATATACTGCTCGCCTTCCCCAATCTGCTGCTGGCGCTGGTTATCATCACTCTGCTGGGATCAGGAGGCTGGCAGATTGCGATTGCAGTAGGCATCGCCGGGCTGCCCGCTTATGCCCGTATAGCCCGCACCGCGACGGCAACTACGCGGAACGCGCTCTATATCGATGCAGCGCGCGCGATCGGCGTACGCTCCGATCGACTGCTCAGCCATCATCTGTTGCCGAATGTCCTGCCTTTATTGCTGAGCTTCGCCGCCGTATCTCTGAGCTGGACAATGCTCAACAGCGCCGCCCTGGCCTTTCTGGGATTCGGGGGGGATCCTTCCGTGCCCAACTGGGGTGTCATGCTCGCCGAGGCTCGCTACGCCTTCCGGGTCGCGCCGTGGATGTCCATACCGCCGGGACTCGCCATCACGGCAACGGTGATGGCTGTCAACCGCCTGGCCGACGCCTCCCAGGAACGTTTTCGCAACCGGACCTGAAAGATCAATCTTCCGTAATAAGCGTCCCTGGCGCCGCTTCAGGATCGATGAGCGCAATTCGGGCTTGCTCCGGGTCCAGCCCGGACAGAATATGCACCCGGAGGCCCGGCACTGTCTGCACCAGGCGCAGCATATCGTGAACTTTGGACTCCATGCCGCCGGTCACGTCCACGCCATGCGACCCGCCCAGGAGTCTTTCAAGCTCGGGAAGCTGACTCGGAGAAATGCGGCGGATCACCTGCCCCGTGGCATCGAGCACGCCGTCCACCTCACCAAACAGGAAAATTCGCTGCGGTCGCAGAACAGGAGCCAGATACAGAAAAACCGTTTCTGTGCTGGCAATTGTGCCGCCGCGCACGCTATCGAGCGCTACGTCTCCGTGGACCAGAGGGATCAGGCCGTGCGTCAGGGCCGCGCGAATCGGCTCAATCGCCAGGATGTCTATCTCGCCGTCCGAACACACAGCCGAAGCCGATGGCGAAAGCGGCCAGGCCGGGAGACCAGCCTCCCCCAGCGAATCGGCCACCAGTTGGCTCAGGCGACGCGCAATACGGGCCACCTCGGCGAATCCTCGCCACTGCTCGACCGTCCGGACGCCGGACGCAGTCCCGTACTTGTGAGCGGCAAAATGGCCGAACGAGCCGCTTCCGTGACCGATAACCAACCGTAGATCAGGTCTGGCGGCCAGGGCGTCGCCGAACGCTGCGGCAAGCCCCTTCATCCGATCGGCCAGGAATGCCTGCTCCTGTGTCTTATCCGTGATCAGCGATCCGCCTAACTTGACAAAGACCAGCATCGGGTATGCTCCTCAGGAGAGCACTTCGCAGATAACACGCCTGGCCCCAGCCCGAAGCAGAGCCTCAGTCACTGCGCCAGCACATTCCGGTTCGATCAGAGCAATGAGATTACCTCCCCGTCCTGCGCCGGATAGCTTGGCCCCGCGAGCGCCCGCTTCCTCGGCGACTGCCGCCAGCATATCCAGTTCCGGGCAGGACACAGTCAGATCGCGTAGCAGCGCGTGATTCTCACGCATCAGGCTGCCCAGGGCAATCACATCCCCGTTGGCGATAGCCTGCCGCGCCAGCCGGACAATCTCACCGATACGCTCAAAGAGCAGGCCCAGGCGCGAAGGCTCAGCCTCATAGAGCTGGCGGACATCTCCGACCGCCTGATGAGTGGGGCTGGCGATTCCCGTGTCCGCGATAACGATATGAAGCGGCGCTCCGATGGCAAAGGTCTGCATACCTTCATCGCGCCGGAAATACACCGGCCGGTTATACACGATCACCGTGTTATCAATGCCGCTGGGGGTGCCGTGGTACAGTTTCTCCACTTCATAGACCAGCGAATTCAAAGTAGCATCATCCAGGGATACGCCAATAGCCAGACAGAGCGCACGCATGAGGGCCGTTGTCGCCGCCGCGCCGCTTCCCAGGCCACTGGCCACCGGGATAGTGCTGTGCAGCAGGACATAAACGTCTGGCAGGGGCCGCCCCAGATACCGGCACAGAATGCGCGCAGCTTCTGCCAGCGGGTGATCTCCAGATTGCACATCAGGGCGGACAACAATAGTGCGGGCCAGGTTAGCGGCGATGATCACTGCCCCTCCCCCTGCCCTCCCCGGCCTGACCACCGCTCTGGACCACACGCTCCGCACAGGAACAGCGATCGCGGGCTGCCCGTGCACTACGGCATGTTCGCCAAAAAGAATGATCTTCCCCGGGGCGGTCGCGCTCACTTCGCTCATAGCGTATTCAGATACAGAATAATGACAATGAGCAGTCCCCACAATCCAATGGCAGCCATCAGCGGCAAGTCCTCAAGCAGGACCTCATCCGGCGCGCTGCCCTTGCCCAGCACGTGGATGATGTACTGGTAGCGCATGATACAGAATACTGCGAAGGGGATGGTCAGCATCATGCTGTACCCGCCGGGGTGCGCCACAAACGTGTAGTAGGTATAGGACAGCAGCGTGGCGGTCGTTACCAAACGCAGCATATCATCCAGAAGGGGCAGATTGTAGTGATCGAACACCGCCCGCGCCTGTGCCGCGCCATCCCCCAGCGTGGCGAGCTCCTGCCGGCGCTTGCCCACAGCCAGAAACAATGCTGCGAAACCGGTTACAACATATAACCAGGGCGAAAATCGAGCCACCTGAATGACCACCACCCCGGCAATCACCCGTAATAAGAATCCGGCAGCAATCGCCAGCACATCAATCAGAGCAACGTTCTTCAACTTAAATGAATAAGCAATCTGGAGCACAAGGTACAACAGCAAAATCAGCGCCAGCGGTGGGCTGATGGCAAGGGCAATTCCGAGCGCGACAACGGGCAGAATTGCCGCTGCCATGACAGCGACAGGTATCGGAAGACGGCCGGAAGCCAGGGGGCGGTTTCGCTTGCGCGGGTGCAGACGGTCCTTCTCGATATCCACCAGATCATTGATGATGTAGACCGTGCCAGCAATGAGACAGAAAAGCACGAAAGCCAGTGTGACCCGGATGACCGATTCCAGAACCAGCAACTGGGCATCAAAGACCAGGCCAACATAGACTACGCCGTTCTTGACCCATTGTTTGGGGCGCATCGTCCTGAGGAGCGCCACCAGTACCTGTGTTGTGGAGCGCGTTGAGGCTCCTATCTCTGAGACATCAGCCATTCCAGATCACCCGCCTCCAATAATCCACCGCTGTCGTCGTCTTATAAACAACGCGCAACCATCTATTGGGTTGCGCGCTTTCCTACAGATGGATTTCCGTATTGAGCGGCCCGAATCATGAGGCAGGGCGCTGCCCCCAGGTAAGCTGCTCGCGGACCTGTAAGTCGGTATTACGAATCTTCATCGCCAGATCGGCAGCCAGATTTCGCATCAACCGGTAGCCGAGCTGCGGATAGGTGTCGCACAGCAACATGAGCTTGTCGCGGGGTATAACAACCAGATGTGTATCATGCTGGGCGCATCGCGCTGCGGCAGAGCGAAGCCCCTCATCCACAAGCGCGACCTCACCAAAAGACTGGCCGCGGCGTAGCGTAGCGATAGTCTGGGGTATCCCGGTATCCCTACTGCCAATCAACCCGGGGCGGACCTGAATCTCGACTTCGCCGTTTACAATCACATATAACTCGTCACTGCGAGAATTTTCCTCAAAAATCACATCGCCTGTCTGGTAATATTTCTCCTCGCAGATCGATGCTACCTGTTCAAGCTGGGTGCTGGTCAGTTCATAGAAGATATCGGCCTGTCTGAGGGTGGTTGCTATGGCCATAGCTGCTCCTGCCTGAACACACACCAGATAATAATTCTTATTCGAATTGTAGCATGGTTGAACAGCGAGACGCAAACGCCGTACACCGATCGCCGGCGGCATGACGGCTGGCCGCGATCGTCCTTGCGCAGACCCGCCTCCTGCGCTAGAAAGAAGCAAATTGGCCGCGCTATTCATATGAGCGAGGTGTAATGTCCCCCACCCCCAGAGAAAAGCTGGGCCGGCATGGAGAACAACTGGCCGCCCGCTACCTGGCAGCCCAGGGCTATGAGATTATCGAGCGAAACTGGCGATGCCGCGCCGGAGAGCTGGATATCATCGCACGGCAGGGAGGCGAATGGGTATTCATCGAGGTTCGCACGCGACGCGCTCAGGACACCAGCCCGGCCATTGAAAGTATCACTGAGGGCAAAGAGGCGCGCATACTGGCGGCTGCCGAAGCCTATTTACAGGCGCACGAGCTCGACGAAGTATCCTGGCGCGTTGATCTGGCAGTTGTGGCGCTCTCCACCCGCGGGCCGCAGATTGAGATTATCCGAGATGCCACCGGCTGGTGAAAAAGACGCCCCTCTGATCGTGCTGCTGGGCCCTACCGCCGTCGGGAAGACTGCGCTCTCCATTGCGCTCGCCCGTGTCCTTGATGGCGAAATCGTCAGCGCCGACAGCCGGCTGGTCTATCGGGGGATGGACATCGGCGTAGCCAAGCCGAGCGCCGCAGAACAGAGACTTGTGCCGCATCACCTGCTCGATCTGGTCTCTCCGGCTGAAAGTCTGTCGCTGGCAGATTATCAGCGAGCCGCTTATCAGGCCATCGCTGAGATTCACTGCCGCAGTCACCTCCCACTTCTGGTCGGGGGGACGGGACAGTACATCACTGCAGTTGTAGAAGGCTGGCGCATCCCGGAGGTCCTGCCCAATCCGGAACTCCGCGCCCGACTGGAGGCAGAAGCGGGAACTTTCGGGCCACAGGCGCTCTGGGAACGGCTCCAACAGCATGATCCGGAAGCGGCAGCCCGTATCCACCCCAACAACATACGCCGGGTCGTCCGCGCGCTGGAAGTGTTCCTGGAATCGGGCATCCCGATCAGCGAGTTGCAGCGCAAAGCGCCTCCTCCCTACAGGGTGCTCCAGGTCGGATTGTGGCGGACAAAAAGAAATCTGTACGCAAGAATCGACAGCCGCTTGCAACAGATGCTGGCGGATGGCCTTGTGGAGGAAGTGCGCAGGCTGCTCGCCGCCGGCTACGACCGTCACAGCCCGGCGATGAGCGGCCTGGGCTACCGGCAGATAGCCGATTATCTTGTGGGCGACCTATCGCTTGAGGCGGCGGTAGAAGCTGTGCGGCGTGCGACCTATGACTTCGCCCGGCGACAGGATGTCTGGTTCCGCAAGTACAACCGCGATGCCCACTGGTTTGAGATGACAGAAACCACAACGGCGACTATTATAGAGTTTGTGCAGAACTGGCTGGAAAGTCCATCTCATGCGCCGAATACGCGATACATTCAACGAGACTCCCAATAGTGTCCTCACCGTTGGAGGAGCCTTCCTGGTCCTTACACTTTTGATTCTGTTGCCACGGATTTTCCCCACGGAACGCGTAGGTGTCGAATGCAGCAGGATGGCCAACCCGATCCCGGGCGGCAATAACGGCTCCCACCTTACGGCGCAATCCGAAGGCCTGCTCTCGCTCCAACTGACCCTCGCTCAATCTAACATCAGCACTATTGACGCTCTCGCGCCAACCGTGATCTTCCAGAACGGCGGAGTGGGATCGGTCACCATATTTCTGGTGCCACAAGAAGCCCTGTTACGCGATGATGGCTCGCAAGGCCTCCATTTTGAAATCCGGCGTTCGCCCGATGGCGCCGTCTTTGCCGAGCCGGCTACCATCCGGCCGCCTGTTCCGGTCCGGCAGGTGTTCCCGGTGGAAGGCCTGCATGTCCTCGGGGCGCGTCAGAGCTGCCGGCAGGATTTCTCATTCGATCCAGCCCGGCTGAGCAATCTGGGGCTGCCGCCCGGCAATTACGTAATCCAGGCCATCTATCGCAATCCGTTCAGCGGACAGTGGAATGTCGCGCCTCAGGCGACTGCGACCCCCATATTCCCGACACAGGGCGTCTACGTGGTGAACGAGCTGCGATCGAATGAAATTGCCTTTTCTATCGGGCTTGTCCAGCCGCTAACCGGCGAAGCACAGCCGCTGGGTGGCTGATTCGCCCTCCCTGAAAGCGCCCAAAGACGATGAACACTGCTACCGCCCTTGCTTCTCCCAACATTGCTCTGATTAAATACTGGGGCAACACAGATAATCTGCTTCGCCTGCCCGCTTCGCCATCTATCTCGTTCAATCTGGCTGAACTCCATACGCGTACCACGGTCACATGGGAGAGCGATCTGGCCGCCGACTACATCCTGATTAATGGTCAGGAAGCGACCGGTGACAGCCGCGATCGGGTGGCGCACCATCTGGATCATGTCCGTAAAATAGCCCGTCATGCTGGATTCGCCCGTGTCGAATCGAGTAACAATTTCCCTGCGGGAACAGGAATCGCTTCATCAGCGTCGGCGTTCGCGGCGCTGTCACTGGCGGCGACGGCTGCTCTGAAACTCCAGCTCACTGAGCGTGAGCTGAGCATCCTGGCCCGGCTCGGTTCGGGTTCTGCTTCCCGATCAATTCCAGGCGGGTTCGTCGCCTGGTACACCGGAGCGCACCATCAGGATTCATATGCAGAGACATTCGCGCCACCGGAGCACTGGGCACTCGTCGATCTGGTTGCCGTAGTCAGCCGGGAACACAAGAAGACCGGATCCACCCCCGGGCACGCCATTGCAGTCACCAGCCCTCTGCAAGCCGCGCGCGTGGCGACCGCTCAGGAGCGTTTTGACCGCTGCAAACAGGCAATCCTCAATCGTGATTTCAGGGCGCTCGCCTCTGTTGTGGAACAGGATAATCACGTCATGCACAGCGTGATGATGACGGGGACCCCGGCCCTGCTTTACTGGGAGCCTGAGACGCTCCACATCATGAGTCTGATACGGGAGCTGCGCCAGGATAATGGTATCGACGTATGTTACACCATCGATGCCGGCCCCAATGTGCATTGCATCTGTACAGCCGAAGCAGCGGGGACCGTCGAAGCAGCGCTCGACACCCTCCCGGGAGTCCTGGAAATATTCCGCGCAACACCGGGCGGTCCTGCTCAACTGGTCGCCAGTTAACTCTTAAAGTCCCGTTAGAAACGCTCGCGGAAACGCCCGCCATCTTGTTCCTGCGGTGCCCCGACGTTATAATACAGGTGACGTTGCACCATCATGAATATCGCTCAGGGACAACTCGGGGCGCGACTGGCGCCCCGCTCTTGTATCGGACGGCGAGTGATACCACCGGGGCTGATTGCAGGCAGCCAGATTCGGTGTCAATGATGTAAGAAACAATCGTTAGCGTAAAGGCACCTCGATGAACGAATTTCTGTTATCGCTACTGTCATTTGCCATCCTGCTCGTGCCGGCGATTCTGCTGCACGAAATCGGCCATTTTCTCGCTGCTAAAAGGGTGGGCATCACCGTCCTGGAATTCGGCATTGGCTTCCCTCCCCGCCTGGCCAAGTTGTTTGAGCGGAACGGCACTGAGTACACGCTGAACTGGCTGCCCATTGGCGGTTTTGTGCGCCCGCTTGGTGAGGATTTCGTCCGCCCTGTCGGCGAAGACGAGGAATCAAGCGATCGGGCGGAAGCCCGACGACGGGGAATCGCCAATCCTAAGAGCGTCAGCCAGGCCGGTCCCTGGCAGCGAATTTTTTTCATGTCAGCCGGGGCGGGGATGAATTTCCTGACGGCTCTGGTCATCTTCCTTGTGATGGCGTTGATGGGCTTGCCCGTTGTGCGGGGGACAACGCTGATCGTTCAGGGCGTGACTGCTAATTCCCCGGCCGCGGCGATGGGCATTGAACGCGGCGACGTGATCACGCGCATAAACGGCGAACATATCAGCTCCAGCACAGCTTTCATGGAATATCTCGCCTTCCAGGACGGCCGGGAAGTCAGCCTGACCGTTGAGCGCGAAGGGCAGGAACCGTTTGATGTCTCTTTCGTGCCGGATAGTACAGCCGGCGCCGGGGCCGCTGAGAAGGTCGTCATTCTGGGCGTCGTTGTTGGCTCGCCGGCTGATCAGGCTGGCCTGAAGCCAGGGGATATCGTCCTGGCCGGTAATGGTCAGAATTTCGCCTCTCTGGAGCAGCTTCAGGAATTCACCAATCGCCACCGGGGCGAAGAAGTCGAGCTACAGATTGAGCGGGACGGCGAGCAGCTTACGACTCAACTGATCCCGCGCGAGGCCCCTCCTGCGAACGAGGGTCCTATCGGCATTTCCATCAGCACGCTGCAAAGCAATCGTATCCTGGGAGTCACGCTTTCTGACTATGACACCATTGTGGACTACGAGCCGGCAACTCTGCTTGATGCTGCCCAATACAGCCTGCGGCGCACTGCGGAGACGGTCGGCCTGATTATCCAGGCGCCGATCGAGATCATCCGCGGCAACCTGTCCCCGGAACAGGCCCGGCCAGTCAGCATCATCGGCATCAGCCAGATCGGCGGCATGCGTCTGGAGGAGAGCCTCCAGTACCACAACGCCCTGCCCATTCTCGATTTTGCGGCGGTCATCAGCCTTGCGCTCGGCATCACCAACCTGCTCCCTATCCCGGGGCTGGATGGCGGGCGCATCCTGTTCGTGATTATCGAGTTGCTGCGCGGCAAGCCGATCGCCCCCGAGCGTGAGGGGATGGTTCATATGATAGGGATTCTCCTCCTTCTGGGTACTATGAGCATCTTTCTTCTGAATGACATCATCAATCCAATTACATCGAGCCTCCGTTAGAGGGCAGATCGCATGTCTGTAAAACCACGTGATTTTTCGGCTATCCTGACCATCCTGGGCAACACGGAACAGCCGTTGGACGCCGCCACCATCTATGGACTCTCCGGGCTGGACAGCGCCCAGGCCGCCCAACTGGCCCGGCAGTGGGCCTCCTACCCGGTGGAGCGGCGCCGGAAGCTGCTCCAGCATCTCAACATGGTCAGCGAAGGCAACTTTGAGATGGACTTCCATGCGGTGAACTATATCGCTATAGAAGACCCGGACAGCGAAGTTCGCCAGTATGCCATTGAAGGACTCTGGGAAGACGAATCGATCAAGCTGATGCACCGGTTGGTGGACATCGCTCACCATGACCCCAGCCTGGAGGTCCGCGCCGCCGCCATCAGCGAGCTAGGCAGATTCATCCTTCTGGGTGAATATGAGGAGATCAGCCACGCCGACGCACGCCTTGCACAGAACAGCGTGTGGGCGATCCTCAATTCTGATGAAGATAATGAGTTGCGCCGGAAAGCGCTGGAAGCAATTGCCAACTGCGGGCGCGAAGGCGTACATGAGAGAATCCGCGAATTCTACCGGCACGATGATCTCAAAATGCGCATGAGCGCTATTTTTGCCATGGGGTGCACATGCGATTCTCTCTGGGCCTCCGACATTCTGAATGAGCTGGATAGCGAAATACCTGAGATGCAGTACGAAGCGGCGCGCGCGGCGGGCCGCATCGAGCTGGAGGAAGCCATCCCTCACCTTGTGCGCCTGACACAGAAAACCGAAGATACCGAGATTCTGGAAATTTCCATCTGGTCGCTGGGCGAGATCGGCGGTGAAGAAGCCCGGCGCGCCTTGAATCGAATTGCGGCCCGCGCAGAGGCGAACAACGATGAGGAGATTCTGACCGCCGCGCAGGATGCACTGGACTCCGCCAGTTTGCCGGGCGATTTCATGCTTTTTGACTTCGACGCGTGAGCGAACTCCTGTCGCAACGAGGCAACAGGCGGTTCGCCAGGATGCGCCTGGTTAACTATCCGCTCGTGAGGGTTTGTACCGCTTTTAACGCACCGGTTCTCGTTTTATCATCGTCGTCACTTTGTTATCCGTAAGGATATCGCCCCTGTCGAACGCTCATTGGCAGCACCGCTGCTGAACGCGACAGAATCACAAAAAACATCTTGACAGTGCCGGTTTCCATAATATACTAAGGGATACGGTGACGGATGAATATGCGACATTTCTACGGATGACAGTAAGGCGCTAGAACCAAAGTTCTCGCGCCCTTTCGGTTTACGAGAGATGTTCCACCTTCATTGTGATCTGTGTGATCTGTGGTCCCGCCCGTAGCAACCTGGTATCGCGTAGACAGTTGTATTCTTTTTTGGTCCTGACGTCTTGAGCGCAGAGGAGGAACGCCTTGGAGGCGAACGATTTTCGCGCGCTGCGCATAAGCCTGGCCTCACCGGAACAAATCTTATCGTGGTCGTACGGAGAAGTTACCAAGCCGGAAACTATCAACTATCGGCGGCTCAGGCCGGAAAAGGATGGCCTTTTCTGTGAGGCCATTTTCGGCCCCACCAAGGACTGGCAGTGCTATTGCGGTAAGTATAAGAACATCCGCTACAAAGGCATCGTCTGCGATAAGTGCGGCGTTGAGGTGACGCGCGCTTCCGTGCGTCGTGAGCGCATGGGGCATATCGTCCTGGCCGCGCCGGTCGCCCATGTCTGGTATACGCGCCGTGTCCCCAGCTATCTGGGCCTGCTCCTCGATATCAGCCGTCGCAATCTGGACCGCGAGCTGTACTTCGCCCAGTATGTGATTACCCATGTGGATGAAGACGCGCGGCAGAAGGCGTTGAAGCGAATCGACGAAGAGCTGGCGCGGCAAGAAGCTATATTGGGCGATGTCCTGGATGACCAGATCGGTCAACTTCGGACTGAGCGTGACGCTGAACTGGAAGAGTTCCAGAGCCAGATCGAAGCAATTAACGAGCATTACAACAACGAATTCACCCGCCTGTCGGATGAAGTTATCCGTGAGGCGCAGCTGCTTCAGGAGCGCATCGAACGCCTGATTGGCGAGCCAGCGCCTAACAACCTGCGTTTCGAAAGCGCTGATTTGCTGTTGGCCCGCGCCGGCGCTGTCATCACAAACGAACACCTGATGGACGTTCAAAGCGCGGTTAACGCCCGCCTGAATGAACTCCAGATGGACATTGAGGATCGGCGGCAGGCTGAGATTGCCCAGACTGAGGCCAGCATTAATGCCCGCAGCACCGATGCCGCTCGCACAATCGAGGCGCAGCAGGAAGAAAAGCACCGTGATCTGAATCAAATCCGGGCCTCCGCGCAGGAAAGCCGGGCAGAGCTTCAGGGGTTGCAGGTCCTCCAGTTCCTGGGCGAGCCTAAATATCGCGAGCTGCGGGCCAAGTACGGCCAGGTCTTCCGGGCTGATATGGGCGCCGAGGCGTTCTACGAGATTCTGCGCGACATGAATCTGGAGAAACTCTCCGAGGAACTCTGGCGCGAAGTGCGCACAACCCGCTCCAAGCAGCGCAAGAAGAAGGCGACCAAGCGGCTGCGCGTTGTAGAGAGTCTGCGCCAGAGCAATAACCGTCCAGAATGGATGATCCTGAGCGTCCTGCCGGTGATCCCGCCCGACCTGCGCCCGATGGTGCAGCTCGACGGCGGGCGCTTTGCCACCAGCGACCTGAACGACCTGTATCGTCGCGTCATCAACCGCAACAACCGCCTCAAGCGGCTGCTGGAGCTTGGCGCCCCCGACGTTATTGTCCGCAACGAAAAGCGGATGCTGCAAGAAGCTGTGGACAGCCTCATCGACAACAGCCAGCGTGGCAAAGCCCTCAGCCGTCGCGGGCGTCGCGAACTTAAGAGCCTGAGCGATATGCTGAAAGGCAAGAAGGGGCGCTTCCGCCGTAATCTGCTGGGCAAGCGCGTAGATTACTCCGGACGGTCGGTTATCGTCATTGGGCCGAAGCTCAAGCTGCACCAGTGCGGCCTGCCCAAGACGATGGCCCTTGAGCTGTTCCGGCCTTTCGTGATCAGCAAGCTGGTCCAATACAACTACGCCAGCAATGTGAAGGGCGCCCGGCGCACGATTGAGTCTGAAAAGCCCGAAGTCTGGGAAGTCCTTGAAGAGGTTATCAAGGAGCGCCCCGTCCTGCTCAATCGCGCCCCTACCCTGCACCGCCTGTGCATTCAGGCCTTCGAGCCTGTTCTGGTCGAAGGCAAAGCTATCCAGATTCATACGCTGGTATGTGCGTCGTTTAACGCCGACTTCGACGGCGACCAGATGGCGGTGCACGTCCCCCTGAGCGATAAGGCTGTTCAGGAAGCTCGCGAGCTGATGCTGAGCACCCGCAATCTGCTCAAGCCCGCGGATGGCGCGCCTATTGTAGGGCCCGCCAAAGACATGGTGCTGGGAAACTACTATCTAACCATGGATCCCAACGCCGATATCATCAGCCTCCGGGAACGCGCTGACGAGTTCAGTCACTGGTCGGCGCTGGATGGCAAGCGCATTGGAGTGGTCCGGGACACAACAGGCACTCGCGTAGCGGATATCTACGATCTGAGGAGTCGCAACGAAGTCATTGTCTTCGAACAGGCACTGGACAATGACGGCAAGGCGATCAAAGGCCAGAGCGGCGTGGAGCAGGTTATCGAAGCTACCCTTAACGGCGACGTCGATTGCATGCTCATGAATGGCTACGACATGCAGCAGATGCTGCTCAGACATCCGGAATGGCCCCTGGTCATCGCCAACCTGAGCGATCGCCGTCTTGTCGCCGACATGAATGAGGTCGAGTACCTGTATGGCCTGGGCATGGTGACCCTGAATACCCCCATCCTGCTCGGCAACTACTACGACCACCGGCCGCCACAGCCAGTGCCGGAAATCACGACAGTTGGGCGCGCCATCTTCAATCGGATTCTGCCGGACAGCCTGCGCTTCGTGCAGGAAACGATGGATAAGAAAGCGCTGCAAAAACTGGTGGCTCGCTGCTACCAGCTCATCGGCGCCGATGAAACCACGGAGGTGGTGGATGCCATCAAGAATCTTGGCTTCCACTATGCCACCGTCTCTGGCACAACGATTGCCGTGTCAGACTTGACCGTCCCGGAGGAGCGCGAAGAAATCCTGCGCCATGCCAGCGCCGTTGTTGATGAAGCGGAACGCAGCTTCCGCCGCGGCTTGCTGACAGAAGAAGAGCGCTACCAGATCACCATTGATAGCTGGACCAAAGCCAAGAGCGATCTCAGCGAAGTCATCAGGCAGCGCCTTGATCCGTTTGGCCCTATCGCTATCATGGCTCTGTCTGGCTCCACCAAAGGCGGTTTTGGCCCGATCACACAGCTCGCCGGCATGCGCGGCCTGATGGCTGATCCTTCCGGTCGTATCATCGACCTCCCGATTCAGAGCCACTTCCGCAAGGGTCTGGACGCGCTGGAGTACTTCATCTCCTCGCACGGCGCTCGAAAAGGGCTGGCGGATACGGCGCTCCGCACTGCTGATGCCGGTTATCTGACCCGCCGCCTGGTAGATGTGGCGCAGGACATGATCATCAATACCGATGACTGCAATACGGAAGCGGGCATGTGGATCCGTGCTGACGATGATGTAGCCGGCCAGACGATAGAGGAGCGAATCGTCGGGCGCTACGCGGCCGGGCCTATAGCTAACCCACAAACGGGCGAGATCATCGTTGGCCGCAATGAGATGATCACGGAAGCGGTAGCGGAGCAGATCGCCAACGCTCGCGTCCCGGAAGTCTTCGTCCGCAGCCCCATGACTTGCGAACTTGTGCACGGCATCTGCATCAAGTGCTATGGGCGCGACCTGGGCCGGGGTGAGCCAGTGGAGATCGGCGCCGCTGTCGGTACAGTAGCCGCCCAGTCTATCGGCGAGCCTGGCACACAGCTCACCCTCCGCACCTTCCACACGGGCGGCACTGCCCAGGCATCTGGCGACATCACGAGCGGTCTGCCGCGCGTTGAAGAGCTGTTCGAGGCCCGCAAGAAGCCCCGGGGAGAAGCGGTCATGACGGATATCGCCGGGGTCGTCCGCCTGTCGAAGAATCCCGACGGCGTGCGTATCGCCACCGTTATTGACAGTGAAGTGTTCAACGAAGAGATCGAGATCCCGGCGGGCTACGAGCTGCTCGTTGAAGATGAGCAGCAAGTCAAAGAAGGACAGGAGATCGCTCACGAAATCGGAGGCGACGGACAGCTTAACGCGGGGATGACCGGCGAAGTTTATATCGAGGGAGATCGCGTCTACATCCGCTACGAGCGCCGGGATGAGATCGAGTACGAGATTCCTTCCAGCGCCCGCCTGATGCCAGAAGTATACGATGGCGCTCAGGTCACTGCGGGCCAGCAGCTCACCGAAGGCGCCAAGAACCCGCACCGCATTCTGCGCATTCTGGGGATGGATGCTACGCAGCTATACCTCCTGACTGAAGTGCAGAAGGTGTACCGCAGCCAGGGCGTGCCCATCGCCGACAAGCACTTTGAGATCATCATCCGTAAGATGCTCTCCAAAGCGCAGATCACGCGCAGCGGCACTACCCATTTGCTCCCCGGCGAGTTGATCGACCGTCTCGCTCTGCGCCGCCTGAATGAGGAAGTCGTTGCTCAGGGTGGTGAGCCGGCAACGGGTGTCCCGGTGCTGCTCGGCGTAACCAAGGCCGCCCTGAGCACGGACAGCTTCCTGAGCGCATCGAGCTTCCAGCACACTATCAAGGTGTTGGCAGGAGCCGCGATTGAAGGTAAGCAGGATCCGCTGTATGGCCTCAAGGAGAACGTTATCATCGGCAAGCTGATCCCTGCCGGCACGGGCTTCCAGGCTCATCGGGATCGCGCTATTGCGGCCCCACCGACAACCATGCTGCCCGCGGAAGATATGATCTCCGCCGAGGATTACGACGATCTCGACGAAGGTTATGACGAAGCCGAATCCGATCTGAGCGATATGGATATCGCGGTATCGTGACCTGACATAAACGCGGGAGTGCGTGCGCTCCCGCGTTCTTTTTGTCTCCCGTGTAGAACATTTGTGTTGTCTATTTGACAGAACGATAGGCCCTACTTATCATAAGCCCCAGAGAAGGCGCAGGTACGAAGGAAGGACCCGACGTATGGACATAGGCATGGTTCGCCCGGTCAGAATAAGCGAGGAAATGCGGGCGGCTTACCTCGATTATGCGATGAGCGTAATTGTGTCGCGCGCGCTGCCAGACGCCCGTGATGGCCTCAAACCGGTCCACCGCCGTATCCTGTACGCCATCCACGATATGGGGCTGGGGCCGCAAAGCTCCCACAAGAAGAGCGCCCGTATTGTCGGTGAAGTGCTGGGCAAGTACCATCCCCATGGAGATATGGCCGTCTACGAGGCGATGGTGCGCATGGCGCAGGATTTTGCCATGCGCTATCCGCTGATCGACGGGCAGGGCAACTTCGGCAGTGTTGACGGCGACGGCGCCGCGGCCATGCGTTACACTGAAGCCCGTATGGCTCCGATGGGCCGCGATCTGCTCACCGATATCAACAAGGATACAGTTGACTTTGCCCCCAACTTCGACGGGTCTCTGGATGAGCCTCTTGTCCTGCCCGCCAGCCTGCCCAACCTGCTGATTAACGGAACCTCCGGCATCGCCGTGGGCATGTCCACCAGCATTCCCCCTCACAATCTCGGCGAGGTAATCGACGCGCTGGTTTACATGCTCCAGAACTGGACCAAGCTGGACGATGTCGGCATCCCGGAGCTGATGCAGTTCATCAAAGGGCCGGACTTCCCCACTGGCGGCATCGTATACCGCGCCGAGTCTCGAGTCGAGGAAGAAGACTCTCTTCAGGCGACATACGCAGTCGGCAGGGGGAAGGTCACCGTCCGCGCCAAGGTCCATCTGGAAAATATCGGGCGCGGGCGCAGCCGCCTCATCGTGAGCGAGCTGCCCTACCAGGTCAATAAAACCAACCTGATTGAGCGCATCGTCGAAATGGCCCAGACAGGTCGTATCGAGGGCCTGAGCGATCTGCGCGACGAGTCAGACCGCCAGGGGTTGCGCATCGTGATCGAGCTGAGCCGCACAGCCGAACCGGCCGATGTCGCCGCTGAGCTATTCCGGCTCACACCACTTCAGACCACATTCAGCATCATCATGCTGGCGCTGGTCGATGGCGAGCCTCGCACGCTTAGTCTGAAACAGGCGCTGCGCGTCTACCTGGATCATCGCCTGGAAGTCGTCCGGCGGCGCAGTGAGTACGATCTGGCGCGCGCCCGCGAACGCGCCCATATCCTGGAGGGGCTGCTCGTCGCCCTGGACCATCTGGACCAGGCCATTGACATCATTCGCCGTTCACGCACGACCGAGACGGCTCACCGCAATCTCTGCGAAGCCTTTCGCCTGAGCGATCTCCAGGCTCAGGCCATCCTGGATATGCAGCTCCGGCGGTTGGCCGCCCTGGAGCGCAAGAAAATTCAGGACGAATACAAAGAAAAGCTCAAACTGATCCGGGAACTGGAACGACTGCTCGATGAACCCAGGCTGATGCGCCAGGCCATCATCGACGAGCTGACTGAACTGAAGCAAAAATACGCCGATCCTCGCCGCACCGTGATCATGGCTGGTCCGGCCTCAAATGGCGCTAACGCTCTGACGCAGATCCCCGACGAAGATACATGGGTATCGCTGACGGCGGACGGGTTGATCAGCCGCAGCTATGAAGATATTCCGCCGCGCATCACAACTGACGCGCCAGCCCTCCCCCGCGCCCTGCTGGCGAGCAATACCGCGCACATCCTGTATCTGTTCACCGAAAACGGCTTCGCTGCCACCATACCGGTGCACCAGCTTCCCCAGGCCAACGAAATGGCCGAAGGCATTCACTTCAGCACGCTGTGTACACTGACGAAAAAAGATAACATCGTTGCCGCTCTGAGTCTGCCCATGTCGGTCTCCGCTGGCTATCTCTTCCTCACTTCGCTGTCGGGAGATGTCAAGCGTATCCGGATGGAAGATATGCCAGGTATGACCGCTAACGCTTTCCGCGTCATGAATGTCGATGATTCGCAACTTGGCTGGGTGGATTATGTGGTGGATGGCGACCAGGTCATCCTGTTCACCGCGCAAGCACAGGCGATTCGCTTTCCGGTAGACGATGTGCGTCCAACCGGCCTCCCTGCGGGCGGCATGCGGGGGGTTAAGCTCCTGGGCCAGCGCGACCGTGTGGTCGGGGCCGGCGTGGTTGATGACCGGCAGTACGCCTGGGTGATCACAGACACAGGGGTGGCCAAATATACCCCGATAAGCGACTACCCGGCGCAGGGGCGCGCTGGGAGCGGCGTAATCACGATGAAGCTGCCCGCGGACGCGGGAGGGCTGGCGGCAGGTATTGTAGGGCGGCGCGACGACAATATCGTCGTAGTCACCAACAGGGACAAGCCGAAGTACATGCGAATCAGCCTTGCGCCAAAGGCTGGACGCAGCGCCAAAGGGGATTATGTGATCTCGATGCGCGCCAAGGAGTCCGTCCTCCGGGTTGTGCAGTATCAGGCGTCGCTGGCTGTCCCGGATATTCCCGCCGCGCCCGAGCCTGAACCAGCGCCGCAGAAGCCACGCCTCAAGCCGGTGTCACGCCGGGCAAAATCAGAACAGGCTGTGCAAAACGGCAATAGCGATGACGAAGGCAGCGGCTATGACAAAGTATTGGAGGAGGATGAGGAATAACCCTCCCGGCGCAGGTTAGAATCAAAAGACCGCGCCCCTCTTCTGGGTATCGCGGTCTTTGTCTCTCGGCTTGAGTCCGCCCTATGCCGGGGCCATCTTCTGGCGCACCGCTTCCGCCAGTGCTTCCGTCTCCGGGCTGGGCGCGACATTCAGAGAAGTTCGTAACTCATCAGCCAGCCTGTCGAAGACCAGAAGGGCGCGGCTGGCATGGCCGGATTGTTCATAGAGGCGCATCTGTGAACGGGCCAAATCCTCGCGTTGAGGAAAGACTCCAAACGCCCGGTTGTAGAGGCCCAGCGCCTCAGTATTCAAGCCTCGATCCTCGTACAGGCGCGCCAGGGCAGTCAGGGCGTCCACATACATGGCCCGGAGTTCGCCACGGCGCCGTACAACCCATGCCTGGTCGAAGTCACGCAGGAAATCCCGCTCATGCAGGCTGATAGCCCGCTCAAGCAGAAACTGCGCTTCGTCTGGCTCAGCTACTGCGCTGTTCTGGACCGCCTCGGCGAACGAAACAACATCATAGTGAAGGTCAATATTAGGGGCAATACGATAAAATCCTGACGAATAGACCGTGAGATCGACGTTCAGAATCTCGCTGATCTTGCGTTTTGTCACATGGAAGACATTGGTCGCCTCGCGCGTAGAAAGGTCCGGCCAGAAAGTCATAAAGACCTCATCGCGCGTGGTCATGCCGCGATCCACAAAGTAGAAGAACAACGCGCGCGGCAGCGCCCCATCCCACTGTTCTATCTTTCGTCCGTCTACCAGCACCTGCCCGGGGCCGAGTGTCCGCACTTCCAGAAGGACGCGCGATCTATCAGCAGCCATGTAATCCAGCAGCATATCTTCTGCAGAAACGGGCAGCGTCACAACTCTGTCCGGCGTGTCAAGCCGATCGATAAGCCGGGACGGCCATACCCTGCTTTCAAGCATAATGATGCAGGAAGCAGCCTCGCCGAATCTAGCCAGTTCATTTCTTTGAGCGGCGAGGCGCGCCACGAAATCGTGGACAGAATCCTCCGCGAAATCGTAAGCGCCAAGCACCATCATGAGAGGAGGTCCCGACCCGACCACACGCCAGAACGCTTCAGCCGCAGCCGCCGGTGACATTGCGCCCAACAGCGGTAGCGCGCCACCCAATTCTGCCGCCAGTGCATCCCATACGGCGGCAAGATCAGTCCCGGGATGCGGCAGAGTAACGTACAGGACACGCCGGCCCGCCGCTTCGACCAGGGCTTCTATAAGGGCGTTATGGTAGCGAAATTGAGGATGCAGGATGAGCACATTCCTGTCCGCGGGCAACGCTGCGAAGGTCTGGCGGGCTGATTCAATCAATCTGCGATACGCCATCATGAAGTGCTCCCGTTGATCGTTATCGCGGCCTGCTGCGTCCTGGCCGCGGGGTATACTCCATCTGTCAGTATAGCAGAATAGTATGTTTCAACCAAATACAATAGTTATTATAAAGTAAGACATTTCCATTAGTCTGGGACAGGCTTTGTGCTGCAGCGAAAGGGAATCCCGGCGCTTCTGGAGTGGCCCTGTCATGGCGCAGAAACAGGCTGAGCCTCGCGGATGAGCGCCGCTGCGAATTCCAGAACGGCAGTATTGACGGGGCCGCTCTGAATCAGCACGATAACCCCTTCGCCATCAATCAGAACCGAGACGGGGATGAATTCCAGGTGGTAAAGAGGCGGGATTTGGCCGGCGCGGTCGATCACGGCCAGTAGTTCAGGCGGGTATTCAGCCAGAAACCTCTCCGCAGAATACTCGTCATCCCATACATTCACGTAGACTATGCCGAAAGGCAGATTAGAGTTAGCACTCGCCTCAACCAGGAGCGGAAACTCCTCTGCGCACGGGCCGCACCATGACGCCCAGAAATTGAGCAGGACAGGTCCGCCTGCCAGGTCCAGGCGGAATGGCTCGCCACGTTGTGTCATCAGGCCGAAACCGGGCAGCTTTTCGCCTGCCTGCAGGGCTACCTCTGGCCCCCCTGGCTCGCCGATAAGCCCGCCTCTCCAGAACGTCTGGGAATTAGTCGCTCGATTAGCCTGCTCGACTTCTGTAAGCAACGCCTCCGCAGGCATCGGCAGTTGTGTTGCCGGAAGATCAACGAATTCGGGCGGTAACTGCGCCCCCCGGGCAGCCAGGTTGTAGAAGAAATCCACGACTCCTGGCGTGATGTTGCCCACGTGGACGGCCTGTATTGTCAACTCCGCGTTCAGTAAAACGCTGATCGGGATACCCCGAAAGCCGAACTCAGCTGCCTGCCCATCCTCCAGACGGCCGGACGGCAGAGTCTCCGGAAATTCAGCCCTGGCAAACTGGCGATAGCTTTCCGTTTCGTCCCAGACATTCGCCAGCACTATGCTGAATGGCGCCTGCACATCGGCAGCCATTTCTATCAGATAGGGCAGCTCAAGCCGGCACGGCCCGCACCAGGACGCCCAGAAATTGAGCAGCACAGGCCCCTCACTGTCCGCCAAATGAAATACGCTGCCATCCAGCAGCTCCATATCGAAGTCGGGGAAGCGCTCACCGGGTTCCGGGGCGATACGCAGCACCGCCAGCGCAGAATCGCCGAGCACTCCTCCCTCCCAGAAGGTCACGTTCTCCCATTCCCGATTCTCAGCATTGACAATTGCTGCCAGCGATTCAAGAGGCTCCTGTGCTCTTGAATCATTTGAAACAGCCGACGTGGGTGACGCGGGGGTAGGAGTCCGCCCCGGAGCCGCGCCAGAAGGCCCGGCAGCAGTGAGCGAAGCGCCCGCAAGCATAATCAGCACAAGCGCGCCCGCTATCTCCAAAAACGCAGTACGCCTTCGGATTTTCTTCATGAGTGCAGCATTCCGGGTTCTTTCAGGCGGCTACACGAATTGGCCAGCAATATCAGGCAGGAACGCCTCATCAGACAGCCGTGCGTCGGTATACCTCGACCACGCTGGGGAGCTTCTCGATCTTATTCAGCACCCGTGTGAGCTGCGCAACATCGACGATCTCCATGGTGACCAGGAAAGTGGCAACCTTCTGTTTCGTTGTGATGCTGACATTGGACATGCTGATTTGTTCGTCTGCAATCACACCACCAATATCGCGCATCAAACCTTCGCGGTCGTAAGCGACAATCATGATCGGCACCGGATACGACTTATGGGCGACCCCCGTCCGGCGCCAGTTCACCGGGAGCAGCCGGTTAGGCTCGTCTATGTTCAGGATATTCTTGCAGTCGCTGCGATGAACAGTGATGCCCCGCCCCCGGGTGATATAGCCCACAATCGAGTCGCCCGGCGTCGGGTTGCAGCAGCGCGCCAGATTGATAAGCAGGCCGTTCCCTCCTCCGGCAATCTCGACGCCATCGGAGGCATCAACAGAGGCGATCTCAGCTGCCTCATCCTGCCAGGCATCCGCCGTCCGGATACGATCGCGAATCTGCTCCGCAGTGATATCGCCAGAGCCGATCGCGGAGAGGAAATCGTCAGACCGGCTGAAGACAAACAGAGTCGCCACCTGCTCGAAGGTCAGGTCTTCTCGCCCAATCTGGCGCAGGACGCGGTCAAGCGTCTCGCGCCCGACGCGCCGCTCCGCCTCCAGGATGCGCGAGGCGATCTGCCCGCTGTTGATCTCGCCGTGCCCGATTGTCGCCAGGAAATCGTCGGCCTTCATGGAGAACAGCCCGCCGACCTCATCGTAAGACATATCAGCGCGCCCAAGGCGTTTGAGCTCGCGATCCAGGGCCACACGGCCAGCCGCGATATTGTTCTCGCGGTTCTGTTTCCGGAACCACTGGCGTATCTTAGAGCGCGCGCGCGTTGTCGAGGTGTAGCCCAGGTAGGGGCTGAGCCAATCCAGGCTGGGGCCGCCGCGGTTGGCCGTCAGAATCTCCACGCGATCGCCGGTCCGGAGCTTGTAATCCAGGCCAACCAGTTTGCCGTTGATCTTGGCGCCCCGGCAGCGGTTGCCAATCTCCGTGTGGATGTAATAAGCGAAATCGATCGGCGTAGCCCCCATCGGCAGATCAACGACATCCCCTTTAGGGGTGAAGGCATAGACGCGGTCCTGGAATACCTCCGACTTAAGCGCATCCACAAATTCGGCGGCGCTCTGATCCTGGGCGTCCTCTTCCTCCGTGAAGGCCATCAAACGGCGGAAATATCCGATTCGTTTCTCGAACGCCTCATCATCCCGCTGAGCGCCTTCCTTATAGCGCCAGTGAGCCGCAATGCCGTATTCAGCGTTATTATGCATCTCAAGGGTGCGAATCTGAACTTCGAGAGGCTTGCCCAGCTCGTCATAGACCGTAGTATGCAGGCTCTGGTAAAAGTTGTCTTTGGGGCCAGCAATATAATCGTCAAACTCGCCCTGCATCGGTCGCCACAACGCATGTACGATCCCCAGCACCCGGTAACAGGTTGGCACATCATCAACCAGCACGCGCAGCGCCCGGACATCATAAACTTCTTCGTAAGGGACTTCCTTGCGCAGCATCTTCCGGTAAATGCTGTAAATATGCTTGGGGCGGCCTGTCACCTTGGCCTTGATGCCCTCTTCCTCAAGGCGGTGAACGAGCCGATCAGCGATCCGCTGGACCTCCGCCTCCCGTTCGACCCGGCGATCTTCCAGCCGGGCCGCAATATCGTGATAGGCGACTGGATTGATGTAGCGAAACGCAAGATCCTCAAGCTCCCATTTCATGCGCCAGATACCCAGCCGATTCGCCAGTGGAGCGAAGATGTCCATCGTCTCCCGCGCCACCTCAACCTGGCGCTCGGAAGGCAGATAGCCCAGTGTGCGCATGTTGTGCAGCCGATCAGCCAGCTTGATTAGCACGATCCGCACATCATCATCCATGGCCAGAAATGTCTTACGCAGGAATTCGGCATCCTTATCATGATCTTTGACAGATCTCTGGGTGGGGATATGCTCCATCTTGGTCACGCCATCCACCAGGCGCGCCACCTCAATGCCAAATTCGCGCTCAATATCTTCCAGAGTCAGCTTGGTGTCTTCGACGGCATCATGCAGCAGACCAGCCGCAATAGTAGCCGCGTCCAGCCGAAATTCGGCCAGCAATTGCGCCACCGCCAGACAGTGGGCGAAGAACGGTTCGCCCGACTTGCGCTTCTGACCGCGATGCGCCTGCTCCGCCCGCTCATAGGCCTTCTCGATGAGCAGAGTGTCAGCGGGGGAAAGCGCCGGTAAGGAATTAAGGAATTGCTGTAGTTCCATAGTGTAAGCCGCAGCTTAAGCAATTATGCGACGAGATACGATTTCGACAAGTATATTCGGCGACCATTACAGAGACAAGAACTCTTGTGTATATGTTATAATCGCTATTTGTATACTGGAAGTGGTTCAAATTCATCACTATTGTGAGGGATCTCTATGGCACCTGCGTCAAAAACAAATAACAGCAGCGTTGGGAATAAATGGCTGCGCATTGTCGGGATCGTCCTCGCCATCCTGGGACTACTCGTCGCCGGGTACATGAGTTGGGCAGAGCTTACCGGGAGCAATACGACATGTCCCGGGAGCACTGGCGACGAACCGGGCGTCGAGGGAGCAATTGCCGTGGACTGCGGCTTCGTGCAATCCAGTGTGTACGCCAGGATACTCGGCTTCCCGGTTGCCCTTCTCGGTTTTGGCGGTTACCTTGCCATTCTGGCCGTCTGGGTCCTGGAGAATCGCGCCTCCTTCCTGCGGGAATATGGCACTTTTCTGGTATTCGGCATGGCCCTGTTTGGCTTCCTGTTCTCGCTATACCTGACGTATACCGAGTTATTTATTATGTACACTGTCTGTACCTGGTGCCTGATCTCGGCCATTCTGATGACGATCATTTTCATTATCGCCACGATCCAGATCGTTCAATTTATGCGCCGTCCGGCGTTCTGATCTAGCCCGCCGGCCTGACAGCGGAGAAATCAAAAGCGGTGTCCCCCAACGGACACCGCTTTTCAATTCACCAGGATTACTACGCCTTGCGCTGCTGAAGAGTGCGAGCCAGGATATCTTCCTGCTGCTTGCGATCCCGGCGCTCCTGCCGATTCCGCTTATCGCGACGCGCGCGGACAGGAATCTCATCCTCCAGGTCCGTCCCTTTCATCGCCTGCCGCAGCGCCAGCTCCATAGCCGTCGGCTCGTGGGCGGACTCTTCATCCTCCTCGATCTTCTCGACAACCGCAGTCTCATCAAGCGCCTTGATGCTCAGGTCTATCTGGCGTTTCTGCGTATTGATGGTCAGGACCTTGACCCTGACTTCATCGCCCACCTTGACTACATCCTCCGGGTTCCTGACGAACTCAGTGGACAGCTCTGAAACGTGGATACGCCCCGGGCGCTCCGTGCCCAGATCAACAAAGGCGCCGAATCGCTCAATGCGGGTGACTTTGCCTGTCAGCACATCACCCTCTTTGATTTCGTCCCAGCCTTTTTCCGGCGGGCGCAGCATGGTCAGGTTGAAGCGCTTCTTCTGCGGATCAACCTCCATAACCCAGACATCGACCTGGTCGCCTTCTTTTACAACATCCGTGACATTGCGTACATGTCCGGAGCTCAACTGTGAGATATGGAGAAGGCCGTCCTGGCCCACACCGACATCAACAAAAGCCCCAAACAACTCCACTTTTTTGACAATGCCGGTCAAAGCCATCTTGGGCTTCAGATCCTTGATTGATGTTGGTCTTTCTCCAACGGTCACAGCCATCTTACAAGACTCCTCTTGCGAACGCGATCCGGGGTTGCGTTGCCTGATCGAATAGACAGGGGCGTATTATACCCTCCATACCGGACAGGGACAATACCTTTTTGCACCGGTAACGCCCCGCCGTATGTCACTTAGCTAGGCTGCTCATTTTGCGCTGCCAGCGCTTCGTTAATTATCGCCTGAAAAGCCGTCAGCGGCTGAGCGCCAACCAGCAAGCGCCCGTTAATGAAGAAGGTGGGGGTGCCGCTCACGCCGTAGCTAATCCCATCAGCAAAATCGGCCTGAACCGCCGCGACGTAAGTATCCGCGGACAGACATTCCTGAAACGCGTCAACGTCAAGCCCTTCGACCTGCCCGGCCAGTGCAATCAACGTATCGTCACTGCCCGTCGTCTGCTGATTGGCGAAAAGAAGGTCGTGATAGGCCCAGAACGCCTCTTCGCTCTGGGCAAAGACACACTGAGCCGCCTCAGCAGCGCGCTCCCCTCCGACAACCGGGAAATTCCGATAGACGAAGCGAATCTGATCCCCGTACTGGTCCAGGAGCGGCTGCAAAGTCTGAGCCTGGAACCTGCCACAGAAGCCACAACGGAAGTCGGAGAACTCCACGATAGTGATCGGCGCGTCTTCCGGCCCGCGGGACGGGCTATTGCCCACGCTCACATTGACAATCTGCGGGGCTGCCGGAGCCTGAGGAGCGGCTACCTGCGCAGCTTCCCGGGGCAGATCGAGATCAGCAAATGCCGCGCTGACAGCCGTGCGAACTGTCTCTTCGAGACCCTGTTCCCGGGCCGAAATAGCGGCGTTGAAAGAGAACCAGGCTATCCCATAACCGACGATGAAGAATACAACAGCAGTGACGATCACGTAGATCGCCGAGCGAGATATGCTGACAACAAGTTGCTCCCGATCCTCAGGTTTGCTGGTGCGTTGCTGGTCTTCCATGAATATGCACTCCTGGGCATACGATCTGCACGCCCGGATGGCGCGGCTGTGTCATCTCCATCCGGGGCGCCTTCTTGAGTATATGGATAACTATACCCGGTTTTATGTTTAGAGATTGTGCAGATCTATCGCGCTGCACAATCTCTAATCCCGCACTAAGTTTTTCTAATTCGGAGCCGGGGTCAGCGTGACGCTCGGTGTGACGACCGGCGTCGCCTGAACATACGTAGCGTAAGCCTGATACCCATCCCACCGCTTGAGATCAGTCGTCTGCAGGATCAGGGCCATCTCATCAGGGGCCATGGTCAGCATAGCGACAATCTCCGAGTTAGCCAGCAGGGATGACTCCTTCGTGCCGACCAGCGCCGACACAACCATTGGCACATCCGGATATATCAACTGGACCACCGACTCCTGATCGGTGAAATCAAACGTTGTGACATAAGTCGGTTCGCCATAGGTATTCAGAACCTGGTCAACAATGATGCCCGGGGTAGCCAGGGCCAGGAACAGGAATGAGACATTCTCCCCTTCACCTTCAGCCAGCATCCGGCAGCAGAACTGTCCACTTCCCGCGGGCTGCCACACCGCCTGAATAAGCCCCTCCTGATCGTCGGTATTCACTTCCACGCCCTGAAATCTGGTATCCCCCTGGATGATCTCCAGCGCCGCTGACCATGACGTCTCCCCTGGTGTGATATTGTTCCAGCAAGGCGCGGCGCAAGGCTCCCTGGTGATCAGGCTGGTATCGTGGAGGAAAAGCTCAGAACGCAGCGTCGGCTGGGGCATGCACCCCGCCGCGGCCAGCATGAGCAGCAGGGGAAGAATAAACAGCATTTTCTTGGGCAACATGTTTACTCCCTTACAATTATCAGAATCTCATTCGTCTCGGAGAAAAGCGGGACAGGAGGTTTTGTCCACCTGCCCCGCCTCAAAGGTAGGGGGTTGACCCTGTTTATCAACATCTCACCCGCAGGCGCGCCTTATCGCAAGCCTGGCGACCGCCGCGCCTGTAGCGGGGATATGCTCAACAACTCTCAGTTGAGCCGGACAATGGAGAGATTATAAGTCCCACTCGTCCCGCCGTAAACCCCTCCGTAGTGCGTGGCGATGATCACGTAAGTACCATCCGCCGCCAGTGTGAAGTTGTCGATCAGGGCATTGGTCGTTTCGTTGACTACGGCATCATCATTGGCAGCCAGCTCAAGACCATCCCCGGATATCAGATACAACATCGGATCAAGCGTGCCGGCAGTCGCCTGCATACCAATTCGAATCTGGTCACCGGCGGCGCCTTCGAAGGCATACAGGTCGAATCTGTTCGACCGGTTGATGGTGCCGGATACAGTATCCCCGAAGTTGATCGGTGTTGCATTCGCCAGTTCGGTGCTGAGGTTGAACATATCAGCGCCGCCGATGAATCCCCCTGCCCCCGCCGTCGCCGTGCCATTAACATCCACGATGAAGGTGGTGAGATAAATCTGGCCGCGCAGCGGCTGCTGGGTGCTGGAGATAATGACATCGCCGTTAACTCGGGTCGTCAGGTTGAACGTCACTGGCGATGTATCGCCGCAGTCATTCTGATACCAGACCTCAACTTCGTATGTGCCGGGCGGCAGCCGATCGGGCGGCCAGTAAATGTAGGACACAGGACTGGTGGTGGTATTCCGGCAGTTCACATTGCCATCCTCAGCCAGCCTGCCCCCGGTCTCACTTACGGGGATATCATCGTACACAGCATTCCCGGACGGGTCGCGCACCAGCAACTGGAGATCTGCGTTGGTGTTCCAGAGCAGGCCCACCTCGATGCTGCCAACCGGCAGGTTAAGATTAGCCAGCGCCGCCGGGACTTCCAGATCGGCGCCCGTCAGCGTCAGATCGTAGTTCCCCTCAGTGCCGCCAACATCCGTGCCATACCGGGTAGCGACGATAGTATAGGTGCCATTGCTCACCAGAGTCTGGTTAGCAATTGCGCTGTTAGTGGTGTTGGCATTGAGCGCATCATCATTGAATGCGACCTGAATGCCGGCAGGATCCAACAGGTACAGCTTGGTATCCAGATTGCCATCGAGCGCATTCATGCGGATAGTGACCATATCGCCCGTCCCGCCCGTAAAGCTGTAGGTCCGGTACGGATTCTGGGAGTCAATACGGCCGGTAACCGTAGTATCAAGTGTGAGGGGAGTCACATCAGGACGGCCCAGGAAAGATGTCGGATCAGCCAGTCGGTCGCCCGGGCTGATCCCGCTGGCTCCGTTGGCGGCTTCGCCTGACGCCGTGACCACAAAGCTGGAGAGGAACTCCTGACCCAGGCGCAGCGTGCCGGTCACTGGCTCCAGCGCCTTGCCATCGACAACAGTGTTAAGGGAGAAGCTGACTGGATCAGTGTTGTCACAGCCCTGTAGATAGTAAACAATGATCTCGTAACTGCCCACCGGGAGCGCGCCAGGCGTGAACGTTATGCGCTCAACTGCATTATCCGTTGTAGCGACGCAGTTGCCGTTGGCATTTCGTTCAAAGACACCGCTGCCCGCTGTCGGATTATTCCAGTACACGCTGTTGCCCTGTGGATCGCGCACCTCCAGACCCAGATCAGCGGTGCTGTTCCAGCTAAGGGGCACCTGAATCCCCGCATCCAGCGTCACCAGAAGAGCCGCGGTCGCCACAGGCTGGCCAGGCCCCGGCGTCTCAGGCGTCTCACCGGCTTCTACCGCAAACGTGAGCGTAAACTCACCGCTGGCATCGCCCTCCGCCCCGGTTGAACGTATTACGGTGACGTAGAAACGTCCATCCGCCGGCAACGTTACATTGGCGATAGCTGCCGCGCCCACCGTCTCAAAATCGCTGTCCACCGCCAGCAAATTGCCGGTGGAATCATTCAGCAGCATAGCCAGATCAAGGCCATCAGCCGTTGTAGACGCAAAGAGCGTCACCGACTGCCCGGAGGTGCCATCAAACCAGAATGTCCGGGCAAAGGTCTCCCTGTCCAGCGAAGCGGTAACGGATGCCCCGGGTATAAGCTGGCGACTGGACTCCTGAGCAAGGACAAATCCGACACCATAAATCAGGCCCAGCATCGCCCCAACCACCACAAGGAGCGTCATTATACGGTTCCTGCTACCTCTTCTGATCATGCCTGACTCCTTAAGTCCCCACGCCAGTAAACGGCAGTCTGCATGTGCTCATCTGTAAGTGTAATCCTTCGATCCCCGGCACGCCATGCGTTTACAACGCGCTTGCCTGACGGCACCCTTGCGCCACGATATCCTTACGTCGTCTGGCTCACGTTCAGGAGGCCTCAGCCTGCGGCGGCACTTCCGGCGTTGCTTCGTGCGGGAGGGCCAGCTCGACAAAGGTTGTCGTCCCCTCGTGAACATCTACCGTCCGCGATACTCGCACGCCATCGATGCGCGTCACCACCTGGTAGCGCCCCTCTGGAATATCGCCCACCGCGAAATTCTCATTCCAGACCGGATCAAAATTAATGTCCGGCTTGTGATCGCGGTTGATATCCTGGCGAACGTACGCGGCACCCGTCCGCACTACGCGCCCTGTGGCACGGTCGATGATTGAGATATCAGCATCATCCAGCACGTCACCGTCAGGGCCGATCACGCGCCCGGCAATAGTCCCATGCCCGGCGTAGGGAACCATCCACAGGATAGGGTTATGTACCGCATAGTAACTGTTCTGGCCCAGACGTACCTCAAAATGCACGTGCGATCCTGTCACAACGCCGGTATCCCCCACGAGGCCGATGATATCGCCGGTCTCTACCCGCTGCCCGCGTGTAACCAGAATAGAAGACAGGTGAGCGTACAGCGTGAAGAGACGCATACCCCGATATCCGAAATCGTGCTCGATCAGCACTGTGTTGCCGTAGGAGTAGGTCGTCTCTGTGACCGTGCCATCCGGCTGCTCCACCCGGAATCCGTTGGCCGCCCAGACGACCGTCCCCGGCCCTGCTGCGCGCACGCTTTCACCAATCGGGTTCGGCATATCAAGGCCATGGTGAACCCGCCAGAGATCATCCGGACCGTCTGAGCCAAAGGAATAGTAGAACAACCCGTAATTAACAGCGTCGGAATCCACTGGCCGGGCGAACCAGTAGTGATCGCGCGGGTCTACAGAAATAGGGCCGATCATGGGAGGAGGCTGCCAGGATACCTCACCCCTGCCCGCTGCGCTGACTACTTCCAGGCTCCCCGGCGCTGCGGCCTCCTGTCTCGTAGTGAGAGCAAGCGGAGCTGTCGTTGCGGCGGCGCCTTCCAACTGGCCCGGCTCCAGAATGACCGGGGCCGCCGGATTGATGGGCGCCAGCGTCGGCGGTGTATGGTCGTCTGTCGGCAGGAGCGGCTGAGGGACTGGCGTGGCGTTAGCCAGGACCTGCTGCTGGAGCACATCCTGCCAGGATGGAGGCTGAGGTGTTGGGGACGCCTGCGCTACTGGCAGGCTAACCGTGAGTGCGGGCGCACCCTGCCCCTGGCGCATCAGCAAAAGCCCGACAGCAATTGCCAGGACCAGAATAAGCGCAATACCTTGCAGGTTGCGAGGCTGGGTGTTCTTTTTCAGCGGCATTCCTTCAACCCATCTCCCAGCTAACTCGATGGCGCAGCCTGATCAGGCGGCTCCGGCGTTGGCGTCCATGTCGGCGACGGCGTGGCAGTCGGCGGCCCCAGCGTGCTGGTGGGTGGGGCAGTCGGCTGTGCCAGGAAGGCGTCTAGTTCCTCTACGCTGTAAATTTCGAGCATAGCTTCCGGCCAGGAAAGGCCGTCATTCTTCACGGCCTCCCAGAAAGACACTCCGCTAAAGTTGCGGCGCCAGCTCCGATCAGCCGGGATCCGCTCCCAGCCAAAATCGGCGAACAGTTGAGTCAGATCGACATAGTAACCGGCGGGCACCCCGGATCTCAGCCGGCCGCCCTCTTCATAAGCCTGGACATCGCCGCTGGAGCGGGCTGCGAAATCCCAGGGTATCCGGGTCAGCGGCTCGCCCATCTGGCCATCCTGCAACGCCGTGCGAGCGTAGATGCGCCAGAAAGTGCGTATTCCATCATCCTCTCGCACAACCTCAAGCGGGGGAGGGAATCCGTAAATCAGGTTACGGTTCAGGGCGATCGCGCGTCCGGCAAAGTGCCAGTTCAAAGGGTCCTGTCCCGGCTCAGGCGGGCGGTCAAGCGGCCAGAAAGCATCCTCCAGCTCGCCCAGGTAATCTACACCGGTTCGCTCGAGTACGGCTTCTCGCAGCGCCATGAATGAATCGTTGACTCGGTCGCTCAGATACGGATTGGGCGCCTGCACATCGCCCAGCAGAGCCAGGCGGTAATAAGGCGGCACTTCCTGTACAAAACTGATTTGTTCGTTATAGAGCGGCGGCGCTGGCTGAATAGCCACTGCAGGGAGGTTCTGGGGGCGCCACGCCGTCCAGTCCGGGTTATCCGCCGGCAGCAGGAGATCAATAGCCTGACTCGGCACGCCCACCGTCCCCACCTGGCCGGCAACGAGTATCGAGCGCCCGCCCTGATCAACGACATAGATCAGGCTGTTCCCATCAGGCGACCAGGCCGGCGCCCTGCCGCGATCGATGAGGTCTGGCGCGGCATCCAGATTCGCTATCGTCTTCACGAATACGGCTTCCAGGCCATCAATCCGCGCGCTGTAGGCAATTCTGGTCCCATCAGGTGACCAGGCCGGATGTTCCTCATCGATTTGCGGCGTCCCGGTCAGGTTGACCGCTGCCGCTTCCGTGGGGTCATCCAGCGAGAGCATATAGATATCCTGATCGCCCCCGCGGCGGGAGACATAGAGAATCTCGCGCCCGCCGGGCGCCCATACCGGTGAGAAGTCAGGCGCCGGATCGTAAGTCAGGCGAATGGGGCCTTGCGTCCCATCTACGCGGGTGATGTAAATATCGAGGTTA
>JARKNX010000152.1 GCA_029976025.1 Aggregatilineales bacterium | reverse complement strand
CGCCAGCGTCCGGGGCGGGGCCGTAGTGCTGGTCGCAATTGCCATTCAGCTCCCCCTGTCTGACACTCTTCTCTTCGCCCTGGCGCTGCTCATTACGGCGATTCCGGTGTCGCTGCCTGTCACCTTCACACTGGCCTCCGCAGTCGGCGCGCGCAAACTAACTCGCAACAATGTGCTGGCAGCCCGGCTGACCGCCGTCAAAGAAGCGGCGGGGATGGATGTGCTGTGCACAGACAAGACGGGCACAATCACGCAGAACGAATTAACCGTGGTTGACACCCGGACCTATAACGGATACTCCAGGAGCAAACTGTTGCGGCTGGCTGCTCTGGCCGCCGATGAGGCCACCCATGATCCAATCGACAGCGCTATCCTGAATGCCGCTCAAACCGCCAAGCCGCGCTATCGCAAAGCGGAGCGGCTGAAGTTCATCCCCTTCGATCCCGCCACCAAACGCACCGAATCGCTCATCCGCTGGCGTAACAAAGGCGAAAAATGCCTGCGCGTCGTTAAAGGCTCACCTCATGTTATCAACCACCTCACTCATCACGACGTTAATTTCACTGAGGATGTGGAACGGTGGGCAGCAGAGGGTAATCGCTGCATTGCAATTGCGGCCGGCAAGCCCGGAAAGACGCTGAAAACAGCCGGACTGCTCGCCCTGCGTGATGAGCCTCGCAAGGATGCTGCCGAAGTCGTGAGCCGCTTACATGCGCTCGGTGTGCGGGTGATCATGATCACCGGAGATGACGTATCTACCGCCCGGAGCATCGCCGGGCAGGTCGGCATCACCGGAGAAGTCTGTACACCGGAAATCCTGCGTGCGGACATAGCTTCTGCCGCTGCCCGGTTCGATATATTCGCTCGCGTTTACCCGGAAGATAAATACAGGCTGGTGGAAGCCCTGCAAGCCGCCGGTCACATCGTGGGGATGACGGGAGA
The DNA here is from genome assembly GCA_029976025.1 of Aggregatilineales bacterium. Taxonomy (GTDB): domain Bacteria; phylum Chloroflexota; class Anaerolineae; order Aggregatilineales; family Ch27; genus JARKNX01. The sequence continues at coordinate 1,578 of JARKNX010000152.1, read as the reverse complement.
CGGCATTAACGACGCCCCGGCGATTCGCCAGGCCGAAATCGGCATCGCCATGAACAATGCCACGGACATAACTAAATCTGCCGCCAGCCTGATCCTGACCGGGCCGGGCCTGAAAGGTATGTTGAGTACCATTGAAACTGGAAGAGCCATTTTCCAGCGCATCATGACCTACACGCTCAACAAAATTATCAAGACCTTTCACCTCGGCCTGTTCCTCAGCCTGGGGTTATTACTGACGGGGGCGCTGATTGTCCGCCCGTTGCATATCCTGCTCATGGTGCTCGCCAATGACTTCGTATCGATGTCACTCACGATGGACCCCGTACACCCCTCCCCCAAGCCCAATCAGTGGCGCAGCTTCCCTCTGGTGATAAGTGGGCTAGTCCTGGCGATCGGCTGGCTGATCTTCAGCTTCGGCGTATTTTTTGTCGGGCGCGATATCCTGCTCCTCGACGCGGATCGCATGGATACTCTGATGTTCCTGATGCTGGTCTTCGTCGCTATAGCCAACGTCTATCTGATTCGCGAGCGTCGTTTTTTCTGGCGCTCGCTCCCGGGGAAGTGGCTCCTGATAGCCAGCGGGATCGATCTCGTTGTGGTGTCTTTCATGGCGACCAGCGGCATTCTGATGGTCGCGATAGATTTCATGCTGATACCGGGGTTGTTCATCGCGACCATCAGTTTTATGCTGCTGCTCGACGTGTTCAAAATCCTGTTGTTCAAGCGCTTCGGCATCCAGCAGAAGGAATACACGCAGCTTTCAACTGTGCACGGGTAGGTCCTCAGATCTCTGACCGGTATTTCAACCCCTTCAGGCGGAGCGAGTTAGAAACGACACTCACCGAGCTGAAGGCCATCGCCAGCGCCGCCAGAATCGGGTTAAGCTGTTGCAGGAATGGCGGCGCCCAGTCGAACGGCGCCAGAATACCCGCTGCGATCGGGATGAGGATGGCGTTGTACCCGAAAGCCCAGAATAGATTTTGCTTAATGGTGCGCATTGTGGCCTTGCTCAATGCGATCGCACGCGGAATTCCGCGCAGATCGCCGCTGATCAGGGTCACATCCGCAGCCTCCATGGCGACATCAGTCCCGGTCCCGATGGCGATTCCCACATCGGCGCTGGCCAGCGCAGGCGCATCATTGATGCCATCGCCCACCATACCTGCGAGATAGCCTTCCGACTGGAGCTGTTGCACATAGGCGGCTTTGTCGCCCGGCTTCACTTCGGCGAAGACCCGATCAATGCCCACCTGGCGCGCCACGGCTTTCGCCGTCATTTCGTTATCCCCGGTCAGCATGGCTACGGTCAGGCCCAGATCATGCATCCGCCGGACAGCATCCGCTGACCCGTCCTTAATGGTATCGGCGACTGCGATCAGGCCGCCCGCCTGCCCATCTACAGCGACCCACATGACCGTCTTGGCCTGGTTTTGCAACTGGAGCGCCGACTCGGTCAGCCCGTCGGACGATATGCCCTGCGCGGACAGAAATGCCTGACTGCCCACCAGCACTTCACGACCATCCACCCGGGCGCGAACGCCCTGCCCCACAATCGCCTCAAAATGCAGCGGCTCCTGC
>JARKNX010000143.1 GCA_029976025.1 Aggregatilineales bacterium | reverse complement strand
GCGCGCCCGGCGCTGGTCTGCCTGGGTTGTGATGATCCTCGCCGCCCTGCTGCTGGTGGGCGTATGGTTATTTTTTCTCGGGAATCACCTGCTGACTTATGCGGCGCTGCGCTTCTTCCTGGTGGCGACGATCATCATAGGGGCGTCAGGGCTGTTATATGGCGGCGCATCCCCTGCGGGGGACGTATCCAGAGCGTCACTCCTGTAGGCGAGTCTCGTGCTGCTGTTAATCCTGATCGGGTGAGCCACTCTGACCAGCTATCCACCGATGTACGGCAGAGATGAAGAGTGGGTCTTTTCAATGGCTCGCAATCTGCTGGAAACCGGCCAGACCGATCCCGCCATCTATCGACATAGCTTTCCGTCACAGTACGGATGGGCCGGCATCTGGACCTGGCTTATGGCATTCTGGCTTTCGTTAGGCGAGTATAGCTTCGCTCTGGGACGCGCCTTTATTTTCGTGGCGGGCGGGATCTCTGTGGCGCTGCTGGCTGTCGCAGCCTATCGTTTGTACGATGCCCTCACCGCCTGGCTGGTCATTCTGATTGGGACGGCGGTAGTGCTGCGCCTCGACTATATCCGGCCCGATATGCTGGCGGCGCTGTATCTTTCGCTGGCCATCTTATTTTTCAGCCTGGGACAGCAGGCGGGCCGCTGGTGGGCACATCTGTTGGCAGGTGTAATGGCCGGGTTATCTGTTGATGCCGCGCCGCTGGCCTACAGTTGTGGAGTTGGCTTCGCTCTGTTCTACCTCGGAGAGTATATCGGTTACTGGCGGCAGCATAGGAAGCTGTGGTGGCTACCTTTCTGGGCGTTGATCGCTGGCGGCGCTATCGGGCTGGGTATCTATCTATTCACGCGGCAGGGCACAACTTTTCCCTGGGAAGGGGGAGAGAGCACTGGCAGCATGTTGGGCGGGTACCTCACAGCTATTCAGGCACGATTGGGGGATGGTACTCTGGCGAGCGTCATAAGCGATTTTGCGGTCAACATTACATCAACTGTGCCGGTGCTGTTCCCGGGTCTTATGCTCGGAATCGGAGCGGCAGTGCGCGTACGAAACCGGGTCGATCGTTTACTGCTGACGATGCTCACGGTCTGGCTGACGATTATTGTGCTGACCTATCATTATTTTCCGCCTTTCTACCTGCTGCACGGGCTTCCGGCGCTGGTTCTGCTGGCCGCCCGTGGCTTTGCCAGGGGACTTCCGATGTTGCTTGGTATCCGCCTACCAGTATACCCGTCGTCCGCATTCGTCCTGTGGTTGTCGATGTTGCTGGTCACCTGGTTTGTTGCGGATGTGTTCGTCATTGGACGTCAAACTGCAAAGCAAGATATTGTCGCGATTGCGCAGGAGATTGGCGATATCCTGCCGGAAGAAACCGTGATTGTGGCCGCTGAGTCCTATTACTTTGGGCTGCTCGATCATCCGGAGTTCGTCGGAGGTGCTATCGAAGGGCAGTTAACCACGTATCAAGGGTTATCGCCGCGCGAAGCCTGGGAGACCATTTCGCCCGACGCTATCGTGTTGAGCGAAACCTGGCCGGAGCCGCCCCGGACTGAAGGCTTGTTGGCGTATCTCACCGATCAGGGCTTCACATTGTTGCGCGACTTCCAGACTTCGAGTTACGGCCGGGTCGAGCTATGGGTAAGAGAAGGGCTGTTGAATAGGCCGCCGGGAGAGTAATACGACTTATTACCGTCCTTCTGGCATATGCGCTGGCCGTTAGCTTTGCTGTAACCCATGGAGGTAAAGATTTATTCTATACGGTCATGCCATATCTCTATCAGGGACTGATCTCCAGGGGCTGGCACTCCACGACTGAGTCCGCGTCTTCCGCAGCGGTCCGCATAAATAGCTCGACCTTACCCAGCGTATCGACAATCCAGCAGCGGACAAGTTGCATATCTGGCTGGGATCGCACGTAGGCTGCCAGATCTTCGACATGCTCCACAAGGGGGTACCCATGCACGATTACCACCGCATCCGGGGCTGCTTCCACCCAGTTTTGACCATCCCCCACACTCTCCGGCGTGAAGCCAGGGCGGTGGACCGGCGCAATAATATCAAGGAAGTGCGGGTAGTCTGCCAGCTCAAAAAAGAAGGGATCAACGCCAACTAATACGGCATCGGCGGGGACAATGCTGCGAACTGCGCGGGCGACGCTCAGGGCGGCGCCAAAGTTTGAGTTGTGTGTAACGCGATCAGTCAGCATGCCCACAGATGCCGTAGCAATGAGCGCGATACTGCCAATCATCACGACCATCTGGCTGCGCGCCGGATATCCCTGTTTGAGTTTGTATAGGCCTGCAGCGGCCAGCAGTGAGAGCGGGGCAAGGCTGTGCATCAGGTAATAGGGCCGATGCCGTTCGTAGATCAATGCCAGGATCAGCGCCGCCCCAAAGAATGAAATCAGAAGCAGCCGTTCAAACCTCCCGTTGCGTCGTAACACAGATACAGCCCCAAGCAATCCCATCCCCAGGAGAAGCGGAACGTCTGTTATGGCGCTATCAAACTGAGAAAGCAGTATCTGGAATGTTGTTTGCAGATCATGAGGGAAGAATGGGGAGCCTGATGCAAGCTGTGCAAAGTAAGGATTTGTGATGAGGTAGAAGCTGATGAACATTCCAAAACCCAGCGCCCCGCCGAGAGCAAGATAGATTGCCGGTCTGTACACCCGCCACTTGCGCTCACGACGCAGCAGGATTGCCCACTCCAACAGGTATGCTGCGCCAAACGTGATGCCTAATCTGTAGGCGACCGGATGCCCGTCCACGCTCAGCCCAAGCAGGATGCCGACAAAGAGATGCAGCCAGGCCTTCCCGGTTGTCTCAGCCAGAACGAACAATCCGAATGCGGCGGCGAGCAGTACGGCTATCTCAACATCGGGATAGAGATAGTTGATGGTGACAAAACCGTAAAGTCCGACGATGAAGGTGGACCATGCTTCCATCCAACCGTATTTTTTTCGCGTCGTCACGAGCAGTATCGTGAGGGCGATCAGTCCCACAATATAGGTATAAGTGCGTCCGGCCGCCAGGCTGATGCCGAACACGCTAAACCAGAGTCCAAGGCCGCGATACATCATCGAATAACCCACTGTTTCTCCTAGTGGGTAGAACATTGTGAGCAGAGGGCGGCCTGTCTGTATGTAGCCCCACGCTGCGCTGGCAGTGTATCCCTCATCAGTCCACTTGACGTCGGGATAATTCATTGCCACAAAAAACAGGAGAACTGCACTGATGATGCCGATCGCAGGGGGGATATACTTCGCCCGGTCAGGCAGCTCTAGATGCCGCACAGACCAGATGCCGACGGTGAAAATGACGAAAGTTGCATAGAGTCGGACGACGGCGTAACTTCGTGTTGGACCGATGTGAAAAGCCCAGATCCCAAAAAGCGCGATTATGCATACGATGAACAGGGCGCCAAATACGTATTTTGGTAAGATCAAATTTTCGATGTTGTTGCGTAGCCATCTGGTCATAAGCCATGCAACAGGGAGTGTGATCACGAAAAAGACCAGAATCAGGAATGAAGTTGGGGAATAGCGTCCCAAAATCGTGGCAGGCTGACTGTATTGCATCGCAATAGCTACTACCGAGACGACATGCAGCCAGAACCAGGAGCGGATAAGCACCTGTTCTTCTGAATAGGTTTCTTTCTCAACCACGTTCGCTATCCTTGTCCTGGACATGGAAACTACTTTTTGCTCCCATGCCTGCTCGGCGCCATTATATTCTTCTCGCCTGATACCGGCAGTGTGTCAAGTATCCAGATTATAGCGCCTCGAGCATCTCATCGGTCGTATTGAATGTGCTCGTGCAGCCGCTGTCCGTCCCAGGAGAAATAGCTCAATGAAGGTAGAGATAGATCTGCACGATCCGCCCCGTTTCCGTATTTTATTTTCGAGTATTTGCAGGACTTTAGCGGTGTAGATGAGTTGACCGTTCAGGGGCGGGACTGGCTGGCGCGGTTGGGGCCGATGGGCCTGTGCGGTTTGCGATCCTGACGATTCCGCGCGATATGCTGATCTTCGAGAGTGCCAGCGGAAAGACGCTCGATCGCCTGTGTGGCTACATGCGTTATAGGGCTATGCGCGATGGCAGATAAATACCGTCAGAATTCTCCGCTGAGAGATGAGCGTGACAGACGGAACGCCTCCGAGCCACTATGGACGCCAGATTTGCCATGCGCTATACTTTAGGCGGCAATAGCCTGCCCCTTCGCTCATGAGGGGGCTTTGTCTCTCTGGATGAAGGTGTAAACGGTATGCTGCTGGAAAAACTGGCCGGCATCGAGGCCCGTTACAACGAAATTGAAGCGCTGCTGGCGGACCCGGCCACCCTGAATGACTACGAGCGCGTCGTGGAACTGGCACAGGAGAAATCCGAGCTGGAGGATATCATCTCCGCCTCGCGAGAGTATGTCCGCGTGTTGCAGGAGCTGGAGGCTGCCCGCGAGATGAAGGATCAGGACTCCGATCCGGAAATGATGGCGCTGGCTGAAGGGGAAATCCAGACTCTCGAAGCCCGGCAGTCCGAGCTGGAAGCGCATATCCGGTCGCTCCTGCTGCCCCGCGATCCGCGCGATGAGAAGAATGTGCTGGTGGAGATCCGCGCCGGGACCGGCGGTGATGAAGCGGCGTTGTTCGCGGCGGACCTGGCCCGGATGTATATGCGCTACTCAGAGGATCGCGGCTGGAAGACATCGATCATCAGCGCCAGTGAAACCGGCCAGGGCGGATATAAAGAGATCGTCTTTGAGGTCAAAGGTCGCGGCGCTTACAGCCGCCTGAAGTACGAGAGCGGTGTTCACCGCGTGCAGCGTGTCCCGGCGACTGAGAGTCAGGGGCGTATCCACACCAGCACGGCTACCGTGGCTGTGCTGGCCGAGGTGGATGAAGTCGATGTGGAGATCGATCCCAACGATCTGGAAATCGATACCTTCCGGGCCGGGGGAGCTGGCGGGCAGAATGTCCAGAAGAACGAGACGGCGATCCGCATTACGCACAAGCCGACCGGCATCGTTGTGGCCTGCCAGGATGAACGTAGCCAGCTCCAGAATCGCCTGCGAGCGATGGGCGTCCTGCGCGCCCGGCTGTATGAGATGGAGCTGCACCGCCAGCAGGAGGCGCAGGCTTCTGAGCGGCGCAGTCAGGTAGGGACGGGCGAGCGCAGTGAGAAAATCCGCACCTATAACTTCCCGCAGAGCCGCGTAACCGACCACCGCATCAACGTCAGCAGCTATAACCTGCACGGCGTGATGGAAGGCGACCTGGACCAATTCATCGAGGAGCTGGCCACGCGTGACCAGGCGGAGCGGCTGGCCGAGGCGTAACAGCGCATGACCGGAACCACTGTAGGCGCGGTACTGGAAGCGGCGGCCAGGGCGCTCAGCGCCGTCTCTGATTCGCCCCGGCTTGATGCTCAGATGATTCTGGCCCACGTGATGGACAGGCAGCGCACGGCGCTTCTGGCTCATCCCGAACAGGCTCTCTCCGCCGACGAGGAAAAACGCTTTACATCTCTGGTGGAACAGAGCGCACGAGGCACGCCAATCCCCTATCTGGTGGGGACGCGGCCTTTCTTCCGCTACGAGTTTCGGGTGTCGCCAGCCGTCCTGATCCCCCGTCCGGAGACCGAGCATATTGTGGAGGCGGCGCTGGCCTGGGCGCGAGCGCAATCGCCAAACGGGGACGGCCTCACCCTGGCCGATATCGGGACAGGCAGCGGCGTCATCGCGCTTTCGCTGGCGGCGGAATTGCCCGGCGCAATAGTTCACGCCACCGATATCAGCCGGGATGCGCTGGAAGTTGCCCGCGATAACGCCCGCCGCCTTGGCCTGACCGGTGTGCAATTCCACCAGGGGGATCTGCTGGATGCCCTCCCTCCGGATGTGCAGCCTGACCTGGTTGTGGCGAACCTGCCCTATATCCCATCGGATGAGCTTGCCCTGCTGCCGGTATCGCGGTATGAGCCGCGTCTGGCGCTGGACGGTGGCCCGGACGGCCTGCGGTTGATCCGGGCGTTGATCGCCGGCGCGGTGGAGCGGCTGGGCGATCGATTCTGCCTGCTGCTGGAGATCGGCGCCGGGCAGGGGGATGCCGTAGCCATCCTGTGCCAGGAAGCATTCCCCGGCGCGGAGGTTCGCGTCCTCCCTGACTATGCCGGACATGATCGGGTCGTCGAGATTGTTCAATGACCCGCATCCTGCCCCTGAACATACGCACCGCGCCGCTGGTCTACACGGCACTCCGGCGTGGAGAGCTGATCGTGCTGCCGACGGACACGGTGTACGGCGTGGCTGCCCTGCTGGATGAGGCAGCGCTGGCGCGTCTGTACGCCGTCAAGGGTCGCCCGGAAGACAGGCCGATTCCCGTGCTGCTCAGCGATCCCGGCCGGATCGAACAGGTGTGTACGGGGGTGCCCGAAGCCGCTCACCGGCTGATCCAGGCTTTCTGGCCGGGGCCGCTGACGCTGGTTCTCCCCAGGGTGTCCGATCTGCCCTCTAACCTGACTGCCGGGCCGACGGTAGGTGTCCGCGTGCCCGATCATGACCTGACACGGGCTATCATCCGGGCGGCGGGCGGTGCGCTGGCCGTGACCAGCGCCAACCTGTCCGACAGCCCGCCCGCGCTGACAGCTCAGGATGCGTTTGCCCAACTGGGCGCGGCGGTGGCGTACTATCTGGATGACGGTCCGGCGGCGGGAGGCACACCTTCGACGGTGGCTGCCGTCGATACGTCGGGCGGGTTGCGCATCCTGCGTCAGGGGGCGATTGCAGCGGCAGACCTGCAGGCAGCGCTGGGCAGTTAACCCACAAGAGTCGATCACGATAGTGGATACTGGTTTCTGGCGGTGGGATTCCGCTGGATAATGTGCGAAATCGTGGGATAGCGCGGCTGATCACAACTCTTCGACCTGCTCTACCCGCCTGAGATCGGCATCCTGCCCCCCGGTGATCTGATGAAGCTGCGCCCAGGTGACCGGAAAGATCGCGTTAGGCGCGCCGGCTGCAGCGTAAAGCTGGGTGAAACGCCCCAGCGAATCTTCGATGTAGATGGGCAGGCCGGGCGTGCGGTGACCGACCGGCGGCACACTGCCTGGCGAGTAGCCGAATATCTCCACGCACTCTTCCGGGGTGGCGATCTTCACCTTTTTGCGGGAAACATCGTACAGCGCCGCCAGCTTGCGATCGTCCACCCGCTGATCGCCCGCCGCCAGCACGATAACCGGCGCCCCGTTCACGATGAAGCACAGGCTCTTGACGATAGCGCCCAGCTCAGTGCCGATCGCGTCGGCAGCCTCCTGCGAGGTAGCGGTCGATTGGTCGAAGAAGCGAATTTTCAACCCCAGTCCGAAGGCATCCAACGCCTTCTGCACATCCTGCGGCGTAAGTGGCTGCATCACGATTCCTTTCGGTTTTAGCTCTGGCGCGTCGTTAAGGCAGGGGCGGGTCCCATCGTGGCCGTTGGCGCGGGCGGCGCTGGGAAGCCGGCAGGCCGGGAACAGGGCGGCTACGATGGGACTTGCCAGACAGGATCGTCACTGCAGGACAGAAAAGCCAATGGCGCCAGGCCCGACATGAACGCCAATCACCGCGCCGATAGAAGCGACGAGGATTCGCTCCGGCTCGTACTGCTGCCGGACAGCCTCTTCCAGCCAGCGGGCTTCTTCAATGGCGTTTCCGTGCAGCAGGGCGATATGCAGCGGCTTATCTCTGTCCACCACCTCGTTGATGATCTCCAGCAGACGGCTGAGGGCGCGCTTGCGCGTGCGTACGCTCTCCCGCGCTTCAATCTTGCCATCTACAACATGCAGGATCGGCTTGATGTTGAACGCCGTCCCCAACAGGCGGCGTCCGCCGCCAATCCGTCCGCCCCGATGCAGAAATTCCAGCGTGTCGAGGCTGAAGACAAGCTGCGTGCGGGTGCTTAGCGACTGGGCAAGCTGCGTCGCTTCGTCCAGGGAGGCCCCGGCATCGCGCGCATCCGCCACCTTGAATACCGCCAGTCCGGTGGCGATAGAAGCGGTCCGCAGGTCCACCACCCGCACCGGAAAGTCCACCATCTGGCAGGCCTGCTGAGCAGAGGCGAATGTCCCGCTGAGGTCCGCGGAAATGGTCATGACCAGGACAGAATCGGCCCCGGTTTCAGAACGGGCCTGCTGGTAAAGCTCGGCAAAGGCGGCCGGAGAAGGCTGGGACGTTGTCGGGAGCTGGCTGTCGGTCTTGAGGCGTTGATAGAACTGCTCCACCGTCATATCGACGCCGTCGCGCAGGTTATCGCCCCCCCACAGGATATGCAGCGGCGCGACGTAAATCTGCCGCTCGCGGGCGAGATCAACCGGGAGATCAGAGGTGCTGTCGGTGATAAGGGCAACTCGGGCGGTCACGTAGTCCTCCTGATAAGTAGAGTCAGGCCAAACAGGTCAACACTGTTAATCAATAACACCCTGAAAGACCCCGGGTTTCTATCCTGCAGGCTGCGGGATTATTGGACGATGGCGACACCGAGGACGCCCGGCCCGGCATGTACCCCGATAGATGCGCCGAGCCAGCTTGTCATCAGGCTGGCCGGCTGGTATGTCTGCTGAATCTCAGCGCCGATCTCCGCCGCTTCTTCTGCGGCGTCGGCATGCATCACCCCGATATGCAGCGGCCTGGATGGATCCCGATACTCGCCGATCAGCTCGACCATGCGCTTGAGGGTGCGCTTGCGCGTGCGCACGCTTTCCAGCGCCTCCACGTGACCGTCCTGCAGGGTTAGAATCGGCTTGATGTTCAGCGCCGTGCCGAGCAGATGCTTGGCGCCGCCGATACGCCCGCCCCGGCGCAAAAACTCCAGCGTGCTCGGTGTGAACAGCACCCGACTCCCGGCGGCCAGGCGCCTGCCCAGGGCGATCGCTTCTTCGACCGAAGCGCCCTGGTCACGGGCGTCGGCTACATGCAGCACGGTGATGCCCAGCGCCAGCGAGACCGTCCGCGTATCAACCAGGTGAACGGGGAAATCCACCTCTCTCTGGGCTTCCTCAACCGCGGACACAGTGCCGCTGACATCTTTGGATACGGTCAGGACCACGACTTCATCCACCCCTGTTTCTTCCCGGGCACGGCGGAAGAGTTCCGCCGCGTCCGCCGGAACCGGGCGCGAGGTGGTGGGCATTTCAGTGGCGGTGGCCAGACGGGCGTAGAAATCGGGGCCATTGATGTCAATACCTTCGCGCAGGCTCTTACGCTCCCAGACAATGATCTGCGGCATCATATAGAGATTGCGCGCCTTGATCAGATCGGCGGGCAGATCGGCGGTAGTATCAGTGACCAGGGCAAATCGAGCTGTCACAGCAGGACTCCTTCTCATGGCTACAGGACATGGGGTGTTGCGGATACCGGATCAGGAACAGGATCAGCCGCGGCGTTCGGCTTGCTTACACTTACCAGTGAGTATAGAGAAAGTGATGCCTTTTGCCTACACCCTGTCGCCGGAAGGCTGGCTGGCTATCGCGGGGGTCTGCGCCTGGGCAGCCCGCATCTCGTTATACAGTGATCGCAGATTGGCTCGATGCAGACTCTGCACAGCGCCGTTGAGCGGGATGCGGCTCTTGCCACATTTTTCGATATCGATCTTTTGCAGATACTCCTCCGGGTTTTTCCGCGTGAGCGCTTTTTCGACATGTTTTTTGAGTCTGGCCAGGTAGTCCAGGTCAGATTGCAGCTTCTCGTCCACTTCGCCGCGCAGGATGATCTCGCCATGTCCCTGTACGACGCTCTCGAACGTCTTTCCCTGCAGCGCCCGGAGCGAAGCAGCAAAATCGTCAAAGCTGCCATCCACAAAGAAAGGGACGGGCATCAGGGTGTCGGCGGCGAATAAGACGCGATCCTCGCGCACATGGCAGACAACGGAATCGGGGCTGTGGCCGGGGGAGTGCCAGAGTTCAACTGTTTTATTGCCCAGATGGACGGTCATCGTCCCCGTCTTGAAGACCATGGTCGGCAGCACGACCTCAACATCGGCGAACTCGGCGGAGCTGCGCCGGGCATCTTCGATACTCCGGCGCCCCCGTGTATCCAGAAGCTCGCGGCACAACGCATGGCTGACAACCAGAGCCTGGTCAAAGAGATATGTCCCGAAGGTGTGATCGGCGTGATAATGCGTGTTGATGACAGTGCGGACCGGGCAATTCAGCCGCTTTTCGAGGTAGTTCTTAATCTGGAGGGTTTCTTCAGGGAAAGCCAGCGTGTCGATCAGGATGGCGCCTTCAGGAGTCACTACGGCGCCGGCAGTTACTTGCGCATAGAGATCGCTGGTGAAGATGTAGATATCATCTGCGACACGTTCTCGCTGCATAGGTCCATTCGCGGAAACGCGCCGAAGTCCGGCCCCCGGGCTGCGCTCCTGGCGCATCCCTGCGGCGCAGGCCGGGCGACCAACACACGGCGATCGCGGTACGGCACATTCTCTGGAGTCTGTTCCGTTATAAGGTGCGCAGAGTATAGACTGCGGCACAGGCAGTGTCAAGAAATGTGAGAATTATCACAGATGGGAATGAAGAACGCCCCTCCGTCGGGAGGAGCGTTCTGGACTGGTCGGGCACAGGGTTAGCTGAAGAGTATCGCCAGTACGATCAGCCCGCCGAACAGTGAAGCAGCCAGAAGCCCCATGCTGCGCAGGTCCGATATGACATAGGTGTACTCAGCGGCGAGGTCTTCCGGTGAGGTCTTGCGGACGGCCTCCATCGGCGTCGTCCGTTTCGATTCGGAGGCTTTGGCGGCTACCGGAGGGCGGGCGATTACGATTTCGCCGGATGCTTCTCGCCGCGCACGATCCAGGCTTTCCTGAGAGATGTTGACGCGCTTACTCTTCTTGGACATAGATATTTCTCCTTGGCAGCCGGATGGCCCTCCTGCGGACCTCTTTCACGACTGTAGATCGGCGAATACGACAAACCGTTGATTATCCACCTGATAAGGATAACAGGAAATCAGCGTAGTGGTAGGGGTGGTCGTAGGATCCATCACCTGAACGGCGTAGGGAGATACTATCTGGCTGTCCCGGACCACATACCGGTAGCGCTGGGTGAGGGTGTGTACGATAATCTCATCCCCCGGCTGGAGCCGGTCCAGGTAGCGGAAAAGCTCGCCGTAGATATCGTTATGGGCGGAGAGCACCATGTTACCCGTCACGCCGGGCAGCCCGCTGTTGGGCTGGTGACCGACGCCGCGCTTGAGCGCCTCCCAGTCTGTCCCGCTGACGACCGGCGCGTCCACCCCGAGCCGGGGTATCTCTATACGCACCGGGCTTTCCGGCCCCGGCGTAGGCATAGCGATGGGGGCGATGAGCTGCTGCTGGACGATCGGCCGGAGGTTGGCTGGAATTTCGTTAAGGTTGAACTGCGCGCCGCCGGAAGAGGTTGGGGACGTGTGGCCGCTGGGCAGCACGATCCGATTCAGGCTGATTTCTGGTGTTGGCGTCAGGGTCGGTATGCCGGACAGGGCGACCGCCTGGGCTTCGGCCTGAACTGCCGCGCTCTCTTCCTGCAGCGTCCGCAACGCCTGAACCATTTGCACCCCGATGATGATGATGCCGAAGAAGGCCAGCGCCTCCACCAGAATCAGGGTGCGATTCCACACCCGTTTCATGAAGGGGCTGCGCTGCCCATTGCGTTCGCCCGGGTCAGATGTGGATTCGCTCACGAAGCGCGGGCCGGTGTTGTCTTCTACAAAGAGGGGGGAAGCGCCCGCCGGTCCGGAGCCGGCATCCCCGCCCCGATCCCCGGCGATGGGCGCCGGCTGCCGGGCTGCCGGTGCAACTTCCGGGGGGAAGTCGTCAGGTGTCTCCGGCAGCGAAACAGGCGGGGCCTCCACCTGAGGGATAGACGGCACCGTGCGCCGCCCCTCCCGACTCAGGCGGTGAAGCTGCTGTATGCGGCGCTCTCGCTTCCGGATCGCCAGGATACGTTCCAGCTCTTCGATGCTCAGTTCATCCACGGGACGCTTGTCGCGCATATTCGCCCGATCTTTCTAGGTCCGCTTCGCTGCAACGGCGAAGACTTCCCGTTCAAAGAACCAGCGGAAGGGCGGGGTATGGAAGAGCAGGCGGCGCACCTGGCCGAGCGGCTCGCTGTCCCAGCGCTGCGGCGGGCTGTCCAGCCAGACCTGCGCGTCGAAACCCGCCCCGGTCAGCACGCGGCGGAGACTGAACAGACTCTGCTCATTCACATGGACATGCGCGTTCACATCGACCAGAAATTCGCGCGGATTGCGGGGATACTTCGCTCCCTGGCCCATCAGCGTGCGGAAGAAGCGGACCACCGGGTAAGCGTAGCGGTCGTACCAGACATTCGGCGCAGTGTGGAGGATGAAACGGCCGTCCGGCTTGAGGACCCGGTAGACCTCTCGCAGGGCTTCATCCAGCTCCCAGGGGTAGAGATGCTCGACCACGTCAAACATGAGTGCGCGATCGAAAGTCTGAGCGGGGAAAGGGAGCTGCCGCGCATTGGCCTGGCTGACCCCGATCCTGCCCTGAGCGATGCCGGCTGATCGCTCGATCACGGCGGCGCTCATGTCAACAGCGACCGCGGCATAGTCGATGCCGTAGGCATTCGCGCCGTGGCGGGCGCACCAGCGCAGGATTTCCCCGCGCCCACAGCCGATATCCAGCACCGCCATGCCCGGTTCGATCTCGGCCAGCTCGAAAGCCGCCGCCAGCCGCCGCGACAGGTGATCGCCCTCGGTCAGGTTGAACTCCTGGTATCCTTCGCAGGCCGTCCGGAAGTAACTCTCGGTGTACAGATCTGATGGCACGGTCGGGCGGTCTTGGTCTGGCAAGGGCCTCTGTCTCCGGCAGTCTTACGCTGCTACTACATCGGATACTCAGGGGCGATTATACAGAGTGGCGGGGGGTCCTGCCAATGTGAGGACGTGAACATTTCGCCGCTTCTGAAAAAAGGAGCGATACCCTCCAAATTCCAGCTTGACAGATATTTAGACCTGTCTAAAATAAATGTGAGAGTGGCGAAGTTTTTACTGGAGAAAACCCTATGGCCAGCCTGACACTGGACCAACTGGCAATTGGAAAAGAGGCCATTGTCACCCGATTAGTCTGTACCGGGGCCAGCCGGAGGCGGCTGATGGATCTGGGCATCCTCCCCGGGACCCATCTGGCGGCTGATTTTGCCAGCCCGCTGGGCGATCCGGTGGCTTATCGCGTTCGCGATGCTTTGATCGCCTTGCGCCGCGCCCAGGCACGACAGATTGAGATAGAACTCCTGCAGGGAGGCCAGCCATGACGGGACACAGCTCTGCAGCCTGTGAATCGTGCCCGGCCTACAACCAGGCCATGCTGAAGAAGCTCGGCGTTAATGTCGAAGCGGTGGATTATGTTGTTGCGCTCGCCGGGAACCCTAACACCGGCAAAAGCACCCTGTTCAATGCGCTGACTGGCCTGCGCCAGCATGTAGGCAACTGGGCAGGCAAGACGGTCGCCCGCGCTGAGGGCGGCTTCTCCTTCAACAATAAGCGGTACAAACTGGTGGACCTGCCGGGGACATATTCACTGCTCTCCACCAGCACCGATGAAGAGATCGCGCGGGATTTCATCCTGTTCGGCCAGCCCAGCGTGACAGTGGTCGTTGTGGATGCCACACGCCTGGAGCGCAACCTCAACCTGACTTTGCAAATCCTCGAAATTACGGATCATGTCGTCGTGGCTCTCAACCTGATTGACGAGGCCGGGCGGCACGGCATCCGGGTTGACGAGCGCCATCTGGCCCGCAAACTCGGCGTCCCGGTTGTCCCCATGGCGGCGCGGAAGATGCAGGGCCTCCCGGAACTCCTGCAGGCGATTGAACAGGTAGCTACCGGCGCCTATGTGACCCGCCCGCACCGGATTCAACAGCGCGATCCCGGGCTGGATCATGCGCTGCGGGAGCTGGAGACCGCGCTTCTGCGCGAATTCCCTGACCTGCCGAACGCGCAGTGGGTCGCCCTGCGCCTGCTGGATGGCGATGCCAGCATTGAGCAGGCGCTGCGCGAGCGTAGACTGGGCGATCTGTCGCGCGGGCAGGCCTCAGCGCCGGCCGCCGATGCTCTCGCGCTGGAGATAGCCTCATGAGTGCCGAGTCCGATCTGTTACAAATAGCGGCGCGGCTGCGCTCCGGGCTGGGGGAAGATTACGCCGATCGCGTGATGGAAGCTATCTTCACCGAAGCCGCGCAGATTGCCGACAGCAGTGTGACCCGCGATGAGAAGAAAGCGCGGCTGACGCTTGACCGGATGCTGGATCGTGTCCTGACACATCCCATCGGTGGCTTCGCCGTGATGGGCCTGATGTTTTTTGTCGTGTTCTGGATCACCATCACCGGCGCCAATATCCCGTCTCAACTGCTGGCCGATCTGCTGTTAGGGACGGTTTATACGGCGCTGCACAGTCTGTTCGCCGCCCTGAGCGCGCCGGCCTGGCTGTCCGGCCTGCTCATTGACGGCGTCTATCTGGCGACGGCCTGGGTAGTGTCGGTTATGCTGCCGCCGATGGCGATCTTCTTCCCTCTGTTCACACTGCTGGAAGACTTCGGATACCTTCCCCGTGTCGCCTTCAACCTGGACAGGCTGTTTGCCGGGGCCGGCGCGCACGGCAAGCAGGCGCTCTCGATGATGATGGGCTTCGGCTGCAACGCGGCGGGCGTGGTCGCCACCCGCATCATTGACAGCCCGCGCGAACGCCTGATTGCCATCATCACCAACAACTTCAGCATCTGCAACGGGCGCTGGCCGATGCTGATATTGATGGGGACAATCTTCATCGGGGCGGCGGCCCCGCCGGCCCTGGCCAGCCTCGTGGCCGCGTTGAGTGTGGTCGCTATCGCCGTGCTGGGTATTATCGTGGCTCTGCTGGTATCCGGAGCGTTATCTCGCACCTGGTTGAAGGGCGAGACCTCCGTATACAGCCTTGAGCTGCCTCCTTACCGCCCCCCTCAGGTGATCAGGACCCTCTACACTTCGGTCATTGACCGTACCCTGATCGTGCTCTGGCGCGCGGTGGTGATGGCCGCGCCGGCCGGGGCCGTCATCTGGCTGGCCAGCAATATTATGATTGGTGGCACCAGCATCGCCGGACATCTGGTGAATTTCCTGAACCCGCTGGGCCTGCTGCTTGGCCTCAACGGTGTCATCCTGGTAGCCTACATTGTTGCCATCCCGGCTAATGAGATTGTCATCCCCACCATCCTGATGCTGACGCTGACCCTGGGGCGCAATATCGCCGGCGCGCAGCCCGGTGTGATGCTGGAGCTGGACGATTCGCAGGTCTACCAGGTGTTGACGCAGGTTGGCGGCTGGACGCTGCTGACGGCCGTGAATCTGATGCTGTTCAGCCTGCTGCACAACCCGTGCAGCACCACGATCATAACCATATGGAACGAGACCAAGAATCTCAAGTGGACGGTCACAGCGGTGCTGCTGCCGCTCTCCCTCGCTTTTCTGGTGACATTTTCAACGGCTACGCTGGCGAGATGGCTGGGCCTGGCCTGAGTCCCGCCGCAGAGCGGGATCGCGGGGGCGCCCTGCTTCAACGACGGACGGCTGCGTTATAATGACGGTAGAGCCAGATATCGTGAAGGCAGGGAAGCGTGGCTGTGGACTTCGCGGCGCTGCGCGAGCAAATGGTCGTGGAGCAGTTGCAGGGGCGGGGCATCACCGATCTCCGGGTGCTGGATGCCATGCGCAAAGTCCCTCGCCATCTGTTCGTGCCTCCCGATTTGCAGCGTATGGCTTACCGTGACAGCCCGCTGCCGATCGGCAATGATCAGACCATCTCTCAGCCCTATATCGTCGCCCTGATGTCGCAGCTCCTGCTGCTTAAAGGGTCGGAGACTGTTCTGGAAGTGGGGACAGGCTCGGGCTACCAGACCGCCGTGCTGTGCGAGCTATGCCAGCAGGTGTTCAGCCTGGAGCGCGATTCTTTTCTGGCGGATCGCGCCGCCACCCGCCTCAAGGAACAGGGATGGGCCAATGTCGAAGTGTACGTTGGCGACGGCAGCCAGGGGCTGGCCGATATGGCGCCCTTTGATGCTATCCTGGTCTCGGCGGCGGCTCCGGCCATCCCCGGCCCTTTGCGGGCGCAACTGGCGAAGGGGGGGCGCCTGGTGCTCCCCGTTGGCAACCGGGTCAGCCAATCGCTCCAGCGTGTGTGGCGGGAGGGCGACTCATGGCGGACGGAGACCATCGCTCCAGTGATGTTCGTCCTGCTCTACGGGCGGTATGGCTTTGAGAAGGAGCCGTAACTCCGAATCAGGAAGGGGGAATCTTCGCGCCTTCTTCGGCATTATGGGCGGCCGAGGGAGGCGCGTTTTCGTCCGCGATCAGCGTGACGTGAAGCTGAATCGCGCTGTCTACCACGGCCTCCGGCAGCGCGATTCCGAAGTCGGCGAGATCGATCGGCATGGCGGCATCCGCTATCAGATGGTTGTCAATCACCGTCGCCGGGCCAACCGCCATCACGACCGGCTGAGTCTGGCCGTGCAGGGTCAGCGTCCCTTCCAGGGTGAACTGTATTGGCTGCTCGGTCACCGGGACGAGCGTTGTAGAGAGGGCGTCAAACGTGGCGATCGGGAAGCTGGCTGTCTCCATGCCCAGCTTGAGCGCCTCATCTACGATGGCGTTGCCGACGGTGACGCTGGGCGTATCGATGATGAGGAAGGCGTGGATGCGCAGGCGACTTTCCTCGGGCTTGAGGGTCACGCTACCGCCCTGCACGCCGTAGGTCCCTTGCAGTTCCAGCCGCCCGCCCAGACCGTGCGCGGTGAACGCTACCCGCGACTCGGCGGGCCATACAGCGAGCACGGTATCCTGATCGGCGTGCTCCGGCGTTGCTGGCGCCGCAACCGGGCCGGCCGGGCCGCAGGCGGTCAGCAGGACGAGCAGGAGCAGGGCGGGGATGAAAACGCGACGCATGATAATCTCTGGGTGGTGAGGGAGATGAGCTGCTCAGTCTACAGGTAGCTCGTCCTCCGACGGAATTGGCACGCCGCGATCGAGGACGCGGCGGATGTCCCGCTGATGAAGCATGGCGTGGCGGTAAATAAGCTGGAGCATTTTCTCCACAGTAGTGACCCCCAGGAAGGGGTGGCGGCCGGTCCTGTCGAAATCGGCGTCGTGCATACCGCGCACAATCTCGATCGTGGCCACCCGCGCCCGGGAAAGGGCGTCCAGTGTTTTCATCACATCGTCGCACTGGGTGCCCTGAATCTGCCTCTCGTTGTAGATGTCGAGGTCTATCGTCTCCGGCGCGCCGGAACCGCCCCGCAGGATATCTTCCAGCAGGTGCTGAAAGCCCTGTTCGGCGTTGAGCAGGTGACACAGGATTTCCCGGGTGGTCCAGCCGGCGCCGGCGGTGTAGATCTGCGTGTCCCAGTCCGCCGGCTTCAGCTCCCGAAAGAATTCCAGCGTCTTCAATCCTTCATTAGCCAGCCGTTTGACAACCTTTGGGCTGCGATTATCTGCCATAGGTATCTCTGTGTTTGCTTCAATGAGGCGCTTTTATTGTTTCCGCGGCGGCAGTTCTAGCCACTGCCGACCTGCGGCTTCGACGGCGACCCGGAGTCGCCCAGGTGTTCGCCGCCATCCACGTGGAGCACCGCGCCGTTAATGAAATCTTCGCTGGCCAGGTACACAACCGCCCGCCCGACATCTTCCGGCGTGCCGTTGCGTTTGAGCGGAAGGCGCTCGGCGAGCTGTTCCCAACTGCTGTCGGAGCGGTTCTCTTCCCGGAGCACCGGGCCGGGCACGACGGCGTTAGTGCGAATCTGCGGCGCCAGACGGCGCGCCAGCAGCCGTGTGAGCATCAGGACGCCGGTTTTGGCCACGCTGTGGTGGGGGAACGCCTGCCAGGGCTGGAAGGCGCTGTTATCCAGGATGTTGATGATCACGCCGCCGGGCGGATCCTGGCTGAGCATCAGACGGGCCGCGATCTGGCTGCACAGGAAGGGGCCGGTTAAATTCACATTCAGGACGCGCTGCCATTCTTCATACGTGATATCCATGAAGTCGGTCTTCTTGAACATCCCGGCGCTGTTCACCAGAATATCCAGCCGGCCAAACTCCCGGCGGATTGTCTCAAACAGCGCGCCGACTTCTCTGGGATCGGACTGGTCAGCGCGGATGCCAATCGCCCGCACCCCCAGACTTTTGACTTCGCGTACAGCCTGTTGGACGCTCTCCTCATCGGCGCCGTGGTAATGCACCACCTGGTGGACCCCTTCGGCGGCCAGCGCCAGCGCGATGGCCTTTCCCACGCGGTGCGCGGAGCCGGTCACCAGTGCAATTTTATCCGTCAAAGACTGTAACATAGGTTTTTCTCCGCTATAGGTCAGGAGTTGGTGGGGAGTATAAACGAATTTCAGGCCAGTTGCATATATCTGGTTGAAAAACAGGCAGCCCCGGCGAGGCTTCACCGGGGCTGCAGCGGGCACTTATGGCGGTTCAGGCGGCGGAATCGGGTATCTCCAGAATCACCGTGACATAGAGTATTTCCAGATCGCGCAGCAGACGGACATTCATCTGATCGCCGCCCGCCCTGGTGCTCAGGAGGCGGTGCAGATCATCCAGACCCTCGATCGTCCGGTTATCAACGCCGATCAGGATGTCGCCAGTCAGGATGCCAGCATTAGCGGCCGGGTAACCTTTCTTCGCCTCATGGATGTAGACGCCGTGTGTCTGTTCCAGATGGTGATGGCGGATCAGGCCGCTGTAGATGCGCTGCCGCTCCCCGGCGATGCCGAGCATGGGCCGCCTGATCTTGCCGAACCTCACCAGATCGTGGATGAGCTTCTGGGCGCCGGCGCTGCTGATAGCCAGGTTGATGCCCTGCGCCTCGATCAGGCTGGCCGTATTGATACCCACAACCTGCCCGGTTGTGTTCACCAGCGGCCCGCCGCTCATGCCGGGGTTGAAGATGGTATCCGTCTGGATCAGGCCTTCCAGCAGGCGCCCGGATGGGCCGCGAAGCCGCCGATCCAGGGCGCTGACGATGCCGCTGGTGGCGACGACGCCGTCCCCATCGGGGTTGCCCAGCGCCAGCACCAGACTGCCGACTTCAAGCGCTTCCGAGTCGCCCCAGGTCAGGGCGCTGAGACCTTCCCCCTCTACCTGCACGACGGCCAGATCGGCGTCAGCGTCGGCGCCGACGATCTCCCCCTGGAACGACGCACCGTCGTGGCGATGGATGACGACGTGACGGGCGCCGCGCACAACATGGAAGTTGGTCACGATATGTCCGACTCCAGCATCTACGACGAAGCCCGACCCGTGATTGGTGCGGGCGCGGCCAGGCCGCCAGTCATTTTCGTCGGCGCGGGCGGGGCGTCCGGCCTGGACGCGGACCACCGCCGGCCGGACAGCCCGCACAACGGCCTGGATAGCCCGGCTGTGGGCATCCAGCACAGCGTAAGCTGACTCAAGATCGGTCATGGTAAAGTGCTCCTGTCTGAATTGGACGAGTCCCACGGCCGCTGTGCACTCACCGCCCAGGACGCTCCTGCGACAGGAGTCTGTGCAGTCCGTGGCGATTCTCAGTATAGGCGAAGGCCGAATTCAGAATCAATAGCAGTGCCTGTTTTTTGACACGCTTCTGATGCTCCGCCCGCGGACAGGCGACTGTGTTAGAATAGCGGCGGAGATGCGCGGGAGCGTGATCATGACTCTTACGGAAAAAATCCGGCTGGCCGCTGAGTGGATCGCAGCCAGCCAGCGGCTGGTTGTCCTGACCGGGGCGGGAGTGAGCCGGGAGAGCGGCCTCCCCACCTTTCGTGATGCGTTGGACGGATTATGGGCACGCTACAGCCCGCTTCAGTTAGCCACACCGGAGGCTTTCGTCGCCGATCCGGCGCTGGTCTGGGGCTGGTATGAGCACCGGCGGGCTGCAGTGCGCCGGGCCGCGCCGAACCCGGCGCATATCGCCCTGGCTGAGCTGGAGGCTTTGCTGCCGCAGGTGGTGATTGTGACCCAGAACGTGGACGATCTGCACCAGCGGGCGGGCAGCCGGGATATTATCGCCCTGCACGGGGCCATTATGCGCAGCAAGTGTTTCGCCGCCTGCCGGGGCGAGCCGACTCTGGTCGAAGTGGAAGAGCTGCCCGATGCTGCTGAGGGGCCGCCGCGTTGCCCTTTTTGTGGCTCCCGGGTGCGGCCGGATGTGGTCTGGTTCGGGGAGAATCTGCCGGCCGGGGCTTTACAGCGGGCGGCGCAACTGGCCGAAGAAGCCGATGTGATGCTCGTGGTCGGGACTTCTGGCGCGGTGCAGCCCGCGGCCAGCCTGCCTTTCGTGACATACAGAGCGGGCGGACAGGTAATCGAGATCAACCCTGTTGCCAGTGAGATTACAGCGATCGCGGCGCTCTGGCTGGAGGTGCCGGCGGGCGAAGCGCTGCCGTCGGTTGTCGAGGCAGTCCGGGCTTTGCGAGGAGAAGGGGCATGAGACGCTGGTGGGCGGCCATTGCCGCTGTGATGCTTGCGGCAGCCGGTTTCTTCCCGGTACAGGGCGCTTCGGTGGCCCAGGAGGCCGGGATGAAGCCGGTCGAGGTGTACGTGATGCGCACACCGTCGGGCGCCGCGTCAGGAATGGCCCGTCTGTTCTTCGTCGATCCGGTGACCGGAGAAATGGCGACTGCGGACGTGTCGGGCGAGCGCTTCACCGTCGTCGGGGGGTACGTGCTGTACGAAGACCCGGCCAGCGGCGCAATCTTCCGCGCCTGGCCCGATGGTCGGGTGGAGCCGCATCCCTTCATCCAACCCGCGCCCGAGACGCGCGCGCTGGACTGGGTGGTATCGCCGAATGGCGAATGGATCGCCTGGATGCTGACCAACGATGTAAGCGGCGGGCTGCAATCCATCACCACACTGGCTCGTTCCGATGGCACCGAGCCGCGCGTGATCCTCACGGATGGTCCGGACGCTTTCCTCCACGCCGTGCCCATCGCTCTGACCGATGACTGGACCTTCTTCTTCGATCGCCAGCCGCAGGGTATGAGGAGCTTCCTGTTCTACCCGCAGTACGCCTCCATCTTCCGCCTGGACGCCGGGGGGGAGGCGTCGCGCCCGGCGCTTTTGCCATTTGAGCCGAACTGCTTCTGTGGCGCTGGCATCTCGGCCAACGGGGCTTACTTCGCCCGGCTGGAAAAAGTCAGCGACGATGGAGGCTACGATATCCGCGTGTGGGATCTGGCCGCCGGGATTGATACCTTCGTGCTGACCCTGCCGACTACGTACCGGCTTGCTGGAGATGTCCTGGTTTCGGGCGATGGCCGGCGGGCTGTATACAGCCTGGCTAACAATGTCACGCTGGACAGCGCAGGCAGCGGGACTGAGCGCTTCATGCTGGCGCTGGTGGACACCGGCACCAGGCAGCAGCGGCCTTTGTTGTCCAGCCCGCTTCTGATCCCGCTTGTGCCGCTGGGATGGACACAGGACGGCGGCGGTGTGGTGCTGGTCAACCCCCGCCAGGATGGCACCTGGAAGCTGAATATCGAGACGGGGGAGGTCCGCCAGGTTGCCGGCGCGACGTGGGTCGGGCTGATTGCGTCGCGGCCGGGTGATGCTCCTGGCAGTTGAGTGACTCCGTGCGAAAGGACAGAGAGTGATGACCGAGAGTTTTCGCTATGCTGTGATTGGCGCGGGCCGCCAGGGCACCGCTGCCGCCTATGATATGGCTCTGCGCGGCGGGGCGGGGAGCATCGTGCTGGCCGACAGTGATGAGGCGGTAGCGCAACAGGCGGCGCGGCGTATCAATGCCCTGATCGGGCGCGAGGTCGCGAGCGGTGTCCGGGTGGATGTGCGCGATTATGATACGCTGGTGGACCTGCTGGAACCGGTGGATGTTTTCCTGTGCGCGGTCCCCTATAAATTCATCATCGGCTGCACCCAGGCCGCTATCCACGCCGGGACCAGCATGGTCGATCTCGGCGGGCATACCGAGACGGTGCTCAAACAGCTCAACATGGACGCCGATGCCAGAGAGCGCGGTATCAGCATCGTGCCCGACTGCGGCATGGGGCCGGGGCTGAATAACACTCTGGGTCTGTACACAGTCGAGCAGTTGGAGGCGCGCGGAGCCACCCCCCGTGAAGTGCGCGTCTGGGATGGTGGGCTGCCGGTTGACCCGCCCGAACCCTGGGGCTATCAGGCGTCCTTCCATATCAACGGCCTGACCAATGAATACAATGGCCAGGCGGTCTTTCTGCGCGGCGGCCAGATCACCCTGGTGGACACCTTCACCGAGCTTGAGGAGATCGAATTTGAGGGTCTGGGGAAGCTGGAAGCCTTCGTGGCTTCGGGCGGGACCTCGACAGTCCCTTACACTTACGAGGGCCGGCTGCAAATTTACGAGAACAAGATCTGCCGTTACCCCGGCCATTACGCCCAGTTCAAGGCGTTCAAGGACCTGGGCCTGTTTGAGGAGGAGCCGGTCGAGATCATCCCCGGCAAGCTGCGCATCAGCCCGCGCGAGTTCTACCACGCGCTGCTGGGGCCTCAGATCGAGGTTGAACAGGTCAGGGATATCTGTGTCATGCGGGCCAGGGGGACAGGATCGCTGGATGGGCGGGATATCTCGTACGTGGTGGAGTTGGTGGACGGCTACGACGAGGCCACCGGCTTCAACGGTATGGAGCGCCTGACTGGCTGGCATGCGGCCATCATGTGCGAATTTCTGGCCCGGGGCGAAGTGCCGCCTGGCGTCTGGCCGATGGAGAATGCCGTGACCTCGACGCGCTTTATGGAGAAGATCCGCGCGCGCGGCTTCCGGGTTACAGAAGGCTGGGAATGACGAATCGGGCGGGGCGCCCCATCCGGACGCCCTGCCGTTTCAGCCTCTCCGCTACAGACTCCGCACTGCGAAGTCCTCAAATGTGGCTTTGAAGCCCGGGCCGGTCGGGGCCGCGCACATCAGCCCCACCCTGACCGCCGGGGCGTCGGTCAGCCACGCCTGCCGCAGCATCGTGTACGGCTCCCCTTCCAGGGCATAGGCGACGACCGCCGTGCCGCCGCGTCGGGTGACGCGAAACCGGATTGACGGCGGATTCTGGGGCAGGGGCACCACTGACCAGTCGGAATAATGGCGGGTGACAACGGCGCTGGCGTGTTGTACCCCGTTGAAGAGTTCGATCCCGCACTTCAGCCAGGTTGTCTCATCCAGCCGGATCATCAACCCGGCCTGGTCGTACAGGGCGCTGTACTCTCCGCTGATGCGCGCCTCAACTTCAAAGTCGCCGGCGATCTCCCGGTAGTAGAAATGTGCATTATCCCGGATACCGCCATCTTCCGTGATCCGCCAGGCGTCTGTCTTGCTGCCAGTCAGGACGGTTATCCGCTTACCTTCCTCCTGCCAGTCCGGTGGTTGGTTCAGCCATTCCATGTATTCACGCTCCCTGTGCCTCGATTCACGGGCGAAGTGTAACGGCGGGGCCGGGTTTTGTCTATTGCGCCCGGCCCGCGCCGCGTATTGGAGGTGTATCAGAAACCGACGCCAGGGTGTAACAAAATAGCGGGGCGCCGCGTCTAACTACCTGGAAGTGGACGAGTATCACGAAGGGAAAAGCGACTATGGTAAGCCTGAATCTGGGGCCGGCCAGCGGTGAAAAGTCCGGCGATAACGAATACGACGTCATCATCATCGGGGGCGGGCCGGCAGGAGCTTCGGCGGCTATCTATACCGCCCGCGCCGGTCACAGCACGCTGGTGATCGACAAAGGTCTGACGGCCGGGGCGCTCGGCCTGACACATAAAATTGCCAACTATCCCGGCGTGAAAGATGAAGTGACCGGGGCGGAGCTGTTGCAAACGATGCGCGAGCAGGCCGAGTCATTTGGCGCGCAGTTCGTGCAGGACAGGGTGCTGAATGTCGATCTGAACGGCTCCCCCAAAGCGATTTTCACCAGCGGTGGGACCTACGCGGCGCGGGCTGTCGTGCTGGCGACTGGTGCGATGGGGCGGGCGAAAGGCGTGACCGGTGAGGAAGAGTTTCTGGGGCGCGGCGTCAGCTACTGCGCAACCTGCGATGCTGCTTTCTTCCGCGGGCTGGAAGTAGCCGTTGCCGGCAATAACGACGAAGCGCTGGAAGAGGCGCTGCATCTGGCCCGGTTCGCTTCCCGCGTGCATCTGCTGGTGCAGACTCCTGAGCTTAAGGCTGACCCGGCGCTGATTGACGAAGTGGAGAAAACGCCGGTTATCACCATCCACGCCAGCACCCGCCTGCGCGAGATCGTCGGCGATCAGATGGTGACCGGCGTCCGTATCGCCCCGCGCGAAGGCCCGGAGGCGGTGCTGCCGGTGCGCGGCGCCTTTGTCTACCTGCAGGGCAACCGGCCGATCACTGACTTTTTGCAGGGGCAGATTCCCACTAAAGACGGCGGCTGTGTGGTGGTTGATCAGGATTACCAGACGCCGATATCCGGCGTATTTGCCGTGGGGGACCTGTTATGCACTCACGTCAAGCAGGCTGTGGTTGCCGCGGCGGACGGCGTGATCGCGGCTATGGCGATCGATCGCCATCTCAGCGGGAGGGCGGCGCTGCGCCCGGACTGGGCCTGAGACGCTCCGGCTGTTATGCAGCAGGTTTAATGCCCGGTTGAAGCGGCTAAAAGCGAGATACCTGGGGCTGATAGCGCTCTTCTTTGAAGGGATCGCCCTCGTTATGGTAGCCCGCCCGCTCCCAGAAACCGGGGCGGTCCTCGACGCTGAACTCCAGCCCGCGCACCCACTTGGCGCTCTTCCAGAAGTAGCGCCTGGGCACCACCAGACGCAGCGGGTAGCCGTGATCTGGCTCCAGGGGCTTGCCGCCGAATTTATAGGCCAGCAGGACATCGTCATCCAGCAGAACTTCCAGGGGCAGGTTGGTGGTGAACCCCTCCTCGGCGTGGACAATAACGTGCCGGGCGGCAGGCCTGACCGCGAACAGCGGCATCAGATCGCGGAAGCGCGGGCCTTCCCATACCGTGTCGAACTTGCTCCAACCGGTCACGCAGTGAATGTCGGCGGTGATCGTCACCGTCGGCAACTGCAAAAATTCGACCCAGGTCCAGCACTTTTCTGCCTCGACTTCGCCGAAGATGCGGAATGACCAGGTGGCCGGGTTAAAGCCGGGCACGCGGCCGTAATGCAGCACAGGGAACTTCAGCGTAACTGACTGGCCGGGGGGCAGGCGTCCCGCTTCTTTGATGCGCTTCTCTTCTTCCCGGCGGTTAAGGAAATCGTGAAGCATCGGATTGACCTCTCAAGGCAACTTTACGCTGCGAAAAATTGAACCATTTTTCTCTGATTACCCTGCCGGTGAGTATAGACGACTTTCGGGGCCGGTGACAAGGTTTTCAGGGATTCCGCATTCGGCAGCGGCTATAGTCCGGTTTGATACAATACACCTGCCGTCCGCCTTCTATTCGTCAGGGCTGCTATGGGCCATCTTCCACCCCCCATCCCGATGCACGTCCGCCAGGCCCGCCTTGATGGGCAGCGCCGCGATTTCTTTGCCACGGATCGCATCCAGGCCGCGGCTTCGCCGGGGATGCTGGCGCTGGACCTGACCGGTTACGCTGTCTACCCGGGGCTGATCAACAGCCACGATCACCTGGAGTACAACCATATCCCCCGCCGTAAGCGCCGGCTGTTCTATGACAACGCCGACCGGTGGAATGAGGAGGCGGAACTTCGCTGGCGCGTTCGCGGGGATTCTCTGAACGATGCGCTGTTCATCGGCGGGCTGAAGAATCTGCTGTGTGGGGCGCTGACCGTGGTGCATCACGGCAAGCTGTATAAGGCGCTGGAACGCCCGGACTTCCCGGTATCGGTGCTGCGGCGGTATGGATGGGCGTATTCCCTGGCCCGGGAGAAGAAGCTGGCTAAATCTTACCTGCAGGTTGAGCGGGACGTGCCCTGGATAGTCCACCTGGCTGAAGGCGTGGACGAGGCGGCGGCGCTGGAATACGGGCGGCTGAAGAAAAAAGGGCTGGTGCAGCCCAACACCGTCATTGTGCATGGCGTGGGGCTGACGGCGGATGATATGCTCGACAGTGCGCGGACGCTGCGCGGGCTGGTGTGGTGCCCCTCATCTAACCGGTTCCTGCTCGGCTATACGGCCAATAGCGAGATGTGGTGTTCTCTGGGCGGTCGGCTCGCGCTGGGAAGTGGGCCGCGCCTGACTGCCGACGGCGATCTGCTGGATGAAATCTATGCCGCATTGGAAACAGGCCAGATCGCAGAACAGGATATCCTGCCCCTGGTCACCACTTCAGCGGCGGCCCTGTTCGATATGCCGCACGCCGGCCGGCTGGAGCCGGGCTGCCACGCCGATTGGATTGCCCTCCCGGAGCAGCTATCGCTTGCGGAGGCGCGGCGGGCAGATCTGGCCCTGATCGTGCGCGGCGGCGTCCCTCAGATCGGCGATCCGGCGCTCATGGCGCGTTTCCCCGGCTTGCAGACGGTCCCGGCGACTCTTGACGGGCGGGCCAAAGCGATCCGTAAAGACCTGGCCGGGCAAATCGCGAGATGTCGGCTGCAGGAGCCAGGCCTCGTCATCGCGGATCGACGCGGGTGGATGTCGTAGCCAGGCGCCTTATGAGCTGCTCCCTGCCTTTGCTGGCCGGCGTCACAGAAGCAGGCTGAGGATGAACACTCCCAGCATCACGAGGCTGAGGACGATTTCGATCAGGATGACCAGCAGATAGCTGGAGAGCGCCGCGCTGCCGGTGCGGAGAGCCTGGCGAAATTCCCGGACGCGGGCGAATTCGAAGAGCAGGGACCCGGCCACGATGCCGATCAGCGTGCCCAGAAAGGGGATCTGGATAGCGAATGTGCCCACCAGCCCGCCGATCAGCGCGCCGATGACGGCCAGACAGCTCCCGCCCTGCGCTTTCATCCCCAGAGCCTGTACCCACCAGGAGGTTGTCGAGCCGAGGATCATGAGCGCGGTCATGATCACCACCCCCGGCACGCCCACGTGCTGGAAGCCGGTCAGCGCCGCATAGATGGTGGCGATTGCCCACACCAGGGCCGGGCCTGGCACGAAGGGCAGAAATGACGCGATGATGGAGATCGCCATCAGGATGAAAGCCGCGATCAGGAGGAGCGTTTCATTCAAAAGACGGTGCCTTTCCACGCTTTGATACCTGCTGCATCTGGCCGTGTATACGCAAACCGGCGGTGAAGGTTCCGCGGGGAGGGCATCTGCTGGCCAGGCGAGGTGTGCCGATCAGACGTACAGGGTGCGCGAAAGGCCTGCTGATGGGAGGAGTGCGTAAACAAAAACCGGCGGAGCGCCCCCCGCCGGATAGTCGTACAGATACAGGCTAATTTTCGCCCAGGTAGGCTTTGCGCACCATCTCATCCTGCTGCAAAGCCTCGGCGCTGTCGGCCATGATGATCTTGCCGGTCTGGAGGACATACCCCCGGCTGGCAATAGCCAGCGCCATGTGCGCGTTCTGCTCGACCAGCAGGATTGTGGTGCGCTGCTCCTGATTCAGATGCTGGATGATGCTGAAGATATCGCGCACCAGCAGCGGGGCCAGGCCCATGCTTGGCTCGTCCAGCAGAAGGATGCGCGGGTGGGCCATCAGGGCGCGGCCAATTGCCAGCATTTGCTGTTCACCGCCGGAGA
>JARKNX010000132.1 GCA_029976025.1 Aggregatilineales bacterium | reverse complement strand
GAACCCCTGGCGGAAGGTCTCGCCGCGCATCTCCACCTGCGGGTTGCCCCCCGGTACACAGGGGAAGGGGTCGTACCAGCACTCCTGGTAAGAATCGGCGCACATCACCGTGAAACCGCTGAACTCACAGGGATGGGTGGGCAGGCGGATATAGTCTGCCGGGTAGAGCAGCCGTTGCGCAAAGGTCTCGGCCTGAAAGGACTGCGCCAGCATCAACCCCAGGTAAGCCAGAATGACCGCCGCCGCTCCCCGCCACAAGAGCGCGGGGCGCTTGAACCAGCCCGCCGCCAGCAGCGCCCAGGGCAGCAGCCCCAGCAGCAGCGCCGCGGTTACCCAGCCGATCCCAAACCTGAAGCTGGGCGCGTTCAAGAACCAGAAGATCACCCCCAGCAGCGCCGTCGCATAAGCCAGGCTATAGGACCGCAGGCGCTTCAGGAGCGCCCTGCCGCGGGCGGGAAAGAGAAGCGAGAAGAGCAAAAAGCCCCCCAGCAGGACCGGGATCCCCCAGAGCATCGCTTTGCGGTTGGCGGTCTGGTTGTAATACCAGGTCGTGGCCCATTCCCGCAGCGGCATGGTCTGGACGGTTGCCACCTCCAGGCGCGGGATCTTTGCCCAGCTCTCGATCGACTCCTTTTCGGCGGCGGCGATATCCGGCGGGATTTTCCAGTCCACTGCAAAGAGGTCAATGGACGGCTCCGGGAATACCGGGTAACCGGAGAGCGCAACGTTGCGGGCGGTCCAGGGCAGCAGCGCCAGCGCCCCCAGTGCCGCCATCGCCAGCAGGCCCTTCCACTCCTTCTCGACGGCGAGCCGCACCGCCGCCCCGGCAGCCAGCAGCAACAGCGGCGCCGTAGAAAGTTTGACCGTCAGCGCGCTGGCGGCCAACAGCACCAGCAGGTAAGGCCTGAAGGAGCGGCGCGGCGCCTCTTCCTCCATCCAGCGCATCCATTCCATGATCAGGATCCAGGTCAGCAGGATGGCAGGGAAGTCGGTGCCGGGGGAAGAGAAAGCGTTGCCCTGTGTGTAGATCGCGGCCGGCAGCAGCATGAGCTGGAAGATATCGCTGGGGCGGCCTCCGCCTTTGAGAAGGCGGTTTACCCCCGCCGCCAGACCCCACAAGAAGACCAGGTAGAAGACGCCCGGCAGCAGGTGAAAGGAGCGCAGGCCGGTGAATGCAAAACTGAAGAGGGCGTTGGCGACCAGCCAGCTTGAGTTGTAGGCGAAACGGGTGTGCAGGTTTCCCAGGCCAGGGACGACCGGGTAGGTCTCGATCCAGCGGATGGCCTGGGCGTGGTAAATGCCCGTGTCGGGGTTGTTGGCCCGCTGGGTGGCAATCTCCAGCACGATCAGCAGGCACAGCAGTCCCGCCAGCGCCGCAAGCGGGTGCAGCGAGAGGGACAGCCTCTCCCATTTCAGGCGGCCCGCTTTCCAGAGCCAGGCGAGGATCGCCGCCGCGCCGGCCAGCAGGATCAGGTTGGCTTCGAGCCCCAGGCGCATGAACAGAGAAAGGATAGAGGCCAGCGCGCTGACGACGCACAAACCGGCCAGCCACACCGTCGTGAGCGAGGGCGGCGCAAAGACCTTACCGGCTGCCTTACCGGTCAGCCAGACCGCGAGCAGCCCGTAGAGGGTACACAGGCCCAGGCTGTAAAGCCCGATCAGGGAGGCGGCGGCCATCTCTCAGCTCTCTCCCGCCCGGTCCAGCCGGTAAATTTTCAGCAGCGCGACGCCCTCCGCCGTAACCTGGTACACGGGTTGCAGGTTCTTCTGGCAAAAGCGCGTCAGCTCGTTCTCGGCCTCCGGGCGCGTGATGAACATCACATAGGTGGGCGAGGTCAGGCCGTCCGGCGTGGGCGTCTGGTCTTCGGGGAGCAGCCGCAGGTCTTCTCGCAGCCACAGCGGGGATGGCAGTTCTACCAGCCAGCGCGCGACCGGGATGTAGATGCTCGCGCCGGGTGGGGCCTGGGCGCTCAACCAGTTCATGCCCTGGCG
>JARKNX010000067.1 GCA_029976025.1 Aggregatilineales bacterium | reverse complement strand
TTGCAATCAAACCGGTCGACGACGTAAAGCCCGATGATGCCCTGAAAATTGGCCATCCCGAAACTCATGATGAAAACCAGCAAGAGCAGCAGCCCGGCCGGGCTGAAGAGCGCCTGGCGAACGGCGGCGAGGGTGATTTTTTCCTTCTCCCGGCTGGCGGCAGCGCGGCTGGCTTCGGGCAGCAGGATGAGGACGACCCGGAAGGCGAAGCCGGCCATGCCCGCCCCGATGAAGAAGGGTAGAGAGAGCTGCTGCGCCGAGAGCAATCCGCCCATCAACGGACCGGCGATGACCCCGGCGCCGATGGCCGCTCCAAGCTGTCCCATGCTGGCGCTGCGCTCGCTTTCAGGGGTGTTGTCGCCGATGTAGGCCAGGGCGGTCGGCATGGCGGCCGAGGAGAGGATGCCTGAGAGCGTGCGCGCCAGAAAGAGCATCCAGAACCTGGTCGCCAGGCCAAAGAAGAAGAGCGTCACGGCGTATCCCAGCACGCCAGCGGCAAGGACAGGTTTGCGCCCAATCCGGTCGGATAGCAGACCCCACAGCGGAGCGCAGATCAACTGCATGAGCGAGTAGCTGGAAATCAGCCAGCCCATCTCCTGCCCACCGGCGCCGAGCTTTTCGATATAGAACGGGATCACCGGCATCACCATGCCGTAACCGAGCATCACGACCAGCAGGGTAAAGCTCAAGAGGAGGGTGTTTTTGCGCGCTGCTTTCATGGCCGGGCTGCTCTGGGGGATGGGGGAGGGCTGCGATGCTGCTTCTCCCAGCCCTCCCCGACGGTTCACAGCAAGGCGACGGTACCGGCCGCGCCGTCGACTGTGACGGTCTGCCCATCCCGGATGCGGCGGGTCGCCACACCAACGCCCATCACCGCCGGGATGCCATACTCGCGGGCCACGATACTGCCGTGCGAGAGCGGGCCGCCGATGTCTGTGACGACGGCCGAGGCCATCGCAAAGAGAGGCGTCCAGGCCGGGGTGGTGGTTCCAGCGACGAGCACATCGCCTGGGCGCATGCGGTCGAAGTCCTCTGGCCCGTGCAGGATGCGCGCCGGCGCCGTGACGCGGCCCGGGCTGGAGGGCACGCCCTTGAGCGTGAGGCTGGACTGGTTGCTCTCCGATTCGGGCAGCCAGACTGAGGTGTTGACGCCCAGGTATTTCTTGCGGGGCGGCAGCATGGGCGGCGGAGCGCTGCGTTTGGCTCTCTGCCAGAAGGCTTTGCGCTGCTCAACGCGCGCCCGCATATCTTCGAGCGCGGTGTTTCCCTGCAAGGCTGCAACGGCCTGCTCAACCTCGCTTTTTTCCAGCCAGAAGATGTCGGCGCTCTCCGCCAGGGCGCCAGCTTTCACAAAGCGGCTCCCCAGCGTGTGCAACATCCGGCGCAG
>JARKNX010000052.1 GCA_029976025.1 Aggregatilineales bacterium | reverse complement strand
CAGCGGCTGGCGATCCACTTTCAGCAGCCGCCAGCCCAGCGCCAACGCGCCGATCCCGGCCGCCGCCCGGCTGACGATCACCAGCAAGGCCACGAGCACCTGAGTCAGGTTGATCGCGTCGGAGAGCAGGAAGTTGGCGTCGACGGCCAGCTCGCTGCCCAGGAGCAGCAGGCTCAGGATCGCGGCCAGGGTCTCCCCGGCGATCCCGCCGATGAGCAGCCCAAACGGCCAGTCCAGCCGGCGGGCATGCAAGCGCCAGACCAGCAGGCGGCGCAGCGTCCACAGGACGTAGCCCATCGTGCCCACCCGCACCAGATAGGCCAGAGCGATCAGCCCCGGCGACGCGGCCACCCCGGCGCTATCCAGCATCCAGGGCAGGCCGAAAATGATGGCCATGTTGGCCAGGCTGACCCCGGCCGCAAGCTGATAATGGCGGCGTCCGCGGTGGACGTCATTCAATCCATCCGAAGTCATGGCTGCTGCTCCCAGGTCGGACATGGCCCGCGCCAGCGCTTCGTCGGGCATCAGGCCTTCGGACAGGTAATCCTCGACGGCGTCCTCGACGTGGGCCGCCAGTTCGGCGCGGGCCAGGGCGGCGTCCGGGCCGGACAGCCCGCGCGTCGCCTCGGCCAGCCAGTCCAGGACGGTCGGGGGGAGGGTCTGGCTCATAGCGCACCGCCCAGCACCAGCGCCACCGCGCGCTGGTAGCGATCCCACTCGCCCCGCTCGGCCACCAGCGCGGCGTGCCCGGCCTCGGTCAGCCGGTAACAGCGCCGGGTGCGACCGTTGACTTCCTGCTCAAACGCGACGATCAGCCCGCGCTCCTCCAGGTCGTGCAGGGTCGGGTAGAGCGTGCCCTCGGCGAAGTCCAGCACCCCCTCCGAGCCCTCGCGGATATCCTTGGCGATCCGGTAGCCGTGTTTGGGGCCGCCGGAGAGCACCTGGAGCACCAGCAGGGGCAGGCTGCCTTTCATGTTCATAGGCCGACCTCCTTGTACCTCGAAGTCATATGCATCGAATTCAGAGGTATAATACATCGGTTTTCGAGGTAATGTCAAGAGGAACAATTTTGCATTTTGAATGTTGAGTTCTAAATTAAAGACAGGGTGTGGCGGATAGGGTCTGCGTCCGGCCCTTCGATCTCGCCTGCCGTCTTTGTCTTTGACTGTCTACTCGAGTTTAGACAAAAAGGGAAGGTGGGATGGCTGAAAACCGTTCTGGAACCAGGCGATTTGAGCGGGCAAGGCTTTCGAGTCACGAAGTCTGGCGACTTTTCGGCGGGTTAGGTGCACAACAGCA
>JARKNX010000050.1 GCA_029976025.1 Aggregatilineales bacterium | reverse complement strand
GGCTGTTTGGACGAGATCGCCACCGGCGAAGTGTGCTGTGGCGCGACGCGGGGCGTCTACATGCAGACCGCCTCCGATCCACTTCACCAAAAACAGCACGCGCCCATCCTGCCCGGCTGCCCGCTGACCGGACGTACTATTTCATTATGCGCGGGGCCGATCGCAGCGGGAGTCAGGCGCAAAGCGGGGAGTATCAGGTCAAGGCACAGACGAAGATATATCTGCCGCTGACGCGGCGACGGTGAGACCACAGAGCTGTGAATGTCTGAGAGGGCACGCCATACAAGGCCCGCCTCAGCACGTTGAAGCCGGGCAGTACAGGCTGCCAGGGAGCATCGAGCGATGAGCAATCACCATTCTGTTCGTTTGTTCATGCGAAACCGCACCTGGGGCTGGGGCAGCGCCATCGTCTGCGTCATCGCGATCCTGGCGCTGGCGGCCGCTATGTCCGTCAGCGCGCAGGACGCATGCACCGTGACCAACACGCCATATTTCACCGAATATCACGGCAACATCGCCATAGATGGGAACGGCGCACCGATCGGCGCGGTCATCGAGGCTTTCAACACGGCCGGGGTGCGCACGGGCTGTTTTGTGGTCTCATTCCCCGGCGTTTACGGCTATATGCGGGTCTACGGTGCCGACCCAGCCACGGGAACCCCTGGCATGAGCGGCAACGAGCCGGTAACCTTCAAGATCAACGGCGCCCTCGCCCAAACCAATCCCTCCCCGGTGCTCTGGGCAGACGATCAGGCTCAACACCAGGTACATCTGACGGCCGCCAGCCTGCCCGCGACGGTGGAGGACCTCGCAGCAGAAAAGGTCGCCGGCGGCGTCAGGTTGAGTTGGACGCACGTCGGCAGCGGCGTCGACCACTACGAGGTCTGGCGCGGCGAAATGCCTTACTTCATGCCCATCCTTGCCGAGGCGGTTCTGATTGCGCCCAGCATCGCGCCGCCCGCGAATATCGGCGACCTGATCGAATTCACTGATACAACCGGACATCTGGGTGACCCGGCGATCGAGGATTTCTACGTGGTGATGGTGGTTGGCGCGAACGGCCAGACCTCCCTCATCTCCAATCGCGCCGGAGCCGTTGACTTCAGCCTGCAGGCCGGCGGCTGATGATCTGAGATGCGTGGATCCAGTACGGAGGTGTCCCATGTCCCTGCACCGTTCCAACCTGCTCCTATCGGTGTTCATCTTGGCTTCGCTCATCACCCAGCCGCTCAGCCCGGTCGCCGTCGCGGCGGCCCCCCTGGCCGCCGATTCGGCCGACAGCGCCGCATCGACGGATCCGGGCTTTCTGTTCCGCGTTACAGTATCGCTGGAGGGCTCTCGTAACCTCGCCCGCTTGCAGACGATCGGGGTGCTCGTGCTGCAAAGCCAGGCCGGGGACGCCGCGGCGACAGCGCTTGTGCTGGCGGACGGCGATCAGCTAGCCGAGCTGGCGCGCCTCGGATTCCGGCCCCGGGCCGCCGATGAACTGCGCCTGCTGGTGGGCAGCCAGGGCCCCGAAAAGCGGTGGCTGGTCGAAAGCCTGCAACCGCTGCTGGCGCAGGCCGACGCCGTGGTCGCGCAACGGGCCAGCATCGAGCAGCAGGCGTTGGCCGGGGTTGCCGGCGCGCCCGAAGTCGCGGCTGAGGCCGCGGCCCTGCAGGCCCTGCGGGACTCCATACACGCGCTGACGCC
>JARKNX010000049.1 GCA_029976025.1 Aggregatilineales bacterium | reverse complement strand
GTTGCGAGCGAGCTTCTGGGCTGAAGGGGGACTTTCAGGGCAGAGGCGGGCTGGTGACAGTCCGGGTGAGTGCACCTTAACAAGTGAATAGCGAGAAGGGCAACAAGCAGTAAAGAAGTGAGAACTTCAATTTCTCCGTATCACATAGGCAAAGCTACGAAGAGCATACGGTGGATGCCTTGGTGTCAAGAGCCGAAGAAGGACGTGGTACACTGCGAAAAGCCACGGCGAGGTGTGTGCAACCGTTGAGCCGTGGGTCTCCGAATGGGGAAACCCGCATGGGGGAATGCCCATGCATCGTCATCTGAACCCATAGGGTGACGAGGGGAACCCGGGGAACTGAAACATCTCAGTACCCGGAGGAAAAGAGACGATTCTGCGAGTAGTGGCGAGCGAAAGCGGAGCAGCCCAAACCGCCGGACATGTCCGGCGGGGTTGTAGGATCCGACGTGAGGGAAGGCGAACTTAGCCGAAGCGTTCTGGAAAGGCGAACCGGAGACGGTGAGAGTCCGGTAGGCGAAAAGGGAGCCTGACTGGTCGGGGGTCCTGAGTACCACGGGGCACGCTAACCCTGTGGGAAGCTGGGGGGTCCACCCTCCAAGGCTAAATACTCTTGAGAACCGATAGGGCACCAGTACCGTGAGGGAAAGGTGAAAAGAACCCCGGCGAGGGGAGTGAAAGAGAACCTGAAACCGTGTGCTTACAACCGGTCAGAGGGCCATAAGGGCCTGATGGCGTGCCTCTTGGAGAATGAGCCAGCGAGTTAATCTCTGTGGCGAGCTTAAGCCAGCGACAGGCGGAGGCGAAGCGAAAGCGAGTCTGAACAGGGCGTTCCAGTCGCAGGGATTAGACACGAAACCGGGTGAGCTACCCATGGCCAGGGTGAAGCGAAGATAAACCTTCGTGGAGGCCCGAACTCTTCAACGTTGCAAAGTTGAGAGATGAGCTGTGGGTAGGGGTGATATGCCAAACGAACCCGGAGATAGCTTGTTCTCCCCGAAATAGCTTTAGGGCTAGCGTCGTGTGTTCAGTGGTGGAGGTAGAGCACTGGATGAGCTAGGGGCCGCGAGGTTACCGAACTTAACCAAACTCCGAATGCCATCACTTCAAGCACGGCAGTCGGACTGCGTGAGATGAGTTTCGTGGTCGAAAGGGAAACAGCCCAGACCCTCGGCTAAGGTCCCCAAGTGGATGCTAAGTGGGAAACGAGGTGAGAGTGTACAGACAGCCAGGAGGTTGGCTTAGAAGCAGCCATCCTTGAAAGAGTGCGTAATAGCTCACTGGTCAAACGCTCTTGCGCGGAAAATATAACGGGGCTCAAGCATCCCACCGAAGCCTGGGACGCCGCGAGGCGTAGTAGGGGAGCGTTCTGTTCTCAGCGAAGGTCAACCGACAAGGATGGCTGGAGGGGACAGAAGTGAGAATGCTGGCATGAGTAGCGTGAAATATGTGAGAACCATATTCGCCGTAAGTCTAAGGTTTCCGACGGAAGGTCAGTCCGCGTCGGGTTAGGCGGGCCTTAGCCGAGGCCGCAAGGCGTAGGTGATGGACAGCCGGTCAACAGTCCGGCCCCGGGTGGGGGAGCAACGCAGGGACGTTGCAGGATAGCTCAGCCTGTTACTGGATTCAGGTGGCAAGCGGTTAATGGCCGTGACGCCGGGCCTCCGGGCCAGAAGTGAGTGAGTCCCGCGACCGAGAAAAGCTGTGGTGCGCTGAACCCAACCGTCCGTACCGCAAACCGACACCGGTAGACGGGTAGAGAATACCCAGGCGAACGGGAGAACCCTCGTTAAGGAACTAGGCAAAATGGTCCCGTAACTTCGGGAGAAGGGACGCCCGCTGCAAGGCGGGCCGCAGTGAAAGGGCTCTATCGACTGTTTACCAAAAGCACAGGTCTCTGCGAACTCGAAAGAGGACGTATAGGGGCTGACGCCTGCCCAGTGCCGGAAGGTTAAGGGGACGGGTTAGCGCGCGAGCGCGACGCTTGAAACCGAAGCCCCGGTGAACGGCGGCCGTAACTATAACGGTCCTAAGGTAGCGAAATTCCTTGTCGGGTAAGTTCCGACCCGCACGAATGGCGTAACGAGTGGAGCACTGTCTCAACGAGGGACCCGGCGAAATTGAAGTACGTGTAAAGATGCGCGTTACCCGCAGCAGGACAAAAAGACCCCGTGGAGCTTTACTGCAGCTTGCTATTGCGTTAGGGTATTGTCTGTGCAGGATAGCTGGGAGGCTGGGAAGCTGGAGCGTCAGCTTCGGTGGAGCCATCGTTGAGATACCAGCCTGATGATGCTTTGACCCTAACCTGCGTCCGTGACCCGGCGTGGGGACAGTGGCAGGTGGGCAGTTTGACTGGGGCGGTCGCCTCCTAAAAGGTAGCGGAGGCGCCCAAAGGTTCCCTCAGGTTGAATGGAAACCAACCGCAGAGTGTAAAGGCACAAGGGAGCTTGACTGCAAGGCCAACACGCCGAGCAGAGACGAAAGTCGGGCTTAGTGATCCCACGGCGCTGAGTGGAAAGGCCGTGGCTTACCGGATAAAAGCTACCCCGGGGATAACAGGCTAGTCTTGTCCAAGAGTTCACATCGACGACAAGGCTCGGCACCTCGATGTCGGCTCATCGCATCCTGGGGCTGGACAAGGTCCCAAGGGTCGGGCTGTTCGCCCGTTAAAGCGGTACGTGAGCTGGGTTCAGACCGTCGTGAGACAGGTCGGTCTCTATCCGCTGTGGGCGTAGGGAGATTGCGGGGAGCTGCCCCTAGTACGAGAGGACCGGGGTGGACGGAGCGCTCGTGTGCCGGTTGTGGCGCCAGCTGCATCGCCGGGTAGCGACCTCCGGTGGAGATAACCGCTGAAAGCATCTAAGCGGGAAACTCGCCTCAAGATAAGTCTCCCCTTCCCCTTGTGGGAGTAAGACCGCTGGTAGACCACCAGCTTGATAGGTCGGACGTGTAAGCCTGGTAACAGGCTCAGCCAACCGATACTAATGGTCGAGCGGCTTTGCTCTATGGATCGTTCCATAAAGCCGTGATACGGAGAAGTTGAAGCTCTCCCCCTCCTCGCTATTCATCCGCTCACCCCAGCACATCTCCTGTGTTGGTGTCCCCGCGGTGGGGGTACACCCGGTCCCTTCTCGAACCCGGTCGTTAAGCCCACCCGCACCCATGGTACTGCTCTGGCGACGGAGTGGGAGAGAAGGTCGATGCCAACACTTTGAGATGTGCTTTTTTTGTTCCGCACTGTATCACCGGGTAAAACATACTGAACATGCAACATACGCCACTTTCTCTCCCTCAGCGTATGGTTGTTCTCTGGGTGTTATTCGCAGTATTCGTCATCATCATCTTCAACAGGGCTTGGGTTAGCGACGACGCCTTCATCACACTCCGAACAGTCGATAACTTCGTCAATGGGTATGGTTTGCGATGGAATATCGACGAACGTGTCCAGCCCTACACCCACCCACTCTGGATGTTCCTGATCAGCGCAGTATATTACTTCACGCGTGAAGCATTCTTCACGCTCCTCCTGCTATCTCTGGCCATCTCCTCTGCGGCAGTCGCTTTCTGGATGCTCAAAGTCTCGCGTACAAAAGAAGCTACCGCACTGGGGTTACTGGCCTTCATGCTCTCAATCGCATTTCGCGACTATACTACATCCGGCCTGGAAAATCCCCTGACCAACCTCATCCTGGTCATCTTTGCCTTCTATTTTCTAAAAGATAACGCGAGTACCCCCCGACGTCTTGTTATCCTCTCACTATTGACTTCACTGGCAATGGTGACCCGCCTCGATATTGTGCTCCTGTACCTCCCTGCTCTTGTCTATGTCTGGTTTCGATCAACCGATAGAAAAAGAGCCTTACTTTTTATCGCTGCCGGGCAGATTCCCTTCATCATTTGGGAGGCATTCTCGCTCTTCTATTACGGTTTTCCCTTTCCTAACACCTATTACGCCAAGCTCCACACCGGCATCCCCCAGTCAGAAATGTATTTTCAGGGGTTGGTCTATCTTATGAGTCTCTTGCGCTCAGATATGATTACCATCCTGATCATCGTGCTGGCGGTGCTGGCGCCGTGGGCAGCTAAAACCAACCGGGCGCCGCTGGTCTGTCTAAGCAGTGGCTTGATCTTATACTTGCTGTATGTCCTGTACATCGGCGGCGATTTCATGATAGGCCGCTTCTACGCCACTGCTTTCTTCCTGTCGGTGCTCATTCTTTCTCAGTTCAAATTACCCAGAGTCAACAATATTACACTCATCAGCGCCGTCATTGCCCTTCTGACACTCATGCAGTTGAATGTCAACGAAGCACAATCAGGCATCGGCAGCATCGTCAATGAACGCGCTTTCTATTCCCCTGATTCTGCGCTTATATCAATCCGACGCGGCCAGATGCGTTATGGTGCATGGGCGGCAGGCGCTGAACAATACTATCACAACGGAGAAACGTATACCCTGACCAGCAATATCGGTCAGTTAGGTTACTATGCGCCGCGCGATCTGCACATTATCGATGTGGTGGCGCTGAGTGACCCGCTGTTATCGCATCTGCCAGCGCGCTACAACCCACAGTGGATGCATGGACATTTTGAGCGTATCGTACCTGATGGCTATACCGGGCACAGTGATGACGTGCTTGAAGACAGCAACCTGGATGCCTTCAACAAACACATGCAGCTTATCACTCGTGGCGATCTCTGGTCTCTGGAACGCCTGCAGACCATAATTTCCATGAATCTGGGTCGCTACGATTACCTGATCGACGGCGATCGCTATCGGTATGCAGGCCGAATCACTAATGACCTGATACAGCAAGCGATCACTCGGGAGGGTGGTCAGTATGTCGCTGCGGGCTTGATTCTGGAAATCCCGCCCCACCAGCGTGAGTTATACCGCGCCTTCTTTGGCAAACGTCTTGAACTGAACTTCGAAGGCGATCCGATCGCCTATCGCGTGATGTTCCGGCTGGGCGATCAGGTCATCTCTTCCCGGGACATTGCGGCAGGTACCCCCGGCATCGTCTATCGCGTACCCGCGCCAGAATCTGAATTCGACAATATCTGGATCATGAGCCTCGATTCTCCCAGCTTCCATCTGGAGCACCTGGGCGTCGCGGCGCATTTCGCGTCCGATACGCAATATCCAGTCGCTGCCACAGTCGAGGGTGGGATTGCCCTCAATCGGTGGCATCTGTATCGCAGCGACCAGTCAGATAATGCAATCGTGTATCAGCCCGGCGACACTATCACTTTTATGGACCTGTGGTCGATTAAAGAGGCTGTGGACTTCACTGGCTACCGCCAGTTTGTCATCACGAATGGGTCCACCAATCTGGTACAGACTTTTTCCGAACTCAGCTTTCCACTATGGGAGACAGGTCGGCCCTATCTGTATGGCGCTGCAGCAACTATCCCTGAAGACGCCGTACCAGGCATGTACGATGTCCTGGTCAATCTAAGCCATTCTGACGGTTCATCCGTAAGTTTTGTGAACGAGCAAGGTGAGCCAGCAGGTGAATACTTCTATCTGACAACCATTGAGGTACGCCCTGAAGCGACTGGTTGATACCGGAGGACGATTCACGCGCTCAACGCCGATCAATTCCACCGCATCCTGGCAAAGATATATAAGCCGCCCCGCGCGGCTTTTTGATTCATACTCGCTCCTTCCTATACTTATACTGTTACATAGAGTTTCCTGACTCTGCTGTCTTCAGCAGATGGAGAGATGATTGTGATGCGTCGCGCCATATCTGTACTCACCGCCCTGCTCTTGCTCGCCGCCTGCGGCCCGCAGGTACAGATCATCATGCCCACCGGGACAACCAGCCTCACTGCCGACGCCCAGACTGCACAGGTCCTGACGACACAGAATGCCGCGCTGACAGCCACAGCGATCGTCGCCACAGCGACGCGAGCCGCGGAGCAGACTGTTCTGGCGGCTTCGCAGGAGACTCTGGCCGCCGCAGAGACCGCTCTGCACCAGACTCGAGAGGCGACGAAAGCCGACATAGTGACGGCTCCGGGGGCAACTGCGACACCGCTCGCCACCCTCACTCTTACCCTTACCCCCACCCTCACACCGCCCCCTGCCGCTACCGGGATCGCCTGGCGGCTGGTGGAGCTGCCTGAGCTGGGCTTACAGATGCAGATACCGGCGGAATTTGAAGGGCCTTCTACAGATAACACTGGAACTGTCACATTTGTTGCTTCTGCCGGCCCTGACGCTCTCTCTCTGATTACGCTCTCTCGCCAGAATCTCAGCGAGATCCTCCCTGACATAGATCTGAGCCAGATTGATACAACCAGTCCCGTCAGCGCGCTGTATGCCGCCCTGAGCGGGCCAACCGAACAAGGTGTCCAGGTCCTGGAGGAGCCTCACGTCTATGACGCCCTGCCCTACCCTGCTGCAATTACACGCCTGCGCGTTACGGAAGGCGAAGACATGATCCTGATTCTGCTCCTGATCCGGCTGGGGGAAAGTGACTGGGTCGCCAGCACGGTGCACGC
This sequence comes from Aggregatilineales bacterium, assembly GCA_029976025.1. Lineage (GTDB taxonomy): Bacteria > Chloroflexota > Anaerolineae > Aggregatilineales > Ch27 > JARKNX01. Next base: position 46,096 of record JARKNX010000049.1, on the reverse strand, counting down.
TGACTCGACCATTGTGGATATCTGGGCGCGGGAAATTTTCGACAGCCTGCAGATCGGCGGTGCGCGGGACTCTCTTACAACAGCTACCCCGCCCCCCGCCCGTGAGGTGACCACCCCCACCCCGACAGCAGGCGCAGGGTGACATTACGCGTGACGTCCGGCACTTGACAGGACCACCCCGGCAGGGTACAAAACGCGCCGGATATCTTATTGCCACACCGGCAGGATTGGCTTCTATGTACAAACTCGTGCTGCTCAGACACGGTGAAAGTGTCTGGAATAAGGAAAATCTGTTTACAGGCTGGACCGACGTGGACCTCTCCGAAAAGGGCGTAGAAGAGGCGCGTCAGGCCGGCAGGCTGCTCAAGGCTGAAGGCTACACATTCGACATCGCCTACACCTCCGTGCTCAAGCGGGCAGTCCGGACGCTATGGCTGGCGCTGGAGGAGATGGATCTGTGCTGGCTGCCGATCGTCAACACCTGGCGGCTGAACGAGCGGCATTACGGCGCGCTGCAGGGGCTGAATAAGGCGCAAACCGCGGAGAAGTACGGCGAGGCACAGGTCAAGCTCTGGCGGCGCAGCTACGATGTCCCGCCCCCTTCGCTGGAGAAAACCGATCCCCGCTTCCCCGGCTTCGATCCGCGCTACAAGGGCGTCCCCCCGGCCTACCTGCCGACGGCGGAGTGCCTCAAAGACACAGTTGAGCGCTTTCTGCCCTACTGGCACGAAATTATTTCGCCGACTATTGTCGCTGGCAAGCGCGTGATCATCGCCGCCCACGGCAACAGCCTGCGCGCGCTGGTCAAGTATCTGGATAACATCTCTGATGAAGAGATCGTAGAGCTGAACATCCCGACCGGCATCCCGCTCGTCTACGAGCTGGACGAATCGCTCCGGCCGGTCAAGAGTTACTACCTCGGCGATCCGGAAGCCGCGGCGCGCGCCGCCGCTGCCGTCGCCAACCAGGCGAAGGTCAAGTAAGCCGTCTGAACAAATCAGCGCCCCCATTTCCGACGGGGGCGCTGATTTTCATTTAGCCATCGGGCGCTTATTGATCGCGATGGTACAGGTATCTGCCCCCTGCGCCACGCAGCTCGTCTCCACGACCAGAAATTCTTTGCCGCCAGTGGCCCAGCGCAGGCTTTCCTGCAAGATACCCACCGCCAGGTGGCAGCACGGCGCCTCAGTCTGCCGCTCCCAGCAGACCGGGCAGCGCTCGATAATCCAGAAGTAATGATTCTGATCTTCGCTGAGCGTGACAACCTGATCGGAAAAGCGGTTGAAGACCATGGCGAACATGTCGAACCCGACATGCAGCTTGAGCGACAGGGGCAGCATACGCACCGGCAGGTCAGCGATGCCCAGCAGGGGGTTGAATTCGCGCAGCCCATTATTGAGGCATAACTCGCCCACGCGCCGGTTGAGCTCCCGCCCAGCGGCCGGGCCGTTCACCTTCTCCGCGGCCTCCTGTAACCGGCCCAGGTCCTCAAAAGGGAATTCCAGGTCCAGCGTGCTCGGGGGGTAATGATCGATATACTGGTTCAGCCCGCCTGCGTGCAGGATATCGTTGAGGCCGGATTTACCCACCAGCTCTTCCATCGAGCGCAGGATAATCAGGCCCATTCGGTTGGGATAATAATACTGCTGCTTTACCTCGCGTTCGGACATCAGCTCTTCCTTACCCGTTCACCAGTATAGCCGCAGTATAGTCCCGATTGGGGGGTAACGAAAGCGCCCGTAGAGGCGCGCCGCGCCCCTATTTGTCGCCGGATGCCGCTGGCGCAGCCCCCACAGCAGCCGACGCAGGCAAAGGCTGCACCGCTGACTGCCGCACCTTTGAATTGACCAGAAACACCCCGGCCCCGATCAGGCCAGCGCCCAGAATCAACGCAGCGGTGATCGGCTCATCCAGGACAATCGCCCCCAGCGCCAGCCCGACCGGCGGCATCACGTAGGTGACCAGCGTGGCCCGCGTGGCGCCCCAGCGGTCGATAATCCAGTAGTACAGCAGGTAGGCGATAAAGGTGTTAACCAGCCCCAGCACCAGCACGCCGCCCGTGATCCGGATTGAAAAATCGCCGAACGCCGGCAGGCCATCCACCAGCAGAGCCGCGCTGCCTACGATCACGGAGGCCGTCACCAGCGCCCCGCTGGAAATCACCATCGGCTTAAGATGGCGGAGGCTGCGCCGCACAAACACCGTCGCCCCGGCATAGCACAGCGACGCCAGCAGCACGGCAAATTGCCCGACAATGTTGTTCTCTTCCCCGGCCTGACCGAGACTCTGGCCGGCGAGGACAACGACGCCCAGAAATCCGCAGATCAGGCCGGCAACCTTCAGCGGCGTAATGCGTTCATCGCGCAGGGCGAAATGGGCAATCACCAGCGAAAACAGAGGAACCGTGGCGTTGAGCACAGTGGCCAGGCCGCTGGTAATCCGCTGTTCGCCCCAGGTGATGAGGACGAACGGCACAGCCGTGTTGAAAACCCCGACTACGAGCAGGCCGAGTCGGCTCTGGCGATCGCGGGGGAAGCGCTGGCCGGTCAGCCGCAGCGCGAGCACCATAGCCACCGCGGCGACTATCACCCGCACCGCCACCAGTTGTAGCGGCGTAAACCCTTCCAGGCCGATCTTGATCAACAGGAAGGACGATCCCCAGATCAGGCCCAGTATCCAGAATCCAGCCCATACCGCCATAGTGGTTTCTCCGTGACGCCGGCAAACTGACGCGATCAGCCGGTTATAGTAACGCATCCCCGTCCGGACACAAAAAAAAGACCGGGCCGCGGCCCGGTCACAAGCCCCTTCACACGCACGAATCGGGGTTACATCTCCGCCGATTCAACCGTGATTTCCGGGAAGAACTGGTTCACTGTGCCCTGGACCCATCCCTGAAGGGTCATGGCCGACAGAGGACACCCATTACAGGCCCCGCCGAGCCGGACACGCGCCACCGAACCATCGAAAGACTCCAGCTTGACCCACCCACCGTGATAATACTCGATGTAGGCGGAGATGTTCTGTATCAGCGCGGTGAGTCTTTCCTCAACCGGGGCATCGGGCGTAGCGGGAGTGGTATCGGGTTGGTCCGTCATGTGCTCCTCCTTCTCTTATCAACCGCCGTGGGGAGTATGCAACCTCAGTATACCCCATAACGGCGCTTTGCCAGAATAATGATGCGTATCAGGTAACAGGAGCAGACAATCAATAGTGGAGAACGGGCAGTATTCGCGGCTCAGATCGCGGGCGGCTTAACAGCATCGCCCTCCGCGATACTATACGTCGGGCGCCATAAAGTCGCGCTGACTTGCAGCGCCGGAAGCAGCACAACAGAGGGCGGAAGCGCAATTCTCGCGCCCCCCGCCTCCTGTTCCCGCCCGCTCACCGGCTCGCTTCTGAAACATCGCCAGCCGCGCCAGAGGCAGCATCGGCGCCATCCGGCGATCCCAGCCGGGCCAGCATCGCGGCGTTATCGGCCACCAGCGTCATCTGCTCAGTCAGCCCCACCATGCCGAACAGCTTGCGGTAATGCCCGGACAGCCCGAATCCGTATACCTGCCGCCCGGCCATTGACGCATCTTCAACAAGGCTGATCACCAGGCCGATGCCGGCGCTGTTCAGGTAATCGCTGGCGGTAAAGCTCATGCCGACCACAGCTACCCTGGCGCGGGCCAGCTCGTTATATGCCTGGTAGGCCGACTCGCGCACCTGAGCCGTCACATCACGCGGGAAATCAATATAGCCAATCCTGCCTTCAATCCGGTAGCCTACCTCTGTCCCTTTAGTCATCCGCTGCCTCTTTTCTCCTTCCACCGGCTGGCTCGCCCTCCGGTTATTCCGGCTACAGGCTCCACATTACGTAGCTATCCACGTGGTGCCCCGGACAGATGAATAGTCATCACAATCTGGTTGCCGCCATCGGGTAACCGCTGAAGCTGAACCTCATCCATCAACTGAGTAATAAAGAACAGCCCCCAGCCCCGCGTCCGATCGGGCTGGCCCGGTTCCGGCAGCGTCTCCGGCATCTTCTGGTAGCCCTCATCGCTGACCATCACCGCCAGGCGTGAAAACTCCGCCCGCAGCAGGACGTGAATCTGAGCTTCCCGGTCGCCGCGGTTGCCGTGCTCCATCGCATTGAGGCAGGCCTCGGACACGGCTGTTTTGAGGTCCTCCACACGATCCGGGCTGAAGCCCATCTGCTCAGCCACGGCCGCCGCCGCGCTCCGGGCCACGCGCTCAAAGCCGGGCGCGCCGGGCAGCTTGATTTCCACAGTGGCCGGCGGCTGAGCCGTCGCTCTCAATTCGCTTCCTGTCATTCCCCCTCCGCTTCACCCTGCAGATCGACTGTCGTCGATGCGCAATCCGCCATAATCCGGGCCAGACTATTATCCGAGATCGCAGTCAGCGAATACGGGGGCATCCTCAGCAACGGGCGGGCCGTCGTCCCCCATCGGCTCAGGCGGGACATCATCCGCGGCGCCGCTGGCACCGGTGCGCAGCGTCCCCCCGGCCAGGGCGCTCCAGATAGCCGAGAGGCGCGCCTGTACATTCGCCGGAACCGCCGGAGCCGCTTCGTGAAACGGCGCGTAACCGAGGCCGCACTCCGAAGTGGAGAGCACCTCCACCCCGCCGGTAAACGTGCCATCCAGAATCGCGCTGATAGCCCGGTAGACGCCGTTGTCCACCCGCTTGACGGCGCTGGTCAGCACCCGTTCCGAGCCGTCCAGCGCCCCATCCCGAAATGTAGTGCGGTATTCGTCCTGATCCACACCGATTACCCATGACCCCAGCCCCGCCGCCTCGAAGATCGCTGAGGAACCGGTCAGGCCGGCGGCGCCGAAGATCACATCAGCGTCCTCCTCCCCCACCCATTCGCGGGCGGTCCGGCGACCAAACTCGGCATCGATGAAGCTGTTGGCGAACACCTGGAGCACCCGGACCTCCGGGTTAGTGTATCGCGCCCCATTGGCGAAGCCGTTCACAAAACGCACCACGGGCGGGATACGCTCCCCGCCCAGCACGCCCACCGTGCCACTCTTCGTCATCATCCCGGCCAGCGCCCCGACCAGAAAGCCCCCTTCATCTTCCTCGAACTGAAGGCCGAGCAGATTGGGAGGAGGGTCGGCGAAAAATTGATCCACGCCGATGAAATACACGTCCGGGTTAGCCAGCGCCTGTTCCAGCGTGAAGTCGGTCATAAAGAACCCGACCGTGATGATCACATTGCGGCCGTCGGCCAGCAGGTCCTCCAGGTGAAACGAATAGTGCGTTTCATCAATCGATTCGCGGTAGGTATAATCCAGGCCGAAGCTCTCAGCCGCTCGCAGCGCCCCCCTGTGCGCCAGCTCATTGAAGGTCCCATCGCGCACCGTGCCCACGTCAGTCACCAGCCCAATACGAAAGTCGTCCCGGTGCGCCGGCGTCGGCGGCTGGCTGAGACGGTCGCAGCCAGTCGCCCCCAGCAGCACCGCCCCCAGCAGTACCGCCAGGCCCACCTTCAACATTTTTCGAGGCATATCCGCCCTCCGCCCTTCTGTATTCCAGAAGTCAGGCGATTGCGCCGCTCTTTACCATGTAGTATGCACGGAAACGCCGCCCGGACAAATGAAGCGTCTCACTGGCCCGGCGGCTCGTCAGCACCAGCATCCCCCGCAGGGGCCTGTTCCCTGTCTGCATCTGCGCGATCTGCGCGCTCCGGCGGGCGCGGGCGCGTCGCCCGGTGAAAATCTTCCGCGTCGAGATCATCGCTTACTTCCAAAGCCCGCATCACCACCACAGTCATATCATCCTGGAGCGCGGTCCCGCCCCGGTAGGCATCCACTTCAGCCAGAATACGCTCAAGCACGGCTTCCGCGGCCAGATCGCGCGGCAACGCGCTGAGGACTGCCTCCAGCCGTTCGAAACCGAAGAATTCGCCCGCCGCGTTCTTCGCCTCCACCACCCCGTCGGACACAAAGACCAGCGTATGCCCCGGCAGCAGCATAATCCGGCGGAGCGTATAGCGGCGCTGGATGGAAGCCCCCAGCGGATAACCGCCCACCGGCACCAGCTCCCAGTTGTCACCTTCCGCCCGCAGGTACGGCTGCACCATACCGGCATTGGCCAGGTCCACCCGGCGGGAGCGTGGATCGAACACGGCCATCGCCAGCGCTCCGTGCAGGCTGTGCGACTGCTGGCGGGTGCTCAGCGTCTCATTCAAATGATCAAACAGCCGATCCAGGCTGTGATGTACCTCAAATTCGCGGCGCAGGGTCGTCACCAGGACGGCCATGAGCAGCGCCGCGGACATCCCCTTGCCGGTCACATCGCCGATAGCCACGCCCAGGTTGCCGTCCAGACGTGGCATGAACTCGTAAAAATCTCCGCTGACGACCTCCGCTGCCAGCGATCTGCCGACAACTTCAAGCTGCGGCAGGCGAAAAGCGCCCTGCGGCAGCAGGCTGGTCTGAATATCCCGCGCGTTAGCCAGCTCATCTTCATAGTGCTGGAGCTGTATCCGGTGCTGGTGCGCATTCCGAATCGCCGCGCCGGCCTGGTCGGCGAAGGCCTGCGCCGTCTCGATATCGCCGGGGCGGAAGGCATCCCGGGCAAAACTGTTGATGTTCAGGACGCCGACCAGCGCCGCCTCGACGCGCAAAGGCACGCCCAGCCAGGAGCGGACCGGGCTGCCTTCCTGCGTCTTCCAGCGGAGATCGGTCGCACAATCGGCGATGAAAATCGGCCGCCCTTCGTGAACGACCTGACTCGCCGCCCGCAGCTCATCCAGCTTCCACACTGTCTGCTCCTGCTGCTGCTCGCGCGGGCCGCTGTAGGCCACCATCCGCAGCACTTCCTCATCCTCCTCCAGCAGTTGAATGGAAGCCGTATCGTGGACCAGCAGGCCGGAAAGCCCCCGCAGAATCCGGGCCAGCACTTCATTCAGATCGAGCGAGGAGTTCACCGCACGCGAGACAGACAGCAGGGCAGCGGTCACCTGTCGGCGCTGCTCCTCGGCCTGTCGCCGGCGGTCCGCGGCCAGCGATTGTCTGACTCCACCCCAGGCCAGGGCCGTAATCAGGACTACAATCGCCAGAGCCAGCATACCCAGTTGAAAAAGCTGCTGGCGCACGCCGGCCAGCGATTCCGAAGCCAGCCGGCTGAGCAGGACAACAAAGGTGGCGCTGGCGCTGCGGACCGGAGCAAAAGCGGCCTGGCGCTGCCCGTCAGATGACCGGTACTCCAGCACCTGCGCTTCTCCGGCATGCAGCAGCAGCGGGATCGGCAACTCGCTGGTATCCGACCAGTCGATCGAAGCATTTGACGCCTGGTAGAGCATCCGCCCGAAGGAGTCAATCACCCAGAGCTGGCCGCTGTCCCCCAGATCAAACTGGCCCAGGTTGCCAGCAAGCCACGCCCCCAGATCGATCTCAGCGATCAGCAGCTCCGTCCCGCCGCCAGCAGGCTCATCAGCCGCCCCATCGCCAGCGGAGTCGCTGGCAGCGGAGCCGCTGGCAGCAGACATGATCGGCGCCCCCAGGATAAAAACAAGGCTCTGATTGGGGGCAGGCAGCAGGCGGAACTGCACCCCGCCCCTTTCGATCATGTCGGCGGCCAGCGACGGACTGATGCTCCATTCCGGCAATTTCCCCTGGTGAATATCCTCATTGAGCGCGGGCGGCCAGCCATAGCGGGGGGTGCCGTCGGCCCGCAGGTGGACGATGCTGCGCAGATCGCCGCCATGACTCTCACCCATGCGGGCCAGCAAGGCCAACGCCTGCGGCTCCTGCGAGCCATCGGAAGACTGCACCTCGGGCCGCGAGGCCAGGTTCTCAAGATCGCTGCCCAGGCTATCAAACAGAAATTCCGTCTGGCGAGCGAGTGTCTCCACAAGCTGTCGCTCCTGCCGCTGGAACTGGGCAGTCACGGTATCGGTAATTGTCCGTGTGGCAAGCCAGACCGCCAGTCCGATCAGGGCCGCCAGCAGCAGCATGGCGATCAGGAGAACCCAGTTTGTCAGGCGGAGGTGTCTTCTGGACACGGCGTCTCCTGTCCGTTCATCTAATCATGCCCAATTATATCAGCCTTCATAAAGGCTGCGTCGATCTTCAGTTTATTATTAGCCGCTGCTGTACGGGCCGGCCCGGGAAAACAAAAGCGGCTCCCCAACGGAGCCGCCCTTGAGTCATGCCAATCATCACGGCATCTGCAGCACTTCGGCGAGCTGAGTCACCACCCAGTCGATCTCCTCTCTGGTAATCACCAGCGGTGGTGCCAGGCGGATCACGTGCTTGCGCGTCTCTTTGCACAGGATGCCCCGGTCGCGCAGCGCCTCACAGAACCGGCGCGCCCCGCCCGCGTCGTGCTTCAGCACAACGCCGATCAGCAGTCCCTTGCCGCGCACTTCGCGGATATGCGGGCTGTTGATCTCCGCCAGACGCTCCTGAAAATACTCGCCCAGTCTGGCGGCGTTTTCAATCATCCCTTCTTCGATCAGGACATCCAGCGCCTCACAGGCGACCACCGCCGCCAGCGGATTCCCGCCGAAGGTGCTGCCGTGGTCACCGGGCCGGAACAGGCCCAGCACCGCGTCATCGCTCAGGACGGCGCTGATCGGATAAAACCCGCCGGACAGCGCCTTGCCGATGATCATGACATCGGGGCGGACTTCCTCATGATCGCAGGCGAAAAGACGCCCGGTGCGGCCCAGGCCGGTCTGGATTTCGTCCGCCATCATGAGAACGTTATGCCTGGTGCAGATATCGCGGACACTGCGGAGATACCCATCGGGCGGGACAATCACGCCCGCCTCACCCTGGATCGGCTCCAGAAGCACGGCGGCTGTCTCAGGCGTGATCGCCGCTTCCAGGGCGTCCGCCTTGCCATAGGGTATGATCTTGAAGCCGGGCGTGAACGGCCCGAAATCGCGCCGGTAGGCTTCTTCTGTGCTGAAGCTGATGACCGTCGTGGTGCGCCCGTGAAAGTTATCCCGGCAGACGATAATCTCCGCCCGGTCGGGCGCGATCCCCTTGACCTGGTAACCCCACTTGCGCGCCGCCTTGACCGCTGTCTCCACAGCTTCGGCGCCGCTATTCATCGGCAGCACCCGATCGTACCCGGTTAACTCATGCAGCCGGGCATACAGCCGCCCCAACTGGTCGTTACGAAAGGCGCGGCTGACCAGGCTGAGCCGGGAAGCCTGATTCACCAGCGCCTGCCGGATGCGAGGGTGGCAGTGCCCCTGATTCACGGCACTGTAGGCAGACAGACAATCCAGATAACGCCTGCCCTCCACATCGGTCAGCCAGACGCCCTCACCCCTTTCGATCACGACATCCAGCGGGTGATAGTTGTGAGCGCCAAAGCGCTCCTCAAGCTCGATATAGTAGTCACTGGTTTTGTTCATGAGCGTGTCTGCCATAGAAATTCCTCCGTATTGATCCTCTCTTATGCATTATACATAATAATTACGCCCTGTTCTAGTGCAACATGCACTAGGCATGTCAACAGCTCCGCCATTCCGACCGCCCGGCGCGTTCCTAATTCAGCAGGTTGTACCCGCCCCAGCTATCCACCCATATCGCGCCCAGCGGCAGGCTGTCCTGCTCCACCCCCTCTGGCGATACAACCGGCAGCGGCAGGCCATCCTCCCAGAAGTAAACCACCAGGCGCAGCTTATACGCGCCCATCGGCGTCTGATAGGGGATTTGCAGGGCGCGATCATCGCGATAAAGCGTCCCCGGCTGCCAGGCCGATGTCTGCGGCGGGGTGAACGGGCCAGCCGGGCCGCCGTCAGTCTGCGCAATCAGGCGGCCCTCTCCGTCCAGCATTTGCAGCCCGATCGAATAATCCCGATTCGGCGGCTGATCCACCGCCCACCAGCTTTCGACGGTCAGCGTATCGCCCGGGCGATACGGCCGCTCCGGCGTCACGGCGGCGCCCCGGAACCGGATGCCCTCCCCGACGCGATAACTACTGCGGAGCGGCGGCGCTTCGTAATGTTCCGCGATAAAGTACCATGGCCCCCAGAATCCGGTATACAGCCGCCCTTCTCCAGCCGCCTGGCGCAAAGCGGCGTCCTGCGCTCCCTGGCGGGAGAGATACCACACACCGCCCGCCACATCCGACGGATCTTCAGCGCGGGGGATCGGCCGCCCCCCCGGCATATAGAGACTCTCGTAATACCACCAGATCAGCGGGATGCCGCAGTTGCAGCCGGGGTCCATTACCAGCGCCTCCCCCGGCTTCAGGCGGGCCGCCATCTCCCGCACCAGGTCGCGCACCGGCGGGCTGTCAGAGTAAGATGGGCGAAACGCGAACGGATTCCAGGCGAAAAGCGCCAGAGCCAGCGCCAGAGCAAAGCTGATACTCCTCGCCCGGTCCGGCAGGCTGCCCAGCCCCAGCGCCAGCAGCAAAATCGTGCCGGGTATAGTGAAGGTCAGGTAGCGGCTGGTGTACAGACCGGCGCTCTCCCGCAGCACATAGGCCGCCGCCGGGACGCCCACCCCCCACCCCAGCAGCCACAGGACGGCTACCCACCTCCGACGGTCCTGCCGGAGCAGGAGGGCGATCCCCCCTGCCGTCATGATGACGAGGATGACGAACAGAATCGGGTGTCCGGCGCTGTAGGCTTCCACCATCATCCCCGGCCCCTGCAAAAAATAAGAGGGGAGTTCCGCCGTCAGCACATTGGCGCGAACCTGGCTGGCATCGATGAAGGTCGGCCACCACGGCAGGTAAGCCGCCGCCACGATCAGGGCAATCGCCAGCCAGCGCGGCAGGCGGCGCGGCGCCGACAGCAGCACATGAATCCCGAACAGGGCAGTCACCAGCAGCCCGGCATACTGGCTGTACCACAGCCCGATCAGGGCCAGCCCATAGGGCACAGCGCGCCGCCACGATGGCCAGGCCAGCCAGCGCAGATGCATCCAGATCGCCAGCGCGATGAACATCAGCATCAGGTTGTAGCCGCGCAGCTCCAGCAGGAAGTACAGCACGTAGCTCGACGTGGCGAACAGCAGCGCGGCCAGCCACCCGATCCAGAGCGATCCCAGCCGGCGCCCCGCCCGGAACATGAACGCCGTCCCCAGCAATCCGGCGCCAGCGCCGACCAGGCGCAGCAGCACATCATAGGGACCGACCAGGCGCATCCAGGGATACAGCAGGAGATAATAGGTCGGCGGCCACATCAGCTCGCGATCGCGAAAGAGCTGCTCGAACGAGCCGCTGATGTGGTGGACGGTGTACGCCTCATCTTCCCAGATGCTCAGATCGCCCGCGTGCAGGATCAGTAGCGCCGCCGCCAGCAGCAGGATCAGCGTAGTAATCCATATCCGCGCCGGCGCTTTCTCCACCGCACTGGCTTGCATCATTATCTCTCTCCGCCTGCCGCGGCAATCCGAAAGTCACATCCCCGCCCACCAGTCCGGCTGGCAGCCACTTTAAGAGGCTTTAGAGATGGCGATCGAGCCAGCCGGCGACATCGCCGAGCACCTGAACCTGCTCCGGCTCATTGAAGATCTCGTGGTAAAGCCCTTCATAGCGGCGGCAGGTCTTATCAGCCGAAGCTATTTCGCGCTCAATAATGTCCAGCCCGGCCGGGCTGGTCAGCCTGTCCGCCGTGCCGTGCATCGCCAGGATCGGGATCGTGATGGTCGGCAGCCCGCGGCGGGCGTCATCGGCCAGCGCAAATAGCTGCTGGCCCAGCCGCGCCCGAATCTTGCCCCGGTAATTGAGCGGATCGGAGTCGTAGGCTTCGCGCACTGCCGGATTGCGGGAGACGGCAGTCCCGTCCAGCGCCATCAGCGGTAGCTTCGGGAGCACCCGCGCCAGAATTGAATTGACAGCGATTGCCGCCGGCGGGACCGGCACAGCGGAGACAATCAGGGCGCCGGATGTGATCACGCCGGCCTGGTCAGCCTGATGGCGGGCCGTGAAAGCCAGAGCCAGCGCGCCGCCCATGCTGTGGCCGATGACGAACATCTTCCGGCCTGGATTCTCCGCCAGCACCTGCTGGAAGCGCCGATCGAGGTCAGCCAGATAAGTTTCGTAGTGGTCAATATAGCCTCGCAGGCCGGGGCTGCGCCCGTGCCCGCGCAGATCCATCGCGTAGACCCCATAACCGCGGTCAGCCATAAACCGGCCGACATGCTCATAACGCCCGCTATGCTCGGCCAGGCCGTGAATCAGGAAGAGCACGGCCTTTGGCTCTCCGGCGTCCGGCAGCCAGCACTGCACAAATAATTCCTGCCCGTCGCCGGCGGCAAGCATCCCTGTCCTGTGCTGCATCAGCTTCTCCTTTGCTGCTGCGGCGGCTCCCCCGTCCGCGGCACGAGGATGGCCGCCATCTGTCCGAAACGGTTATGTGCCTCCAGCGCAATCTGCATTTCTTCCGGCGTGCAGCCCAGCAGAATCTTGATCTCCGCGTCGCGCTTGAGGAGATCGATCGTACAGATCACGCCGGCCACCTCCCGCCGCGGCTGGCTCCCCACCCATACATCAATGCCGCCGCCGTCCGCCGCTCGCGTCCCGGCCAGGTAGCCGTAATCCAGCGGATAGAGAAAGTCGGGGTAGCGGGGGTGCGGCGCACCCGCCGGACGATCGATCATCACCGTCCCACTGGCGATCAGCCGGTCGAGCGCCTCCCAGAACGTCCCGGCAACCATCTCCTCGCCCGCGCCGGGCGCCGCCAGACGCTCCAGCGCCGCCGGCAGGTCCGCCCAGGAGAGAAAGGCGGCGTCCGGGAAAGCCGCGCGAGCCTTCTCAACCGCCGCCTGTCGCCCGCCCACAAAGAACAGTGGCAGGGCGCGGGTCGCCCGCGCCTGGCGCAGGGCCAGGGCCAGCTCCCGCCCGTGCGAAGGTCGCCTGTCCAGATCGATCACTACGGCATCGGGCGGTTCAGCCCGGATAAATTGAAAAGCCCGCGCGCCGTCTTCGCCCTCAGTCTCCACATACCAGCCTTCATCGCGCAGGCTGCAGGCCCGGCACAGCGTATCCTCGCCCCACAGAATCAGGAATATACGGCCCCTGGCCTCGCTCACGGCTACAGCTCCACGCGCAGCCATGTGCGTCCGACGCGGAAGAGCTGCCCCGGCAGCACATCGGCGGCCTCGCTACGCAGACGGCGATCCTCCAGCACTGTGCCGTTGCGGCTCCCGGCGTCTTCCAGCTTCAGGCTCAGCCGGCCGGTCATTGCGGGGTCATTGTCGGTCGCCGTTTCGTCGCTCACGGCGCAGATCAGACGGGCATGGGTACGCGACACTTGCACATCATAAGCCAGCGCCACATCGCAGTCGTCGCTGCGGCCGATCGTCCAGATAGCTCGATTGCCCGGCGCGGGCAGTTCCAGCCGGATTTGCAGCCCATCCTGCGGCCCGCTCATCAGCGTGACCGTGATTGTCTCCTGCGCCATCATCAATCGGCACCTCTATTCGTCGGATCGGGAATCATCCGCATCTGTATCCACATCTGTATCAGCGGGCGCGCTGCCAGCCTGCTTCCACAGGTGGCGGGCCTCGGTCCGCCGGACGCGGGACGGCTCATGCTGCGGGTTGAGGGTCAGAGCTTTGTTGAGCATTTCAATCGCCTCAGCATAGCGCCCCAGGGATATCAGCGCCTCGCCGCGATTGTGCCAGAACCAGACATCGCTGCTCACATAGGATGTGGCTTTTTCGTAACAGACCAGGGCCTCTTCCCAGCGGCCCAGAGCGCCGTAAGCCAGCCCCAGCCCGTTCCAGGCCCAGGCGTAGGCAGGGTCAAGCTCAACAGCGCGCCGGTAGCTTTCGCTGGCCTCCTCGTTACGCCCCAGGCGCCGCAAAATCTGCCCCCGCCGCGCCCAGATGTTGGCGTTATCCGGGGCGATCACCAGCGCCTGATCGGTCACCGCCAGGGCGCGGTCATGCTGGCGCAGATCGAGCAGCGGATCAAGCTGGTTGGTGTAGTACCACAGGCCAGAGGGATCCTCCTGCACAGCGCGCTCGAAGCTCGCCAGCGCTTCCTCCCGGCGCCCCATCGCCTCCAGAGCCAGGCCGCGCCCGTTCCAGGCCCAGGCGTAATGCGGATCAATCGCCAGCGCCCGATCGTAAGCCTGCACTGACTCACGATCGCGGTTCAGCCGGCGCAGCGCCTGCCCTTTTTTGGCCCAGGCTTCGATCAGCTCGCCGTTGATCGTCAGCGCCTGATTCAGCGCCTCCAGCGCCTCCTCGAAACACTGCATGGAGACCAGCGTATCCCCCTGGTTGTACCAGGACCAGGCATCGCGGGGGTCCAGCTCCGCCGCCCGGCGAAAAGCCTTCAACGCCGCCTCATGTTCGTTCCGGGCGCTGTAAGCCATGCCCAGCCCGCTCCAGGCCCAGGCGTAGCCCGCATCCAGCTCCACAGCGCGCTGGTAAGCGTCACACGCATCTTCGTAACGCCCCAGCCAGCGGTATACCTGCCCCAGCTTGGCCCAGGCCCGGTCATGCTGGGGGTTGGCCGCGATAAGCTCCTCCAGGGCTGCCCGCGCCTCCTCATGGCGCCCGACCGTCGCCAGCGCCTCCGCCCGGTTGTAAATATAGAGCAGCGTCGTTGGCTCCGCTTCCACAGCCCGGTCGTAGGCGGACAGTGCATCTTCATAGCGCTGAAGCATTTCATACACCGCGCCGAGTTCATTCCAGGCCCAGCCATAACCCGGCTCCAGCTCGATCGCCTTCTGCAAGGCTTCGAGCGCCTCTTTCGGGCGGTTCAGGTGGCGCAGCGCATTGCCGATCCGCGCCTGGCTCCGGGCATGGTTAGGGTCCAGCTCCAGCGCCCTGTGCAGCGGCTCCAGCGCCTCTTCATAGCGCTTGAGCAAGACCAGCACGTTGCCCTGGTTATACCAGTGCCAGACATCGGTGGGGGCCGCCGCTGCCGCCGCCCGGTAACATTCCAGCGCCTCTTCGTAGCGCTCCAGCCGCTCCAGCACAATCCCTTTGCCGTTGATAGCCCACCCGTACCCGGGGCTGAACTCGATTGCCCTGTCGTACGCCTCCAGCGCCTCTTCATAGCGCCTCAGGTAACGGTAGACCTGGGCCAGCTTGGCCCAGCTAAAGGCATGCGTCGGGTCCGTCTGGATAGCCTGCTGCGCCGGAGCCAGCGCTTCCTCATAACGCCCCAGCTCGACCAGCATCTCCACCTGGTTGTACCAGTGCCAGACCTCGTCCGGGGCTTCGCCAGCCGCCTGGCGGAAAGCCGCCAGCGCCTCCTGCCAGTGCCCCAGCGCCTTCAGGGCCAGCCCCAGCCCGTTGCTGGCCCAGCCGTACTGGCTCTCCAGCTTGAGCGCCATCCGGTAGGCCTTCACCGCATCCTCATAGCGCTCCATCAGGCGGTAAATCTGGCCGCGCTTGGCCCAGCTATGGGCGTGCATCGGGTCCACACCCAGCGCCCGATCCAGCAGGGGGAGCGCCTCTTCAAAGCGCCCCAGGTCCTCCAGAATATCGGCCTGGTTGTACCACGGCCAGACATCATTCGGCTTCAATTCGGCCGCCCGCTTATAGGCGTCCAGCGATTCTTCGGTCCGCCCCATCCGCTCCAGCACGATTCCGCGCCCATTCCACGCCCAGGCATAGCCGGGAGCCAGCCGGATAGCCTCGTCAAAGCACTGCAGCGCTTCATCGTAGCGGGTCAGCAGGCGGAGTGTGCGCCCCTTGCGCGCCCAGGCCCAGGCGTAGTCCGGCTGGAGCGTCAGCGCCCGATCGTAGGCGTCCAGCGCCTCTTCGGGGCGGTTCAGCTCGGTCAGGCTGTAGCCTTTATCCATCAGCTCATAGGCTTCCAGCTCCACGCCAGAAATGGCGACCGGCGGCGGCTCCCCGCGCACCGCTTCGTAGATTCCGGAGAGTCCCTCCACAACCTCTCCCCAGTTAGCGGGGCGGTCATCCGGCGATTTAGCCAGGCAGGCCAGCACCAGATCGCTCATCGACTCCGGCAAATCGAGGGCCACATCCGGCGGAATCACGGGCTGCTCGGTCAGGTGAGCAGTGAGCCAGGTGTGGAATTTATCGGCCTTGAACACGGGCCTCCCCGTCAGCATTTCATAGAGGATGCAGCCGAAGGCGTAGATATCCGAGCGTTCGTCCACTTCATCGGCCCGGCACTGCTCCGGCGACATATACGGCGCCGTGCCCACGATCGCGCCGACACGGGTCAATCGCGCGTCGTCGTGCTGGCTTTCCGGCAGAGGGATATCCGAAGCCTCTACCGAGCGCACCAGGCCAAAATCGGTAACCTTGGCGACCTCATCATGCGTCACCAGGATGTTAGCCGGCTTGAGATCGCGGTGCACCAGGCCGGGGACCCGCTCCACAGCGTGCTTCATGCCCATCGCCACATGCAGGCCGAACGCCACCGCCTGCGGCAGGCCGATGCGGTTATGCTCAATCCACGCCCGCAGGTCAGACCCCAGCCCTTCCGGGCCGCTGACATGCTCCAGAAAAATATGGGGGCGCTGGCGGATGGTGTGAACCAGCCGCGCCTGCACGATATGCGGGTGCTTCTCCAGCCGGATCCAGGTCAGCGCCTCCTGCTCGAAGCGCCGGACGGCGCGATCGTTATCGAAGAAGCGCGATTGAAAACTTTTGATCGCCACCGGCTCGCGCTGCTCATGATCGTAACACAGGTAGACCACGCCCATTCCGCCGCGCAACACCTGGGCGACTTCGTACCTGTCTTCGATACGATCGCCGGCGTCGAACTCATCCTCAAGCGGCGTCACGACGTGGCGCTGGCGCGGCGGGCCGGAGGCGGCGGGCATATCGATCGCTGAGAAGAAGCCTTCGGCTTTTCCCGGCCGGTCGGCGACCGGGGAATCTGGAACATCCTGCTCAACCCGGGCCGCTGCTCCATGAGACTCCACCGCAGGCCCCGACAGGCCTTCATCCTGCGTGTCAGAAAGCACCTGCGGCGCTGAAGATGCCGCCACCGTGGCGTCAATCGAAGGCGGCTGAAAAAACCCGACGGCGGGCAGCGGCTCGCCTTCCGGCCCAATCGGGTAGTATTGCAGCAAAGGCAGGAGCTTCTCCTGCAGGTCGGGAGGGTGATTCGCCGGCTCGAGGTCCGCCGCGGCCCACAGGGCGACAGCGATATTGCGCGCCGACGGCGCCTGCAGGGCTACCTCGGCCACCCAGGACACAAAGCGGGCCGCCGCCTGTTCGGCCAGCGCGCGGTCAACATCGTGCTCGGCGCGGCTTGCCGCTCGCCGATAGGCCGTCAGCGCCTTGCCGACATAGTACACGCGCAACTGGTCATCCACCAGAGCCAGCCGGGCGCACATATCGCCCAGGGCGAAAGCGTCATCGATCTCCGGCGGGGTGCGCCGCAGGGACAGGCGGCCTAGCTCGCGAATCCCGATATCCGGATCATTAGCGAAGAGATCGTGAGGGTCTTCTTTATGCCGCCGCGACAACAGCCGCGCCTTCTCCGATGCCGCAAGCGGCGGCGCCTGGCGATCAGTCTGAGGAACAGGTGGGAAAGTCAGGTCCATAGGGTCACAGCCTGCCACAGATGAGGGCCTCGCGGCCTACGAAGGATTCGCTTTTCCAGACGACACTTTCTTATGCTGATCGGACCGGCGCAGCTTCTCCCCGCCAGGACCTTCACCTGCTGTTTCCGGCATCGCAGTGGTGAATTCCAGCCCGGCCTGCCCGGCCCGGACTGTGATAACCCCGCCGGGGGGGAATGTCTCGTCCAGAAGCCGCGCGCTGAGCGGGCGGATCAGCAGCCGTTCGACGGCGCGGCGCAGCGGACGCGCGCCCATTGCCGGGTCGTAGCCCTCGCTGAGGATAGCCTGCCGGGCGGACGCATCCAAAACCAGCGAAAGCTGCTGCCGGCTCAGGCGCTGGTGCAGATCGTGAAGCTGCAAATCCAGAATGGCGTTCAGGTCTTCTGTAGACAGCGGGCTGAAGGTCACAACTTCATCCAGACGATTCAAAAATTCCGGCCTGAAGAAGGCGCTGAGGTAGTCCTCATACTCCGGCAGGCGATCTTCCACCTCGTGCGTGAATCCCATCCCCCGCGCGTTTTCCCCCGCGCCGATATTGCTGGTCATAATGAAGACGGCGTGGCGAGCATCGACTGTCCCCCCGCGGGAGTCAGTCAGCCGGCCTTCATCGAAGACCTGCAAAAAGACATCGAAGATCTCCGGCGCGGCCTTCTCCACCTCATCCAGCAGCACCAGGCTGTACGGGCGGCGGCGCAGCGCCTCGGTGAGCTGCCCGCCCCGCTCCGAATCGCGGTAGCCGGGCGGCGCGCCGATCAGGCGGGCCACTGTGTGCTGATCGTGATACTCGGACATATCCAGCCGGATCAGGGCGCTTTCTGAGCCGAACAAAAACTCAGCCAGCGCTTTGGCCAGCTCCGTCTTCCCCACCCCGGATGGACCCAGGAACAGAAACACGCCAATCGGACGCTCCGGATCGGACAGCCCCGCTCGCGCCTGTTTGATGGCGGCAGTGACGGCTTCTACAGCCCGATCCTGGCCGATCACGCGGCGTTTGAGCGCCTCGGCCATAGCGGCGTAACGGCGGCGCTCATTGGCGGTCAGCTCCAGCGCAGGGATACCCGTCCATTCCGAAAGCACGCTGGCGATCGTCTGCACGGTCACTTCATTGATCGCGCCATCTTCCGGGATGCTGGTGCGGACCACCAGCCGGACACAGGCTTCGTCAATCAGGTCAAGCGCCTTGTCGGGGAAGCGCTTGCCGGCCAGGTAGCGGGCGGAGAGCCGGACCGCCGCTTCGAGGGCATCCGGGCGGATGATCACGCCGTGGTGCTGCTCAAAGCGATCCCGGAGCACGCTCAGGATAGCCAGCGTATCTTCCTCATTCGGCTCTTCGATCTGGATGACGCGGAAGCGCCGGTCAAGGGCCGGGTCCTGGGCGATCGCCCGCCGGTATTCCTCCACTGTGGTAGCGCCGATGCAGCGGATATCCCCGCGCGCCAGCGCCGGTTTGAGGATATTGGCGGCATCCAGATTGCTGTCCACTGTATCTCCGGCGCCCACCAGCGTATGAATCTCATCGATGAAGAGGATCACGTCGGGGGCCTGCTTGATCTCCTCTACAATCCCGATCATGCGCTCCTCAAACTGGCCGCGCAGGCTGGTCCCGGCCACCAGAGTGCCCAGCTCAATCTGGACGATGCGGCGCTCGCTCATCGAAACGGGCGCTGTCTCATTGGCGATTGCCCAGGCCAGGCCCTCCACGACCGCCGTCTTCCCCACCCCGGAGTCGCCTACCAGCAGCGGATTATTCTTCTTGCTGCGGACCAGCGTCCGGGCCAGGGCGCGCATCTCGGCGTCGCGCCCAATAGCCGGCCCGATCTTGCCCTGCCGGGCCTGCTCCACAAGGTCCACCCCGAACTTATCCAGCAGCGGCGTCGGCGTACGACCGAAAGCTCGCGTCGGCTCTTTGCCCGGCTGGGTCAGCGGCTCCAACACCTCGGACTCGGCGCGCGCTTCGGATTCAATCAGCAGCAGGTTGGTCCAGTAAACCAGATCAAACCCCAGATTCACCAGCACCCGCGCCGCTACCCCCTGACCTTCTTTCAGCAGCGCCAGCAGGAGATGATCTTCCCCCACTTCATCCTGGTCTTCATCGTCGGCGGCGTAGATGGCGATGGACAGCACCGTACGGCTGCGCGGCGTCAGCGGGACAGGATCAACCGGCTGTTCCGTGCCGCGCCCGACGGCTTCGCGGATGGCGCTGCGCACAGCGGCAGGCTCCAGATCGGCGTCGTGGAGCAGCCGCTGGGTCCGCCCCCCGTCGATACGAGTCAGGGCGTTGAAGAGGTGCTCGGTGCCAATGTAAGCCTGCCCGAGCCGGGAGCTTTCCTCCGCCGCCTGCACCAGCAGATGCCGGCAGCGCTCCCGGATTTCCTGTTCGCTGATTTCTAACAGAGAAGACACCGTCCCGACCTCAATTCCCCATATCCGGTCATGTCTGCGGTTAGAGTATACCGCAGACCCGCCGCGGGAAGCACACCCCCCGCCAGATATTTCCGTCCGCGCCCGAAGCCCGGTATAATCGGCATAACGACACTGTATCACCACGCCATCAGGTGGATAACACGTATGCCAGATCCATTGATTGGCCAGATACTGGGCGACTACCAGGTTCTTGAGTTGCTGGGACGCGGAGGTATGGCCCGGGTCTATCGCGGATACGACGAGCGGTTAGCCCGTTACGCAGCCGTTAAAGTCACCGACTCTGAAATCGTCACCGAAGAACTGCGAGAAGAATACGAGATGCGCTTCAGCCGGGAAGCGCGCGCAATCGCCCACCTCCAGCACCCCAACATTGTCGGCGTCTACCAGTTCGGCCAGATCGAAGGGCTGAACTTCATGGCGATGCACTTCATCGATGGGCAAGACCTGCGCTTCATCCTGCGCCATCGCCACGAACGCAACGATCTGATGCCATACGATCAGGTCATGCGCATCATACGCGATATTGCCTCCGCCCTGGATTACGCGCACAGGCACGGCGTCATCCACCGCGATGTCAAACCTTCCAACATCATGGTCAAGCCGGACGGCACGGCCATCCTGACCGATTTCGGCCTGGCCCTCAATATCCCCGAAGGCACAATCGGCAACACCTTCGGCAGCGCTCACTATATCGCCCCCGAACAGGCCGTCTCCTCCGCGCAGTCCGTGCCGCAAAGCGACTTTTACTCGCTGGGCGTCATCCTTTACGAAATGGTCACCGGCAAGGTCCCGTTTGACGACCCATCTACGATGAGCGTCGCGCTCAAACATCTGAATGAGCCGCCGCCGCTCCCTTCCACAATCAATCCGCATATCAGCCCGGAAGTGGAAGATGTGATCATGCGTATGCTGCGCAAAGACCCGCGCGATCGTTACCCCGACGGCGCGACCATGGTCAAAGCGCTGGAAGCCGCCTTCAAAGTTGCACCAGAAGCCGCGGCGCTCCCTGATGAAGAAGATACCGCCGAGATTCCGGTAGTTCCGCCCGGGCCGGCCACCGTGGGGCCGATCCTCCGCCCCGATATCCCGGCCATCCCGACTGATTCCAGGCCCGGCTCCACAAGCGACTCGGGCACAATAGTCTACGTTCCCACACCCGGGAAGGAAAAAATCGCCCCGTCCCCGGCTGTTGCGCCGCGCCGTCGCAGCCGGCGCGCGCTGGCTGCGCTCGCCCTGCTGGTGATTCTCGGCAGCGCAGCCGCGCTGCTGGCCCGGGGTGCGGGGCTGTTCGGCAGCTCTGGCCATTTGGACACAGCAACGCCGACAGCGAGCAATACGGTGGCGGCAGCTTCTGCGACCCGCACCGTTGAGCCGGGCCGGACTGCCTACCCAACCCCGCGCCGGACAGTCGTGCCGGTTGCCATAGGCGGAGAAACGCCGACCAGTGCGCCCGCCCCCACCCATACGCCGACTGCCACGCAGCCCGGCCCAACAACAGCGCCTCCTTCCGTCACCCCGCGCACGCCCACCCTCACCAGCACAGCGGGCGACGCTCAACTGCTTCTGTTGTACGATAACGAGACAGCACAAATCATCAACCAGTCCTCCCGGTATATCAACATCCTGCCGTTAGAGTTTCGTCGCTACCAGGATGGGCACATCGTGTTCTTCCAGACCGCTGATCTGGCTACCGATATCGCCCGGCCAGGCGCGCTGCCGCCGGGTCAATGCTTTCAGGTCTGGCCGATCGCTTTGAACAGGACCGCCCCCAATATGCCCTACAACACGGAGGAGTGCAGCCTCCGGGTCGGGTGGCGTATGCTCAGCAGCGATCGGCTGTTCTGGCTGGATAACACACCCGGAGCTGAGTTCGAGGTCATCGCTTACCTGGAAGAAGGGGAAGTCCCTCTTGGCACCTGTGCCGTCGCTGAAGGACGCTGCACCATCTTCCTGCCGTACGAGTGACACCGAGAGAGATGAGTTGATGATATGTCGAAGAACCTGCCATTCAATCGTCACACTCAGGAGTTCTTCGTCCTCGCCAGCACCGCTGAGTTGCTGACTTCGCTCAATCTGGATGACGTGCTCGTCCGGACTCTTTCGCTATTGACCGAGTCCACCGCCGCCCAGCGCGGCAGTTTCATCGTCTTCAACGAGGATAGCCCAACCGCCGATCGTTACATCACCCGCCAGGACCTGCCGCCAGAGCGATCCCAGACGATGATCGCCGAGGTGTTGGAGAAGGGGCTGGCGGGCTGGGTGTACCACACCAGAACCCCGGTCCTGATCACCGACACGCTGGAAGACGAGCGCTGGGTTGTCTTCCCCGACGATCTACAGCCCATGCGGTCAGCCCTCTGTGTGCCCTTTCTGGTTGACGGGCACATCAACGGCATTATGACGCTGGAACATACGCGACCCGGCCACTTTAGCGAAGATGACCTGCGCCTGGTCACCGCGGTCGCGCATCAGGCATCGATTGCCCTGCGCAACGCACAGTTATTCCACCAGGTGGAGACACACGAGCGCCAGATTCGGGCAGTCCTGGAGAGCACCGCCGACGCCATCCTGACGCTCAGCCCCGACGGGAATATCTGGCTGTTGAACGCCGCCGCGCAGGAGATGATCGGCCGGTCGCCGGACACCCTGATCGGCCGGCCGCTGACCGAAATCGGCGCGAATCCGTTCTTCGCCGAAGTCGCCAGCCGCATCGCCGCCGGAGAAAATTCCTTCCAGTTGCGGGATGAAGCTGCAGGCCGCGACTACAGGGTGCAGGTATCCGACTGGCAGCAAAGCATCACGCGTGAATTGGGACATGTGATTGTCTTCACCGATGTGACCCCCTTCAAAGAGCTGGACCGCCTGAAGAGCCAGATGCTCCAGATCGCCTCCCACGATCTCAAAAATCCGCTGGGCGTCGTCCTGGGGTACGCTGAAATGATGCTGATGGAGATGGACCCGACGCATCCATATTACGAATTCGCCGCCGATATCGCCCGGGTGACTCAGCGCATGCTGGAGATGGTTACCCAGCTTCTCGACGTTGAGCGCATCGAATCCACCGCAACCGGGATGGCCGAAGATATCGATCCGCTCGCCCTGATCCGCGACCTGCTGGAAGAAGCCGGGCCGCGCGCCGCGCAGAAGCGCCAGTCTCTGAGCAGCGATCTGCCAGATCAGGCGCCACTGCTGCGCGGCGATCCTGCCCAACTGCGCGAAGCCTTCAAGAATCTGGTGGATAACGCCATCAAATATACGCCGGAGGGGGGTAAGGTGCTGGCGCGCGCCAGCACCGAGCCGGAGAGCGGCCGCTTTCATTTTTCCGTCATAGATAACGGCTACGGCATCCCGAAAGAGCTTCAGGGGCGCATCTTCCAGCGTTTCTACCGCGCCAAGCAGCCCGGCGCCGAGCAAATCTCCGGGACCGGCCTGGGCCTCAGCCTGGTCAAGGCCGTGATCGAGCGGCACGGCGGCGCGGTGTGGTTCGAGAGCGAGCCGGGCCGGGGCAGCACCTTCGGGTTCTGGCTTCCGCTGGCGGCTCCAACGGCGGAGTCCTAAGGCGCGGCTGTCTGGGTCGCGGCGTAAGAATCGCTGGTTGCCTGCAGGTCCAGGTTGAGCGTGACCGTCGCCCCGGCGCTGCTCCCTCCGACATCCGGCCCCGGCAGCGCGCTGAGCACCGCCAGGAAAACTGCCAGGATGACCACGGCGGCCAGAGCGATCAGGCCGGTCCGCCGCCATGATATAGCCTGCCCCTCCCCTTCTGGCAGCGTCACATGATCCCGCAGCCAGCGCCGCTGGAGTCCCCCCCGGATCGTCAGCCTGCCATCCGCCGAAAGGTCCAGCACATCCTCGTACTCCAGCCGCCGCCAGGTGGCGTTCACCGTGCGCGGGTCCAGCGGGCGCTCCGCCGCCATCAGCCAGGCGGTGATATCGTCAAAGGGGACCGGCGTAGGCGGCTCCCCGGCGCTCAGGACGCTGAGCGCCGTCAGGACCAGTTTGTCCTGATCGGAGCCGTTGTTCCAGATAGCGCCCAGCGTCTCGCTGCCCATAGCCAGCGCCGCGCCAGTCACTGCCTGCACATCAGCCGCCGCGATCGGCTGGCGATGCCCGGACTGCGCCGAGCGCTCATAGAGCAGGTAGCCCATCAACTGAGCCAGATAAGGGTGCCCCCCGGTCAGATCGACCACCTGATCGAGCGCTTCCGGCGCGTAGGTCACCCCCTCCGGCAGGGCAGACGTGAGCAGCGCCTTAAGCTCTTCCGGCGAAAATGTTCGCAACCGGTAGAACAGGGCCGGGTCAAAGGGCGGCCCCACCGCCAGCAGGTCCGGCTCATAGCGCGAATCAAACGCCATGACCAGGGCCAGGTGATCGTGTTTCTCCAACAGGGAGCCCAGAAATCGAAACGAGTCGCGCGGCAGCGTCCGGTTCTGAACCGCGACCAGCAGACGTTCCGCGTTATCGATCAGGATCACCAGCAGGCGGTCCCGCCGCAGGGCGCGCAGCCCCTCTGACATATAGTCGCCTTCCAGCGCTTCGCGCAGGTCCGCCGGGTGCGCCGGCAAATCCGGCAGCCGGGCGGTGTGGACTTCCACCATCTCCAGCGCCCGGGGGATCGCCTCAGCCAGGATCGTCAGCCAGGTTTTCTCCCCGGCAACTGTGCTGGCCCGCAGGGACAGGCGCACGCAGACAAAGCGCGCATCCAGCTCCGCCGGCAGCCGCCGCAGCACCGAGCTTCTGCCGATCTGATGCGGCCCCAGCAGCACCAGCGCCGCGCCGCGCCCCCCGCTGACGAGGTTGGAGCGGATGAAGTTAAAGGCCTGTTCGCGACCGGCGAATGGTCCGATCTCGCCGATGGGGCCGTTATATTGATAGGGATTTTCCGCCGCCATGCTCGCCGCTTTCTCCGCCCGGCAGGTTGCCGCCCTGCCCGCGCCGCACCGTATGCGACAGTGTAGACAGCCGGGCGTCAGCCGTCAAGTCCGCCCGGCCGGCACTTTCTGCCTGCTTCACCGTAGGCCGAAAGACCGCCGGCCGCTATAATGGTCCGGACGAACCTCTCCTGTTCATTAAAGGCGTCCGACCATGACCTTCCCCCGATCATCTCGCCTCACCTTGCCCGGCACAGCCGGCGGCGTCCAGGCGCGCCTGCTGGCCCTGGTCGGCATGCCCGGTTCGGGCAAGTCGCTCCTGGCCAAATATATGGAGGATAAGGGCTTCCCGCAGTTCCGCTTCGGCGGGATCACGATCGATGAGGTCGTGCGGCGCGGATGGAAAGTCACGCCGGAGAACGAGCGGATCGTGCGGGAGGAGATTCGCGCCCGAGAGGGGATGGATGCCTACGCGCATCGCGCTCTGCCGATTGTACGCGGCATGCTGGAGCAGCATCACAGCGCCGTCATCGACGGGCTGTACAGTTTCGGCGAATACAAGACGCTCAGAGCGGAGTTCGGCGCGGAGCTGGTGCTGCTGGCCGTCATCTGCGATCGCGCCCTGCGCTATGCCCGCCTGGGGGTGCGGCCCGAACGCCCGCTCACCCCGGAAGAGGCGGAACGACGGGATATCACCGAGATTGAAACGCTGGAAAAAGGCGGCCCCATCGCCATCGCCGACTACGCCATCCTCAATAACGGCAGCAAAGAGGAAACTATCGCCGCCCTGGAGCGCCTTCTGGACGATCTGAGCCTGCGACCCTGACGGGCGCCGCCGGGCTTATCCGCCGGAGACAGCGCAAACTGTGAACTCCGCCACCGCGTGCCACCGCCCGCCGAACGTGTCCCGCGTCTCCAGCATAACGTAGCGCGCTTCCACCGGCTCCGGCAGCTCAAAGCCCAGCGTGTGCCGGTAGCGCTCGCTCAACAGCGTGGAAAAGACCTCGTGGAAAGCCTCCGGCTCGGGGATGGTGTTGGACACAAGCACGGCGAACCGGCTGACATTGTTGGCCGTGCTGTCGCCGCCGGTGGCCGAAGGGTTCAGCCGGAAGCCTTCAATTATTCGCGAGCCACCGGCCAGGCTCAGAATCACGTACTCCGTCCGCGCGCTCACCGCGCCCGGCGCGGAAGCCCAGCCGGTCTCATTGCTTCCATCATTGAGGTATTCCGCTTCCCAGCGGCCGCCAAATTCGCTGGAATAGCCGACAACAGAGCCGCCGACCTCCACAGAGGAGACATCGTTGCAGGGGGCCAGCAACGGCGTCTCCGGCGGGCGCGCCTGGATACGCGATCCGTCAATCGTCAGCACGTACGGCCCCCCGCGCACCACGCTCCGCGCGCGGATGGTGATCATCCCCGGCTCGGCCAGCGTGAGGGCCAGGCCGGCGTCCTGCAGATGGGGGAGCACGATATCCGGCGGATGGTTGTCGTTATCGGCCAGCCGCCGCCCATCGCTGTCATATATTTCCAGCACGGCGTCGAACGCTTCACTGACTAGCGTGACTGTCATCTGCGCGTTGTCCTGTGCGTACAGCCGGTATTCGACAAAAGGCTGTGCCTCGGTCAGATCGCCCGCCACGATAAAGGGAGGCTCGCCGCTCAGGTTGCCGCTGCTCAGCCCGGTGAGCGACGTGCAGGCGTTGAATTCAGTCGCCTGGAAGTAGTTGCCGCCGTAATTGCTCAGCGGCCTCAGGAGCACATAGCGGGCCTCAACGGGTGAAAAGGGATAGGTCTGCGGGGCATTCTCCTGCGCAGCCTCAGACTCCAGGACGGTGGTGAAGGTTTCCGGAGGGCCAAGCGTCTTCGCAACAGCTACCTCGAAGGCCCGCACGCTGTCATTGGCGTAACCGGGGGACGCCGAAAAGCCGTTGAATACCACGCCATCCAGCCGGACAGTCACGCCGTCGCTGACCTCAAAGATCAGGTAAGGCGATCTGTCATCGCTGCGGGAAGACCAGCCAGTCGCCGGGTTGCCATCCAGCAGATTCTCCGCTGAATACCCCCGGCCAAAAGTGGAGGAAACCCCCACCACGCTGCCCAGCACGTTATCGCACACGCCCTCCCGGGCGGTCTCCGCCGAAAGCACTGATGCCCGGCCAAACCGCGCACCATCGATGATCAGGACATACGCCCCGCTGCCGGCGTCCTCGAAGCTGCGAACCAGGATATAGTACATCCCATCGACGGAGGCCTCAAAGGTCAGCGCCGAATCGGTCCGCGCCGGCAGCTCGATCTCGGCGGCATGGTCATCATTACTGGCGACCAGCTCCCCGGCCGCGTCATAAACTTCCAGCACGGCGTCAAATGCTTCGCTGGCCAGGGTCAACCGGATTGACGCGCCAGCTAATGCGGGGAAGCTATACGCGGCGCGCGCCGCGCGGTCAGGATACGGGGTGAGCGTCCCCTCGATAACCGCGCCGTTCGCTTCCTGGACCAGGCTGACCGGCGTCTGCCCGGCGACTTCTGCGCCGTGCACCGTCAGGGTGTACGGCCCGCTGTAGGTCCACCGGTAGCTGCTCACGCGCACCAGCGCCAGATCGTTTGTCGCGGGCGTGAACATCACCGCCGCATCGCGGGGCGAGGGCAGCCCCAGCGCGGCGTCCGCATCATCGTTGGAGGCGATCACCCCTCCAATGGCATCCAGAACGGTCAGGGATGGATCGATTGTGGGCGCGGAGAGGACGATCGTCACCGGCTGGCCGGCAAACACCCGGATCAGGACATCGCTTGCCGGCTCAATAGCGGTCAGGACACCCGTGATGGTGACCGCATCATTTCCCTGTGCCTGCGCCGCCCTCGCTCCTCCACCCAGGATACAGGCCAGCAAACATGCCAGCGTCACCGCTATACGCAACACACTCTGAGCCGCCATGCCGCCTCTGCGCTCAAAAGACTAAAGGCAACTCTGCCCGTGCTGATGTCCCCCGAGTCTACAGGGGAACCCTTAAAAAACAACAGCGGAGCGCCGAAGCACTCCGCTGCATCTGCATCGCCCGGGACAGGCGGCGCGCCCTCAGTCGGCGACCGCGGGCGCCGGCCGCACAACCGCCGCAGTCCGCCCGTTGCCGCCCTCGGCAGGCTCATCCAGCACTTCGACCTGCCGGCGGAACTGGCTCATGTAGAGGTTATAGTACGCGCCCTTCGCCTCCAGGAGGCTGGCATGCGTGCCCCGCTCCACAATGCGGCCGCCCTCGACCACGAGCACCTGATCGGCGTTACGGATTGTGCTCAGGCGGTGGGCGATAACAAAGCTGGTACGCCCCTCCAGCAACTGAGCCAGCGCCTTCTGGATCAGGCGTTCGGTGCGGGTATCGACGCTGCTCGTCGCCTCATCCAGAATCAGGATGCGCGGATCGCTCAGGGCCGCCCTGGCAATAGAGATAAGCTGCCGCTGGCCCTGACTCAGGCCCGCGCCGCGTTCACCCAGCACCGTCTGGTAGCCATTCGGAAGCCGCTCGATGAAGTCGTGGGCATGGGATAGTTTGGCCGCCGCGATAACTTCTTCATCGGTCGCTTCGGGCCGCCCGTAGCGGATATTGTCCATCACCGACATGCTGAACAGGAAAGTGTCCTGGAGCACAACGCCGATCTGGAGCCGCAGGCTGTCCTGCGTCACCTCGCGCACATCGATGCCGTCAATCAGGACAGCGCCGGAGGTGACATCGTAAAAGCGCGGAATCAGGCTGGCAATCGTGGTCTTACCCGCGCCGGTCGGCCCGACAATGGCGATGGTCTGCCCCGGCTCCGCCACCAGGCTGACGCCCTGCAAAACCGGCTCGCCGGGGAGATATTCGGAGTACACATCGACAAATTCCACCCGCCCCTGAACTCGCGGCAGCGTGCGGGCATCCGGCCGATCGACGATATCCGGCTGCTCATCCAGCAGGTTGAAGATGCGCTCGCCGCCGGCAATCGCGTTCTGGATATTCGTCCACATCGACGAGATCATCGCCACCGGCTGGTTGAGCCGCTGGGTATAGGCGAGGAAGGTAACCACCAGGCCCAGCGAAATCGTCGAGCCGAACAGGGTTCCGCCGCCCAGGATGGCGACACCTCCGACACCCACCACAATCGCCATGGACACATAGCCCAGCGCCTCCAGCACCGGCTGAAGGGCGCTGGTATAGGTCACAGCCAGCACATTCGCGTCGCGGTTGGCCGCGTTAGAGATACGGAACTGCTCGATATTCTCATCCTCGCGGCTGAACGCCTGCACTTCGCGGACGGCGGAAATGCCCTCCTGCAAGTCAGCATTGACCGATCCCATCTCGGCGCGGGCGCGGCGGAAGGCCTTGCGAGCCTGGCCGGAGAACCATCTCGTCGCCAGTATCATCACCGGGATGACGATCAGGCTGAGCAGCGCGTAAGGCGCGCTCAGGCCCAGCATAACCCAGATCACCCACACTATCAGCAGCAGGCCGCTCGCCACCTGCACCAGCCCGAAGCCGAACGCCTGCTCAATCGCGTCGGAATCGCTGGTGATGCGGCTCATGACATCACCCGCTTCATTCCTGTCGAAGTAACCCAGCGACAGCTTATGAACGTGGGCGAACACATCGATACGCATCTGCTTGATAGCGCGCCAGCCAGCCAGGCGCATCAGAAAGAACATCAGGCCGCCGGTAACCGCCGCAATCAGGTAAAGGCCGACAATCAGGAGGATCAACCCTCCCAGGGCGGCGATAATTTCCTCCTGTGGTGTGCCGGGGGCCGGCTGGCCGTACCAGCAGTTAGCCTGGGCGGTATCTCCCCCTCCTCCGAGCAGCGCCATCGCTGCGGTTGTGCTCGGCGTCAGGAAGCAATCGACAACCTGACCCGCCAGGTCAGGCACAACCACCTGTACATAAGTGTTCACGACAATCAGTATGACCGTCAGGATCACAAGCATCCAGTAAGGTCGGAAATAGTGCGCGAATCGCTTCAGCGTTACCGTGGTATTGATAGGCTTGAGGTCTTCACGCCCTGTCAGACGTATGCCGCCATGACCTCCTACGAAACCCATTACTGCACCTCCTGAGCGGCAAGCGCAGGTGCCGCTTCATCATCCTGATTCAGTGTCACATCTTCAACTAACTGCGATGAGTAAATCTCAGCATACAGCTCGCTGTTTTCCATCAATTCCTCATGCACACCGCGGGCCACAATATGCCCTTTTTCCAGCACCAGAATCTGATCAGCGTTCACCACAGTGCTGATACGCTGGGCAATCACGAAACTGGTGCGGCCCTTCATCAGCCGGTTCAGGGACTGCTGAATGTGGTATTCGGTGGTGAGATCAACGCTGCTGGTGGAATCATCCAGAATCAGGATGCGCGGGTCCATCAGCAGGGCGCGGGCGATGGCGATGCGCTGCTTCTGCCCACCGCTGAGCGTGGAGCCGCGCTCGCCCACCGGCGTATCGTAACCCGCCGGGAACTCCATAATGAAGTCGTGGGCTGCGGCAGCCCTGGCCGCGGCTTCAACCTCCTCCTGGGAAGCGTCGGGCCGGCCAAAAGCGATATTGTCGCGGATCGTGCCGCTGAACAACGTCGTCTCCTGCAGCACAATGCCGATCTGCCGGCGCAGGCTCTCGATCGTCACGTCGCGGACATCCGTGCCGTCAATCATGACGCTGCCGCCGGTCACATCGTAGAAGCGCGGGATCAGGTTGATGATCGTCGTCTTGCCGCTGCCAGTCGCGCCGAGCAGGGCGATCGTCTGCCCCGGCTCCGCAGCAAAGCTGATGCTGTCCAGCGCCGGATCGCCGCTGCTGAAGTAGCTGAAGGTTACGTTGTTGAAAACGACATTCCCCTGCACCGGCGGCAGCGCGGGCGCGCCCGGTTTGTTCACCACATCGCTCTTGGCGTCCAGAATCTCGTACACGCGCCGGGCGGAAGCGCCGGCCTGGGCCATCATGGAGATGATGAAGCCGAGCTGGCCCAGCGGGAAGAACACGTACAACAGATACATGCCGAACTTCTGCCACTCGCCGATGGTCAGCGTGCCGTAGATGATCTGCTGGCCGCCGAAGTAGTAGATAGCCGCCTGCCCCAGGTTGGAGATCAGCATCACGGTTGGGAACAGAAATGAGAACAGGAGGCTCACACGCAGATTCTGGCGGTAGTGCGCTTCGGCCGTCTTCTCAAAACGCTTCTTCTCGTACGGCTCCTGCACAAACGCCTTGACCAGCCGCAGGCCGGCCAGATTCTCCTGAAACACCGTGTTCATGGCCGACAGCCGCTGCTGCACCTTCTCGAACAACGGCTGGGAGATCGCCCCGAACACCATGAACAGGATCAGGGCAAACGGCAGCGTCGGCAGGATAACCAGCGTCAGGTTGACATTGGTCGCCAGCAGGATAACCAGCGTGCTGGTCAGGAGGATGATCGACCCCAGCGCCATCATCAGGCCCTGGCCGATGAACAGCCGTACCTTCTCCACATCGTCGGTCGCCCGGACCATGAGCTGGCCGGTCTGATTCCGATCGTGGTAGCTGAACGAAAGCCGCTGAATCTTGCTGAACAGGTTGTTGCGGAAGTCAAAAGCCATGTTCTGCGAAATCTTCTGCGCGAGGAAGTTCTGTCCGAAGGCGAACACGCCGCGCGCCACTGCGAAGATCAGGATGGCGATCAACGCCCCGACCAGAGTATTCACCGCCCCGCTGGCAGTGGCCTCCAGGGCGGGCACCGTGGTCCCCATCGCGGCAGCAGCCAGCCCCTGGGCCAACTGCGGCAAAGCCAGCACCTGCCGGGCCACATACCCGCCCGTGATGGCGTCGATGATATTCTGCATTAATTGAGGAATGGCAAGCTGGGCCAGCGTTGCCACAATCAGGCAGACATACGCGATTACGGTCAGCCGCCTGTATTTCAGCATATAGCCGATTGCGCGCTTCAGCGGCTTATACCCGTCGAGCGCCCGCCCCCTCATTTCCTGCTTCCGTCGTCTCTCAACCAAGGTCAATTCTCTCCTCGGGAACACCCATACAGACAAATTCATCCGCCGACTCTTCGTTACCCAGGTTGGCCCGCACGCGCTCCAGCAGCCGCCGGAGCTGGATACGCTCGCCTTCCGTCAGGCCGCCGAATGCCCGCTCCTCAATCTCGTGCATTTGAGCCGGGAACATCGCCACGATCTGCCGGCCCTGCTCGGTCAGGTGCACCAGCATGGCCCGGGCATCGTCCGGATGCGGCGTGCGCTCGATCAGGCCCTGTCGCTCCATTTCGGCCAGGGATGTGCTCATGCTGGCGGCCGTCACGCCCAGACACTGGCGGAAGTCAGTCGCCGTGAAGGCCACGTCCTCCTGCGCCAGCCGGCCCAGGATCATGCTCTGGGTGCGGGTCAGGCCGTACGCCTGAGCTATCCGCTTGAATTCGCGCCCCAGCCGGTGCGTTGTCATGAATAGCTGGAAGATCATTCCCTCCGGCGCGAAAGGTGGCGGGTGGCTGAGCTGGGACATCTTATCTCCTCAGATATAGTTAGTTAACTAACTAACTATAGCGCGTTCTCAAGCGGTGTCAAGAGCAAATTTCAGGCGGGGCTGGCGGCGCGGAGGCGACCTTAGCAGTTGCAATGTAACATTTTCAGGCCAATATATTGACATGCACAATGTAAACGATTACACTGAGATCACAGGCTTCAGCAAACCCCTTAAATCGGACGGTCATCATGGTGACAGTCAAGGATGTAGCCAGCCTGGCGGGCGTCTCCACAGCTACCGTGTCGCGCGTGCTGAACGGTTACCCGAACGTGTCCGACGAAACGGCAGCCAGAGTCACCCGGGCTGTGGCGCAGTTGGGCTACCGCCCCAACCGGGTGGCGCGAAGCCTGCGCGTGCAGACCAGCCAGGCCATCGGCGTCATTATCCCCGACATCCAGAACAACTTCTTCGTCTCTATTGTGCGTGGCATCGAAGATGTAGCCATCGCCCACAACCACATTCTGCTGCTGTGCAATACCGATGACCACCCGGCCCGCGAGGAGAACTACGTCGATCTGCTGCTGGGCGAAGGCATCGCCGGCCTGATCATCTGCGCCTCGGATGAAAAGCAAAGCTCCGTCCCTGTCCGCCGCGTCATCGAGCAGGCCGTCCCCGTTGTTGCGCTGGATCGCGCTCTGTCAGACCTCGAAGTGGACACCGTGCTCACCGACAATGTGGCGGCCAGCCGGGAAGCAACCGAATACCTGATCGCACGGGGTCACCAGCGCATCGGCGTGATCGCCGGGCCGGACTACCTCACGCCTGGCCGGGAACGGCGCCAGGGCTATGAACAGGCGTTAGCCGCACACGGGATACCGCTGGACCCGGCACTGATCCGGGTCACCGATTTCCGGCCCAGCCAGGCTCGCGAGGAGGCGCGCGCCCTCCTCGACCTGCCGAAGCCGCCGACCGGGCTGCTGGTGTGCAGCGGCCTGATGACTGTTGAAGTGCTGCGCGAGCTGAAAGTGCGCCACCTGGACCCCATGCGCGACCTCGCCCTGGTCGCCTTCGACGATACGGTATTGAGCCGCTGCCTGTGCCCGGACTTCCCTCTGATCATGCAGTCCACTTACGAACTGGGTCATACGGCGGCAGAGTTGTTATTCGAACGTATGCGGGATACGGAAAAGCCCGCGCGTACCGTACGCTTTGAAACCGGGCTGATGGAGCGATCGGAATTGGCCTGAATAGCGCGGCGTACGGCTGTTGTCAGGGGGGCAGATATCCGATTTCCCCGTCTGCCCCGGGGAGAGTTGCACACGCGCCGGATCGCATTCGCTGGAAAGGAGGGAGAGAGTCCATTATTACCAGATTAGACGGCAAGTTCCTCGCTTCCGATCAGATAATACCATCCCGAGGATGGAGGAGACCCACAAAATGAAGAAGTACTGGCGTTTGATCACTTTGGCCCTGATTATTGCTCTGATGGCCGGGGCGCTACCGACTGCCCTTGCTCAGGGGCCGCTGAAGTTCTGGACCTTCGAGTACGCCGATGCTGTTGATCCGTTCTTCACAGCCTATGTGGACGAATGGAACGCCACGCACGACCTGCAGGTCG
Source organism: Aggregatilineales bacterium (assembly GCA_029976025.1). GTDB lineage: Bacteria > Chloroflexota > Anaerolineae > Aggregatilineales > Ch27 > JARKNX01. The sequence goes on along the minus strand of JARKNX010000049.1, from coordinate 12,236 downwards.
AGCGCTCAGAATTCCCCTGGGCGCAGTACACGGGCGAAATCCTGACGACCGGTATCGCCACTGGCGAGGCCCCCGATGTCTTTTTCATCAGCCCTGGCGACTGGCGTCGCTATGCTGAGAATGGCCTGGCCCTGCCGCTGGAAGACTACATGCCGCAGTATCTGCTGGACGATCTGCTGCCGGCTTCGGTCGAGGCAGTGACGCTGAATGGTCATATCTACTCCGTGCCCTTCGAGATGGAACCGGTAGTGCTGTGGTACAACAAGTCCATCTTTGAGGAAGCCGGCCTGGAAGTGCCAACCACCTGGGATGAGCTGCTGGCCACCGCGGAAGCCCTGACCACCAGCGATCGCTACGGCATCCTGATCCCGGTCAACCCCGACTACTACGAAAACTTCGTGTTCTATCCGTTCCTGTGGATGGCCGGGGGCGAGGTCGTGAATGAGGACTTCACCGCTGCCGCCGTCAACACACCGGAAGCCGCTCGCGCCCTGGATCTGTGGGGGACGCTGGTCCGCGAAGGCTGGGCTGCCCCGACGAGCACTGGCAACGACCCGACTGACGAGCGCTTCCCGCTCGGCCAGGGGGCGATGTTCGTCTCTGGCTACTGGGTTTACGGTTGGCTGGAAGCCAGCTACCCCGAATTCCTGGAAGACCTGGCCGTCGCGCCCATCCCGGCCCCCGACGAGGGCGATGAGCTTGCCACTGTTTACGGCGGCTGGACCGTGATGGTCTATGCCGGTACTGAGCATCCGGAAGAGGCGGCCGAGTTCGCTATTCAGATGTTCGGCGCTGAGGATAACGCGCGCGCCGCAGCCTGGGGTATCGAGTACAACACCAAGCTGTCACCACGGCAGTCGGTCCTTGAGGATAACGCCGAGTTCTACACGCAGTTCCCGCATGATGCGTTCGCTCACGAGATCTTCCCCACCGCGCGGGCCGAGCCTTCTTACCCGCCGGAAATCGCCCAGACTGTCTGGGAAGCCCTGCAGGACGTGATGTTCAACAACGTCAGCGGTGAAGATGCCGCGGCTGCCTGGGCGGAGAAGATCGACGCCTACCTGGCGACCCGCTAAGTATCCGCCACCCGGGGGCTGCCGGGCGTCACAGATACGCCCGGCAGCCCTCTTTGTTTGAACGGAAGGGAGGCAGACGTGGCGACATCGACAGCTAAAGCGCCCCCCCGGCGAGGACTGCGCGACTGGCTAAACCATTTGAGCGGCATGGACCGCGATCGTCTGGAGCAGGCCATAGTGGGCTATCTCTTTGTGCTGCCCGACCTGATCGGCCTGCTGATCTTTGTTGCCGGGCCGATGATCATGGCGCTGGTCATCAGTCTGACCGACTGGAAGCTGGTCGGCGAGCCGCAGTTCGTCGGGCTGCACAACTACGAGATCATTTTCAAGGACCCCAAATTTGGCGCTTCGCTGGGGCGGACTATCCTGTACACGGTCAGTTTTGTGCCGCTGGTCTACTGCCTCAGCCTGGGCATGGCCGTGCTGCTCACCCGGCGTTCGCGGAGTAATAACTTCTTCCGCACGGTGTACTTCATGCCGGTGGCCATGTCGCTGGTTGTGGCCGGCGTGATCTGGCGCTTCATGTTCGATCCCGGCAACGGCCTGATCAACGAGCTGCTTGGCGCGGTGGGCCTGCCCCCTTCGCAGTGGACGGGAAGCGTCCAGACGGCCATGATCTCTGTGATCATCGTCTCCGTGTGGAAGAGCGCCGGCTATTTCATGATCATCCTGCTGGCCGGCATCCAGGATATCCCCACCGACTACACCGAAGCGGCTGAAATCGACGGCGCCAACCGCCGCCAGATCTTCTGGCACATCATCCTGCCACTGCTGAAGCCGACCAGTTTCTTCGTCCTCGTCATCCTGACCATCAACGCCCTGCAAGCATTTGATCAGATCTACGTCATGACACGCGGCGGCCCGGCCTACGCGACATACACCCTGCTCATGTATACCTATGAGAAGGCCTTTCGCGAGTGGAACTTCGGCTACGCCGCGGCGATGGCGGTGGCGCTGTTCGCCATGGTCTTTGTGCTGACACTGGTTCAGGTGCGCTACTTCCGCTCCGGCGAAATCAGGGACTAGAGGAGAATCATCGTGCACAAATCCCCCCGCCACTATCTGGGAGTCGGTTCCTGGTACACCATCGCCATCATCCTGGGCATTGTGTTCGCCGGGCCTTTTGTCTGGATGCTTTCCAGCTCCCTCAAGCCCGCCAACGAGATCTTCGTCACCCCACCCATCCTGATCTCTCCCAACGCCTCCATAAAGAACTTTCAGGAGGTCTTCCGCCAGACGCCGTTCGAACGGTATATGTTCAACTCCTTCCTGGTAGCTACCACGGTGACGGTAACTGCCTTGCTCCTGCACTCTATGGCCGGCTACGCGCTGGCTCGCCTGGAGTTTCCGGGCCGGCGGCTGATCTTCCTCGGAATTATCAGCACGCTCATGATTCCCTTTTACACGATCCTGATTCCTCTGGCCCTGCTGGTCAAACAGTTAGGCTGGCTGAACACCTACTGGGCGCTGATCATCCCGGCTATCCCGCACGCCTTCGGCATTTTCTGGCTGCGCCAGTTCTTCCTGGGCATCCCGCAAGACCTGGAGGACGCCGCCCGGATCGATGGCGCCTCGCGCATCGCCGTGTTCTTCCGTATCGCGCTGCCCCTGGCCCGTCCGGTGATGGCGGCGCTGGCTGTGTTTTTCTTCCTGGCTAACTGGGATTCATTCCTCTGGCCGCTGATTGCCGCCAACAAACAGGAAATGCGGATGGTACAGGTGGGCATCCAGACATTTACCGGTGAGCACGGCAATGCCTGGGAGCAAATCATGGCCGCGTCCGTAATTGCCATCATCCCTACCCTGCTCCTGTTCTTCACGCTGCAGCGGTTTATTGTGGAAAGCGTCAAGATGACTGGCTTAAAAGGCTAAGTAGCTTAAAAAGTTGAGAGTCTGAAAGGATAGGCTATGCGCTTCAGACTGATTATGCTGCTGGGGGTCCTGGCCCTGGCTGGCGGCTCCGTCACCCTGGCCCAGGAAGGCACCGCCCTGCGCGCAATCACCGATGTCACCTTTATCGGCTGGGTCACCGGCCCGGAGTCGCCCAGCCGCACCGACGTTGCCTATGACGTTGACGGCACCGATCTGGGCAGCATGTTCGCCCTGGGCGATACGCTCTATATTGCGTTCGGCGATACCTTTGGCTGCTGCCGCCCTCCCGGGGGCGGGGCCGGCGGCCGGAACTGGCGCAACAACGTCCTGGCCTACACCACCGACACAGACCTGGAAGACGGCATCACGCTTGACGGCATGATTACCGATCATAATGGCGACGCGCGGGCGGTCCTGCGCCGCCTGCGCGACGATATCACCGTCATCCCCACGTACGGCATCGCCATTGGTGAACGGTTGATCCTGCATTACATGGCGGTCAAGGAATGGGGGCCGCCGGGCGAGTGGACGCTCAACCGCTCCGGCCTGGCCTATTCAGACGATGGCGGGGAGACCTGGGAGCAGCCTGCTGACGCCACGTGGCAGGGCGATACCAACTTCGGCCAGGCGGCGCTGATCCTGCAGGACGACTACCTGTATATCTTCGGCATTCATGGCGGCCGCTTTGGCGGCGTGGCGCTGGGCCGTGTGCCCGCCGAATCGGCCCTGTCGATGGATGAATATCGTTACTGGGACGGCGAGGACTGGGTAGAAGGTCACGAGAACGCCGTCGTGATCGCGTCCGCCCCGGTGGGCGAGCTGTCAGTCGCCTGGAATGAATATCTGGGACGCTGGATCATGACTTACCTGAATGAGTACCGGCGCGCCATTGTCCTGCGCGAAGCACCAGAGCTGACCGGCCCCTGGAGCAGGCCGGTGCTCGTCGTTTCCGGTGATGATTACCCTTCGCTGTACGGCGCCTATCTGCACCCCTGGGCCAGCGATGGCGACGTGATCACTTTCAATATGTCGCAGTGGGGTCCGTATAATGTCCGGTTAATGCAGGCCCGGCTGGTCGCAAATGAGTGAGCCGGGCCGCGCATCCTGTGAGGAGGAGAAAATGGCCGTTTTCAAGGGCAGTCCTCTGGGCGAACTTGCCCGCATCCGCAACGTGCGCACCCGACGCATCTCAAGCTGGGATCGCACGGGCGGCAACGATGACCGTCTGCACATCCAGCCGGGACAAACCGCGACGCTGGCCGACATCACCGGCGCGGGCTGTATCAACCATATCTGGTGCACTCTCGACTGCGAGCAACCGCATCATCTGCGCCGAATTGTGCTGCGTATGCGCTGGGATAATGAGCAGGCGTATTCGGTGGAAGTGCCGCTCGGGGATTTCTTCGGCGTCGGACACGCTCTGACCAGGAACTTCGTCTCGCTGCCGCTGCAGATGAGTCCGGCGGATGGCAAGTCGTTCAACTGCTTCTTCCCGATGCCGTTTTCCGAGCGCGCCCTGATCGAGATCGAAAATCAGTGCGATGTAGAGGTGCTATTCTACTATTATATTAATTACGAGGAACACCCGGCTATCGACGCCGATCTGGGGCGCTTTCACGCTCAGTGGAGGCGGCAGAATCCCTGCGACGGCATCTCAGACGAGGGCATGACCAACCCGGAGTGGTCGTTCGGCGGGGTTAACCTGGACGGCAGCGGCAACTACGTGATTCTGGAGGCGCAGGGCACGGGGCATTACGTAGGCTGCAACCTCAACATTCACAACCTGCGCCAGGGTGCCGCCATGGACTGGCCGGCCGATGTCCCCTGGCCGCTGCGGATGGAGGACTTCCGCACCCACGGCGAGCAGATCCTCAGGTGCTTCAACTGGTACGGTGAGGGCGATGACATGATCTTCATTGATGGAGAGGCGTGGCCGCCCAGCCTGCACGGCACCGGCACAGAGGACTATTTCAATACGGCGTGGTGCCCGGCGGTGGAGTACAGCGCGCCGTACCACGGCATCACCCTGGCCGGGGATAAAAACTGGTCCGGCAAGATTTCGCTGTACCGCTTCCACATCGAGGACCCGATCTGCTTCCAGAAATCGATCCGTGTGACCATCGAGCACGGCCACGCCAACCACCGCTCCGATGATTACTCCAGCACCGCCTACTGGTACCAGGCGGAGCCGCACCTGCCGTTCCCGGCGCTGCCGGCGGTCGCCGACCGCCTGCCCCGGCCCGACTGAGGCCCCGCCGGAATCGGCAGCAGGGTAACGATACGGACAAACGCCCGCAGAAGTCATGCTGCGGGCATTTGTTATTCAGCTATGTTATTCCGGTGAGGCGCGCTCCTGCCGGCGCCCCCGGCTGTCAGCGCAGCGCCAGATCGTACATCGCCAGGACATTCTCCACCGGCGTGTCGGACTGAATGTGATGCGAGCTGGCCAGGGCGTATCCGCCGCCGGCGCCCAGCACGCGGATGCGCTCGCGCACCTCATTCTGGACCTCTTCAACGGTCCCGTGCGGCAGGGTCTTGATAATGTCTATCCCCCCGTGGAAGCTCAACCGGTCGCCAAAATCAGCCTTCAGCCCTTCTGGCTCCATGCCGGCAGCGTCCGCCTGAATCGGGTTCAGGACATTGACTCCCAGCTCAATCAGGTCCGGCAGCAGGGCGCGCATGGCCCCGTCGCTGTGATACATCACCGGCAGGCCGTACTCTCTGGCCATCCCAATAATCCGCGCGTGGCAGGGCCGGATAAACTCGCCCCACATCTCTTTCGAGACCAGGAGCGACTTCTGCGTCGCCACATCGTCGTAGAAATACAGCATATCCAGCCGGTCGCCTGCAATCTTCAGCACCTGCCGGAGATTCTCCACATACAGATCGGTCAGACGCTCCATAATGTAATGGGGGATTTCCGGCTGCATGACCAGGTCCATCAGGAACTGCTGCATGCCGCGCAGTTGCCAGGCGACCTCGAATACAGAGCCGATGCGGAAACGGAAGTGATATGGCTCGACCTGATCAAGCTGCTCCATGATGGCGGGTATCGGCGAGAAGTCCCACCAGTCCGGCTCCGGCCAGGGGTGGGCGCGGAGATCGTCCACGCTCTGGGCAGCCGCCAGCGGGTAACTGGCGCTTTCTTCATAGGCCCCGGTCTCAACCTGCTGGAAGCGCGTGTGCCTGCCGAAGATATCCTTGAAGCTGCCATCTGGAAGCACCTGCCGCCACATCCGGTTGGGAGTCGAGCGGCTGAGGACATTCCACCACTCGATATGCGCTCCCCGCTCCAGTGCCGACTCCGGCGGGGCGCAGAACATGTCGTAAGAGAGCACCCGAAAATCGACTTCCAGACGCCGCAGCAGGGCTTCGCGCTCCACTTCAAAGTACGGCGAAGGCGACACACTGGTGCCATCTATCGAGAAGTGCGCGATCAGCCTGTCCCATATTTCATTCGTGGCCAGGAAATCAACCGGCACGCGATCCGGCGTCTGGTGAGAAAAAGCGGTGAGTACACGTTGACGGGGAGTCATTTTAGGTTGCTCTGACATAATATCTGCTTTCACCTGAATTCTGGAAAATCTGTCGTTCGCTAAAATCGGACTGGCGGCACGCCGGGCGCGCCGCCACAACGCGCTACTTCAGCTTCTTGGCATAGTAATCCGGGGCTATCGTGCCAGGCTTGGAGAACCACGCCCGCACATCGACGCCAGAATAGAGCAGGATATTGCCCCACGGGTCGAAAGCGCCGGTCCGCACGATCACCTTGGCTTTGGAGGCAATCCCGCCCAGGATATCGGCGTGCGGCACGGTCTCGTAATCGACATCGGGGAAGAGGCGGTGTACTTTGGCCAGCAGAGGCGCGTTGTTGGTAGCCATCTCAGCCGCATAGGCAACCTTTTCGGCGATAAACGCCTCGCTGATAGCCGTCAGCACTGTCTCCAGATCGGGCACGTCGGGCACCAGGGCCAGATCGACACGCCAGACATCCAGCGGGATGGGGAAGCCCGCATCGCATACGATCATCAGGTCACCGTGCCCCATGGATGCGATAGCATGGTTGAGTTCAGCGTTAAGAAGACGTCCGCTTTTCACTGTTTTCCTCCTCTAGTAGGTCGAAGAACAAAATCCCCGCCGCCAGCCGGCCACTCTACCGGCTGAAGGCGCTATCGTACAGGGAGTCCAACTGCGCCCGGTACGGTAGCGACGGGATCACCCCTAATGTCCGGCAGGCGAACGAACCGGCGCAATTGCCCATCCTCACTGCCGTGATCAGGTCCTTGCCTTCCGAGATGCCGATAGCCAGGCCGGAATTGAAGGCGTCGCCGGCCCCGGTGGTATCCACCACGGTCGCGGAGATCGGCGGCACTTCGTGCAGACCGTCATCAGTCAGCACCAGCGACCCTTTCCCCCCCATCGTCACCACAATGGTCTGTACCCCCCGGCCTTTCAGGTCGCGCGCCAGCTCCACCGTAGGCGTCGGATCGTCAGGGGACAGGCCCATCAGGATGCGCAGCTCGGATTCGTTCGGCGTCAGGATATCAATGTGCCGGAAGACGCTGTCATCCAGGCGGGCTGCCGGCGCCGGGTTGAGCAGGGTGCGCACCCCGTGCTTCTTGCCCACCTCCATGGCCCGCGCAGCGGCCTCCACCGGAATTTCCAGCACGGCCATGACGATGTCGCTGCGCGCAATCTGCGCCTCGACGGTATCCACAAACGCGGCATCCATCAGGTTATTGGCGCCCATATCCAGAATAATGAAGTTATCGCCTACGGGATTCAGGATAATAAAGCCCACCCCTGTCGGCGACTGCGAGGTTCTGGTCAGAAACTGCGTATTCACCCCTTCCCGGGCGTAAAGATCGATAGCGATCTCGGCGAGCTTATCCTCACCGATGATTCCCACGAGGTAGGAATCCCCACCCAGGCGCGCTGTCCCAACAGCCTGATTGGAGCCTTTCCCCCCCGGCCCCATATCGAAATCAGAGCCGCGCAGGGTTTCTCCCCAGACCGGCGTATGTGTCGTGCGGATAGTCATGCCCACTGCAAAACTGCCGACAACCGTAACAACGGGTTTGGTCATAAGGCGTACCTCCTCCTCAAGCGCTGACCTCTTGTTCCAGAAAGACACGCTGGCCGGTGGCGCAGGCAAGAATCGCTTCTTCGGTCGCCTCAGTGCGCGTGAAGTGGCCCGTCACCACGCCGTTGTACATCGCCAGAATACGGTCGCACTGGCTGATCAGCTCGGGCAGCTCCGAAGATACAATCAGAATAGAGACGCCAGTCCTGGCCAGGTTATGCACAATCGTGTAGATCTCCGCTTTGGCCCCGACATCGATCCCGCGCGTCGGCTCGTGCAGCAGCAGCACCTCAGGATACAGGGCCAGACCGCGCCCCACAATGACTTTTTGCTGGTTGCCGCCGCTCAGAGTAGCCATCTTCTGCCGGAGGCCGGAGATACGAATATCGAGCTGTTCCACATACTGCGCGCCGACCCGGCGAACCTCAGATCGCCGCACCACCCCCATCCGGCTGACCTTCTTGAGCGTGGAGGCTACGATGTTATCCTCGACCGCCATAGTGAGCAGCGCGCCCGCCCGGCGGCGGTCCGCCGGGATCAGGGCCATCCCATAAGCAATGGCGGCGGCGGGCGAAGAAATGGCCGCTTCCTTGCCGTCAATGATGATCGTCCCGTCATGAGGACGCAGGCCGAAGATACACTCCACCAGCTCATCTTTGCCGGAATCCGGCAGCCCGGCGATGCCGACCACCTCCCCCTGCCTCACCACAAACGAAACATCACGCACAACATCCCCGCTGGCGAGATGGCGGACATCCAGGATCACCTTCTCCTGCGTCCAGGATTCCGATTTGTGGCCGAAGAACTGGGCGACCGAACGCCCCACCATACGGGTGATCAGGTCATCGAGCACAATGTTGCCGTCGTTGACCAGCGTATCGACATACTGTCCGTCGCGCAGGATGGCGATCCGATCGGCGATGCGCACAACCTCTTCCAGGCGATGCGAGACATAGATGATGGCGACGCCCTCGGCCCGTAGTTGATCAATGACCGTGAACAGATGCTCGGTCTCCTCGATAGTCAGGGCGGAATTCGGCTCATCGAGGATGAGCACCTCGACATCCAACGAGATCGCTTTAGCGATTTCGACAAGCTGCTGCTGGGCGACCGTCAGATGGCGCACAAGCTGGCGGGGGTTGACATTCTCCAGCCCGAGACGCGCCAGCAACTGGCTGGCCCTGTCACCGAAGCCCCGGCGGTTGACCGGAGAAAGAGCCGGCCGGGTCGCCGTTGTGCTGAGCGAGATATTCTCAGCAATGGAGAGGTTAGTGCACAGGGCCAGCTCCTGATACACGACGCTGATCCCCAGACTCTGGGCGACCAGAGGGTTGGCAATAACCAGCTCCTTGCCCTTAAAGACGATTGTCCCGGAATCCGGCTGTAACTCGCCGGCCAGGATATTCATCAGCGTGCTCTTCCCGGCCCCATTCTCCCCCAGGACAGCCAGTACCTCCCCCGGGTAGATGGACAGGCTGACGTTATCCAGAGCCAGAACGCCGGGAAACTGCTTGGAGATGTTGCTAAGCTCGATAATCGGTGTTGCTGAGGCCATCATAGGATGCTCTGCCCTTCGCGCATGGTTGACACAACAGATCGTTCCCTGGTGTAGCCGGCAGAAAGCCGCCCGGGTGCTGCGCCAGGCACGACATTATCCGGCCTGCCGGTTGGCTTTCTCAATCATAGACGTAGCCACAAGGCGAATGTCGTCCAGATCTTCCTGAGTCGCCGACGCGACCACTGCATCGACCAGCCTGTCGCACTGCTCAAGAATCGCCTGACGGTCGGGGATTTCCTCCGGATACCGCTCCCGAAGCGCATCAAGCCATTTGCGCCCGTAATGGGCATGAATAGTCTCGTCTGCCCAGTCAAATTCCATATCGTGCTGGCTCGCGCTGTCCTGATACGAGGCGAAGGCTTCCGCCCGTTCATTCTTCTTGCCGATGTTCTTGGTCTCGAAGTAATGCAGAAAGCCCAGCCTGATAATTGGCGGCTGGCCTCTGGCGCTGTCGTAGATATACGTGCCCAGCGGCAGCTCCGCCGGCGTAAAGCCCCAGCGCGTCAGGCGCTCGTAGCCCATGTTAGTGTGGCGGGCCTCATCATACGTCCACCGCGCCGCATCTACCATGAACTCCCAGTCCAGCCGGTCGGCAAAAGCGGCCAGCACCGCGCCGCCGGTTTCGATAGCCCACACTTCATTCAGGTGGCTGACGGCGCTGCGAAGCTGCAAGTTCACGCCTTCTCCATACGAAAAAGTGGGGTCGATTACATTCGGCCAGTAGAAGCGACAAAGGTGAAAAGCGCTGTCGCGCGCCGGAACATCAGGGATGGCGAACGGGGAATCGGAAGGCGCGGTTGATGGCCCGACCGGACGGGGCGCTTCCAGAGAAAGGGCGCCTACCTGCGCGCTCCGCTGCTGGAGCGCGGTAACCCAGGCATCTGCCGCGCAGCGGTTGTCTTCACTGCTGACCGCTTCCAGGGCGCCCGTCAGTTGTCCAAGCGCCTCAATCTGTGCCTCCTTATCCCGGACAGCCATCGTCAGGAAACGGATGGAAGGGCCGTCAGCGATAGCATCGGCGATAGCGAGGTAATCCCGGTAAGCCCCCAGCAACTGCGGCTTATAGACCTCAGTCAGCGCCTTCATGAAAGCCAGCGCATTCGGAGCCTGAATCGAATCCTCAAAAAGGCCCACCACCGGCGCGTCACTCCCGACTTCCAGCAGGCGGCTGGGATAGCGCAGCTCAAAGACGCGAGTCCGCAGGGCATCTCCGGTCAGGGAATCTTCCCAGAGATGCTTGCCCAGAGCAATTTTGGCCCCCAGCAGCGGGATGCCAGCCAGCCAGCCGGCCTGGGCCTTGACTATGGCGCGTTCACAGAAATGGAACCGCTTGAGGATTTCGGCGGTATCAATACGCATATAACGCGCGCGCGCATCATCGCCGGGCAAGTAGGCTGTCATGAGTGAGTATGGTCCTTTCCACTGGTCTGCTGCGCAGGTGTACTGATGGTCTGATGAGCTTCCGCCGTATCGCGGACAATATTGAGCTGGCTGCGCCGGCTGCCCCGCCGCACAATGGCCGAAACCTGGAAGTGGCTGCCCCGGACCCACATATTAGACATCTCGATAGGGGAGCCATCCGGCTGGTAGACAATCTGCTTGATGTACATGATGGGATCGCCCACTTCGATATTCAGCGCGGTCGCCACTTCGGGCGTGGCCGCCTGGGCATGGAAGTATCGCTGTCCCCAGTCAATAGTCAGCCCAAAACGATGCTCCAGCGTGTCGAATAACGATTCGCTGGTGAAGTTGGTCTGTTCGATACCTTTGCAAAGCGCATACACGACGTAGTTTTCCAGCAGGATCAGCGGCTCCGCTTTCACATAGCGAATCCGCTTGAGGAAGAATACCGGCTCCTGCGGGGTGAGGGACAGCAGCGAACATACCGCCGGGTCGGGTATCACCGTCGCCTGGTGGAGAACCGTCGTCGTAAACGGTATATGCTGGGCCAGGAATCCTTCGGTGAACGTAATCAGATTTTCGGCAAGCGGCTGCGCCACTGTACGGGAAGCAACAAAAGTGCCCTTGCCGTGGATGCGAACCAGGAGTCCCTCATCAATCAGGCCGGAGATAGCGTTCCGGAGCGTCCCCCGGTTCACGTCCAGTTCTACCGCCAGATCGGTCTCCGATTTCAGCTTATAGTGTTCAGGCCAGGCGCCGCCTACAATCTGCTCACGTATCCACTGCTGGATTTGCTGGTAAAGCGGGACAGGCCCTGTATGATCCAGATCGGGAAGCATAGGTTCTCGTCTATAGTACCTGCCGGATCAGTTTCGCTTCATCCCCGCAGTGCCAGAGGCAACAGTCACGATATGCACCATCTCTGGTACGCACCGCACATCCTTCACAAAATCGTGGGGGGAAGGCGGAGCCTCCCCCCCACCTCTGAAACATTTACGGCGCTACTTCCCCGATATTCTCGATAGTGTAGATGCCCACACCCGTATCGATGTCGGAGATGGTCTCGCCGTGCAGGAACCGGACGAGCAGGTTCACGGCCTCGAAGCCCTGACGCTCCGGCGCCTGGTCGATGGTGGCCTGAATCGCCCCGTCCTGCACCAGCTGCACCGTCGTGTCCAGCAGGTCGAAGCCCACCACCATCACCTTGCCCGCCAGGTTGTTGCGCACCATATACTCACCAGCTGCC
>JARKNX010000030.1 GCA_029976025.1 Aggregatilineales bacterium | reverse complement strand
GGCTCCAATGGATATCCCGGCGCCCGTCTGCTGGAAGTGCTGCCGGGCGGGCAGGTGCGCTTCGGCGCTGGCTACCTGACGGTCATCACCCTCGACGGCTACGCGCTGGCCGGCCTGGAGCCGGGGACCTGCCCGCCCCCGGGCTGAACCCGCCGCTCCAGAAACAGGGCTATCGAGCTGCCGGGAGCGCCGGAGGAGGCTTCTCGCCCGTCCCCCACCGTCCGCCTTTCCCGGCCGATCCCCTAAAACGGCGTTCCCGGGTATCATAGGGACAGTTCCTGCTTCTGGTTTTTGTCAGAGGGAGAGGAGGACTCATGCCCAGGCTGGAAAAAGTCGGTTACAAAGGCTGGTCTAACTGCTATCGCATGTCCAATGGCAAGATGGAGCTGATTATCACCGGCGATGTCGGGCCGCGCGTGATCAGCCTGAGCCTTGCCGGCGGCGAGAATATGTTCGTCAACTATCCGGACATGATGGGCAAGACCGGCGGCGATGAGTGGCGTATCTACGGCGGGCATCGCTTCTGGGTCGCGCCGGAAGCTCAGCCGCGCAGTTACTGGCCGGATAACGTGCCGGTCCGGGTGACGGAAGAAGGCGAAACCGTCCACGTCGTGCAGCCGGTAGAAACGTCGAACGGCATCGAAAAAGAGCTGGAATTCACCTTCACCGGCGAGACTGCGGTCCGCGTGGTGCACCGGCTGCGCAACCACAACCTGTGGGCCATTGAAGTGGCGCCATGGGCGCTCTCGGTCATGGATGTCGGCGGCACAGCGATCGTCCCCCTGCCTCCGCGCGATTCCCATGAAAGGGTGCTTCTGCCGGTCAACACAATGACCCTGTGGGCCTATACCGACATGAGCGATCCGCGCTGGACCTGGGGGCAGAAATACGTCCTGCTGCGCCAGGATTCCAGCCTGCCCACTCCGCAGAAGGTTGGCTTCATGGTCCTCGACCGGTGGGCCGCTTACGCTAACAAGAACACCCTGTTCCTCAAGATATTCGACTTCCGCCCCGGCAAGACGTACCCCGACTTCGGCTGCAACGTCGAGACGTTTACAAACTCGGAGATGCTGGAGCTGGAGTCGCTCGGCCCGCTGGACAGGCTGGAGCCGGGGGCGACTGTGGAGCATGTCGAACACTGGCATCTGTTCCCCAACGTCGCCCGGCCCGGGAACGACGCCGACGTGGAGACAACCATCCTGCCGCTGGTAAAAGGGGTGCTGAAGTAGCGCTCTGTAAATAAATACCACAGCGGCGGCGCACACCTGTCACGCGCCGCCGCTGTTGATTCTGGCGAGAGTCGGGTCGGGTTCAGGCCCAGGGGTCTTCCTGAGGGACGAATTCGGCATCGACATCGCGATCGCGGAACCAGCCGGGCATCTGCTCGCGCAGGACGATCGCCTCGGAGGCATAGCGGGAAATCCCCAGCAGGTTCATGTGCAGGCCGGGCAGCAGATCGCGCGCGATGCTGCGCTGCAGATCGGCGTGCTCCCCTTCGCCGTAAAACCACCACTGGCCGGTCACATAAGTGTCGCAGCCCAGCGCAGCCGCTTCTTCGGTCAGGGCCGGCATGAGGCCCGCGCCGGGCACGACGGCGACCCGCTGCACAGGCCGGCCATTGTGCCGCACCTGGTCATAGCGCAGCGCCGGCAGATCCCCGATCTTGACCAGCCGGGCGGCGAAGGCTTCGAAGCTGACCGGCTTCCCCACTGTGCCGGCCACAGCCGCCAGCCCGCTGAAGAACGGCGCGAAGCGCACCTGTTCGCGCAGGCCCAGCATATTCGCCATCGCCGTCGCGGTCGAAACCTCGGCGTGGCAATCCAGCGGCGCGTGGCACAGGTAGTAGCTGATGCGGTGCTCGCGCAGTTCTTCGAGCTGCGCCTCAGGAGCCAGATCGAAGGAGCGCCTGTTGGGGTCCACATTGAGCAGGTGGTGAGCGAAGATCAGGGCGCCAGGAGCGCCGCGGGCCACCTCGCGGGCGATGACTGTGTCGAGGATGGCCTGGCTGGGGAACACCACCAGATAGACGCGCTCAACCTGATCCGTGTTAGCCAGCATCAGGCCGTTCCAGACGCCGCTGCGGAATTCCGGCAGCGCATACTGCTCCAGAACGGCGGCGTCTTTGTCAGAAAGCCGGGCCTTCCAGTATTCGGCTTCGTCGAACGCTTCTATAGAAAAAAACGAATCCAGTTGAGAAACCAGATCAGTCTGCTTCATAAGCGCCCCCCTTACGTTGCATATGCCGGTGAAGGCGCGCCTCTTCGCGCACAAAATCCACCGTAGCAGCGATTGTCGCGTCCGGCGGCATGTCCGGCGGCAGCGACAGCGCCCGGCTGTCAAATGCTGCCGGCACACCGGCGGCGAATCGCACCTCGCTTCTCCCCAGAATTCCCTCCGTCGGCGGCGGCAGCCACAGCGTCCGCGTGACGATCTCCAGCCGCGGCGGCCCCTCCGCCCCATCAGAACGGCGCACGACCAGATGCGCCCCGGGAGCAGGTTCCGCCGCCCGGCCAGCCTGACAGGCTACGGACAGCCCCCCCCGCTCACACACAAATCCGGCGGGCAGCCCACCACAAACATCGGCAGGCCCGCAAACCGCCATCCGGAGATTGTCTGACACCTTCGACGGCGCTGCCGAAGTCATCGGGCGGCAGTCGCCATCCGACAAACAGACTCCATCATACCCCATTGCATCCAGGACAAACAGAACAGCGCGGCCCTCAGTTGCCGCACATTCAGGCACCGCCGGAGCGCAGAAATCGCCCAGATCGACCAGGAATACCGGCCCGGCTGCTGACGCACGCTCCCGCTGTATCAGCGCAAACAGGCGCGGGAGCAGGTCCAGCCTGCCCGCCAGGCGAGCTGTATGAAACAACACAAGGGGAGGAAGCTCCGCGGGGTGGCGAAACAGAGGCTAATCCTTGATCTGCTCAAACATAGCGGGGGCGTCCCAGTAGGCCTCCAGACCGTCGATCAGCCCGCTCTCCAGCGTCAGCACAGTGATCCCATCGAAGGTCGCCGTCTTTCCGTTATGGGCGGTCGCCGACGCCTCCCAGGTGAACGCGACGCGCCCGGAGCCGCCGTAGTACCGGCGCCCCGGCGCTAATTGAAAGCTGGACCAGGTATTCCGCATCGTGTCGATATACTGGTGAAGTTCATCCGTTCCCCGATAGATACTGGAGCCATGCGGATCGCGCACCAGGCAGTTGCCGCGAAAACACGCCAGGAAGCGCCCTGCATCGAGGTCATTCAGCGCGGCGACATATTCTTCCACCGCCTCATCGAGCTTCGCCTTTTGATCCTCCCGCAGGTAGCTCACAGGCTTTCTCCTTACGGCGCGCGCTTCAGGCCGGCACAATCAACGCCCATTTGCCATTGTACCAGCATTTCAGGGGTTCGGATCGCCGGCCCGCACATCCTACCGGAACAGCCGCATCGTCTTGTACAGCGCAAACGCGCCAAACACAATGGCGGCCAGCAGCGCCGCCCGCGTAGACTTCTGGTGCGCCCGAACCCCGGTGAGGTATGCGCCAGTCAGGAAGGACTCGCCCCACAGCAGCAGGTCCAGCGGGTTATCGAAGGCGCGCATCAGCGCGAACAGCAGCGCTGTGATGGCGACGGCCCACCGGTTATCGTGGCCCGCGGCCAGCGCCGGATACAGCACGCCCTGCAAGATCAGCGTCTCCGCCAGCGGCCCAAACAATACCACGTAGGCCCCGGCCAGCAGCCAGATCGGCGCCGCAGCGCCCTCCATCCCCTGCAGGGCGACCGGGATGCTGACGGTCTGCAGAAACAGCGGCAAGAAATCGATCAGGATGGCCGCGCCCAGCGATGTCAGGGTGAGCAGCAGGATAGAGCGAGGCCGCCGGTCCAGCCGCAGCGCCTGCGCGACACCCCCCTGCCCGGCGCCGATCCGCCGCCCGACCATGCCCCAGACCATAACGGCGGCCAGAATAGCAGCCAGTATCCCGGCCAGGCTGGCTGCCCGGACATCCAGCACCCCCTGTGCCGCCAGGTCAGGCTCGACCAGCACCGACACAACGGTCAGCGCCGCGATGCGCAGCGCGAGGTAGCCGGCCAGCAGCCCCAGCCCGGCCCATGCCGTCCAGGGAGGGGCGGGTTCCTTCTGGCGCAGATCGAGCAGAAATCTCCGTATAGCCACAATCATTCCTGATCTCCGCTCACCAGGGATATGCACCCTGCGGGGCCGTGATATCCTCCCGCGCCAGCGTGCGCAGCAGGTCCTGCGCCTCCTCTTCCGTCAGCGCCGGCTCAATCGCCAGCACGAAGCCGCGCCCGCCCAGCTCGCGCACCACCGTCCGCGCCCCTTCCGGCGTCACGAACAACTGGCACAGCTTGCCCGCGTCGCGGATGCGCTTCAGCAGCGAGAACCATTGCTGAGGCTGCAGCTTCCCGGCGCCGGGGACCCACTGGATGCCGCGCAGCCGCTTGATGGAGAGCAGATGATCCAGGTGCGCGATCTGGCCGATGCCGTCCAGATGGTAGAAGCCGTGCTCCAGGTGATCGCAGCAGGCCGTCAGATCGGGCAGGACAAACTGCTCGAACATCTGCGGGGAAATCATATAGGCGAAGTCGCTTTGCAGCATGTAGCAGCGCTCCGGCGACCAGATCGGCGCCCAGGGCGATGACCCCCGCCCGACCGCGCCAGTGACGGCATACGACTCCTCGTAAAAGCGGAGCCACAGCCGGGTGACCTCCGCCACCAGACGGGACACTTCCTCCGGCGCGTCATAGAGGCTCATCAACAGGGGCTGTGTCTCGCACAGGGAGGCTATGATATCCATATTGCCGCCCAGATCGGTGAAGCACACCAGGGCGCGGTCCTCCCAGCGCTCGACCAGCAGGTGCATCAGGTCCTGGATACGCCGCCACCAGACGTTCTCAGCGTCATAAACCGGGTGTATAGCGTGGATTGGCCTGTGCTCGGACGGGCTGAACCAGACCGTGTCCGGCTCGGAATCCACCCTCGCGCCCAGAAAGCCCGCCATGATTCCGGGGCCGAAGTTCAGATGCCATTTGGGAATGGCGTCGCCGAGGAAAAGCGTATTCTCCAGGCAGGTCGTGATGAGGTCTACCAGCTCAGCGGCGGGCATATCCTGATAGTTGCTCAGGAAGAGCTTGTCGTCGCTGACGCGCTCCTGATCGAAGCGCGGCACCAGCCAGTCGCCGCCCCGGATCCAGACCAGCGGGCGCTCCAGCTCCCCCGCCCACCAGGCCGCCCAGTCCCGGTTAACACGCGCCCAGTCCTCATCAGTGAAACGCACCCGGATTGTCATACCGCGCTTCATCATCCTCTCTGAAAATAGAACAGCCGCGCCGGAGCGGGCCGTCTCTGACCGGTATTACCGCGAGCGATCACAGGGAAGCAATCGTCTTGGCTACGCGCAAATGGCTGCCGAAATAAGGCAGATAATCGGCGAAAGTCGCGTAGCTGCCTTCCGCGCGTCCTTTGAGGTAGCGCCGCAGCACGCTGACCACGCCGGGCAGCTCCTCCACGCCCCGCGCCTTCTTCTCCATCAGCACGTACGCCTGCGCTTCCTGCTGGCTGACCGTGTCTTCCAGATAAATGGCGACCAGGCCGCCGCAGAATAACTCCAGAAACTGCTCCTCCCAGGTGGGGAAGGTAGTGGCAATCTGGCTGGCGATGGGCAGTTTTTTCTGCGCCGCCGCCGCCAGCACATCAGGATGCTCGCCCAGGTAGCGGCGCATCAACATCCGGCCAAAGCCCATCACCACAGCGCGGTACACGTGGGCCGGGTCCTCGTCAAATGGCCAGGGCGGGTTATCGCCCCAGGCGATGCGTGGCGGGGTCACGCAGTACAGCGCGCCCTCAGTGGTCAGGCCGATCTCGCGATCGGTCGGATAGCATACATTGGGCGCGAAGTGCAGGACCTCGTCAAACGGCCCGACAAACGGCTCCAGAAACGGGTGCAGCTCCACGCCGTTGAACATCTTCTCCGATTCGCGCCGGGTCCGGTCCCAGACATCGGCCTCATCCTGCCACCACTGGCTCAGGCCGGCTTTCTCGTAAAAATCGAGCAGGTGGCGCGGCCAGGTCGGGGGCGCCCATGGCGGGGGCTGCTCGCCAGCCAGCCCCGGCCAGGACAGGCGCATCACATAACCGAAAATATCGCCCAGCGGCACGCCGCGATCCAGCAGCGCCTGAAGAATCAGAACAGCCGGGTGTTTATCATGCGCCAGAAGATGCCGGCGCGTGCCACGAGCGTGGGCGTGAGTCCCGTGAGGCTTGCGAGTCTGTTCGTCCTCCGGCCAGGAGGTCACAGCCAACAGCGCCGACATCAGCCGCACTCGATCATCAATGAGTATATTTATGGTCGTCATGCGTGATCCATACGCCCTGGCAGGCAGACGGCGATGAAGAAACAGCGGAGCGCCTTCGCCGGTCAGCGAACTGGTGACAGGCTCCGCGAGCTTCTCTTACGATAGCGCATCTTCGGCCCTGGCGCAAAAGCGCCGGACAGCCGGATTCCGTCGGATCGATTCGACCCGCCCGGTGAGGTATACTTCCGGCAGCGCAGGCCCCGTGATGGCTGGCGGCGGCGCGAGGCATGACAGGCCCGCTGATGAGGAGATGTTGGCAGCCATGAAATATGGCTTTGTCCTCCCATTTGGAGATGCCCGCACCGCGGCAGACCTGGCCTGTGAAGCCGAGCAGGCCGGCTGGGATGGCTTCTTCGTCCCCGAAGCGCCGTGGCACATCGACGCCTGGGTAGCCCTGACCGCCGCCGCCATGAAGACGGAGCGTATCCGCCTCGGCACCATGCTCACCGCGCTGCCGCGCATGCGCCCCTGGAAGCTGGCCAGCGAATCGGCCACGCTGGACAACCTGTCCAACGGGCGCGTCATCCTGTCGCTGGGATTGGGCGCCCTGTTCATGGGCTATCAGGCTTTTCTGGATGAGATCACCGATACCCGGACGCGGGCCGAACTCCTCGACGAAGGCATCGATCTCCTCACGCTGCTGTACGAGGGCAAGCCCTTCCGCTATGAGGGAACGCATTATCACGTCAATCTGGAGGCGGTAGACGCCCGACACTACCCGCCGAAGCCGGTGCAACAGCCGCGTATCCCCCTCTGGGTCGTGGGAGCCTGGCCTCGCCTGAAGACCATGCGGCGCGCCCTGCGCTGTGACGGTCTGATCGCCGAGAAGCGCGGTACGGACGGGCAGCCCGCGCCAGTGCTGCCGGAGGATATCCGCCAGATGCGGGCCTACGTGGTGGCGCATCGCCCTTCGAGGGCGCCGTTTGACATCGTCATTGAGGGTAAGACGCTCGGCCTGGACACAACACAGACTGCTGACCTGCTCCTCCCACGTATTGAGGCCGGCGCCACCTGGTGGATAGAGGCGCTCTACGGCGTGCCGCAAGACCAGCTCCTGAGCCGGCTGCGGCAGGGTCCGCCGCGACCGATCTGAGCCACTTCCTTGCCATAAGGAGTCCCATGAGCCAGGACACCGCCGTGCCCCGCCCGCTCACCCCGGCTGATCTGGGCCGCGCCGCAGAGGTGATGTCCCGGGCCTTTCAATCCGACCCGCTGTTCCGCTTTCTGCTGCCCGATGACGCCGAGCGCGCCCGGCTCTCCCCCCGCTTCTTCGATCTGATCCTCAGCTTCGCCATTCACAGCGGGCGAGCCTACGGTCTGTCCGATCCGCTGGAAGGCGTCGCCGTCTGGACCGCCCCCGGCCACAGGACCGCCCCCGGCGCGGCCATGCGCGGCCTCCTGGATGGCCGGCCGCACCGGCTGCTGATCCGGTCGCTCATGCTGCAAGCCTTTCGAGGGCGCCGTATTCTCATTGAGACCGAAATGATACACCGGCGTTGCGCGCCAGACCCTCATTACTACCTGGAAGCGATCGCTGTGCTGCCGGAATCACAGGGCCGTGGCCTGGCTTCCCGGTTGATCCGGCCGTTCCTGGACAGGGCCGACGCAGAAGACGTCAGCGTTTATCTGGAAACGATGGCGCCGGAAAATATCGGTCTCTACGAGCATTACGGCTTCCGCTGTGTGGAGCGCTACGATGCGCCGGGCGCCGCTCTGAGCGTCTGGGCTTTCTACCGGCCGCCTGCCGGGAGCGGCGGCTGATGCCCGCGACGGGAGAATGCGCCGCCCACTTCCCGCAGCACACGGGCGGCGGTCGCAGCGTCATCAGCGGTTGACTGAATATACAAAGGCGCAACGCCGAGCGGCGGCAGCTCCGCCGCCATTGCCGCCGCCAGCCCATCCAGCCCCCCCAGACTGGTTGTGTACGGCGCCTGCCCGGCTGTCGGAGCCAGAGCCGCCCCCAGCAGCACGATGACCCCGCCCCCTTCATCGGCCATCACCCGCGCCGCAAGCTGGCAGACCAGAAAAGCCCCGGTCAGGTTGACTTCGATCACCCGCCGCCAGTCGTATTCATCCAGCGTCAGGAAGGGGCCGGGCCGATTGACCTGCCAGGCGCTCACGACAATATGCAGCCCGCCGGACCAGTCGCGCGTCTGCTCGATGGCGGTGGCGACCTGGAACTTGTTGCCGGTATCCAGGGCCAGGCCGCGCGCCGCGCCGCCCGCGCTCACAATCGACGCGGCCACCGCGTCAGCCCGATCGGGGTTGACATCGCAGACGGCCACCGCCGCGCCCGCCGATCCCAGCGCCAGGGCGACCGCCCGCCCTGCCCCGGCCCCGCCGCCGGTCACCAGGGCAACCCGCCCCTGAAGACTCACCCGTTCACTCATCGCTGCTCCTTGCTCCGCCGGCAGTATTGCGTCCGACGGCCGCTCCACGTCCTTGCGCCATCTCCGCCCTGCCCGTTTCGAAGTCCGGTTATAATCACTATCAGACATCCGCACGCGGCAGGCTACGAAGAGGCATCCATGGACGTCAACGATCAATTCATGCCCAAGGTGCTCAAACTGTACCTGGAAATCTCGCAATATCCTATCCTCAGCCACACCATTCGGGGCCGGATGAGGGAGGAAATCTTCGCCCGGGGGATTATTGATCCGGAATCCTTCGAAAAAGAAGTGCACCAGAAGGCCATTCAGTCGCAGCAGCGCGAAGGTCTCAGGAATCCATTCATCGAGGAAAGCTCGCGGGAATGGGGCCTCCGTGTCAATACCATTCGCGATCACCTGACGGACTTTTACTTCGCCTACAATCTGCCCCACGCGCTCTTCGAGCAGATTGTGCAGGAGATCATCATCCGCCGGATGCCCGATCGCGAGACGGCGCTCGCCTTCAACCCGGAGATCGCCCCGTGGGATGTGCTCTTCGCCGAGGGCGCCCGCCATGAGGCCCTCCCCCCGGACGAGCTGGCCAAAGTCAAGCACCACCTGCGCGAGATCAAGGTCGTCCTGATCAAGGCCATGATCAGCGATCATCTCCAGTTTATCCGCCTGGCGCGGGAGGTCTTCACCATCGCCGATCTCAAGTCGATCCGCGAGCGGCGCATCGGGCGCGGCAAGATCGGCGGCAAAGCGGCGGGTATGCTGCTGGCCTACAAGCTGCTCCAGCAGGAAGCCGATACCTGCGGGCTGGACGTGACCGGGATCACGATCCCGGACTCCTGGTATATCGGCTCCGATGTGTTTTACGAAGTCAGGGAAGTCAACGAATTTTTCCAGTACATGAGCCAGAAATACCGCACACGCGAGGAAATCATCGCTGATTACCCGGTCATCTACGCGCAGTACATGGAAGCCAAACTGCCGGAATACGTGATCAGCCAGCTCCGCGACGTGCTGGAAGAAGTCGGCAAGACCCCGCTGATTCTACGATCGTCGAGTCTGCTGGAAGACAGCTTCGACACCTCTTTCGCCGGCAAGTACGAGAGCTACTTCCTGCCCAACCAGGGCACTCTGGATGAGAATCTGCAGGCGGCGACGGAGACGATGCTCAAAATCTACGCTTCCACCTTCAGCCCTGATGCCCTGATCTACCGCGACCAGATGGGCCTGATCGACTTCGATGAGCGCATGGCAATCCTGATTCAGACGGTTGAAGGGCAGATTTACGGGCGCCACTACTTCCCTTCCTTCGCCGGAGTGGGGTTCAGCCGCAACCCGTTTCGCTGGAGTCCGCGCATCCGCCGCGAGGACGGCCTGCTGCGGCTGGTGGTCGGGCTGGGCACGCGAGCGGTAGACCGGGTCGCCAACGATTACCCGCGCATGATCGCGCTTTCCCATCCCCAGCTCCGTCCGGAGACGCGCGGTGACGAGATACGGCAGTATTCCCAGCACCTGATCGATGTGATCGACATGGAAGAAAATGCCTTCAAGACCATCCCGATCACGGAGGCGATTGACGGCAACTACCCCGCGCTGCGCCTGCTGGCTTCTGAACTCAGGGATGATTTCATCCAGCCGTTCTTCATGCGCCCGTCCCATATTGACCCGGACCGGCTGGTCTTCACCTTCGATCAACTGATCAGGCAAACCAATTTCCCGGACCTGATGCGCCGTATGCTGAGCTGTCTGGAATCACACTACGAGCGCCCGGTGGATATCGAATACGCCATCGAGGTGACGGAAACCCGCCCGCAGGTCCGCTTCGGCATCACGCTCTTGCAGTGCCGCCCGCTCAGCGAGCACAACCCGGAAATGCCGCCGGAAATCCCGCGCGATATCCCCCCGGAAGACAAGTTGTTCACCGCCTGCCAGTTGGTCCCGCAGGGGATTGTGCGGGATGTGCGCTATGCTGTCATGGTCCTGCCCACTTACAACAGCATCGAGGAGCCGCACCTCCGGCTGGAGGTCGGGCGCGTGGTGGGCCGGCTGAACGAACGGCTGCACGGCGAGGTCTACATCCTGCTGGGGCCGGGGCGCTGGGGGACATCCAATATCCATCTGGGGGTGAAGGTAGGATACGGCGATATCTACAACTGCCGCGTCCTGATCGAGCTGGCCCTCTCCCAGCAGACCGACGGCGCGCCAGAAATGGCCTATGGCACGCACTTCTTTCAGGACCTGGTGGAGGCGCGCATCTACCCGCTGGCGCTCTTCCCCAATGAGCCGGGGAATACCTTCAACTGGGCATTCTTCGAGAACGCGCCGAATCTGCTGCCGGACCTGCTGCCGAATGACGCAGCGATGACGCAGTACATCACCGTGGTCGATATCCCCGCCAACAGCGGAGGCCGGCTGCTGGAAGTTATCATGAACGCCGATCAGGACGAAGCTATAGGGTACCTGCGCGCCACCTGAATACCGCCGTGCCTGGAAAAGGGCTGGGGCGCGATACTGCCCCGGATACCGCGCCCCAGCCTTCACAAGAAGTATTTTTTTGTTCGGTGATTTCACCCGGTGTGGTTCTATCGTTCACAGGGATCTCATAGCTGATTGCATCATAAACCGATTCTGGAGCAACCTCCTATAGGCTAAACCATTCAAAATCAGGCCTCTGTATTTGTTCATAATGTCAAAATAAGGCGCAGAATCGCGCCCGGAGCGGATGTGGGGCAACAAAAACGGCGGATGTGCCTGCGCCGCACATCCGCCGCCAGATACCCCGGCCCGGCCCGCTTTAGGGATAGAAGCCGCGAAGCTGGGCCACCTCCACCACGCGCCGGACGGCCAGGATATAGGCCGCCGTGCGCATATCGACTTCCATATCCTGCGCAATCTTGAGGACGGCGTAGAAGCCCTCGTCCATCATGCGCTCCAGCCGGCTGTTGATTTCATCCTCCGTCCAGAAGAAGTACTGCCGGTCCTGCACCCATTCCAGATAGGAGACAGTCACCCCCCCGGCGTTGCACAGGATGTCGGGGATGATCATGATCCCCCTCTGGCGCAGGATATCGTCCGCTTCCGGCGTAGTTGGCCCGTTAGCCCCCTCGGCGATCACGCGGGCCTTGATCTGCCCGGCATTCGCCGCCGTGATCTGATTCTCCAGCGCTGCCGGGATCAGGACATCGCATTCCAGCGTCAGAAGTTCCTCGTTAGTGATCGCTTTGGCCTTGGGGTAACCTTCGATCAGGTTGGAATGGCCCCGGGCATAGGCGAGCACATCGCGGGCGTCCAGCCCGTTCGGATCGTACAGGGCGCCGCTGACATCGCCGACGCCGATGATCGTGGCCCCCTCTTCCTGCATCAGATAAGCGGCGACGGCTCCCACGTTGCCGAAGCCCTGAACGACTACCCGCGCCTCCTTCACCGGGATATCCAGGTGCTTGAGGGCGCGCAGCGTCGTATACATGACTCCGCGGCCGGTTGCCTCGCTACGACCCAGCGACCCGCCCACCGACACCGGCTTGCCGGTCACCACACCAGGGGACGGCGTGCCGGTGGTCATGGAGTAAGTATCCATTATCCAGGCCATCGTCTGGGCGCCGGTATTGACATCGGGCGCGGGGATATCCTGGTCCGGGCCGATAATCGGGATCAGCTCGTAAGCAAAGCGGCGGGTCATCCGCTCCACTTCGCCCTGCGAAAGCTGGCGCGGATCGACGATGATGCCGCCTTTGGCGCCACCGTAGGGCAGATTCATCACCGCACACTTCCATGTCATCCACATGGACAGCGCCCGCACCTCATCCATGGAGACCATGGGGTGGTAGCGGATGCCGCCCTTGGCCGGCCCGCGCACGATGCTGTGCTGGACACGATAGCCGGTAAACATCTGGATTTCGCCGTTGTCCATCCGGACCGGGAAATTCACCGTAAATTCGCGGTGAGGACGGCGGAGAAACTCCGCCATACCCGGCGAGACATCGAGATAATGCAGGGCGCGATCCAGTTGCTGCAATGCATTTTCAAAAGGATTCGCCGCTTCAATCTTCGGCGTCGCAGTGGTCATAGAATGCCCTTTCGATCGTCTTCAGATCATGCAGAATGCACAACGCAATACAGTAACATATACAAAGAGAATACCACTGAATACGTCGCAGGCCAATTGCCAAGAATCTTCCGGCCAGGTGAACAAGATCACTCCGCGGGCGGGCCGGCGGCACCGCCAGGCTGTGTCGGACAGCATCCGCTTCGGATCGATCTGGTCTATACTGGGGGCAGGCCGTCCACTGCCCGCACCATATCCCCGGACGCCGCCCGACGGCGCTTCTGCCGCCATTCCGCCGCTTTACGAAAAAGGATACTCGATGTTCGATCTCGGACTGCTCCCCACCCCCTGGAACGCAATCGCGCTGCTGCTGCTGGCTGGCACAGGTCTGCTTCTGATAGCCGGATTCGCCGCCCATCCGTATGACACCCCCCGCCAGGGCCGAATGCCCAAGCGGACCGAGCTGCCACAATCCTTCCTGCTGATCATCCTGGCGGCAGTCATCTGGCTGGCCGCCGCACAGGGTACCGCCCTGGCGACCCTCGGCCTGCTCACCTGCCTGGGGATGGTCTTCGGCTTCCTGGGCGATCTGTTCATGGCCAATGTCTTCCGACAGGAAGCGCATGTCCTGTTCGGCATGGTCGCCTTCGCTGTCGGGCACATTTTCTATATGCTCGGCTTCCGCCAGATCGCGCTGGCGTTCGATCTGCATGCCGCCGGCAGTTATGGCCTGGCGCTGGTCGTTATGTGGGCTGCCGCGGCAGTTCTATGGTATGTCATGGTTCGCAAGCCGGGCGGCGATGCCATGCAGTACGCCGCGCTGGTGTACGCCCTGTTCCTGGCGAGCATGGCCGGCTACGCGCTGGGGATCGCCTTGCAGCAGCCAGCCTTCTGGCCGCTGGCGATTGGCGGCGGCCTCTTCCTGTTCTCCGACGCCCTGATCGCGGCTAATCTGTTCAGCGGGCGCAGGTTCCGCTATATGGGCGACCTGATCTGGCTGACGTATATCCTGGCCCAGGCCCTGATCGTGACGACGGCGCTGGCCGCCCTCGCGCTGCTTTGAGAACGTGAGGTCAGCGGGCGGCTTCCAGCACCCGATAACGGGTATCTTCCCGGACGACCCTGACCCGGCCCGCGCCGAATTGCGCGCGCAGCAGCCGGTCATAGGGCAGGAACCGGTTCGCCACCAGCCGGAGCCGCCCGCCCGCCGCCAGCCGCTCCCGCGAGCCGTTAATCAGCGCCTCCGCCGCCTCCGTCTCGACCTGGTGACCGGCGTGAAACGGCGGATTGGAGAGGATCAGGTCGTACGAGGGACCGGTCACATCGGTGTACAGATCGCTGGCCCAGGCGCGGCAGGATGTCGCCCCGCTGGCGCTGATACCCGCCCGCGCACAGTCCAGAGCCGGCCAGAAGATATCCACCAGATCCACTGCCGCCGCGCCCAACCGGACGGCCGTCAGCCCGATCGGCCCGCCGCCGCACCCGACATCCAGCACCCGCCGTCCGGCGCACAGGTCCGCTGTAAGTGTATCGAGCAGGCGGGCCGTGCCGTCGTCAAGCGCCCCGTAGCTGAACACCCCCGGCGCGCTGTAGAGCGCCAGGCCAGCTGCCTGAAAGGGCACCAGAACTATGCCCCCCGGATCGCTGCTGCCGGCTTCGTGCCCCCTGACCGCCAGCGCCAGCCGGCAGCGCGCCTTCGTGCGAAGCGTGACCGCCGACCCAAAGATGGCTGCCGCGTCCTTGACCACGGCTTTCGCCCCGGCGTCATTGGCCCCGGCCAGGTACAACTGCCCGCCGGGGGGCAGCCGCCGCCACGCTTCCGCTATGAGCGCAGACGCATAGGCGCGGCCTTTAGGCAGGGGCAGCAGCGCCAGATCGAACAGGCCGGCGTCTGGCGGCGGCGCCGCGGCCTCGTAGATCGCGGCGGATACGCCGGCGGCGGCGAGGGTCTCGCCGGTCATGCGGGCGGCGATCAGGCTGCCATCGGCGCTGTGGACTTCCGCGCCCCGGCGGGCCGCCCAGGCCGCCAGCGCCCCCGTCCCGGCTTCCAGCACCAGGACGCGCATCCCCGAATCGACCGGCGCCGCCTCGGCCAGCAAAGCAGACGGCGCTTCCGCCTCCTCCCAGGCCGCCAAACCCGGCTTCCAGCAGATCGGTAACGACATCCCGCCCAGGCTCACCCGCCGCCGGATGATATCGTAATAGCCCATCGCCTCGCTCCCTTCCGCACCGGTCTCACTATACCTGTCCGGCGCGGCTTCTCACAAGATTGTTGCGCGGTTGGCGCAACTATTTGCCTGCCCGTGCGTATAAACAGCCAGAACTACGGACGATCTTGATTGTGCCTTACAGCGCAGCGATCGGGCAGTGGAGTCAGGCGGCTGAAGCCGCCATCGTCCGCAGCACGTTAATTGCGTCGGAATTCAAGGCATCGGGGGGATAGCATATGTCAAAGAGCAAACGGCTTTACCGCAGCACTACCGATCGGCAGATCGCTGGCGTCTGCGGCGGACTGGGGGAGTTTCTCAACATTGACCCAACTCTCATCCGCGTGGGCTTCGTCATCTTCGCCTTGCTTGGCGGCCCGGGACTCTTGCTTTATGTCGTGTTGTGGATCATCGTGCCGGAAGGCCCTGCTTTTGACGATGACGACGATGACGATGATGATGACGATGATGACGATCTGGTCATCAGCGCTGCTCCCAAGGTCAAGCGCGTGGAGAAGATCAAGAACGACCCGTTCTAGCACTGCATTTCGCTGACCGGTAAAGCCCCGATCGCACCTGGATCGGGGCTTTTTGATCCTCGCCGGTGCGACCCGCGCCCGGTATACTCTCGCCTCCGGGGGGCGGAGAGGATACCATCATGGCCGACGATAGTGTTCCACTCACATCCGCGCCGCACCGGAGAAAGCGATCCATCGTGCTGTTCGCCGCTATCGCCGCTGGCCTTGCCCTGATCGTGATTGCGCTGTACATGCTGGACCGGCGCGGCATTGTGAGCATCATCCACCGCCCGGCCAACGAGGCTATCATCCGCTGGTTCAACGATCCGGCCTCTCGCGCGGCACTAACAACGACGTTCACGGAGCCGTGCCCCGGCTACCCGTTCCTGGTGCCGTCAGCGGGACTGGTCGGCGGCCTGCCCTGGAACGCGGCCTACGGGCCGTATAATACGCTGCGCCCACATCCCGGGATCGACATCTTCGGCGACGGCGCTATCGGGAGCATCCCGGTCTATGCCGCCTACGACGGGCTTCTGACCCGCGAGGAGGGCTGGGTATCCTCCGTCATCATCCGCCACGATGATCCGCTCCAGCCGGGCCGCGTCATCTGGACGTATTACACTCACATGGCTGACGAATCGGGGGCTGTTTCTTATATCGACGGGCGCTTCCCGCCCGGCACAACCGGCATGCCGGTGGCGCAGGGCGATCTGCTCGGCTACCAGGGGGTGTACAACGGCGGGAACGGCGCGCCCGCGGTCGGGCTGCACGTACATTTCAGCATCGTCCGGAGCGATCTGTTCGGCCGCTACCTCAACGAAGCCGTATTCGAGAATACGCTGGACCCCACACCATATCTGGGCCTCAGCCTCAATGATCCGAAAAGCGGGGAGTTCCCCCTGCGCTGCCTGCCGCCAAACTCGTAAGATACGCCCCGGCCGGCCTATGGCGACGGCACGATGAAATAGCTGTTGGCATTGGCCTCGGTGAGCCAGCCGGTCCGGTCGCCGACGCTCACCCGCCACCAGCTAAATCCGTCGGCGCAGATCGGGCCGTCCAGTACGCTAACCGGAGTCTGGCTGGTGACCAGGGCGATCACGGCAGCGTTGCGATCGGGCCGGTCATACAGCCGGAGGGACAGGCCGCCCACCCCTCCGATGATGCCGACAGAGCCGGGGTGCAGCCGCGGCGGCAGAATTCCCGGACAGCCCGGCACAGCCTGCGGCGCATTCACCACGACCGGCTCGATGTAGTACACACCTTCGCCGGACTCGGCCACCCAGCCCGTCAACCCTCCGGCCTGTTCGACCCGGAACCAGGGATGCTCGTCGGCGCAAATCGGACCTTCTAACACCTGGAACTGTTCCCCCACCCGGAACTGCCCAATTCGGGTCCCCGTTATGCCCGGGTTCCGCCGCACGTTGATCGGGCGCGGATCGTTGGCGCTGACCAGGGCCATTTCGCCGGGCGCCACCCGCGAGGGGAGCATATTCGGGCAGGAAACCAGGGTCGGGACGGTCACTTCGACAGGCGGCAGTACCGTTGGCAGGACGCGCGCTGTCGGCCGGATGATGACGGTCGGGCGCACAGGCGACGGCATACGGGTCACGAAAAGCATTCGCGTCGGAGTCGGCGTAGCAGATGGTGTCGCCGTTGGCGTCGCTGTGGCGGTTGGCGTGGCGGATGGTGTCGCTGTCGGCGTCGATGTTGGCGTCGGCGTCGGCGTGTCGGACGGTGTTATCGTCAGCGTCGGTGTTGGCGTTGGCGTCGGCGTGTCAGACGGTGTCACCGTCGGCGTCGGTGTTGGTGTCGGCGTGTCGGACGGTGTCACTGTCGGAGTCGGTGTTGGCGTTGGCGTTGGCGTGTCAGACGGTGTCACCGTCGGCGTCAGAGTCGCCGTCGGAGTCGATGTCGGCGTGCTGGTCCAACTGGCGATGGCGATAGCCGTCCCGGTCTGGACCGCCTGGAGCGTCGCCTGGGCGATGATAGCCGCGTTGGCCGTCGCGGTCAGCTCGCGGATAACCCGCTGAAGGGTGGCCGCCTGCACCGCCTCATCGGTCGCTTCCACATCCGGGGTCAGCGTCGCTGTTGCCGTCAGCGTCGCTGTTGCTGTCAGCGTCGCCGTCAGGGATGGCGTCAGCGTCGCGCTGGGTGTGGCGGTGACCGTCGGCGTAGATGTGTCCGTGGGAATTCTGGTGGGCACGTCTGTGTCAACATGAGTCGGGGATGGAGGCTGCGTGCTGGATGCTACAACCGCCGGAAGCTGGACAGGAGTGCTGGAAGGCGCTGCCGTCGGCGGGAGGGGTGTCGGAATCACGTCGCTCGGAGTCGCTTCGGCAGTGGATGCGGCAGCAACCACCAGCGGCGAAGTCGCTGTCGGTGTCGCTCCACCGGGCGGCGTCCCGCTGCCCGCCAGCAGAACGCCCACCAGGATCAGGGCGACGATCGCAACAATCCCCAGGACAATCAGCCCGCGCCGCAAGTCGCGCTGGCCCCGCCCGGGCGCAGCCGAGCCGCCAGCCTCTCGCGTGGAGGCCGCCCCCGCCGCCTGGTGCGTCGCCGCCGGGGAGGTCACCGCAGGGACAGCGTCCGCCGTCGGCTCGCCGACCAGCGAATCCGCCCCCACCCTGATGCTGGCCGTCGCCGAATCATAGATCGAGTTCCCCGCTTCTGACCGGGGAGCCTCCACCACCAGCGCCTGAGCGAACGCATCGCTCATCCCGCGCACCGAGGGATAACGATCCCGGGGGTCTTTGGAGAGCGCCCGCAGGATCACCACTTCGGCGGGAAGCGGCAGATCACGGAGGACTATAGTCGGCGGCTCTGGCTGCTCATACACATGTTTGTGCATGTAGCCGAAGGTGGTATCGGCTTTGAACGGCAGATCGCCGGTCACCATCTGGTAGAGCATGATGCCGAGCGCGTACTGGTCGGTATGGGGGCCGACCGGCTCCGCCTTCCACTGTTCGGGGGCCATATAGGCGGGCGTGCCCACTGCGGCCCCTGTCTTGGTCAGATTCTGCGTGCTTTCCAGCAGCTTGGCGATGCCGAAATCGGTCAGGTAGGGGTTGGCGTTCTCATCGAGCAGAATGTTGGCCGGCTTGAGGTCGCGGTGGATCACGCCTTTAGCGTGGGCGTATTCCAGCGCGGAGGCGATCTGGCTGAGCATATCGCGCGCCGCCGGCAGGCTGAGCGGGCCGCCCTCCAGCCGCTGCTCCAGCGTGCCGCCCTCGACAAAGCGCATCACCAGGTACGCCCCGAAGTCCTGCTCGCCGTAATCAATTACGGGCAGAATATGGGGGTGCTCCAGACGTGCGATCGTCCGCGCCTCCTGGTCGAAGCGGGCGCGAAAATCGGCTTCCTGTGAAAATACGGCCGAGATCACTTTGATGGCGACCAGACGATCCATTGTCGTCTGGCGGGCCAGGTAGACAACCGCCATGCCGCCCCTGCCCAGCGGCCGGATGATCTCATACGAGCCGAACGTCTTGCCAGTCAGTTCGCTCATTTACCGTCCCTTTTAATGGCCCCCCGGCGAACAGCCTGTCTATTCGAAGTCTACGCCAGGCAGATAGGGTTGTCAAAGCAGACATCCCGCTGCACAGTCATAACGAATCAGGTAGTGAAAAAGGTCCTGGATCGCCCGGCGTAGAGAAAAAAAGCCTTCCCTCTTTTTCTGACGTCTTTCGCGGCTGTGCGGTTCCCATCCCGGCCCGGAATCACCTGCCGGGCGAGCGCGGGGTGTCCCCCAGCCGGGCCAGCACTTCCGCTATCAGCCGGTCGCGCACAGTGTCATCCGGCGGCAGGCCGTCTTCATCCATCGCCAGCAGGACCGCCCCCACCACCGGCGGCGCCGTCAGGCGGACTACCTCGACACGGGGCGCGACCGCCTGCACGCTCGCCATCAACGTGTCGCACAGCAGCGAATAAGAGGCGCGGAAGATGCCGCCGGCCAGCACCAGCTCGAACACGTCATCCTCCATCTTCAGAGCGCGAATCACAGCGTTGACGCCCAGGGCCAGCTTCCGTCCGGCCTCCAGCAAAAGCTGGACCGCCGCCGGGTCCCCCGCCTCCGCCGCCACAAAAATGCGGGGGACGAAGTCGAGACGGTAATCCTGCCCCCGGACGATCTGCTCAATCGCGGTGCGCACATCAGGGACATTATAGTGGGCCAGCAGCAGCGCAGTCAGATCGGTGGACATGTCCATCCCCTTTTCGGCGCGGGCCACCCAGCCAACTGCCTGCTCAAACAGCCAGCCTCCGCTGCCCCAGTCGCCCATCTCGCTGGACAGGCCCCAGGTGCGAAAGACCTGCCCCTGCCGGTTGCGCCCCGCTTTAGTGGACCCTGCCCCGGCAATACAGACCACGCCGTAGGGCCGGGCCGTGCCCGCCCGCAGCGCGATCAGGGTATCGTTCTCCAGGATGGACGGCCCGGGCACGCCCAGCGCCTCGATTACCGGCCGCAGGCGGGCTGCATCGCTGGGGAAGTCGTGTCCGGCCAGCCCGTAGCCGGCGGCGGCCAGTTGTTCCTTGCGCCGCCCGGCCATGCTGAGCGCGTCCTCCAGCACGTCGCGGTAAACCTCGCCCACCCCGTCCAGCCCCAGCACTTCCCAGTTGCCACAGCCGGCCTGCGCCAGCGCCAGGACATGGCCGGTCGCATCAGCAATCAGGCCGTGCGTCTTGCTGTTGCCAGCGTCAATACCGAAGTACAGGCGCTCTGTCATTTTCGCTCCCTCATATGCAGGTTGGATCAGGCGAATTGCGGCAGATAAGCGGCGTGGGTGCGGATCAGATCATCCAGCACCGCCGGGGCGCGGTCGGCATCCGGGCCGAGCGGATTAGCCACCAGCGCCAGCAAGGCTGCCTGGCGATCCCCGGTGACGGCGGCTTTTGCCGCCAGCAGCTCGAAGCTCTTGACCCGGTGCAGCAGCCCGGCCATCGGTTCCGGCAGCGGCTCAGCCGGGAGCGGGTGCGCGCCTGTCGCGTCTACCCGGCAGGGCAGCTCCAGCACCCAGTCCGCCGGCCAGCCGGCCACCGCCCCATCGTTCGGCACATTCACAACGTGAATCTGGCCGTCATCAGCCTGCATGGAGCGCAGAAGCTGCACTGCTGCTGTCGAGTAGTAAGCCCCGCCGCGCTTCTCCAGCTCCGGCGGCGGCTCGACCAGGGCGGGATCGGTGTACTTCATCAGCAGCTCGTCTTCAATGGCGATCACTTCCTCAGCCCGGCTGGGCGGCCAGCTTTCCTGCGCCTTGACTGAGTGCGACGTGCGGTAGAAATACTTGAGGTAGTAGCACGGTATCATGCCCTGCGCCCGGATCAAAGAGGCCGGAACGGTGGGATCAGCGGAGGCTTCTTCCTCCTCCACGAAGGTCCTGAACACGGTCGGCCAGACATCTTCGCCATCGACAGTCGCCCCGCGCACCCAGGTCAGATGATTGAGGCCGAGCATGTCCAGCCCGACATGCTCCTGTTCGACCGAGAACATCCGGGCGATCCGCATCTGGTAGCCAATAGGCAGGTTACACAGGCCGATGCTGTTGATATCCGGCGCGTAGGTGCGCAGCGCCTGCGTGACCAGGCCGGAGGGGTTGGTAAAGTTAATCAGGGCTGCGCCAGGGGCGACCTCGCGCATATCAGCCGCCAGCGCCATCAGCACCGGGATGGTCCGCAGCGCCTTGGCGAAGCCGCCCACGCCGGTTGTCTCCTGCCCGATCAGCCCCCATCGCTGACCCAGATATTCATCCTCACGCCGGGCGGCGTTATGGCCGACGCGAATCTGGGTGGAGACGACGGCGGCTCCGGCGACGGCCTGGCGCTGGTCGGTGTGCAGCGTGATGGCGAAAGGGTCGCCCTGGGCGTGCACAATGCGCTGCGCAAACCCGCCGACAATCGCCAGCCGGCCTTCGTCAATATCCATCAGGGCCAGCTCAGTGATCGGGAACGATTCGTGAAAGCGAATGAACCCGGCGACTAGCTCCGGCGTATAGGTGCTGCCCCCGCCAATGACGGTGACTTTCATCAGGGATCCCTTTCGTTTGCGGCTACATCCTCACTATACGGCATCTCGCCTGGCCTGTCATCCCGCCGGATTGTTTCACCCCGCCGGGTCGACCCATGCCGCCGCCCCCAAAATTGTTATAATAGACACAGTGTGTTGTCCCGATTGTGATTGTCTTTTCTGTGTTCCATACCTGTCAAAGGAGCAATCCCCATGCTTAAAGAATTCAAAGATTTCATCATGCGCGGCAATGTGCTCGATCTGGCTGTCGGTATCATCATCGGCGCCGCATTCACGACCGTGGTTAACTCGCTGGTCAACGACGTCCTGATGCCGCCGATCGGGATGCTGCTGGGCGGCATGGACTTCTCTAACCTCTTCATCAGCCTGTCCGGCGAAAGTTACCCCTCGCTGGCGGCAGCGCAGGCCGCCGGAGCTGCCACGCTCAATTACGGCCTCTTCATCAATGCCGTGATCAATTTCCTGATTGTCGCCCTGGTGCTCTTCCTGATCATCAAGCAGTTCAACCATCTGATGGCCCTGGGCAAGAAGAAGGAAGAGGCCGCCGAACCGACAACGAAGGAGTGCCCTTACTGCTTCAGCACGATCGCGATCAAGGCAACCCGCTGCCCCAACTGCACTTCCGAGCTTAAGTAGCGTCCTGTGGGCATTCGCATAAACGTCCCATGAGGTAACAAATTCCGATCAGACTGCATCTATAGATGTGAATGCAGAGATAAATATACTGACCTCAGGAGGGTACACAATGAACGGACTCGTCAATTTTATGGCCAGCCAGAACGGGCGCATCCTGCGGATTGTCGTCGGGATCATCCTGATCGTGCTCGGGCTGTTCGGGGTTGGAGGAGTCGGCGGCGTGATTATCACGATCATCGGGCTTGTCCCGCTGGCCGCCGGGATCTTCGACTTTTGCGTTTTCGCCCCGCTGGCCGGGCTGCCCTTCAGCGGCAAGGATATCCGCGGCAAGTAGACGGCGCCACGTTTTCCAGCAGCAGGGGACACTCCATGGGGTGTCCCTTTTGCTTATACGCCGCGCCGGCGCGGCGTCTTCATGCGGCGGGCGGCGTGCTGCCCCCTTCTTCCTCATAAACTTCGGAAAAGTACAGCTCAGCCAGCCGGGCAGCATGGGCCATCAAATGCCGTCCGGCCTCGACACCCTCCTCCGACCGCATAGCCTGGTCAAGAGTTTCTCTGTCGGCGAAGTACAGTTCCAGGCTGCGATAATAGGGCGACGAGCCGCCCGGCGCCCCGTAGACGTGGCTGACCTCGCGGCGCAGTATATTCGGGAGGCGTTCCATCAGCGCCAGGCTGGCCGTATAAAACTGCTCAAAAGCCGCCGTGTCAGCAGGCTCATGGTAGAGGATGGTGAACTTGATCATAGGATGACCCCCGGGGGACAACGCCGTTTCTGATCAGGAGCCGCCTGCCAGCGGCCGGAACTGATCCACCACGGCCCGAAACAATGAGCGGTATTCTACCTCATACGCGCCCTCCGGCGCCCATTGTATCAGGCGGAAGGCCGCGCCATCCCCCGCCCGTGCCACCAGCATCGTCACCCGGTAGACCAGATGCCCCCCCTCAAAGGGCACAACGTAAGTGGCGCTGACGCCATCGGCCACGCCCCCCGGCGATTCATCCAGCCGCTGGTCGCCCAGGATCGCGCCGGGGACATTCTGCTGCACGCCGATCAGATAGTCCTCCAGCAGCGTGTGCGGGCTGCTCACAGGATCGTAGCCTGTCCCCAGCGGGGCGATCGTCAGCCCCAGCAGCGCGTCCGGATCGGCGGGCAGGAAGCTGATGCCCCGATCCAGATTCTCCGACAGCGACCAGCCCTCCGGATAGTACACCCGGAAGCCGTCCCCCTGGTAAGGCGCAGCGCTGAGCGGTATTGCGCTCAGGGCGATTGTGGGCAGCGGCGTCAGGCTCGCCGCCGGAGCGGTTACTGTCAGCGGCGGGGCAGCCGGCGTCGCCGTGTTCTCTACGCGCGGGGTGACAGTTGGCGGCGCTGTTGTCGGGGCCGCCGCCACAAAAACAGGCGTGAAGCGCTCCTGAATATGATCGCTTGCTGCGGCCCATTCTGGCCGATCGAAGATCGCCTCCGGCCCCCAGAAGCGCAGGAGATAGGCTGTGGCAAAATTGGCGACAAGTGCAGTCACCCGCATCCGGGCCGGCTGACCATCTGCCATCACATCAAGCCAGGCGGAGCGCCCCACCCCCTGCCCGCCGGGCAACAGGACCGGCTGGCGAATGGCCGTTTCGACCGGGGCCAGCCCTTCCTGCCGCAGGAGCTGAAGCTCGCTGTTGATCAGGGAGTCAAGCACCGTGAAGTCGTATCCCCTGCCCTGCACACGCACCAGAAGCCCGGAGGTGGGGTCGCCCTCCGGCGTGAACAGGCGCTCCTCCGGCGTCAGGCCGGGCACCGCCACCCACCCCTGCGGGACCATGATGGAGTAGGCCGGATCGGCGTAGGGCGTCAGGGGGACAGCCTCCGCCGTAGCCGGCGGCGAAGGAGCGGCGGCTGTGGCGATCACCTCCGTCGGCGGGATATCAGTTGGCGGGGCGGCCGGCCCGGGGTCGCACCCCGCCAGCACCAGCGCCGCACTCGCTATCAACATCAATCCGCGCACACCCATGCCAACCCTGCCCCCGCCAGGCCCGAAAAAAGGCAGCGCACACCCCCCTGCGCGCTGCCGATCCGCTCCTCGGAATATCTGATATCTAACGCCGCTTGCCCGAACCCAGCAGGAAACCGAGAATCAGGCCGATCAGGAAGGCAATCCCGACCACCTGCCAGACGTTAGCCTGCGCCTTAAGGGTGACTTCGTCGCCAATTTCCTCAAGGGAGTGTTCGTCCAGGTACGCAGCCGTCGCATCCAGCCGGTCAGCCAGATCGGACATCCGCTGCACGGCTTCAGTATCTTCGTTCTTCTGGCCCTCCTGGCGGACGCGCGCCGCGGCGGCCTTGAGTTCCCCCGCCACGCGCTCTTTCGCCGAGGCCGCCCGCAGCGCCAGATCGTTCCGGAGTTCAAGAAGCTGCAGCCGTATATCGGCCAGCTCATCGTTGATCTGCTTGCTGGCCTGATCGATGCGCGCCTGGAATTCCTGCGCGGCTTCGTCGCCTTTGTCCTGCGTCCCGTTGCCGGTCATAGTGACCTCCTCCTCCACGCCACCTATTTATTCTACTGAGATTATAGTCCAGAATCGCCCGTTCGGGGATCAGTTCTGGCACGCTATAATTATCCTCTATGAATAGCATACACCGTTTTTCTTCCCTGCGGCGACGCTGGCGTGTCGCGGCGACAATCCTGCTGGTGATCGCCCTGCTGGGGGCGGCTCTGGTGGCGGACCTGCTGGCCCACGGGCTGGTCTGGCAGGCCCTGTGGAACCTGACCGGCGAAGAAATGGCCCCCGGTCAGATTCGCGGCTTCCTGGAATGGACGGGCAACTTCACCCGCCGCCTGCCCGATACGCGCCCGGATATCATTCCCGCGCTGGCGCAGGTCAACCCGTACGGCATCAATACCTTCCTCCAGCAGGAAGTCGAGCCGGAAAAACGCGCCCGCCAGCTTGCGATGATCGCCGACGCGGGCTTCCACTGGATCCGCCAGGAGTTCCCCTGGGAAGATATCGAGATCCATGGCCGCGGCGACTTCGAGGATCGCCGCAACGATCCGCCCCGCAGCGCCTGGGAGAAGTACGACAACATCGTGGACCTGGCCGGGCAGTATGGGCTGGAGATTCAGGCCCGGCTGAGCACACCGCCCGCCTGGAGCCGCGCCGCCGGTGACCAGGGCGGGACCTTCGCCCCGCCGGATGACATCCAGGACTTTGTGAACTACGCTGTCGCCGTAGCCGGGCGTTACCGGGGCCGCATCCGCTATTACCAGGTCTGGAACGAGCCGAATATCTACCCCGAATGGGGCGAAGCGGCGGTGGATCCGGTAGCTTACACCGACCTGCTCTGCCGGACTTACCGGGCGCTGAAGGAAGTGGACCCGACGATTGTTGTGATCAGCGGGGCGATAGCCCCCACCGCCGCCATTGACGGCAGGAACATGACCGACGTGATCTTCCTCCAGCGCATGTACGACGCCGGCGCGGGAGACTGCTTCGATGTGCTGGCCGTCAACGGCTACGGCCTGCGCTCTGGCCCCACCGACCGCCGCATGCGCCCGATGAATATCAACTACGGGCGCAACCAGTGGATCCGCGACATTATGGTTCAGAATGGCGACGCCGACGCGCCAATCTGGATCAGCGAGATGAACTGGAACCCGGTCCCTGACGAGGCAGCCGCGCCAGGCATCGCCGATCGGGACCGCTTTGGCCGGGTCACCGAAGAGCAGCAGGCCCGCTGGGTCCCGCTGGCCTACGAACGGGCGCGGCAGGAATGGCCGTGGGTCGGTGTGATCAATTACTGGTACTTCAAGCCGGCTTCCGACGCCGACCGCAACCAGAGCTTCTACTACTTTCGCATGGTCGAGCCGGACTTCACCACCCTGCCGGTGTACGATGCCATGCGTGACTACATCGCCGCCCACCCCGGCTGAGGTCGATCAGCCATACGCAGCCGCCGACATATCCCCCACGAACTCCGGCAGATCAGCATGCCCAAGAAGCTGGCGGATGGCGGCGGCCTCGCCGGTGTGATACCAGTAGTGGTAAATGTTGCGCTGGAGCATCGTACCGATATTCTCCCGGTAGGGCTTGCCCTCCCACAACAGAGTAGTGATGAGCATGTCGGCTGTCAGCGTCTCCAGGTATTCGTCAGCGGCGGCGGTGATCTCTCCCCAGGCCGCCCACATATCGGCCAGCGGTGGGGTGGACGCCGGGCGGTCGTAACCGGCAATTTCGTACAGCCCGGGGATAATCACGCGCCCCTGGGCCATGATCGCCCAGTAGTACTGCTCCCGTACAGCCAGGTGGCCGACAATCCAGCTGACGCAGTTCATCGGCATAAAGCGACGGCGGGCGTCTTCATCGGTCACGCCTGCCAGACAGCGCTTGAACTCGCTCCGGGTGAAGCGGAGCTGGCTAACCAGTTGTTATGATGTCATCATCATCTCCAGCATATAGCAGAGCGGACGACGCCAGCGTAACCACAGCCCCTACCGCCGCACAAAACGCCATTGCAGGACCGGCGCGCTGAGGGTATAAGAGTGCCTGTTCGCTTCCGCCAGCCTTGAATGTGCCGATTGCCCATGCAGTGCACACCCGCAACAACCGCCCATCCGCCAGCGCGCGCCGCCCTCTGGCTGGCCGCCGCGGTCGCCATCATGCTGCTGGCGGCGGGGCTGCGCTTTCACGATCTGGGCGCCCAGTCGCTGTGGAATGACGAAGGCGCCAGCGCCGTGATGGCCGGGCGGAGCGCCCGGGATATCCTGATCCACGCTGCTGCCGATATTCACCCGCCGGGCTACTACCTCGCGCTGGCTGCCTGGACCGGCCTGACCGGGACGAGCGAATTCGCTCTGCGCGCGTTTTCGGCGCTGGCAAGCGTATTGACGGTCGCCACAATCGGGGCGCTGGGGCGGCGGCTGTACGATCGAAAGGCCGCCCTGGCCGCCGCGCTCCTGCTGGCCGCTAATGGCTTCGCAATCTACTACGGGCAGGAAGCCCGCATGTACGCCCTGCTCGGCCTGCTGGCGACGGCGGGCATGGGGGCGCTGGCGACATGGCTGGTAGAACCCTCCCGGCGCGCGCCACTCATGGCGCTGGCGCTGGGCAACGCCGCCGGGCTGTACACCCATTACGCCTATCCGTTCACGATGCTGGCGCAGGGAGCCGTCTTCGTCCTGTGGTGGCTCCGGCGGAGGGACTGGCGCCCGCTGTCTCTGTACATCGCCGCCAACGCGCTCACGCTGCTCCTCTTCGCCCCCTGGGTCGGGACGGCCATCGGCCAGGTCACAACCTGGCCCGACAGCGGCGTCGGGACCGATCCGGCATTCCTGCTGCGGACTCTGAGCTTCGGCCCGGGCGGACAGGATACGAGCTGGGTCGTCGCGTTCGCCGCCTTATTCGCTGCGGCGGCGCTGTGGATGTGGCGGGGACGGGCGCTGTGGTTCCTGCCCATCGTCTGGGCGAGCGTCACTATCGGAGGCTTTCTCCTGCTGGGGCTGGCTGCCGACGATCTCAAGCAGCTCACCCCCGCTTCCGCCGCGCTGACCCTGTGGCTGGGGAGCGGGCTGGCTGCTCTGTGGCGGGACCGGTGCATCACACCGCGCCTGCTGGCCGCCGCGGCCAGCGCGATTCTGGCCGCCGCTCTGCTGGCCGGGCTGTCCGCGCTGTATACCGACCCGGCGTACCGCCGCAACGATTACCGGGCAATGGCCAGCGCCATCATGGCGGACGCCCGCCCCGGCGACGCCATCATCCTCGATGGGCCGGGCCAGGGTGAAGTCTGGTCGTACTACTACCGCGGGACGGCGCCGGTTTATCCGCTGCCGCGCGATCTGGGCGGCGATGACGCCGCCACACAGGCCGAAATGACCGCCATTCTGCGCGATCACCGCCGCATATTCGCCCTGTTCTGGGGCGACCGGGAGCGCGATCCGAACAGCACCGTCGAGCGAGCGCTCAACGCCGGGGCGTTCGAAGCGGATTCGCGCTGGTACGGGGATGTCCGCTTCGTTGTCTACGCCGTGCCGGGGGAACCTGCCGCCGCACCGGCGGAGACGCTCAACCTGCACTTCGGCATCGCGGGGGCGCCTATCCTGCTGGAGGGCGTCGCTCTGGATCGGGAGACGGTCCGGGCGGGTGACGCGCTGGCCGTTACGCTGTTCTGGCGGACGGACGAGCCGCTCGACCGGCGCTATAAGGTCTTTGTCCACCTCTACGCCAACCCGGACGCCCCGCCGCCGGCCCAGCATGACAGCGAGCCGGGCGGCGGGCTGGCCCCGACAACCGGCTGGACGCCGGGCGAGACGGTGATCGACCGGCACGGCCTGCTCATCCCACCTGACTTGCCGCCGGGCGAATATACGCTGGCCGTCGGCCTGTACGCAGTAGATGATCCGGCCGCCCGTCTGATCCTTGCCGGGAGCGGCGGTGAACGCGCCGAAATCGCCCGGATTACGGTTCTCCCCTGACATCCTCTTGCTTCCCACTCCCGGAACCGGCTTGCGCAAGATCGGGTAATACACTATCCTGCCCATGAAACGTTTTTCAGGGATGATTACAGGCTGCCATATGGTGGATAAGCGATCGCTCGACGGTCTGGCGCTGCTGCACGACCTGGTCCCCTTCCTACCGGTGGACCGCCTGCACGCCCTTCTGAGCGGCCAGCCGCTGCCAGATCGGGCGGAAGGCACGGCGCTCTTTGCCGATATCAGCGGCTTCACCACTCTGGCTGAGGCGCTCTCCGACCAGCTCGGGACAGAGCGCGGCGCTGAAGAACTCAACACCCAGGTCAATTACACCTTCGTCGGCATGATCGACGCCGTCGATCGCTATCATGGCTCTGTCATTCGCTTCAGCGGTGACGGCCTGACCGCCTGGTTCACCGGTGAAGATCACGCCTTGCGCGGCGTGACGGCGGCGCTGGCGATGCAGGTCGTGATGCAGGCCGTGGTCGCCGTGCTGCCCGATCTGCAGGTGAAGATCGGGCTGGGCAGCGGGCCGACCCGGCGCTTCAACCCCGGGGATGTGACGTGCGGCGCATACGATGTGCTGGCCGGCCACGCTGTCGCCCAGATGGCGCGGGCTGTCAGGCTGGCCCAGCCCGGCCAGATCGTGCTGTCCCCGGAGACTGGCCAGCACGTCCGTGAGCAGTTCGCCCAGATCCCGCTGGAAGATGGGTTTCACCTGCTCAAATATACGCTCTTCGCGCCAAAGTCTACCGCCCCTCGCTGGACCTCCATACGCTGGATGGATCATCTGGATCACGCCTGGGAACTGGTGGAAGCCTGCCGGTCATATATGCCCGCGCCGATCTACGAGCGGCTGGCCGACGGGCACGGCGCTTATATGACCGAGCTGCGCCTGGTCACGCCGCTGTTCATTCACTTCACGGGCTTCGACTACGACGCCCCGGATGCCGATCGCAAGCTGGATGAGCTGGTGCGCGCGGCGCAGACGCATATTCACCAGCACGGGGGGTACCTCAACGAGGTCGGCGTTGGCGACAAGGGAAGCGAGCTGGTCGCCCTGTTCGGCGCGCCGGTCGCGCTGGAGAACCCCGCCACCCGCGCCGCCTTCGCCGCTCTGACGCTCCACGAAGTCCTGCCCCATGTGGAGGCGCTGCATATCGGCCTGACCTGCGGTCGGCTGTTCACGGGGACGGTCGGCAGCCCCATGCGACGCGGGTACGCCGCTATCGGCAACGAAGTGAACCTCGCCGCCCGGCTGATGGCCGCCGCCAGGCCGGGCGAGACGCTGGCTAATTACCGCGCTCACCAGATGGGGAATGACTTCGCCTGGGAGGCGCTGCCGGCTATCCGCGTCAAAGGCAAAGTCGCCCCGGTGCGCGTCTACCGGCTGCTCGGCCTGGCTGATATCACGCGCCCGCTGTGGCCGGAGGGACGGTTCGTCGCCCGCAGCAAGGAGCTTGAAGCGCTCAACTGGGCCGTCAGCACGCACCGGGATCGCCGCGCCCGCCTCCTGCTCATGGTGGGAGAATCGGGCCTGGGCAAGAGTCACCTGCTTGGCGAATTTGAGAATATGCTGCGCGAGCACGGCATCACCGGCCTGTTCGGCGCCGGGCGCCACATCGAGCAGCAGATGCCCTACCACGTCTGGCGCGATGTCTTCGCCGCGTACTTCGATATCGCCCCCGGCGCCAGCCCGGAAGAAAAGCGGGGGCTGATCATCGCCCGGCTGGAGCAAATCGCCCCTCAGCTTGTGTCGCAGGCGCCGCTGCTGAATGACATTCTGGCCTCGGGCTTCCCGGAAAATCGCTTCACCCGGTCCCTGGAACCGGCGGAGCGGCACTCCGCCCTGGTCAGCCTGCTGATCGCCCTGCTCCGCGCCTGGCTGGAAGAAGATGCCCTGGCGATTGTGCTGGATAATGCCCAGTGGCTGGATGGGTTGTCCTGGGACCTGACTTACCAGATCGGGCGGCAGATTCTCGACCGCCCGCTGTCGATCCTGATCAGTATGCGCCCGCTCCCCGACCCCCAACCTGAGCCGCTCCGTCTCCTGGAGAATCTGGAGAACGTCCGCCAGCTCCTGCTGACTAACCTCAGCCCCGAAGATGTCAGGATGCTGGCCGCCGAACATCTGGGAGTCAGTTCTCTGCCGGCGGCAGCGGCCCGCCTGATCATGGAAAAAACGGGCGGCAACCCGTTCTTCATCAAAGAGGTCACCACTGTCCTGCGCGAAAGCGGCATGCTCGAGATCGCTGACGGCAAGGCTATTCTCACCGGGGATCCGACTTCGCTGGAATTGCCCGATACTGTGCAGGGCATTGTGCGCAGCCGTATCGACCGCCTGCCGCCCGATCAACAGACCCTGCTCAAAGTTGCCGCCGTCATCGGGGCGCAGTTCTCCTACCGCACCCTGCGGGCCATTCAGCCGTTGCGGCTGGGCGAGGACGCGCTGCGCGAAAATCTGGCCGCGCTGGACAGTATGGATGTGCATCAGGTGGAAGTGACCGGCGAAGACGGCTCTTTTGACGCTATCTATACCTTCCAGTACGCCATCACCCGCGAGGTTGCCTACCATTCGCTGTCTTTTTCACAGCGGCGGCAGCTTCACCGGGCGATCGCCCGGTGGACCGAACAGGAGTACGCCGACACCCTGGAAGCGCATTACGCCCCTCTGATCCACCACTGGCGCGCCGCTGAAGAATCGGCCAAAGAATATCACTACTGCATCCTGGCCGGCGCCCGGGCGGCGGCGCAATACGCCAACCGCGACGCGATCAGCTACCTGGTGCGGGCAGTCGAGATTGCGCCCGCCGGGCCGCCGAACACCCTCTTCAACACTCTGCTCCAGTTGGAGGACCTGTACCATCTGACAGCCAGCCGCCGCGAGCAGTATACCGTCCTCAACACGCTGAGCGGCCTGGCCGACCAGGAAAATAACCCGGACTGGCAGGCGCGCGCCGCCACCCTCTGGGCCAGATACTACGAGAGCGTGGCTCAGTACGAAGACTGTATTGCCGCCGCCGACCAGGCCTTCGCTTTCGCCCGGCAGGTTGGCGCCCCCGGCCTGATGGGCCTCAGCGCCGTCTATCGCGGCCTGGGCCTGATGCACCTGGGCCGGGCCGAAGAAGCGGCCGCCGCGCTTTCGGAAGTCTACGCTGCGGAAGATAACCGGATCGAAGCCTGGCGGCTGGACGTGCTGGGGGTGACCCGCGCCCGGATGGGCGACTATCTCGGGGCAGGGGAAGCCTATCTGCAGGCGCAGGCCCGGGGAAACGCCGCCGGCGATCGGGCCGCCGTCAGCCGGACACTCAACAATCTGGGCGACAACTGCGCCGCCATGGGCGA
Source organism: Aggregatilineales bacterium (assembly GCA_029976025.1). Lineage (GTDB taxonomy): Bacteria > Chloroflexota > Anaerolineae > Aggregatilineales > Ch27 > JARKNX01. The sequence continues at coordinate 103,611 of JARKNX010000030.1, read as the reverse complement.
CTACGAACAGGCGCTTGGCTATTACAGCCGCGCCCTGACCATCCGGCAGACAATTGGCGACCGGCAGGGCGAAGCCGTCACCCTCAACAGCCTGGGGATACTCTCCCTGATGATCGGCGATCTGGAGCCGGCCCTGCATTACCTGATGCAGACGCGCGACCTGTTCCAGATCATTGGCGACCGCTCCAGCGAAGCAGAGGCTGCGCTGAACATAGGCCGGCTGCATTTTGAACAGCGCGATTACGAAATTGCCCGCGAGTACCTGCAGACGGCGCTCAAGTTGCGCAGGGAAATCGGCGACCGGCGCGGGGCAGTCACCGCCCTGCTCAATCTGGCTATGGCCGATTCCATGCTCAACCGCCTGTCAGAGGCGCAAATCTGGCTGGACGAAGCCGCCGAACTCGATTACCCGGCGGACCCGACCCCGCTACAGGATATCCTGGGCCATGCGCTGACCGCTGAGATTGCCTACAAGCAGGGCGCTATAGACACCGCCCTCACCCATGCCGAGGCCGCGCTGAAGGCTGTACAGCGGCGCGGGCTGGGGCACACCCCCTCCGCGCTGCGAATCAGCCTGATGATTTACGAAGTGCTTGACGGGTGCGGACGCGACCGGCAGGCGGCGGATGTGCTCCGCGAAGCGCACGCCCTCCTTCAGGAGCGGGCCGGCCGGATCACCGACCCGGAACGGCGGGCGCGCTACCTGCTGACCGTGCCGCACCATGCCCGGATTGCCGAAATTTACCGGATGATGGCTGCCCCGGTTGCCGGCTAATTCATCCGAAGATGGCAGTGCTCCGCAAATGAAAACGGCGTCCTGTCAGTGACGCCGTTTTTCTCGCCTGTGCTCGCCCCGGGCCGCTCATACCATCAACCGGGACCCCCGCGCCTTCGCGCTCAGGCCGCCCCGCCAGCCTTCCGGCATGGTGAAGCGGTAAAACGCGCGTTCCTGCGCCGTCATGTCCACCGGGAACTTTATCTCGTCGCAGGTTTCCAGAATACGGTAGCCTTCTTTGATGTAACTGCGCACCGTGTGCAGGCTGATCCCCATCTCGTCAGCCGCCAGGCTGGCCGGCATCCCTTCTAACACGCACAGCCGGATAGCCTGCTGCACGCGCTCCGTCAGCTCCGGGTACTGGCGCGGCGCCGGCAGCACGGCGGGCTGGAGCGGACCGCCCGCAAAGAGGCCGGGCACGGCGTCCAGCACGCGGGGCGTGACGACAAAATCATGCTCGAGCGCGTACACGATCGCCCAGCTCACCTGCAGGCGCACCTCCCCCTTGAGGAGATAGCCCCGCGCGCCATTCTGTGCCGCGGCAAGCACCAGGGCCGGGTTGACCGCCTGCGCCAGGCACAGGATCAACGCCTTCGCATCCAGCGCGCGCAAACGCGCGATGAGGGCCGCCAGCTCGTCAGTCGTGCCGGCGTGGTCGGCGTCAACCAGGATGGCATCCGGCAACTCTGGCTCGCCGATGTGCATCAGGTGGGCGAAGAGTTCCTCCTGACTTTCTGCCATAACCGTCACCCGCGTGCGCCTGTCCAGCGCCAGATAGTTACCGAGCGCCTGCAGCGCATAAAAATCCGTATCAAGGATTGCCACGGTGATATTGAACATCCCCCCCTCCTTTCAACGCCGCCCCTGGCCGGTCACAATCCCCCGCCATACCGTCATTATGTCCCGTCTGGCCGGAGATTCCCTGACGGCAACCTGATGTTGGCCGGTCAAATCTCCTGCCGGGGGGCGGCCTGACTGAAGGAGGCTCCCACCTCCGCCAGGACAGCGAGCAGCTCGGCGTGGATGCGCCCGTTCGACGCCACAAAAGCATCGCCGGAGTACAGCCCTTCCTGATCGCCGGCGTACGTCGTCACGAGTCCGCCAGCCTCGTGTACCATCAGCATACCGGCCAGATAGTCCCAGCGTTGAGGGCCGCGCTCCCAGTAGCCATCCAGCCGCCCGCAGGCCACGTAAGCCAGGTCCAGTGCCGCCGAGCCATCCCGGCGCACCCCCTGCGTGCGGCGCGTGAAGGCCGCGAATGCGGCGGTATTGTTATCCCGGGCGGTGTGGCTATCGTAAGGGAAGCCGGTGACCAGGATCGAGCGCAGCAGGGAGTCCGTCGTTGAGACGGCCATCAGGCGGCCGTTGAGCACCGCACCCTCCCCCCGAATTACGGAGAAGCACTCATCGCGCACCGGGTCATAGGTCACGCCGAGGACGGGCGCCCCTGACCGGTCGGCGAGCGACAGGTTGACACAGTAAACCGGGTAGCCATGGGCGTAATTGGTCGTGCCATCCAGCGGGTCCACGTACCAGTGAAACGGAGCGCGCTCCGGCGGCGGGCCGTACCCCCCGCCTTCCTCCCCCACGATATGATGATCGGGGAAAGCGTCGCGGAGGGCATCTGTAATCAGATGCTCGGAGGCTTTATCCGCCGCTGTGGCGAAGTTGATATCGGTGCTCTTGAAATCCAGGGCTTCCCGCCCCCCGGCGGCGTAGTCCAGCAGCAGCGCCCCGGCCAGCCGGGCGATCTCTTCTGCCGTGTCGCGGATGGTGTGAAGCATATGGCGATCCCTTCTCTGCCCGGCACAGGGCAGTGGCCGATGCGCAACATTTCAGCGCGTCAGACGAGCCACGCATTCGGTATAGTAAGTCTGGGGGAACATATCGACCGGCTGCACCTCGCGCAGGCGGTAACCCCGGCGCGTCAGCCGCTTGATGTCGCAGGCCAGCGTGCCCGGATCGCTGCTCACGTAGACCAGGGTGGGCACTTTCAGCCGGGCCAGCGCGTCCACCACCGCCGGCTCCAGCCCGGCGCACGACGGATCAAGCACGGCGGCATCGTAGGCCGTCTCACCGTCCTCAGCCAGATCGGCCAGGACGTCTTCGACACCCCCCTCAAAAAGATCGATATGCTCGAATTCAGCCAGATTCTGGTCGGCGTCGGTCACCGCCGGCGGGTAGCTTTCCACGGCGGTCACCAGCGCGGCGCGCTCGGCGATGAACGCGGTGAACAGCCCCACCCCGGCATACAGGTCCAGCACCGATTCGCGCCCGGTCAGCGCCAGCCCCTCCAGCACCAGATCGACCAGCAGTTCCGCCGCGCCCGGGCTGATCTGAAAGAACCCGCCCGCCGTCACCCGGAAGGCGCGCCCCCTGACAACATAGGTGCTGTGCGCCGCGCCGATCAGGTTGACCGGCTCGTTGTCGTGCAGCAGCAGGTTGACGCTGATCGGCATGTCAGCTTCCAGCGCCGGGGCCAGATCGTCGGTCGTGCTCAGGATCAGCATCACCGCGCCGTCGCTCCCGACCTGAACGCGCACCTGCTCGATCCCCTCCATATCGAGGTCCACCGCCTCCAGGGCCGCCATCGCGCGCGGGTCGAGGACGTAGCACCAGTCCACCGGCTCCACCCGGCCGGGGTCTGTGCTGGCAAAGCCCAGCCGCCCACCCTCCGCCGGGTAGAAGGTGGCCCGCGACTGGTAACCCCACGGCTCCGGGCCGGGCAGGGTGTCCCGCACCAGGCAGGCAGCATCCTTCACCCCGCCCAGGCGCGCCAGCTGGTCCACCACAACTTCGCGCTTGTAGCGAAGCTGCGCTTCGTAGCGCATATGCTGAAGATGGCAGCCGCCGCACCGCCCGGGGCCAAAATGCGGGCACTCCGGCCGCACCCGGTCAGGCGAAGGCCGCAGCAGCTCCACGCCCTCGGCGTTGGCGAAGCTCCGCCGGTCCTCGACAACCCGCGCTGTCACTTCCTCACCGGGGATGGCGTAGGGCACGAAGATCGGGCGGCCTGCATGGCGCCCCATGACCTTGCCGCCATAAGCCGCCTGCGTCAGCTCCAGCCTGATGACGTTATCTTTCGCCATTGAGTCCTCCTCCGCCTGGCGGAGTATAACGCGCCCTGCGCCGGACCCTGTAAAGCCCGCCCCGAACGCGGTATGATCGCGGCGCTGCATTCGCGGCGCACTGTGCCGCACCTGCCCGGCAGCTTCGACTACAAAAAGAGCGCCCGTGAACCAGCAGTGGAGCAACCTCACCATCCGCAGGCAGGGCCGGTCATGACGATCGCGCCTGATTCCTCCGCCCCGGATCAGCCGCCGATCCGCTCCGCACATCCGCCGCGCAGCCCCCTCCTGTACCGGATGCAGCGAGCTGTGATCGGGGCCGGGCTGGCCCTGTGCGCTGTGGCGCTGGGCGGGGGAGCGTTGATCCTGCTCCTGGGTGTGCCGGCGCTGCTGACCCCGCTGCTGCTGCTCTTTGTCGCCATCCTGGCGATTCCGCTGGCGATTGGCGCGGTCCTCACCCCTCCGGTTGCCGTCACCGGCGACGGCCTGATAGTGTACCCGATGTTCGGGCCGGCTCGCTTCGTGCCCTGGGGAGCGATCGTCGCCCTGCGCCCGCTCGCGCTCAATCCCGCCGACCGGCCGCTGGAGCGCCTGTTACGAGGCCGGCGGAATACGCCGCCGGGGGAAGGCGCGTGGGTGCTGACGCGGGGGGCGCTGCCGGTCAGCTTCCAACTGGCAGCGTGGCTGACCGGGCTGGGCCGGTTCGCCGTTTTCGGCGTCAGCGATGTCACGCACCGCGACTATCCGGCCCTGCTGGCGGCGATCCGGGCGCATACCGGCCTGTCCGTCCAGCCCGGCATTCGCGATTCCGGTCGGACGTGGTAAGATGAGGGCGCGCTCCAGGCCGGAGCATGCAGCCGCCAGACCCAGAACGAAGGGCCATGCCAGACACTTCTCCCCCTCCTCCGCAGCACCCGTCCACTGTCTCGCTGATCATGACCGTGCTGAACGAAGGCGACTCCCTGCGCGCCGTGCTGGAATCGATCGCGGCGCAAATCCGCCCGCCGGATGAAATCATCATCGTGGACGGCGGCTCGACGGATAACACGGTGAGCATCCTTCAGGAGTATGTCCATCGGCTGCCGCTGCGCGCCTTTGGCAGCCTGGGCTGTTCCATCTCGCAGGGGCGCAACACGGCCATCCGCGAGGCAACCGGCGACATCATCGCCGTGACGGACGCCGGGACGCGCCTGCCGCCGGACTGGCTGGCCCATCTCATCGCCCCGTTTGAAGCGCATCCGGCTTTGCAGGTCGTATCCGGCTTCTTCCGCGCCGATCCAGCCACCCCGTTTGAAGTGGCGATGGGGGCGGCCGTCCTGCCGCTGGTTGACGAGATCGATCCGGCGCGCTTTCTGCCATCCAGCCGGAGCGTGGCCTTCTGCAAAAGCGCCTGGGCGGCGGTGGGCGGCTATCCGGAATGGATCGACTACTGCGAGGACCTGATCTTCGATCTCCGGCTGCAAGCCCTCTTCGCGCCTTTTGGCTGGGCGCCGGAGGCCTGTGCGGCCTTCCAGCCGCGCCGGACGCTGGGCGCTTACTGGCGGCAGTATTACCGTTATGCGCGGGGCGACGGCAAGGCCGATCTCTGGCGCAAGCGGCATGCTGTCCGCTACCTGACTTATCTGGTCGCCGTCCCCCTGATCTTTCTGGCGGGGGTGCTCCGGGGGCCGTTGTGGTGGGGGCTGGCCCTGCCGGGAGCCGCGATCTATCTGCGCCAGCCGTATCGCCGCCTCCCCACCGTATGGACCTGGTATCGCGGGGGGGAGCCTTCGCGGCGCGACCGGCTGGCCGCCCTGCTGCTGATTCCGATCATCCGGGTGGTCGGCGATCTGGCCAAGATGGCCGGCTACCCCGCCGGCTGGCTCTGGCGGCTGCGCCACCGCCCGCCGGACTGGCGCATACCGCGCCCGGCGGGCGGCGCGAAGTCCGGCCCGCGCTCGCAAAACGGGAGTCGCCCGCGACCGTGATATAATTGCGGTGTGCAGCTACGGTTACGGCACACCAGTACATCAACGGCCCTGTTTTAATCTGCTCCGGGAGAACGCTGTGTCACGCGCGACAAAATCTCTGGCGATTCTGCTGAGCGAAATCGCCCGTATTGCCGTCATCATCTTCATCCTGCACGCGCTGATGCGGCGCTGGCAAGAAGCCCGGGACCACCGGGCGGTGCTGATCGCCCGCATGGGGTCGCAGGTCAAGAGCGTCGCTCTGGAGGCCGCCCAGGCCGTGCGCGAGGCCGGCTGGCTGGTTGACGGCTCCCTCCGCGAGGCCAACTTCACCCACGCCTGGCTCAGCGGCGCGGTCCTCGATCACGCCGATCTGCGCCGGGCCAGCTTTCTGGAGGCCCGGCTGCGCGGGGCTATCTTCGCCTGGGCCGATCTGCGCGGGGCCACGCTGCGAGAAGCCAACCTGGAGGGGGCCAGCCTGTTCCTGGCGAATTTAGAAGGGGCCAGCGTCTCCCGGTCCAACCTGCGCGGCGCCGTCCTGCGCGGGGCGTATATGAGCCATGCCGATCTGCGCTATGCCAACCTCTTCCAGGCGGAACTCTGCCGGGCGGATCTGCGGGATGCGCTGCTGAAGGCCACATTTTTCCGCCAGGCGAAGCTGCACCAGGCCGATCTGCGCAACGCTCATCTGGAGCGGGCCGACCTGCAAGGCGCGGACCTGCGCGGAGCGCAGCTCGGGGGAGCCAGTCTGCACGGCGCTGAGCTGCAGGGCGCGCTCCTGGGGGACGCCGTTTTCGATGCCAGCACGGTCCTGCCGGACGGCACATCCTGGACACCTGAAACGGACCTGGCGCGTTTCACCGACCCGGCCCACCCCACCTTCTACACCTACAGGCGCCCGCCTGACTGGGCCGGCATCGTGCTGGAGCAGCAGCGCGCCCTGCACTTCGAACAGTACGAACAGGAGATCAAGAACCCGCCGGCATGAAACTTACCCCTACCCTGACTGGCAGGACCCGGCCATGACGCCAGACGAAATCCCCGTGATTCTGGCCTCCGCCTCGCCCCGGCGCCGCGAGCTGATGGCGACGCTTGGCCTGCCCTACACCGTCCTCACCAGCAACATTGCAGAAGATTTCGATCCCGCCCTCAGCCCGAAGGAGGCCGTGCGCTGGCTGGCCCGGCTGAAGGCGGAGACAGTCGCCGAAACACTCGATCGGGGGGTGGTCATCGGCGCGGATACGATCGTCGTCGTGGAGGGCGTCATCCTGGGTAAGCCCGTTGACGCCGCCGACGCCGGGCGCATGCTGCGCCTGCTGCGCGGGCGAGCGCACCAGGTGATCAGCGGCGTGGCCGTCTGTGACGCCGCCGCCAGCCGCAGCGTCGCCGTCAGCGCCGCCAGCACTACCGTGCACATGATCGCCTGCACCGATGCGCAAATTGCGGCTTATGTCGCCACCGGCGAGCCGATGGATAAGGCAGGCAGTTATGCCATTCAGGGAGCGGGCGGCGCTTGGATCAGCCGGATCGAGGGCTGTTACAACAATGTCGTCGGCTTCCCGCTGTGCGAAGTAGTTGCGCTGCTGGAGGGCTTCGGCGTCTTTCCGGCGCGGGCCGCCGGCAACCCGGTATGCGCCCGCCCCGATGGGACGGCCTGCCCGCGCCTGCCCGGGGGCAGTGAGCGCCTCTAGCCCTGCCGGAACAACAGCATCGAGGAGCCGAACACCAGCACGTCCCCGTCGCGGAGCAGGTGCTCTGTCTCCGGATCGAGATATTTGCCGTTGACGCGCGTGCCGTTGGCGCTGCGCAGATCCACCAGCCGCCAGCCGTCCGCCCCGGAAAGCCGCTCAAAACGGGCGTGAGGACGGGAAACAGCCCGGTCCTGCAGGCAGATTTCCCAGGTCGCATCGGAAGTCGCCCGGCCCACCGTCACGATCTCGCTCAGAAAAGGGAATTCCGTGCCTTCCTGCGGCCCGCTGGTCACGACCACATAGGGACATCTTCCCTCCGTCACCGCCGGCATGATCAGCGTGCCGCCCTGCGACGCCGATTCCTGTTCTTCCTCCGTCACCCCGGCCACAAAACGCAGCTCCGGCACAAACAACCGGATGACATCCCCGCCAGCCAGCGGAAACGGCCCATCCAGTTTCTCATTGTTGACGAAGGTGCCGTTGGCGCTCCCCAGATCGGAGAGCATGAAGATGCCGTCCCGGTAGTGAATCACGGCATGACGGCGGGAGACATGCCGCTCCGGTACGCAGATATTGTTATCCTTCGAGCGCCCGATGGTGGCTGTAGCCCCCTCCATCAGGATAAACTCGTGACGCTCCCCGGAGGTCAGATCGTTCCATTCGATTTTAGCCAGCGCCAGTGGCTCTTCGTAAACCATCCCCCCTCCCCGACCACGCAACAGAGGATACATTTTCAGTATAGCAAATGTCCGCCTGCCAGACTCAAATTTCGCTGATCGCGCCCCGTTTCAGCCCGTCGGAGCCTGGCCGGGCGCGACCTGAATCACATCCTGCCAGGGCAAATAATGGCTGGAGAAAGTATCCTCGCTCTCCAACTGTCCATTCCGCCAGACCTGGCGGGTGATGGCTACGTCGGCGCCGTCCACCGCCCATTCCACCTGCCGGGTCTGGCCGGGCGCCAGCTCCGCGTTCTCCTCGTAGATCGGCGGGCCGTGCGGCTGGACATTCGCAATACGCGGGCCGATCTTGACCACCTCCCGCCCGATATCGGTGCTGTAAAAGCGGAAGGTCACCGTGGCGTTGGCCGGGTTCGTCGCCGTCTCGATCAGGAGATAATAAGGCGTATCGTTCAGGAAACGGAAGTCCACCAGCGGCGAGTACACGGTGGCGTCCATGCCGACGCCTTCGCCATATTCATAGTAGCCGACCCGGTAGCCATGGGGCACGCGGGAAAGGATCGGGAAGCCGGCGTAAAACGCCGCCTGGTAAGCCGTCGTGCTGACCTGGCACACGCCGCCGCCGATGCCCTTGATAGTGCGCCCGCCGAAGATAATGAAACCTTCTTCAAAGCCCGATTCGGCGCTGACATCCCCCAGCCATTCGTTGAAGGAAAATTCCTCCCCGGGGCCGATCACAACGCCGTTGAAGAGGGCGGCAGCCGTGGCGATATTCTGCTGGCGGGCTGCCGAGCTGCCGAGGTAGTAGGTGGTAGCCTCGCTCACCAGTCCGGTGATGCCCAGATCGGCAGCGGTGACATTATTGTTCACCGGCGGGACGATGAGGGTGAAGCTCAGCGGGACCTCGCGGGTTGCACCGGGCTGACTCGGCGGCGCGAAGAGCATCGCCTCAATGGCCGCCAGCGACTCGTCCACATTCAGCTCGCGCCCGTTGATGCTGGGCTGGAGAACCTCAAGCTGGCGCGTTTCGTCGTTAAAGATGAGCCGCGCCGGCTGCGGCGATGTGATAAGCTGCGGCGCAATACCGTTCAGAAAGCTCAGGAACTGCTCCGGGTTCAGGTGCACCTCAACCCCCGCCGTGCCGTCGGGATTTTCGACCCGCTGCACTTCAAGCATCTGGGCGATCTGCCCCGGCGTGGCGGTCCACGGCCCGGCTTCGCCGCCGGATGAGGCGTCGGCAAACAGCGAGAGCGGACCAGAGACTGCCGCCCGTAGCCGGGCCTCCGCTTCTGCTACTGACCATAACTGCGGAGGCGTCTCATTGATCACCAGCAGGATGTCTCCGCCCGGCTCCAGGCCGAGCACCCGCTCCCGCAGGGCGCCCAGCGTGGCCGGGATATCCAGCGACCGGCCCACCTGCCCCTCGGCGCTGATGACCTCCGTGCCTTGCAAGGACAGGCTGGCATCCTGCACAGCGCGGTTGATCTCCGGGAGAAGGCGCTGCAAAAAGGAATCGGCCCGGGTCTGGTCGTAGACAATTACGGGCGAGACAGAGCGGCCGTTGAGCCATATGTCGGCCTGGACGGCCAGATCGCGCGGCAGGCCGCCCCCCCGGCCCAGCAGCATGGCCGTCGCCACCGTCTGGTCAGCGTCGAAGGAGACGCCCAGTTCCGCCGCCGTCGCCTGCCAGGTGCGGTCCCCATCCCGCAGGGTGAAGACCGTTTGCTCATCGTAGGTGAATCGCTCCCGCAGCAGGCTGGCCGCCCGATCATAGGTCAGGCCGCTCAGATCGATGCCGTAGGATGAGATGCCCGGGTAGATACGGCCAGCATAGCGCACCTCGTGGGCCGCGACGAACAGCGCCAGCATGATCATCAGCAGCAGCAGCCCGGTCAGGGCCAGCAGCGGCAGGCGCAGCAGCCACGGCCGCAGCCCGGGACGCGCCGCGCCGCGGACAGGCTGGATCGGCTGCGTATCCTCAGACAGCGCCTCCGGGATGATCGACGACGGCGGGGGGGAAATCGGCTGGGGTGAGGCGGGGGTATGCGTGGTCATAGGCAGCGCTTCCTGGCACAGGGGTACATTCCAATACAGTGCTTTTATTGGAGAGCAATAGTAGCATTTTGCGCCGGACCCGACAACGATCGATCGGCCTCCGGGGCAATAATCTTCAGGCTGGCGCAACCGCCGGGTGAAATACGCGTATACTGAGGGCGGAACGCGAAATCATCGCGCTGGTTCCAGACACAGTTCCCCGGGGGGAAAAGACAGTGACAACACAGACAGAGCAACCAATCAAGAAGGCTTCGGAGATGAGTTGTGCGACCTGCGGCCTGCGCCAGCAGGCAGAGGCTCACCCCGGGACATGGAAAGCGCGGTTGTGGAAGTGGCACACCCGATGGTGCCCCGGCTGGAAAGCCTACCAGAAAGCAGTGGCCGCTGAGGCGGCGCCGCCCCGGACACAATAACCGGAAGCTGCATCGCGGACAGCGCGGGGCAGCGACGAACACGCCATCCCGCGCTGTCGTTTCCTCAGCGACAGCCGGGCCTTAACCCGGCTGATCCTGTCCCCGCGCCACATTCTGTTCCCGCGCCGCAACCGGGTTGGCCGCCAGCAAAGCCGGCTGACCATTCACCTGCGCGTACCAGAACGGCATCCAGCCCACCCCGAACGCTTCCGGATAAATGTTCTTCCGGAGCGGCGTGATATGGTACTCCTCGACCTGGGCTGCGGCCTGTGCCCAGCGGTCGTTAACCATCCGCAGCGCCCCTTCCATCTCCTGCGTGACCCGGGCAATCTGTTCCTGCAGGGCGGCGATCTCCTCCTCAGATTCGCGGACTTCTTCCTCCGCTTTGCGGCTGTAGCGCTGGGTGCGGCTGTAACGACTGAGGGTGTACGTCGTCCGCCCCCGGAACAGGCTCATCGCCGCCTCGCCCGCCGTGAAGAGATTCTCGCGCCGGCGGTCGCTCAGATCGGCGCGGTCGCCGTACAGCTCGCGGGTCTCCCGCCGCAGTTTCTCCTCCAGCCGGTCCAGCTTCACGGCATACCGCGCCGTCACCTGATCCACTTCGGCGTCGCGCTTCTCGCGGATCATCGGCTGGATCAGGAGCTTGAAGTCACGCGTTGTGGCATCCGGCTCGCCGAATATCTTCAACGTCGGGTTATACAGGATCGTCAGACGCGCCAGGCGGTAGAGCTGATCCAGCACTTCGCTCTGGAGCGTCTTCATCCGGCGCTCGTCGGTCAGGGCCGGCGGCAGCTCGGCGTACAGAGCTTCGCCAAAAGGCTCCGGGGCCAGCGTGTCAACATCCACCGGCGCGGCCATGAACTGCTCCCAGCGCACCAGCCCCGACCGGGGTATATCGGGGACATGGAAGGCATACTGACGCTCGGCGCTGATCCCCGTCTTACGATCCAGGTAGTGGATGATGACCTGAGCCAGCAGGAACGGCCTGTAAATCAGCGATGCCCCCCCCGTTACCTGAGCCGCGAATCCGTACTGGCGCTCCCAGTTGGCAAAAGCGGTGCGGGCCGGGATCACGGTAGGCAGGAAGAACTGGGGCACGCTGGAGGGGGTGACCGGCGGCTCGGAAGTGTAGTCGGACCCCGCGCTGGCTGCCCGCCGGAGGGGGGTCTCCGCTGGCGCTGCCGGGGGCGGCGGCGCGGCTGGCATCTCTGGCAGGGCCGTCGGCGGGGCGCTCCCGGCCTGTTGCCCCCGCGCGGCGGGGGGCGCAACCTCCGGCAGGTGCATCGGCGGCGGGGTGAAGCCAGAAGCGACCGCATTCGAGGCGGGCGTTGGGCCGGTCGGGATATCCTCTGGCGGCAGGTATCCACCCATACCGGGCTGCGGGACAGGCCGCCGGGTCAGCTTGGCCCGCTGGCTGGCCATCAGCTCATTCACCTGCGAGCGGGTCAGAGGGCCGCGCAGGTAGCTCATTGACCAGCGCGTGTGGAACATAGCCGGCCCGCCCTCATCATGGATGTTGTGCAGGAGGAAGACGCGCGAATCAAGCTGGGCGATCAGGTCTCGCACATCGCGCGGGTTGAGCGTCGGGTGAGAATCGGCCAGCGCCTCCAGCCCGGCCAGCACCCGGCGGCGATCGTGCTCCGTTTGCAGCTTGCCGATGAACCAGCTCCCCGCGTTTGACAGACCCTTGTAATCCAGATCGCCGGGATTCTGCGTGGCCACGATCACGCCCAGCCCGAAGGCCCGCGCCTGCTTGAGCAGCTTGAGCAGCGGGTCCTTCGTCGGCGGGTTACGCGGGTGCGGCGGAATCATGCCGAACACCTCATCAATGTACAGCAGGGCGCGCAGGCTGGTCGTGCCGGAGAGCGTCCGCATCCAGGTCAGGATGTTCTCCAGCAGCAGCGTCGAAATGAACTGGCGCTCCCCATCGTTGAGGTGAGCCGTGTAGAAGATGCTCACCCTGGGCCGGCCGTCGGGCGTATAAAGCAGATCCCCGACATCCAGCGGACGGCCGGTCAGCCAGGACTGAAACGACGGTGCAGCGATGATGTTGTTCAGCTCCATCGCCAGCTTGAAGCGCTCCTTCTCCGGGAAAAATGTGTCCACGTCGAACACACCCAGGCGGGCGAACGGCGGCTGCTGCACCTGGACGATCACGTCTTCCAGAGTCAGCCCCAGGCCCTGTCTCCAGGCATTCTCGAAGATGTTGGCGATCAGGACATGCTCGCGATTCTTGACCGGCTCGACCTGCTTGCCAACCAGAGCCAGCAGCGCCGTCACCACCGAGGAGATATGCTCGCGATTCTCCTCCTCATGCCCGTCCCAGCCAGTGCCTGGCGGCTGCATGGCATCCAGAATGCTGACCGGCAGGCCCGAATCAGAGCCGGGCGTGTAGATGCTGTACTGGGCGGCATACCTGGCCCACTTGACGCGGTCGGGGACAATCCCCCAGGTCTGCAGCCCGTCGCGCCACCGGGCGGCGACATCCGCCGCGTACTCGTCCACTTCTTTGCCCGCCCGCCGGGCGTCGTCAACGTTCACCCACGGGGCGAATTCTTCCGGACGCAGATCGGGGAACATCAGCAGCAGGTTGGTGATATCCCCCTTGGGATCAATCACGATAGCCGGGATGTTGTCGAGGATGGCTTCTTCCAGAATATCGATGCACAGACCGGTCTTGCCGGACCCTGTCATGCCGACTACGACAGCGTGCGTCGTCAGATCGCGCGAGTCGTAGTACAGCACATCCTGTATCAGGCGCTGAGAAACCGGATCGTAGCGGCGACCGAGGTAAAACGTAGTCGGGGCTTCAATAAAGGACATAGCGCACTCGCTTTTTCTCTCGCAGTAATGTTTACCGCCAGATAGCACGGATTTTCTAAACGGCTATGATAGTCCAGAGGCGGAGATTGTGCCAGTGACAGGGGGTAGGAACAGGGGGGCGAGAGGCGGAGGAGCGGGCGAGCAGATGAACCGGGCGTCAGACATTCGGTTGAACGTCCGCCCCGCCCCTGCTGCCCACTCCTGGCTGCCCGCGTTCGGACCGTTAGTTACACTGTATGCGGGTAGGCGGATTCGCCTGGGCAAAGCGCTGCTCAAATTCAACCAGATACTGCTGAGCCAGCGCCGGATCGTGAATGATCAGCAGGTTCTCGTCGTTGGTGTTGGTCGCGTTGCTGGAGAAATTGAACGATCCCGTGACCACCGTCTGGCGGTCAATGACGATGACCTTATGGTGCAGGATGAACGGGTTACCATCCTGGCGGACATCCAGCCCGGCGCAAAAGAGCGGCGTCAGCTCGCTGAACGCGGTCTCGCTGCCGGTCGTCTCGAAGATGCCGGAAACCTCCACCCCGGCGGCGGCCCTCTCCAGCATCGCCTGTCCCATCGAATCCTCGGTGAATGAAAATGCCATGAAGCGGATTTCTTCCTGCGCCGCGTTGATCTCAGATACGATCTGCGGCATCACATTATCTTCCGGGGCGAAGTAAACCTCCACCAGAACATTATTGACTGTCACCTGCGGGTAAGGGGTATTCCGGGGCGACCGCGGTCCAAAACTGCGTTCCTCGAACATCTCGTTAAATTCAGCCTGGTAGTTCGCGGCGACGCGGGCGCTGCGGACGTGATTCAGGTTGTTATTGTTGCGGTAGGCGTCGTTCAGGGTCATGTTCATGCTGCCCATCCAGACCTCCGCCCCGTCGATAATCACAAACTTGTTATGCATCAGGCCGCTGCGGGCGTCATCCACAATGGGGATGCCCGCGTCGTACAGCTCGTCCAGCAGCGTGTCGCTCGGATTCTTCTTCATCTCATCGAGGAGATCTTCTTTGCGGTTAGCCGGCGCGGCCAGATACTGCTCATAGAGGGCGACATTGAGTCCGGCATCATTATCCGTCACGATCCGCACCCGGACGCCATTTCGGTGCCGGTCGATCAGCGCATCAGCGATAGCCGGCGAGTTCAGCTCATAGGCCGCCACATCCACTGTCCGGCGAGCCTGGCGGATGGCATCAGCCAGCACGGTGTCCGGCCCATTGATATAGGTGGACACGTCGCGGCTGCCGGTCGGCGCGGAAAAGATCACCGAAATAGGCGCCGTGCCCACGTCCATCGGGACCTGCTCCGCCGGGGCCGTCGTCGCTACAGCGGTAGGCACGGGCGCGTCAAGATTCAGCAGGTCAATACCGGTCAGCCGACTGAATACGAAGATCAGAATGGCGGCGACCAGAATCAGAAGTCCGCTGGTTTGCGTCTGTTTTTTATTGCCCGGGCTCTGGGAAGTGTTCTTCTTCTTCGTCACGTGGGCGTTTCCTCTCCTTCGTGGGGGAGCAGATCGTAATCCGGCGGGCCGGAGAGACGATCATAGCTCGGCGGGCCAGGCAAGCGGCCAGGCTCCGGCGGGGCCGGGAGCCTGTCATGCTCCGGCAGCGGCGCAAGCTGACCATGTTCCGGCGGTGGCGCAAGCTGGTCGGGTGTGGGCAGCGGCGCGAGTTGTTCGTACTCCGGCGGCGACGCAAGCTGATCGGGCGCGGGCGGCGCGGTCAGCGGAGGGCGTGGGTCCCAGGGCGGCGCGAACAACGCCAGCAAGCGCGTGATAATCTCCTCATTGGACAGACTTTCCTGCTCCTCCATAAACGTATCAAGGCGGGTGGAATCGACAGGCGCAGTTTCTTCGCCGTACATTTCCCCGCTCAATCTGGCCAGGCGGTCCAGTTCTTCGCGCACGCGGGCGGTATCCCCCGCCGCACGGGCGCCCACCAGGCGGTTCACCCGCTTCATCAGCCGGTGCAGATCGCGCATCGAGGCGTCCATCATCTCTACCGACGCCTGAGCCGCCGCCTGCCGGGCCAACAAAGTCACCTGGGCCAGCCCCCAGTCGATCAGGGGCCGGGCCTCGTCATCGGTCAGCTCATCGCGCAGGCCGGGGTCTCCGACAATAGACTCGACCCCCTGCCGTTCAAGATCATCAGCATCAGGTGCTCCTGCGAGCGGCATAGTGTCCTCCACACTCTGAGTCCGCATCTTGCCGTATTGTAACACGTCCCGTACCGGAAAACCTGGCGCCGCTCAGGCCGGGCGCGCGCATGGCACGCCGCGGCCTGACTCTCACCGGGAAGTCGGGAACAGACTGCCTCACCTTCGAGCTATCTCCAGTTCGTGCTCCGGCGCAACCGTCCTTTCAGGCGGGAGCAGCGCATCGTGCTCCGCGCGGCGCCGAAGCCCTCCGTGCTCCAGGATGATCCGGGCTGAACGGTCGTAGGTGAGGTAATTCCAGACCCAGTTGACCAGCACACTGATCCGGTTGCGAAAGCCCATCAGCCACAGCAAGTGCATAACCAGCCAGGTCAGCCAGGCCGGATAGCCGGAAAGCGGCACCCGGTTATACAGCCACGCCACAGCCCGCTGCCGGCCAATAGTGGCCATTATGCCCCGGTCGTGATATCGGAAGGATTCCTGCGGCCTGCTCGCCAGCCGGCGCAGAATGTTGCGGGCGGCCAGGGTGCCCTGCTGCTCGGCGACGGGGATATTCATCGGGTAACGATCGCCCTGTCCATCCTGCACATAAGCCATGTCGCCCACCGCGTAGACATCTGGCAGCCCCGCGACTTCCAGCGTGGGCCGGACCGGCACGCGCCCGGCAGGTGTCAGCGGCACGCCAAGCATCGCCGCCAGCGGCGACGCCCTGACGCCCGCCGACCAGATCACGGTCCGGGTGGGGATAATCTGCCCACCCTTGAGCAGCAGGCGCTCTCCGTCGGCCTGTTCCACTGGCTCGCCGAGAATCACCTCCACGCCCAGAGACTGGAGCTGCCGCCGGGCCGCTTCTTGCAGCCGGACCGGGTACGACGCCAGCAGCCGATCGGACGCCTCCACCAGGATTACGCGCGGACGGAGGCTGCCCGTCGCGCCGGTGAATTCGTTCTGCAGGACATGCCGGGAAAGCTCAAGCAGCGCTCCGGCGGTCTCAATCCCGGTCGGGCCGCCGCCCACGACGACGAGGGTTGTGCTGGCTTCGCGGTACGCCGGGTCGTCCGACCAGGCCGCTTGCTCGAATTGTTTGAGGATATGGTTGCGCAGAATGACAGCCTCGCTCAGCTCCTTAAGCCCGAAGGCGTGCCGGGCAGTCTGCTCCAGGCCGAAGTAATGGGTCACGCTGCCCGCCGCTGCGATCAGGGCATCATACTGCAGCCGGTGGGCGTCCCCGTTCGCTCGCACGGTTACTTCCCGCGCAGCCGTATCGATCGCCTCCACCTCCCCCATCAGGAAGCGAACGTTTTTATCCCGCCGGAAGATCGCCCGCACCGGATAGGCGATATGGCTGGGGTCCAGACCGGCCGTCGCCACCTGGTACAGCAGCGGGGTGAAAGTGTGATAGTTGTGGCGGTCGATCAGGATCACATCGACGGCGGTTCCCGCCAGCGAACGCGCCGCGAACAGCCCCCCAAATCCGGCGCCGATGATGAGGACAACGGGGCGCCGGCCCGTTGAAGTCTTTAGCGGGGTCATCGCTGCACTCTCCGTCCTAAATCGGACCTTATATGTGAATTTTATCACGTATTGGGGGACAGGGATATTAGAAATGGATAAATGTTGTCTTAATTCACTTCGGATTGGAGAGCGTCTGCTGGGTCAGGGTCAGGACGGTGTCGTGCAAGGCGTCGTTCGTCGCCAGAATCGGCGGGAGCTGGGCCCGCCACTCCCCTCCCTGCGGCAGCGATAGCCGCCCCCCGGCCTCCTGAATCATCAGGCCGCCGGCGGCGCTGTCCCAGGGCCGCAGCGTCAGATGCACGTACCCGTCCAGCCAGCCAGCCGCCACCCAGGCCAGCGCCAGCGCCGCCGAGCCAGAAGTGCGCACCGTGCGACATTCGGGCGCCAGCGCCGCGAACAGGGCCAGCCCCTGCCGGCGCACCTCGCGATTGCGGGCCAGGCCGATCTCAAGAATAGCCTCAGCCAGATCGCCCCGATCGGAGACACGCAGCGGCGCGCCGTTGAGGGTAGCCCCCTCCCCCCGGCCCGCCGCAAAGAGATGCCCCCGGTTCGGATCATAGATCGCGCCGCCAATCAGGGTCGTCCCCCTGAGCACGGCCACCGATACGCAGTAATGCGGGATGTCCCGGCTGTAGTTGGTCGTGCCGTCCAGCGGGTCCACCAGCCACCAGTACTCCTCCGGCGGCTGCCAGTTGGCCAGCCTGTGGCCGAAGTCGTTCTCCTCGCTGACCACCCGGTGCTGTGGATAGTGCTCGTGAATGGCGGCGAGGATAGCGGCCTGCGCGGCGTAATCCGCGTCGGTCACCTCATCGCGGAAGCCTTTGCTGGTGATCTCGCGGGGGCGGTCCCGGGCCTCCAGGATAGCAGCGCCACCGCGCCGGGCGGCCTCCAGCGCCAGTTCCGTAACCGGGATCGTCATGCCCCTGCGATCACCCTTTCAACCCCGTCGTGGCAATCCCTTCGGTGAACTGCTTCTGGGTGAAAAAGTACACTATCAGCACCGGGATGAGGGCAATCACGGCCCCGGCCATCATCAGGTTCAGCTCCACATTGACATCGTTCTGGAAGGCGTACAGCCCATAGGAAATCGGGCGCCACTCCACCGCCTGGGTGACCAGGATGGGCCAGTCCAGCGAGTTCCACGCCTCCAGAAATGTGAACAGGACGATAGTGACAATAGCAGCCCGCGAGATCGGGACCACCACCCGGAACAGGAAGCGGGTGTGCCCGGCGCCGTCGATCCGCGCCGCGTCATAGAGGTCTTCCGGAATCTGGCGGAAGAACTGGCGCAGCAGGAAAATGCCAAATGTACTGGCCAGGAAGGGGACGGTCAGGCCGAACCAGCCGTCGATCCAGCGCAGGCCCAACTGGGTCGCAATCTGCGTCAGGCCGATGGACTGGTAGAAACCGTTGAAGGCGTTGTTGAGCGCCACCACGGTGAGATAGTTTGGAATGAGCAGAATCGTCGCCGGGATGAACAGCGTCGCCAGAAACATGGCGAACAGCAGGTCGCGGCCCGGGAAGCGCATCCGGGCGAAGGCATAGGCGGCCAGAATCGAGAACAGAGTCTGCCCCACCACCTGCAGCAGGGTCATGATGATGCTGTTCATCATATAGCGGCGGAAATTGGCTTTGTCCCAGGCCCGGATGTAGTTGACGATGCCGCCGCGAATCACCGTATTCGTGCCGATGATGGCGTACGAGTCGCGCTTCGTGGCGTATTCGCGGGCCGTCATCGCCAGCTCGCTCCGGCTGATGGAAGCCGTGCTCTTGACAAAGGCCGGGATGACTTCTTCCAGAGTCGTGTCCATCTCCTCATCTGTGAGATGAAAGACCTCGATAAAAAGCTGGTTAGTCCTGATCTGGCCCGACTGCGTCTCGCCCAGGGACATCAGGGACACGCTGAGCATCCACAGGAAGGGGATGATACAAACCAGCGCCCCCAGGGTGATGATCGCGTAAGCCACAATACGGAACAGGTCCACCTGGAGCCGCGGCACCCCGATGTGAGGGGATACCCGCCGGGCGGTTGAGGAGCGCGCTCCTTCTGCCGGGGAGGACTTCGCCAGATCAGCCATAGAATACCCGCTCCTTGGACAGCTCGTTCTGAATCAGGGTCAGGATCAGGATGATTCCGAACAGGACAAAGGCCATCGCCGAAGCGTACCCCCACTGGTTGAACTGCCAGAACTGCAGGAAGATATGGACAGTGGCGGTGTCCGCGGAGCCGCGGGCGGCTGCCTGGCGCATGGTGTAGACGTGAGTGAAGGCGCGGAAGGTGCCGGTGATGCTCAGGATGAGCAGGAAGAACGTCGTGGGCGAAAGCAGCGGGAAGATGATGCGGCGGAAGGCCTGCCAGCGGCCCGCGCCGTCCACTTTGGCCGCCTCGAACAGCTCGCCGGGGATGGCGCCCAGGCCGGCCAGGAAAATCACGGCGTTATACCCGGCAAATACCCAGATGCTGTAGATGATGATCGAGATGAGCGCCAGGCTCGGCCCGGCCAGAAAGGAAGGCACGATCACATCCGGCCCCCAGAGCATCTGGGCAATGACCAGAAACACCCCCTTGGATTCTTGAAGCCAGCCGACCGGCTGAATGCCCAGAGCGGTCAAAACCTGATTGGCCAGGCTGTACGGCCGGGGCGAGAAGATGATGCCGAACACGGTCGCCGTGACCACTGTTGGCGCTACGTAAGGGATGAAGTACACCACCCGGTAGAACGATTTGCCGAACCGCACCTCGTAAAACAGGATGTAAGCCAGGAACAGGCCCAGGCCGAGCTGTAAGGGGACAGTCCCCAGCGCATATGACACGGTAATAAGCAGGGACTGGTAGTAACTGAGGTCACCGGAGGCCATCGCCTGCGGCAGCTCGACAATCAGCAGCCAGCCGCCAATCGCCAGCACAATCGCCAGCCCCAGAAACGTGGCCACGCTCATATCGCGCTCGGCCGCTGCCGCCTGCTTCCAGAGCCGGTAAGCGACAAACATCAGGAAAAAGCCAATCGAGATCGAAAGGACCTGCGGCCAGGCCATGAGCATGCTGGCCAGGTTCTCCCCTTTAGGCGCGCCGTACAGACGGCGAAATTCGTCGCGGGGCAGCCCGGTAGCCGCCTCTCCGGCCCCGCCTACCTCGGCGCTCCCCAGCGGCTGGACGGCGGCGGCGGCCTCAGTATCAAACTGAAAAGCCGCAATCAGGTAGAAGAACGATCCGATAGCCAGCAGGAGCAGGAGCGCCACCAGCAGGTTAGCCACGATGCGCCGCCGGTCAAATTCCTCCGTGAGCCGGCTGCGCCACCGGCTGACTGCGTACGCGCCCAGCGCCGCCAGCACCAGTACAGCGCTCATAATCATTTGCAGTATCAGAGGCGGCACGAATAAATCGGGCGCCAGGACGACCAGCATCTGAAAGGCGAGCGCTACATTAGCCTGTATTTCCACAATCGCGAAGACAAACAGCCCCAGTCCCAGCAGCCACAGGCTGCATAACTGGACGGCATGGAGCCCAAAGTGATGGAGCACCAAACCGCCCGCCCGGCGGACCATAGCCCAGTAGACGGCCCCGCCGATGAGGGCGAGAAATGCACCGGCCCAGAATAAATCGCTGTCCTGGGCAGCCATCCCCACCATCAGGGTGATTATGCCCACGCTCAGAATGAGGCCGGGGAGGAGGTAGGGGTAAAAATTCCCCTTGCCTTCAGCCATCTCCTGCCGCGCCTTCCGCAGCCCGATGTACCCGCCGTAAAAGAACAGGATACACAGCAGGAAGGCCAGTACATACGCCGCGTTACCCAGCGCCCGCACGTACTGATCCAGTCCCAGAAAGCTATGGGAATTGGCCCGCCACTGGTGCAGGCTGACGTAAAAACCGAAGATCACCGGCCAGATACGAAATACAAAAGTGACGATCGTGGCCGGGGCAACGAACAGAATCGCCAGCAGGGCCTCTCGCTGCTGGCGCCGACGTTTGCCACGCTCCAGCTCCAGAGGGTCCGTCAGGGTCGTAGGGGCACTGGTCATAGTGATTTTCCCTGCGCGAATAGTGACAAAGCGACGCTTTCATTGTAAAGCGAAACAGCCGCCCGGCCAACTGCAAAACAGACAGCCGGGGAAGGAGAACAAGCAACGGAGGATAAGGCAGATCGGATGCCCGGTTGAATATCTGATGCGCCGGCCTGCGAGCATCCCTGCTGCTCGCCCTTCAGTCCCCGGATCGCATCTTGCCAAGCGCCCGGTTCCGATGTACCCTCCCTGCTATGGCACCCCGAGAGACCCGCGCCACTATTGAGCGAGTACGCCGCATACTGCCCGACCTGCACCGGCTGGAGCTGGGTGTCGAGGAGGGTATAGCCCGCCTCAAGCCCGGCCAACTGCTCCTGGCCCGCCTCTCCGATGAGGGCTGGGACCCTTACCTGGCCGAGCGCTGGATACCGGTCGCGTTGAGCGGGCGCACGGTCACTATCGAGCGCGCCGCCGGCAATCACTACGCCCCGGGCCAGATTGTCTCCCTGCTGGGGCCGGTAGGGGCGCCCTTCCCCATGCGCCACAACCTGCGCAATTTGCTCCTGCTGGCGCTGGACACACCGCCGACGCCCCTGATTCTGCTGGCTTCGCTGGCAGTGCACAGCAAGATCGAAGTCACGATGGTGCTCAGCGGGCAGGCCGCACAGTACCCGCTGGACGCACTGCCGGAAGAAATCGAAGTCCTGACCGGCAGTCTGGAAGAGGGCTGGCCCAACCAGGTCACCACAGTCGGCTGGGCGGATCAGGTCGTCTCCGTCGCCAACCCGCAGTACCGTCACCTGTTGTATCCGGCCCTGCTGGCGAAGATTCACGAACTGCGGGCCGATGTCCCCCGGCGCTACGTGCTTGGCCTGTTCGACCTGCCGATGCCGTGCGGGACCGGGGCCTGTCAGGGATGCAGTGTCTCTTGCAAAGGGTCCCGCGACCATCTCACCTGCGTAGACGGCCCGGCCCTGGACCTGGAAGAAGTCAACTTCGGATAAACCTCTATGCCCCTCCACAATGTCCTGTGCTGCTTCGCCCACCCGGATGATGAGACGTTCATGGCCGGCGGCATCCTGGCTATGCTGTCCGCCTGCGGCGTCCGGACCCGCGTCGTCTGCGCCACGCGCGGCGAAGGGGGCGAAGCCGGCGAGCCGCCGGTTGTGTCCGATCGCGCCGATCTGGGGAGCGCCCGCGAAGCCGAGCTGCGCTGCGCCCTGGACCGGCTGGGGGTGCACAGCCTCGTCCTGCTGGACTATGTCGATCCCGATATCGGCCCGGGCGATGCACTGGGGCCGTTCGATGCCGATTTCGACACCCTGGCCGGCCAGATCGCGGCCCAGATCGCCGGGATGCCAGCGGACGCCGTTCTGGCTCACGGGCCGGATGGCGAGTACGGCCACCCCGCCCACCGCCTGATCTACCGGGCAACGCTGGAAGCTGTCCAGAGACAGGGACGCCCGGTGAGCTTCTATTCGACGGCGGCGCGCGTGCCGGGCATCGAGGATCATCTCTGGAATGCCAGTCGCACGGCCCATCTCGTCCTGGACATCTCCCCCTGGGCAGAGGCCAAAGTTGCGGCGATGGAGTGTCACACTTCCCAGCACGCGCTGTTCAAACGCCGGCACAGGCTGGCCACAGTGCGAGAAGCGCTTCGCCGCGTGGAATCGGTCTACCGCGAGTGGCCGCCGCTGAACGGCGCCCCGCCCGATGATGACTTCGCCGCCCTGCTCATCGCCGCCGGCGCCAGGCCGGCAGCCGAGTCCTCCCTCCCTGAAACGGATGGATAACGATCCCTCTCTAATTATTGCCGGACTGCCCTCCTCTGGTACACTTAACCCGGTCGTTTCACCGCGCTTATTCAGCTCAGAGGCAGCGTACTCATGACAGATAAACTCACGCCTATTCGGGAGGCGCTCCCGGCTGTACAGAATCAGATCTTCCTCAATTCGGGCTGGTACGGCCCGCTGCCCACCCCGGCCCAGGCTGCGCTAGCCGCGGCCATGCAGGACGAGTACACCGGCGGACGCCCGAACCGGCGCAACCTTGACCGCGTTCAGGAAACCCGGACGGCGCTGGAGGAAGCCTTCGCCGCTTTCTTCCGCATCCCGCTGGAAAGCCTGGCCCTGACGCATCACACCACCGACGGCATGAATATCGTGACAATGGGCTTCAACTGGGAGCCGGGCGACGAAGTCGCCACGACGACAATCGAGCATCCGGCCGGCATCTTCCCCCTGTACACGATTCAGGATCGCTACGGCGTGCGCATCAACTTCGCCGATGTCGGCCTGGGCGAAGACCCGCTCGACGCCATCGACGCCGCGCTCACCCCGCGGACGCGCCTGCTCTCGCTCAGCCATGTGTCGTACAGCACCGGCGCGCGCCTGCCGCTGGAGGAGATTATCGCGCTTGCCCACGCTAAAGGTATCCCGGTGCTGGTGGATGGAGCGCAATCAGCGGGCGTATTCGATCTCGATCTGGCCGCCCTGAATGTGGACTTCTACGCCATCCCCGGCCAGAAGTGGCTGTGCGGGCCAGAAGGCGTGGGGATGCTTTACATCCGGCCCGATCATCTGCCGACTCTGCGCCCCACTTACGCTAACTTCAACGCCATCCAGAGTCACGACTGGCGCGGGCGCTTCACGTTTAATCCGACCGCCCGGCGCTTCGAGACGGGGACGATCTACCCGCCGGCAATGGCCGGGATGCAGGCCAGCTTGCGCTGGCTCATGGAAGAGGCCGGGCAGGACTGGGCTTACGCGCGGATCGCCCGGATCGCCGCTTACGCCCGCGAAGCCATCGGGAGCCTGCCGGGGGTGCGCCTGCTGACGCCGGAGAAGCGACAGGCGTCGCTGGTTAACTTCCTGCCAGTGGGCTGGTCGCCGGCGCAAATGTCCGGGCTGATCGCCGCGCTGGATACGCGAGGCATCATCATCCGCAACATCTCGCATGTCCCTTACGCGGTGCGAGTATCCTGCGGGTTCTACAACACCGAGGCCGAAATTGACGCGCTGCGGGAAGCGCTGGCGGAGCTGCTGGCCGCCGGGCCGGGCGCGGTGACTGTCCCGGAGCGGGCTGTCCAGTCCGGGCTGTCCAATGAGCCGGTGTGGTAGCGCCCGCCGAATAGCTCTTTGACGCCGCCTGAGTATAATGATGAGCAGGACGGGGCTTTTGTGAGTGAAGGAGCCAACGCCGTGCGCCGCTTGTTGCCATATCTGATTCTGGGGCTGCTGGTCGCCGCGCCGTTCTTCACGGTAGCGCTCACCGCCGTCCAGGCCGGGCCGCTGCTGCAAGGTTCTGGCGAAGGGGACCAGCCCGTTACCCCGACAACCGATCTGGGCGCGTTCGTGCTGAACGTCCGCCTGGATCTCGAGCTGCTGGCTGACGAATATAACGGGACGGGCATCCGCCCGGAAGGCTGGAACGGCAACGCCAACCCGGCCAGCCCGTCGCTCCTGGGCGATGTCTGGCTGGACCTGGAACTGCAGGCCGATAAGATCGCCGGCGAAAAAGGCGCGCGCCCCCCGGACTGGGCGGGCGCGACCAGCCCGACTCCCGACCGTATCGCCCGCAACCTGCGCCACGATCTGGAGCTGCTGGCCGACCTGGCCTTTGGCAGCGGCCACCGCCCTGAAGACTGGCTCGGCGCTCCGGCGCTTTACTCCTGCCCTATCGCCACCCAGAATCTGCTTGATTACATGAAGCGCACTTTCGAGTTCACGCCTACCTCGCCGGAGACTGTGCTCGACTACTGTCGGGCGGCTGTCGGCGAGGCTCAGGACTATCTGGTCCGGCAGGGCGTCACGCTGGTGGAAGGGGATGTCCCCCTGCTGCTCAGCAACATCCGGGGCGACCTGAACCGCCTGACGGACGAATTGTACGGCCTGGGCAAGGCTCCGCAAGGCTACCGGAACACGATGACGCTGGACTCTAACGAGATGGCCCAGGACCTGCTGTACGATATCGAGCTGGTCGCCACCGACAAGTTCGGCGAAGACAACCGCCCGCCGCAGTGGATCGGGACGGTCGGGCGCAGCCCGGATATCGGCGCCCGCAACCTGCGCCACGATCTGGAGCTGCTGGCTGACCTGACCCTGGTCGGGCGCGAAGATCATTTGATTAACGGGCGGCCGGAGGGGTGGTCAGGCACGCAGGGCTTCGGCGACGCGCTGACCGCCTGCCCGAGCGATACCCAGAGCCTGATCGTGCTGTTGGGCCAGTACTACCGCTACGAGATACCGACCATCAGCGCGCCCACAACGGAGGAATACTGCCGCGCCCTGGCCGCCAATGTCAATGCCTTCGCCGAAAGCGATCCAGAGCGTCTCAGTGAAGAAGAGATCGCCGGCGTCGTTGGTGCGTCCGGGCGGCCCGTGGCTCAATCGGACCTGGCCTTCGCCTACCTCGACGTTGGCGCGCTTCAGTATATGGGCATCATGCCGCGCGGCGTGCCATTCGAGACGTGGTATCGCAACTTCGGCGACAGCACCATGATGTACGTCGTTGGGGACAACTTCGCCGTTTACGTCTCATACCAGTGGACCACCCTGCCGGAGGAGCGTTACTACCGCCTGCCCACCCTGCAAGGGGTGATCCCGGAGACCTACTGTTTTGCCGAATGGTGTTCCGGCCCCGGCCCCACCCCCACGCCCACCGGCATGGCGCCGACGCCGACGCCTGGCGGTGCGCCGGGCGGCCCGCCACCGGGCTTTGACAATCTGGTGCTGGTGCCGTGGAATCAGGTCAACATCTTCTACGATCAGGACAGGCCAGAGACCCGGACCGTGCTGGTACGGCTGGAGCTGTGCGCCGCGGTCGGGGTGGGCTGCGAGCCGGTGCAGATGGTGTACAACGCCGCCGGCATGCCCCTGCCCATCGTGAACGTCATCGGCCCGTTCCCGGTGTTCGAGCTTCCGTACGGCTATAGCAACTCCTTCATCCTGACCAGCGCCTCCTTCTTCGCCAACGAGATCTGGGTCAGCGATCCGACGCTGCGCGGCGTCACCGGCCCCCCGTAAACGGGGGCCTCCGCGCCAGGAATCACACAGGGGAGCCGGGCTGGCTCCCCTGTTCTGTTACAGCGGATGAGCGGCTGCCTGCTGCGCCGCTGTGTTCCGCCCCACCCGGGCGGCGCTCGTTACGGCGCGGCGATGATCCCCCAGCTTTCGCCATGCGGGTTGAGCTGGATGATGCTGCCGTGGGCGCTGCGCAGGTAAATCGTCTCGCCCGTGTTCTCGCGGACAGTCTGCAGGGCGCCTTCGTATGTCGTCTCCGGCGCCAGCCCCAGCCCCAGCCGGTTGCGGACAATGTCGCTGGCCCGCCAGATCACCCCCAGAATGCGAATCGGCTGGAAGCGGTCCGGCGGCGGGACGAAATTGGCGTCCTCGTCCGGCGTGCTCCCGCCCACGTACCGGTTCGGGAAGGAAGTCCAGGCCGGGTCGCGCCCATCGGAAAACAGCGCGTATACCCGATCCTCGGCTTCAACGTAGATCATCCGCCCGCCCTCGAAAACCTGCTCGATATGCGTGCTTTCCTGCGCCGTGCCGGAGGGGCAATCCTGCGGCTCCGGGGAAAAGAACCAGGGGCTGGCGCACAGCAAAGGGACCTGCAAAAGCTGCTCCACGTAGTAACGTCCGTTATCAACGGTCAGCAGAAACTCGGCCACCCCCCGGTCGGCGCGCTCGGTATTCACGACCAGCGAGCCGCTCGGCTCCACATTCCACAGCCGGTTGCGCTGGCCCGTGTTATCCAGCCGGTAAAGCGCGGCGCGGTCCGCCCCGCGAATGGACCAGAACAGCGTCAGCCGGTCGCCGGGGTAAACGTAAGCCGGGTCCGCGGTGAAAAGCTCAATGCGCGGGGCGTTCGGGTTAGGGCGCGGCGTGGCCGTCTCTAGTTCGGGGAGCGGCGTCTGAGTCGCGCCGAGGATAGACGTAGCTGTAGCGCCGCCGGTCGCCGTAGCGGGCGGCGAGGTCGGCGTGGCAGTGGCAGTGGGCGGCGCGACAGTCGGGCTGGGCTGCGGAGCGCCGGCGGTCAGCGCGACATTCGTCAGGGCGGTCCCCGGCGTCGGCAAGACCGGCTCCACTACGCCGCTGCATCCGGCCGCCAGGGCGCACAGCCCTCCCAGACACAGGATGGTGATGATCTGAGTTGCTGGTTTCATATACCCTCCAGCATACCTGAAAGGTAGCCACAACCGCAAGGAAAACGCGCGATCAGGCCCGTAGCAAGGCCCTGCTTCACCCTCGCTTGACAAGGATTCTGCCCTGTGCTACAGTACCGCCAACGAGGATTCATGTGATCCGGGCCAGCTCTGTCCGGCGGCCCAATAACCAGGAGAGGATAGCGGTTTATCAGCGTCCTCTGGCCTGTGATAATACGCCAGACACACCGCTGCGCAATCAGCAGCAGCCCGTCCCACAGCCTCGTTCACCGGCAGATTATCTGCCGTTTCAATTCAGTTCTTATGTCATTCTCTGGAGGAGGCCTATCTTGGCCAAGACACGCACAGAACAACTCGGTGAGCGTCTGCGGGATCTTCAGGCCAGTTCGGCGGATGTCGAGGCGGCAGCCGTTGTCAGCGTGGATGGCCTCAGCATGGCATCCTCTCTCCCGGCTAACATTGAGGAAGACCGCGTTTCGGCTATGTCCGCAGCCATGATCTCGCTGGGGGAGCGTATCGCCGGCGAGCTGGGGCGCGGGCGGCTGGAGCAGGTGTACGTCAAGGGCGAACGGGGGTATGTCATTCTTCAGTCAATCGGCGAAGAAGCCGTGCTCACTGTTCTGGCCCGCCAGCAGGCCAAGCTCGGCCTGATTTTCCTCGATATGAGCCGCACAGTCAGCGAGCTGGAAAAACTTGTCTGATTGTCGCCACGGCACTTGTGAAATCTAGGAGGCTGGCGTGCCGATTGAGACGAAAAGCGGCCTGTATTACCCCAACAAAATCGCCCGCATCTACATCGAAGCGATGGAAGATGTGATGGGGAGTAACGGGTTGAATGCCGTACTCAACCTGGCCGGCCTGGGGCACTATATCGGCAATTACCCCCCGGACAACCTCGATAAGGAATTTGACTTCGCCGAATTCACGGCGCTCAACCTCGGCCTGGAGGATATGTACGGGCCGCGCGGCGGGCGCGGGCTGGCTTTGCGGGCGGGCCGCGCCTGCTTCAGCCAGGGGCTGAAGAACTTCGGAGCGCTCGCCGGCGTAGGTGACATGGCCTTCAAGGTGCTGCCCCTGCCGGCCAAGCTCAAGATGGGGCTGCCAGCTATGGCCGCCATCTTCAGCCAGTTTAGCGACCAGAAGAGCGATGTCGAAGACCACGGTGACCACTTCAGGTATTACATCCGCGATACCTGCCCGGTTTGCTTCAATCGCACGACCGACAAGCCGATTTGCCACGCTGCCGTCGGCCTCCTGCAGGAAGGGCTGCGCTGGGTGAGCGGCGGTCACGAGTTCCGCGTGTATGAAGAGGAGTGCATCGCCAAGGGCGATCAGCACTGCGTCTTTATCATCTACAAGGAGCCGATCGGCTAGGCGGCGGCGTGCTGCCGCGCCAAACTTCTGTCTGGCTCAACCACAACCAACCATCAAAGGGGTAGCGTTGACCGACACACAGCGAATCCTGATTGTCGAAGACGACTTCGACCTGGCTAAGATGCTGGAAGCCTATTTCAGCGTGCAGGGATATGACGTGCTGACAGCAGCCTGGGGCGAAGATGCCATCCGCATCGGTCAGGAATCCGCGCCCGATCTGGTCGTCCTCGATATCCGACTGCCGGACATTGACGGCTACGAAGTCTGCCGCCGGCTGCGTTCCCAGCGCCGGACACAGGATATCCCCGTCATCTTCCTGACCGAAAAACGCGACCGCACGGATAAGCTGCAAGGGCTGGAGCTGGGCGTGGTGGATTACATCACCAAGCCGTTCGATATCCAGGAGTTGCGGCTGCGCGTGCGCAACGCCCTTCAGCGGGCCGCCCAGCTCCCCCTGTCCAACCCGGTCACCGGTATGCCCGAAAGCCAGCTGGTCGAGGAGCGGCTGGGCAAGCTGCTGTACGAAGACGGCTGGTCCGTGTTATCGATCCGGATTGATGGGCTGGACGACTTCCGCGAGAAGTACGGCTTCGTCGCCTCGGATGATGTGCTGCGGGCGATCAGCCTGATGATTAACAACGCCGTGCGCGAGGGCGGGAGCGAAAACGACTTCATCGGCCATCTGGACCAGAGCGACTTTGCCATCATCTGCGGCAGAGACCGCGCTTCGGCCCTCCGCGAGCGAATTGAAGTGCGCCTCCGCCAGTCAATGGAGTATTTCTACCCGCTCCGGGATCGCGACAGGGCCAGGCAGGAAACGGAAGCCGGGACCCTCACGCTGAGCACCGGCGCAGTTGAGGATATCGCCGGGCCGTTCGAAGATACCGAAGCGCTCAAAGAAGCCATCGTCCGCGCGCGCCAGCCGGCCGGGAGGTCAGGCGGACAGCCCTGATCATCGCTGTCAGTTAACCGTCTTGACGGACGGGGAGGAGAAGAGGCATCAGGGGACGCCGCCCTTGATGCCTTTCGTTTCAGGCAGCCGGGCGTGAAGATCGCTGTTCCTCGTTCCCGGCGCTTATCCCCTACCGGGCTGCCCACATGACCGGGTCGTAAGTCCCGTTGGCGGCGTACATCCCTTCAGTCACCTCGGTGAAATCGCCAGTCACCGTGTCCAGGGCGTACAGGATGGGCGGGCGGCCGTCCCCGGCTTCATCCAGCCCGAAGGCCAGATAGCGACCATCCGGCGACCAGACCAGTTCCGGCAGGGTCAGCCCGCCCGGGCTGGCGGTCAGGCCGCAGTACAGGACAGTCAGGCCGGTCTGCGTATCCAGGATATGGATGGTGGCGGGGCCGGGATCAGCCGCGAGGTCCAGGTCGGTCGCCTCCAGCACCCAGAAGGCCAGGTAACGCCCATCCAGCGACCAGCTCACAGCGTGCCGCGCGTTCTTGCCGCGGATATATACTGCGCCGTAGGCGGCAGCCAGATCGGTCAGCCGGGCCGGCTCCGGCTCCCCGGCCAGATCAACCAGAAAAAGCTCGGCGCCGTTCAGGCCAGCGGACTCGTCATGCGCCCCTGCTCCGGTATAGACCAGGCGTGTCCCGTCAGGGGACCAGTCAGCCGCGCCGAACCCGGGGCGCACCTCCGTCAGCGCCAGCGATTCGCCGTCCTGCAGATTTGTCAGCTCCAGCAGCGGGCGCCCTTCTTCATCGGCGGCTATGCGCAGGCCGTGGTAGCCGCCCGGCTGTACCGAATACACCTCGAAGGCGTTCAGGCGGACGGGGGTCGCTTCTGTCGCCGGAGTCCCGATCGGGTAGATGCCGGGCAGGCCCGCCGTCGGCCAGGCCAGCCAGTGTTCGGCGTCCCACCAGTCCAGCTCGCTCACGTAATAGGGGAAGGCCGGCGTGCGCCCGGTGCCGTCGGCCCGCATCATCCAGTAGGTCGCCGTCTCCGGCGAGACATAGAGCAGCCAGCGCCGGTCGGGCGAGGGGCGGCAGGTCTGGCCGCAGGGGCGGGTCTCCGGCAGCGGGTAACGGGAGCCGCGATCGAGATCCACCACCCAGAGCGCGTCACGGGAGAACGCGGTCAGGATCAGGCCGCTGGCGGCGAAATCTGGCCCGCGCGGCGCGACGCCGGCCCCGCACCGCTCCTCGATCTGGCCGAACTGCGGCAGCGCCGCCGGGGCGGGTCCGGGCGGCTGCGCCCGGCCGATCCCGACCCCCGTCAGGCAGGCCGCCAGCAACACGATCCGGAGCAAAGTATGCGTGTCACGCATAAGTCTTTTTCACCACGCCGATCCGGCAGCGCCACGCCAGATCGGGCTACCACTCCCGCGCGTAAAAGGTCAGGTATTCGGCCACATGTCCGGCCCAATATGCACCGTCATGCCCGCCCGGCCACAGGTGATAGTCGTGAATCAGCCCCTGCGCCAGCAGCGCCCGGTGGAGATGCTCGATGCTGGTCCGCAGCGGGTCCTCCCAGCCGCAGTCGATCCAGACGCGCGGCTGGGTATCCGGTGTGACGAATCGTCCGGCGAGATGCAGCGGGTCGCGCCCGGCGAAAGCCGCCTCGTCGTCGATGCCGAATATCCAGGGCGGCGCGCCAGGCCCGTCCGGGTCGTAAAATACCGCCGGGCCGTGCATACCCACGGCGCTGAAGCGGCCCGGATCGGTGAAGGCGTGGACAGCCGCCCCGGCCCCACCCATGCTCAGCCCGCCGATAGCCCGGCCCGCGCGATCCTGCCGCACCGGATACCGCTCCTCCACGAAGGGGATGGCCTCTTTGAGCAAGTAATCGCCGTAATTGCCGTACTGATCGAAGCCGTCAAAGTAGTACTCCGCCGCATCATTGTACGGCGAATCTTCCCAGATAATGCCCGGCGGGTCGGCGGCATTGAGGTAAAAGCTCTTGTGTCCGCCCGGCATAGCCAGGATCATCGGCGGCAGCGCGCCCGCCCGCACCCCTTCCGCCAGCCGGACATGCGCGGCCAGTCGGTCCGTCCAGAAGCGCTCATCCCGCCCCCACAGGTGCAGCAGGTACACCACCGGGTACGTGTGAGCCGGGTCGTAGCCGGGCGGCGTCACCACGCGGATGTTCATCACGCTGCCAACGGCGTTGCTGGGCATCACGTGATCGTGAATCGCGCTCTCAGACACGCTTCCCTGCTCCTCTGGAGAAATCGGCTCCCGCCGGTGCGTTATTCCAGCCGCTGACGGTGCAGTCAGGGCATCACCGACAGCCGATCAAAAGCGAACATGACATGGCGCAGTTCCGGCGCTTCCTGGCCCAGGCGGCGCTGGGCCTGCATCAGATCGTCATAAGAGGTGTCATGCGCCAGCAGGTGGGTCAGGATCACGCGGTCGGCGTGCAAAGCGCGGACCATATCCAGCACCTGGGTGAAGGTCGCCTCGTGCTCCAGAATCGGATGTTCAGCAGGAATCAGGCGCTCGCCGGTCAGCGGGTGCAGCTCGAAGATTCCGGCCGGCAGCACCGCCAGATTGAAGTGCCCCAGGTCCGCCGGCGGCTCCCAGCCCAGAATCTCATCCGGCACGATCAGGACGCGCGTGCTCCCCTCCGTCAGGATGAAGCCGCAGGCGTTGATCGCCGGATCAGGCAGCCGCAGCGGCTCCAGAGTCACACCGTCCAGCGTCACCGAGCCGCCTTCCGGGATGATATGTTCGCGGATAATGCCGAGTTTCTCGTGATAAGCCAGCCGCTCAGCCAGCCCGTGAAAGCGATCGAAGTCGGCGCGGACTGCCTGCGGCACGTACACCGGCGTACAGACATACTGCGGCGGCCAGGACAGGTCCATATTCAGCGATTCCACCACCCGGCTGCCGGCGGTGTGATCGGGGTGCCAGTGGCTCCAGGTGATCGCGCCGATGTGCCTGATCCCGGCCCGGTTGAGCGCCGGATCGATATCTTCCGGCGTGTCAATGAGCAGGTCCGGGCCGTGGACGAAGACCGACGGCCCGCCGCGGCTGTACGGCACGCCGCGCCCTCGCGCTTCCGAACATACGCGGCAATCGCAGGTTGGACGCGGGATGGGGAGCGCAGAGGCTGTTCCCAGAAACTCGATACGCATCACAGGCATCCTCTCCGATAACGGGATCGACCCCGACGATTATAGCCCGGAATTGCGATCCAGCAGGCAACTGCAACACGGAATCAGTGACAAGCGTCACTGGTTTGCCGGATCGGGTTATGTGATACTAACCTGGCAGATACCTCAGCAATCACTGCCTTTCCTGATATATCGACCACCGGCTCGTCGCTGCGCCCGACACATACTGGTATTCCCACAGGCCGGCTGGCTTTGTTGCTCGCTGAACTGCTTTTATTGCTACCACTTGTCCTGGCATCCGGTTGGCAGCACGCAGGTATACCACCGCGGCCAGGCTGGGACAGGTTTTATTTTCAGAGGAGGCGCAATGACGATCCCATCTACAACTACGGCCGTGATTCGCACCCTGGATCAGCTTCTGCCGGGCCAGACTGCGCTGGTGCGGCAAATCGGCGGGCGCGGCGACTTTCGCCGGCGCCTGATGGACATGGGCCTGACGCCCGGAAGCACCATCAAGATGCTGCAGGTAACCCCGATGGGCGACCCGATCGAATATCTCGTTGATGGCGCCCGGCTGACGCTGCGGCGCGCCGACGCCCGCGTGATCGTGGTGGATTTTCTTTAGCCGTTCCGGCGGCCGGAGGATTCCTTACGGGGTGTGCTGGAGGCGACGCAGCCAGTACCAGGCTGTAGGACGGACATGGTCGCCGGCCCGATCGTCGCTCAGGAGTACGTCGGCCAGCGAGAAGTACGGCCCGAACAGAGCTTCCAGGTGCTCGGAGTCCAGCCCGATAGCCTGACCGTCGCGCTGATGCCGCCGCCAGGCGTAGAGGCGCAGCGCGCCTCCTGGCTCCACCAGGCGCGCTGCATGGGCGGCGTAGATGGCCTGCCCCTCCGCTGAAAGACCGTGCAGGCAGCCGATATCCAGCCACAGGGCGACCGGCAGCATATCAGCCAGCCAGTCATCGCGCGTCACATCCCCCTGCACAAAACGGATCGCCGGCTCCTTCAGCCCGGCTCCCCGCGCCCGTTCGCGAGCGCGATCCAGCGCAGCCGCGATCCATTCCACACCGGTAACCTGCCAGCCATGCCGCGCGAGATAGACAGCGCTCACGCCTGTGCCGCATCCCACATCCAGGGCGCGGCCCGGCGGGAGCGGCTCCGGCCCTTCCACCAGAGCGCGCACCTCCGGCGGAACAATGCCCGAATCCCAGGGCGGGCGGCTTCCTGCCGCGTAGGCCGCCATGAAGCGCTCATATGAAGTGCCGGGTTGATTCGTCATAGCAGAGAAATGACCGCCGGAGCTGCTACTCTTCGTCGCCAAGCAGTTCTTCCAGGTATGCAGCGAAGGGATCCCATCGCGTTCGCGACGGGCGCGCCCCGGCCTCATCGGAGCAGGCGTCGTCCGGCTCATCTCCAGCCAGCGCGGCTGGCGAAGAATCCGCAGAGCGGCCGAACGCCCCCGCTTCGTCCACAACGTCCCCCTCATCCATCGCCCTCTTCCACCACACCGGAATGGGCAGAGCGTCGGGGCGGTACTCCTCCTCCAGCTCCTGCACCATCAGCAGCAGGCGGCGGTTGAATTCCCGCCAGCCGTCGAGCAGGATTCCGTCGGCCACCTGATCAATAGCCGTCTTGGCGCGGATATAGACTTCGATCACGCGGGGGTCCGTCCCCACCGGGAAGTGCACTTCCACATCATCGCGCGCGGCCAGCCGCACCATCTGGGTGAAGGAAGCGATATCAAAGTGCGAAACCAGCGTCCGGAACGGGTGCGGGTCTTCCAGCGGCGCGTCTTCCGGCGACGGAGGCAGGCCGACCATCCACAACGGCTCATCCAGCACCGGAACGTCCAGGCGCCGCTTGATGCGGTTCTTGACCGGCTTCCAGGCTCCGATAGTGAATTCGATTTTCCATTGATCATCCACACCCAGCATGGTCGTGAATCCGGCCTCGTACATCGCCATCTCGACCATGGCGTCAATGAACGTCATCGGGTCGCGGGAGAACAGGATCAGCTCATCCGTCTGCATGTTGAAGGTGAACTTATCCACCAGCGGCGTCTGGTTGTAAAACGGCGCGTTGGCCTCGTCCACATACATCAGCACCGGCCGGGGATACAACTGCACAATATCGGGGAGGACGGCCAGCGTCTCAGCGTCGATATCGTAAAACAGCCCGAGCTGACGCACAGCTTCTTCAGGATCGGCGGGGTCCAGGACCAGCCGGTTATGCTTTCTGTTCACAATGGAAACCTCCGCCGGTGCAGATTCCAGACTGGGCCGGGCAGAATGCCCGGAAGAAACACCGGCCCTCCCTCCCCTGCATGATACACTCAGACCCGGTTTGCTGCCAGCCGCCCCGTCGCCTGTGCCGGGGGTTCTCATCGACCTCTCAGGCGGGGCGCCGGCCTACAACCTGCTGCCGGATAGATAGCGATAGAGCAGGTCTTTGCGCACAAACAGGAAGATGAACAACCCGGCGAAGAAACCGGCCAGGTGGGCCGCGAAATCGGTCGTATACAGGGCCTCCCCCCGGGAGGTCTGAAAAGCCGGGATGATCTGCTGGGCCAGCCACCACACCAGGAAGAACAACGCCGGGATACGGAAGCGGAGCGGAACCGGGATAAAGCCGATCAACGGGATAGTCGTGATGCGCGTGCCCGGAAAGAGCAGCAGAAAGGCGCCCATCACCCCGGCAATGGCCCCGCTGGCCCCGATGCCCGGCAACAGACGATCCACCGGGCTGGCGTTCCGGATCAGGGCGCTGGCCGTCGCCGCGATCAGGGCCGCCAGCAGGTAAAACAGCAGGAAACGCACCGGCCCACAGGCGTCTTCCAGCCGGCGGCCAAAGGCGTACAGGAACACCATGTTGCCGAACAGATGCCAGGAGAAAGGCAGAACAAACAGATATCCCGGCGCATGCACAAAAGATGCCGTGATGGCGCTGAGGGCGCCAATGCCCTGCCGGGTATGAATAGCGTAGGGCACGCCTCCGTAGATCAGATGCGCGATCTGCTGGCTGGGGACCGGGCCGAACGGCGTATCGTAAGGGGCGGCATGCAGGAGGAGCTGAACCTCAATGTGATACCAGACCAGGATATTGAGCGCCATCAGGGCGAAGGTGGCCCAGGGCATGGACCGGTAGCGCAGGCGCGTCGTGTCGGCAATCGGCAGGGGATACATCCCATCCTCCTCAGGCGGCTAGGACGCCCGGAACCACAGGGTGAGCCAGTTGTGGATGTAGTCGGGAGGCACGCCGCTCCCCAGCGCGCCGAGCGTCTCCCGCGCCGCGCTCAGGCTGTTCGCCAGGACCAGCCCGGCCGCGACCGCCAGAATCACCGCGCCAGCCGCCCCCAGGGCGATCCGCCAGGTCTTCGACAGAATCGGGAACGGCGCATCTTCCACCGGATCGGGCAGGTAGTCCTCGCGCAGCCGGGAATCGAGCCGGATCGGCGGCGCAGCCCGGGCCTTCCGCAGTTCACCGAACAGGCTCTGCGCCGGCGAAGAGGTCGCTGTGACCGCCAGATAGCCCCCGATCGCGCTCAGGACCAGCCCGCCCCACCCGCGCAGGCCGATGCCGGTCAGCGTCACCCCGGCATCCAGCACGGCCAGAAAAAAATAGATCAGGACGACGCCCGCCACTTCGCGCAGGGCGTAGAGCGTGCTGGTCTGAATGTAGCGCGGGATGTGCGGCGCAACATCGAGCAGGGCATCCTCCGCCGCCTGACCTAACGCGGTGCGCGCACCCTGATCGGTCACGCGCCGCAGATAGTAGACTGCCCGATCGGCATGCTGAAGATCGCGGTAGGCGTCCGCCAGGCGCATCAGCACAGTCTGATCGGCAGGATCGCGCCGTTCTGCGGCATGGAGCGCCGCCAGACCTTCCTTCCGGCGGCCTTCCTGCCAGTACAACGTCGCGGCGCGCAGGAGATGGAGCGGCCTGACGGCGGGCAAATCGATCAGCGCGGCCAGCGGCTCCCACGGATCGCCCTCCCCTGTCCGCAGGCGCAGCTCCGCCAGCGAGACGTAGGCTGCCGGGTCCTGATTGCCGGCCTCAATGCTCCGGACGGTCAGGCTTTCGGCTTCTTCCAGCCGGCGCGCGCGCGACAGCAGGCGGAGCGCCCCGGCCAGCGCATCGGCGTTGGCCGGGTCAAGCTCCAGGACGCTCAGGTACAGGGACAACGCCTCGTCTGCATCCCCCCGCGCCAGCCGGCCATCGGCAATCAGCAGCAGGCCGCGGATGCGCTCAGCGCGCTGCCGCTGATCCAGCAGGCCGGCCGGCCTCCGCCGTTCCTCTGGCGGGGCAAAGGCCTGGGCCGCCGCGGTCGGGAACGATAGCCCGGCCTCCGGGGGCGGCCCGTGAATGTCAGGCTCCGGGGGGAGGGCCGCCAGCTCTTCGTCGCTCAGAATCGCGGCAAGATCGAGCCAGCCCGGGACCTCAGGCGTAACATCGGCGTGGCGCTGGCGAAAGCGGCGGTAGGCGGCTTCCAGCATGATCTCGCGCGGCAGCAGCCGGCGGGACTGAATCAGGCAGTAAAGCTGTTCGGCACGGGAGTCGCAGGTGCGCGTCAGGGCAATCCACAACTTCAGATCGCGCGGATTCTGCTGCAGAGCCTGTATCCACAGGGCGCGCGCCCGGGCGCGATCGCCCGCCTGCAGGGCCTGCGCGCCAGACTGATACAATGACTCGATGAGTGGAGGGGACTCAGCCATCACCTGCAGCTTTCATCAAGGGTCGCTCGAATTATGGTGGATCGCGCCCTTTGCCGCAACCGGGCACCCCGCGCGGAGGGGTAGCCCGGCGCGCAACAACGGCCTACAATAAAGAGCATAGCCCGTCAGCGCGCCCGCCCGGCTATCTCTATGCAAAACGAGAACCGCGACGATTTCTACGACTTCGTGATTATCGGCTCCGGCTTCGGCGGGAGCGTCTCCGCCCTGCGTCTGACGGAGAAAGGCTACCGCGTCCTGGTGTTGGAGCGCGGCAGGCGCTTCCATGACTCCGACTTCCCCCACCGTCACCGCGATTTGCGCCGTTTTTTGTGGCTGCCGGCGCTGCGCTGCTTCGGCTTCCAGCAGATTACCTTCCTGCGGGATGTGCTGGTGCTGCACGGGAGCGGCGTCGGCGGCGGCAGCCTGCTCTACGCCAGCGTGCTGATGGAGCCGAGCGACGAGATGTTCCAGGCTCCCGG
Organism: Aggregatilineales bacterium; assembly: GCA_029976025.1. GTDB lineage: Bacteria > Chloroflexota > Anaerolineae > Aggregatilineales > Ch27 > JARKNX01. Next base: position 65,697 of record JARKNX010000030.1, on the reverse strand, counting down.
CTGGCGAGATCTGGCCGACTGGAAAGAAGTGCTGCGCCCGCACTACGACACCGCCCGGCGGATGCTGGGCGCGACGACCAACTCCGTCCTCGGCCCGGCGGACCACGCTCTGCGCGCCGTCGCCGCCGAGTTGGGCCAGGAGGCCACCTTCCGCCCGGCTGAAGTGGGTGTGTTCTTCGGCCAGGCGGGTCAGAAAGGGCAACTCGTGCCCGACCCTTACTTCGACGGGGAAGGCCCGGCCCGCGCCGGCTGTATTCGCTGCGGCGGCTGCATGATCGGCTGCCGCTATAACGCCAAGAACACGCTCGACCGCAACTATCTCTATCTGGCCGAGCGGCTCGGCGCGGAAGTCCGCCCTGAAGCCGAAGCGACTGTCCTCCGCCCCCTGCCCCCCGCCCAGCCTGACGGCGCCCGCTACGAAGTGCGCTACCGCCGCCCGACCGCCGGCCTGCCCGGCCGGATCAGTCAGGTGCGGGCGCGGAACGTGATTGTGGCGGCGGGCGTGCTGGGCACGCTGCGGCTGCTCTTTCGCTGCCGGGACGAAGCCCGGACGCTCCCCGCCCTGTCGCAGCGCCTCGGCGACCGCGTCCGTACCAACAGCGAAGCCCTGCTGGGCGCGACCAGCCGCGACGACCGGCACGATTACTCGCAGGGGGTCGCCATCACCTCAGTGATCCGGGTGGATGCCGTCACCCACGTGGAGCCGGTGCGCCACCCTTATCCGCCCGCGTCCGATCTCATCCGGGCTATTTCGGCCCCGCTGATTAACCGCGACGCCGGCTTCGCGGGCCGGCTGGCCCGGACGGTGTGGTACGGCCTGCGCCACCCTCGCGACCTCATCACAGTCCGGCTGTCAGCCCGGTGGTCGCGACGCAGCACAATCCTGCTGGTCATGCAGACGGAAGATAATACGCTTTCCCTGCGGCCCGGGCGGAGCCTGTTCACCGCTTTCCGGCGCGGCCTGACCTCGCGGCTGGAATCCGGCCAGCGCATCGCGCCCGATCCCGCCGCCAGCGGCGACATAACCCGCCGCTTCGCCCGCCACACGGACGGCATCCCTCAGGCCTCGATTCTGGAAACCCTGTTCAATATCGCCACGACCGCCCACATTCTGGGCGGCGTGCCGATGGGTCGCACATCCGCCGACGGCGTCGTAGACAGCCAGTGTCAGGTCTTCAACTATCCCGGCCTGTACGTGGTGGACGGCTCCATCGTGCCGGCCAACCCCGGCATCAACCCCAGCCTGACTATCGCCGCCCTGGCCGAATACGCCATGAGCCAGATTCCCCCGCACGAGCGCGCTGACGCTGACGCGCAGCAAGCGCCCGCCCCGGGTCAGACCTCCTGAGGAACCGTCCGGGGGATGCGCTGTCGCCCGGCGCGCCGCTGCACCATAAGCGTGCCGGTCACCGCCAGCGCCAGCCCCAGCACCGCCTTGAAGTCCAGCGCCTCACCCAGGAATATCCAGGCCAGCGCGGCCACCTGGATCAGCATCGTGTTGTTGATGATCGCCGATTCCGCCGCCGGCAGAATGCGCAGCGTCCGGTTCCACAGCGTGAAGGCGAACGCGGTATTGACCAGGGCCAGCCCGAAGATCACCAGCCAGGTTGTCAGGCTGGGCGCTGGCCGCCCCTCGGTCAGCAGCCCCGCCGCCAGCATCAGGACGGCGCCCACGCTCATACTGATGGCCGTCACCACCACCGGCGGGAAGGCCCCATCCCGGTTAATCTGCCGTCCCATCACCGAAGCCGACGCGCCCGCCAGCATCCCCGTCAGCGCCGCCAGCACGCCGATGATCTGCCCCTCCGGGAAGATAATCGGGTACAGATAGATATAGGCCCCGGCCAGCGAGATAATCAGCCCCCACCACTGGAACGCCGTCAGCCGCTCCCGCAGGGTGAAGATGCCCAGGACAGCCACCACAATCACGCTGAAGTTGAAAAACATGCTGACCGTGGCCGAAGGCAGGCCGTCGAGCGCCACATACTGCGCTCCCTGTGCGATCGTGTAGAGCACCACCCCCAGCGCGACCAGCCGACCCCAGTCTCGCCGGGTCAGGCGGCAGACGGCCGCCCGGTTACCCGCCGGGAGCAGCGCGAACGGCAGCAAGATCAGCGCCGCCGCTGTATAGCGCAGCCCGGCGAAGGTTAGCGCGGGGACCTCCTCCAGCCCGATCTTGATCAGCACGAAAGAGGTGGACCAGATGAAGGTCACCAGCAGGGCCTGCAATACAGCCCGCAGGTGGGGCGAAAGGCGCGGCATCTAAAAGACCCCCAGATCGAGCGTGCTGTACCCGCGCCGGGTCCCCCCGGAATCGCGAAGCTCAACCCACAGCCGGACCGATCCCCGGCTCTCCGGCAGGGTCAGCGCAAACGGCGCAAGTTCGGTGACGCTGTAGGGCATCAGCGCAACCGGGCCGTAGCTGCCTTCCAGCAGCACTTCGCCATCGGCGATGCGCTCCAGCCGCCAGTCCACAACGGCGGCCGACAGCGCCGGCTGCCCGTAGGCGCTGATGAAGAGGGGCACTTCGATGGCCGCTCCCGGCCGCTGCATGATGCTCCCACGGAAGTCCAGCCCCACGAAATCGGCGCTGTTGACCATAGCCAGGTCGATGCCCGCCTCTTTGGGGGAGCGATTGTAACGGGCCAGGCCGGCCCGCTCGTGCTCAATATCGTACAGCTCGGTATACGTATAGCCGACCAGGCCTCCATGGCGGCGGATCTCCGTCGTCTGCCAGCGGAATTCCAGCGGGCGATCCTCGCCCCAGCCGACGCCATATTCAGTCATCATGAGCGGCTCGCCGCTGTACCGCCGCCCCTCGGCGTAGAAAGGATGGCCCAGGACCACAACCTGTTCTGGCGTAGCCTCCAGCCGGGCCAGGAAGTCCCGCCATTCCTGTACGTTGTCGGTGTATCGATGAGAGTCGGCAATATCGGTTCGCACATGCCGCCACCCGGAGTTGTCCACAACCAGCCGCGTGGAGTCCAGGGCCTTGATCCGGTCGTAGAGCGCGCTCAGATAAGCCTGTACGTCGCCGCCGCTGCGGAACCCCAGCCCCCACGACTCGTTATAGGGACTCCAGATCACGATGGAGGGGTGATTATAGTCGCGGGCGATCATGGCCTCCATGTCGCGCGTCAGGCGTTCGCGGGCCAGCGGCGTAAAGGCTACCGGGCTGGGCGCGTCATTCCACAGCAGCATCCCCAGGCGGTCCGCCCAGTAGGCCCAGCGCGGCTCCTCAATCTTGAGATGCATCCGCAGACCGTTGAAGCCAAGCTCCCGGGCGTAGGCGATATCAGCCCGCAGCGCTTCGTCGTCGGGCGCGGTGTAGAGGCCGTCAGGCCAGTAACCCTGAACCAGCGCCGACATCAGGTAGATCGGGTGTCCGTTGAGCAGCACATTCGGCCCGCTGACCTCAATGCTGCGCATGCCAAAGTAGGTATGCACGACGTCGGGCACGCCGTTCGGCGCGGCCAGCGTGAGATCGACTGTGTACAGATGCGGCGCCTCCGGCTCCCACAACAGCGGTTCCGGCAGGTCGAAGGTGACATCAACCGTGTGCGCGCCGGCAGCATCGAAGGCGAGCGCCCCGGTTTGCGAGAACGTCCGCCCGTCGGGGGCCTGGATAGCGATCTGCAAGTCCAGGCTGCCCGGCGCGGGCGTCTCAACTGTAATCGCCAGGATCGCCCGCTCACCGGGCACGTCCGGTGTGATATGCGCCTGTGCGATATAAGCGGCGGGGCGCGCCTCCAGCCACACCGTCTGCCAGATGCCGCTCACTGTGGTGAAGTCTACGTCATCCCAGGGGTTGGGCGGATCGCTGCTTTGCTTGCCGTGCGGTATTTCCGCGAGGTCGGCCGGGTCCTCGACGCGCACGACCACTGCGTTGTCGTCCGCCGCCAGAACATCCGTGATATCGAACTCAAACGGGGTGTAGCCCCCTTCATGCTCGCCGACCGGCTGACCGTTGACCCAGACGCGCGCCCGGTAATCAACCGCGCCGAAGTGCAGCACGACGCGCTGCCCCCGCCATTCTTCGGGGACGGCGAACGTCCGGTGATACCAGGCCACGCCGGTCCGGCCCGGGTCGGCGACGCCGGAGAGCGCGCTCTGCCAGGGGAACGGCACGACGATCGAATCTGGCAGTGCCCTGCCCGCCGGCTCGAACCAGCCCTCCGTCTCCCCCACGTCCTCCGGATCGAACGCGAAGTCCCAGACCCCGTTCAGGTTGGACCAGGCGTCGCGCTGGAAATCCGGGCGGGGGTATTCCGGTCGCGGGATCGCTTCCCTCTCCTGGGCCAGGCCGACCGTGCTGACAGCCGCCAGACAGACCGCCGCCGCTAATGCCATCAGGATGCGCATCATCACACTCTCTCTTGCGTTGCCCGGTCCTATAAAACTGAAGGGAGCGTCAGAAATACAGGCGCCCATCGGGGGATCGCCAGGTCCCTCCCCGCTACGCCATTATACGCTGTATTGCCACGATCACCCGCAAAATGCCAGGCGGACGTTTGTCCCGTAGAAAGCCCTGACCGGACGGGAGAGAATCTCTATCCACCAGGCGGGCTTACCCTTTACAATTGGCGGTCGCAGCGCCAGAATAACGCGGGAGCCGCAGCAGCAATGGAACCAGCAGCCGCATTGGAGATGATAACAGAAGCATTACCCGCCACCGGTGTGGAGGAGGAAGAAGCCGCCATCCTGGCGCGGCAGCTTCTGATCCAGCAGGAGAAGAGCAACTTCCGGCATATGGTGGCCGATACCGGCTGGTTCGGCCTGGCCATCCCTTCCATCGGCGCCTTCCTGTCCCTTTACGCGATCCGCATGAACGCCACGGCGATGGACCTGGGCCTGCTGGCTTCTCTGCCCGCGGTCGCCCTGCTGGTCGGGTCTTTTTTCGCCCAGTGGTGGGGCCGGCGCCACGATAACCCGATCCGGGCCGTCATGGCGCCGGCGTTCATCATGCGCCTGCGGCTCGTCGTCCTGGCGCTGATTCCGCTCCTGCCAGAAACGTGGTGGATCCCGGCGCTGATCGCCACCATGACCCTGTTTGCCGTGCCGGCCAGCGTCTCCAACATCACTTTTCAGGTGATGACCCGGCAGATCATCGGCGACGAGAGCTTCACCCAGCTCGTCAGCCGGCGCATGATGATCCTGAACCTGTCCGTCGCCGGCAGCACGCTGATTCTGGGCGTGTGGCTGAACCGGGTGAGCTTCCCGATCAATTACCAGATCATGTTCCTCGTCTCGTTCATCATGATGCTGCTGAGCCAGTGGCATATCAGCCGGCTGAAGCTCACCCGCCCCCGCCCGGCAGCGTCGCCAGCGGAGCGCCGCGGCGAAGATCAGCCCTGGCGGGACAGCCGCTTCCTCCGTCTGGTGCCGCTGCTGGGCGTGCTGTACACCGCGTATTTCTCGGTCGTCAGCGTGATTCCGCTCCGGCTGGTGGAAGGGCTGGGGGCGAACGAGACCTTCGTCTCGGCTTACTCCGTCCTGGAGCTGATCGGCGCGGCGACGATGGCGACCATGGCCTCCCGGCTGCTGCGGCGCTACGGCAGCCGCAACATCTTCGTCGTGGGCATGGCCGTCACGGCTCTTTCGGCGATCATCCTGGCTGGCGCGCCGGTGCTGGTGCTGGCCCTGCCGGCGGCTTTGCTGTCCGGCGGCGCCTGGGCGACCATCGACATCTCCCAGTTCAGCACGTACAACCTGCGCCTGCAAAATGCCAGCCGCCCCAGTTACACCACCGCCTATACTCAGGCTATCGCCATCGCCATATTCATCGGCCCCCTGATCGGCAGCACGCTGGCGAACAGCGGCGTCAGCCTGCCCGCCGTGCTGCTCATCGGGGCGGCGCTGCGGCTGGGGGCCGGGTGGCTGATGGGGCAGTTTGGCGAGCCTGCGCCGGCCCGGGAGGCCGCCGTCGCGGAGAACTAGCCTATGCCCACCGGATATGCGACCGGCACTCTGGAGGCCGCCGCGCGGGCGGGCTTCAGCGCGGTCGGGGTATACGCCTGGTGGGTGCGCGACCTGTGAGGCCCGGGAATCAAACGGACGGGGTCGCCCCCGCCCGTCATGGTTGCGGCACGATCTTGTAATGCCGCCGCTATGAAGTGGGGTCGAAGCGCCAGATGCTCCCGTTGTAATCGACGACGTACAGCTCGCCCGCCTCGTCTTCGCCGAAGGCGCTGATCAGTTTGCCCGGCTGCCGCATAAACAGCCCGGACTGCCACGCTCCCGCCTCATCCCGGTACAGGGACCAGATATTGCCGGTGCACCAGTCGCCGTAGAAGTAGGCGCCCTGCAGGTCCGGGATCGTCTGGCCGCGGTAGACATAGCCGCCGGAGATCGAGCAGCCGCCCTCGCTGTGGGAGTACTCGGCCACTGGCAGCACCATGTCCGCCGGCGCCTCGCCGCCGGAGTATGGATGCGTTGCCTCGTAGAGATTCCAGCCGTAATTCTCGCCGCCGGGGCTGTCCGCCGCCTGGAAGTTCACCTCTTCCCACTGGTTCTGGCCGACATCGGCGATATAAAGATCGCCGGTCGCGCGGTCAAAACTGAAGCGCCAGGGATTGCGCAGGCCCCACGCCCAGATTTCCGGCGCGCCGCGGCCCCCGGCCACAAACGGATTATCCTCCGGGACGGCGTAGCCTTTCCCGGCATCCGGCTCGCTGTCCACATCGAGGCGCAGGATGGAGCCGAGCAGCGTCCACGGATTCTGGCCGTTGGCGTACGGGTCGCCCCCTGAGCCGCCATCGCCGAACGCGATGTACAGGTAGCCGTCCGGCCCAAAGGCCATCATGCCGCCGTTATGGTTGGAGTACGGCTGCTCAACAGAGAGGAGCTGCCGGCCGCTCTGCGGGTCAGCCACGTTGGGGTCAACCGCCGATGCCGCATATTCAGCGACGACGGTATTCCCGCTCCGGTCGGTATAGTTCACGAAGAAGCGGCCGTTTTCGGCATACGCCGGATGAAAGGCCAGCCCCAGCAAGCCCTGTTCGGAATACCCATCGATGCGCGTCACTGCACTGGAGAGATCGAGAAACGGCGGTTCCAGAAATTCGCCATTCTGTATGATCCAGATGCGCCCGGTCTGCTCAACCACAAACAGCCGTCCGGAGCCATCGCCGGCATTGGTCACGAGCACCGGGCGGTCCAGGCCGGACGCTATCCGGGTCAGGGTGACGCCGGCCGGGTTGGGCGGTGAAGTCCGGAAGGTCACCGGCTCGTCCCCGCCCTGGGCCAGGACGGCCGCCGCCATAGCCAGCAGAATCGCGATACTCAGCACAAAAAAGGCACTTTTCTTCATCCGGCACATCCTCTGCTCAATACCAGCACGATCGTTTTCCCGATAATAGCCGGGCCTGAACCTCCCCGCTACAAAAAGCCGGCAACAGGGAGGACGCACAACGCGCACCTTTTATCCCGCAAACCGGGCCAGGCTCATCCCACATAGCGGCGGATGACCGAATCGACGTGCGTCGCATAGCTGCCGCCGAACAGGTTCATGTGGACCAGCAGGGGATAAAGCTGGTAGAGTTCCCGGCGCTGCTCGTACCCATCCAGCGGGCAGATCTCCTGATAGGCATTGTGGAAGGCAGGCGGAAAGCCGCCGAATAGCTCCGTCATGGCCAGGTCGATCTCGCGGTGACCGTAGTAAACCGCCGGATCGATCAGGACCGGATCGCCGCTGGCGGCGATAATGTAATTGCCGCCCCACAGATCGCCGTGCAGCAGGGAGGGCCGGATGGCCGCGTCATCCAGCAACACCGGCAGCCACTCCTGCAGCCGGACCAGCGCCGCCTCGCGGGCCGGGGGGAGCTGCCCCTCCCGCCGGGCAATAGCCATCTGGGCGCCGATCCGCTGGTCGCGGAAGAACTCCACCCAGCTTCGAGTCTGGCTGTTGGGCTGGGGCAGCGAGCCGATATAGTTGTCCTGCTCCAGGCCGTACATATCGGCGGTGCAGTTATGTAGCAGAGCCAGCTGGCGGCCCAGCCTCTCAGCGGAGGCCGGGTCCGACCGACCGCGCGCGCTGGGTTCGATCCATTCCATAGCCAGGAAGGGGGGGCTGTCGCTTTCCGCGAGGACCACCGGCACGCGAACGGCGCCCGCCCGCGCCAGCTCCCGCAGCCCGTGGGCCTCCGACCGGAAGAAGTCCGGCCTGGCCGCCGGATTCCACTTCACAAAAACCGTCTCACCATCGCGAAGAGTCAGACGCGCCGCCTGGTTGATGTCGCCGCCGTACACCATGCGGCTGTCCACCACGGTGACGCCCAGCGCCGCCTCCAGCGCCTGGCGCACCTCGGCCGGAATTGTCACAGGCCATACTCCTTCTGGAGATAGTCGAGAAGCCCGCTCACGCCCTGGTCGATCAGGGCGTAAACTTCGCTGTAGCGAGTCGTGCCGTACGGATCGTAAATTTCGGTCGCGTCCAGCCCGCGGGCGAAGTCCAGCAGCAGCTTCGCCTCCGCCGGCGACTCCTCATCGGGATCGCGCAGCCGCCTGATCTGGCGCAGAACGGGCCAGTCCATCGCCAGAATCAGATCGTAGGTCCGCCAGTCCTCCGGTTGAAAGCGCCGCGCCGCCCCCTGATGAGCGATGCCGTGCGCCGCCAGCTCCCGGAGCGCCTCCGGGCTGACCGGGTCGCCATCCTCGGCGCGCACGCCGGCGGATGCGGCCATCACCGCGCCATCCAGCCCGGCCCGGGCGGCGCGATGGCGGAGCAGCGCCTCAGCCATTGGCGAGCGGCAGGTGTTGCCCGCACAGACAAAGAGGACGCGAAAGGCGGGCTTGCTCACAGCCGGTGCTCTTCTCGAATCTGCGCCAGCAGCCCTTCTGCCGCCTGGCGGACAAGGGTATACACTTCCTCAAATCGCCCGTCGTAGTAGGGGTCCGGCACTTCGCGCGCGCCGGCCCCGGGAGCGTAATCCAGAAAGAGGCTGATCTTCGCCCTGGCCCGTCCACCGTCCATAGACTGGAGATGCGCCAGATTGTCGTAGTCCATGGCCAGGACGTAATCGAACCGATCCAGATCGGCGCGGGTGAGCACACGGGCGCGGCCATCGTAGGCGATCCCACGGCGGGCGAGAACCTGCCGCGTGCCAGGATGCGCTTTCTCGCCAACATACCAGCTCCCGATGCCGGCTGAATCCGCCTGAATGGAATCGTCCAGCCCGGCTTCCTCAACGAGAGACAGAAATACCGCCTCAGCCATTGGCGAGCGGCAGATATTCCCCAGACATACGAACAAAACCTGAATCATAGAACCTGCCCGGCAGTGTACAGATGTGACAGAATCCGCAAAAAGGACTGATACAGTGTACCGCACAGAGGGTAGGGAATCCAGGTTTGTGTTGCGGGCATACAGATGTTCTCTGGTCTGCGCGTCGGAATGGAGTATACTGGAGGTAGCAGCCGGACCTCAGAAAAGGGGTTGAAACCCGAGCCGGGTGCAGCGGAGCGCAGCACAACTTGAGGCGACAGAGAGGCGGGTTGGAATGCGACAAGTGGGTATGTTCTTCCTGGGGCTGGCGTTAGGCGCGCTGATCGGCGCGATCCTGGCCGCGCTGTTGACGCCGGCATCCGGCAACCGGATGCGTCAGGAAGCCAAAGATTACTACGAGCAACTGCTGGAAGAAGCGCGCAAAGCGGCGGAAGCCCGCCGTCAGGAGCTGGAAGCAGAGTTTAAGAAGGCTTCTGGAATCGCCCGGTAATCGCGCCCGACCCCTGACACACCGGAAGGCCATGGCTGTTCGCCGGCATCGCGCGGCGACGATCATGGCCTTTTCGATTGGAAACGCCCATCCAGAAACGGAGGAACGCATGCGCCTCGGCATTCTCTCGGATACGCATAATAACGCCCCCAATACGACAGCGGCGCTGGATATCTTCCGCCGGGAGGGGGTGACGCGGATCGTGCATTGCGGCGACGTGACCGGCGGGAGCCTCCTGGCCCTCTTTCAGGGATGGGACGCTATCTTTGTCCGCGGCAATATGGATCGCGAGCTGGCCGGGCTGGAAGCGGCGGCGGGGCATTACGGCCTGTCCGCGCCACAGCCGTCTTACCAGTTGCTGGTGGACGGCTTCAGCCTCTACGTCCTGCACGGGCACGTTGATCTGGACCGCCTGATCCGCGGGCAGGACTGGCACTACGTGCTGCACGGACATACTCACCGTCGTCGCGATGAGCAGATCGGGCGGACGCGCGTGATCAACCCCGGCGCGCTCGGCGGCGCGCATTTTCAGTCGCGTTCAATCGCCATTCTGGATGTCGCCGCCGGCGATCTCCGCTTCATTGAGCTGCCGGGTGGCTGAGCGGCGGAGGGAGCGGCGCCCGCAGTCACCGGGCGCTTGCACCCGGCGGCCAGGGACGCTCTTTGCACATCTCGATACCATCTTCGCCATCGGAATAGTAGCTGTATCTGATCCCGATCTGCCGGTAGCCGCTCCGCCGGTAGAGGGTGATGGCCCGCTCATTGTCGGCCCGCACCGTCAGGAAGAGGGTCGGGCCGGACAGGCGCGCCTCGCACATCTCCAGCAGGAACCGCCCCAGGCCGCGCCGCTGATGATCAGGGTGAATGCCCAGGCTGATGATCCAGACGCGGGGGCTGCCGGGCAGCCGCCCGCCAGAGCCGAAGCCGGCCAGGGCGTTATCCGGCGTGACGAGCTTGAGATTGATAATCCCCGGTCGCAGAAACAGAAATAACAGATCGGGATATGTATACGCCTCTCCGGCGAAAATCAGCTTCTCCAGCCGGCGCACAGCCCGCAGATCGCGCAGCGCAGCCGGCATAACCCGGTAGCCATCCAGAGACTCTGCGCCTGCACTCAGAGAGCCATCCATCCAACTTCTCATTCACTAAGAGTGGGCGACCTGCCCCGCTGTACTCCTGCCGATGACCGGTGAGCGGCCTCACAGCGCTTCTGCGTCGTCAGAATCTTCTGAAGACGGCGGGCGAGCCATCACTGCTTTCTGCACCACCAGCGACATCCCGTCGCGGGCGACTACGTCCACCAGATCGCCTTCCTGCAAGGTGTCCTCAGAAGAAGCTGCCCACAGCTCGCCGGAGATGAACACTGTGCCGGGCTTGTCGGGGCCGCGGGGCGGCTTGCGGACGCGAGCCTGCGCGCCGATGAGGGCCTCCATACCGGTCTGCGGCGGGGGGCGTAGCGCGTTGACGGTCGGGATGAGCATCCAGCGGTAGATAGCCAGCGATCCGAGCGCCAGCGCGATCACCAGCCACCATTCCAGCCCCGGCAGGCTGGCCGCCATGAGCAGGCCGCCGATGGTTTGCACAACCGTCCCCACCACTGCGCCCAGCAGGGGCGGCGGCTCCGACAGGCCGCTCTTGACCTTCTCGCTGGCATACCAGTACGACCGCAGAACAGCCACAGCGTAGAAGATGAAAGCGGCGATAATCAGCAGCAGGCCCGCCAGGCTGGCCCCGACATGAAGCAGGCCAAAAACCGCGTACAGCAGGCCGATAGCCGCAACAATTTCGATGATGCCGGTGCCGGGGATGAGCAGCATCAGCATCCCGATCCAGGCCGCAGCGATCAACGTGAAATACAACAGACCCGGCTGCAACAGCAGTGACTCTATCGATTCCATAGAAATTCCCGGCGGGATTGCCGCCTTCAGGCGACAGCGAAAGCCGGGTGACCTCCTCTCGTTTCAGCCAGACACCAGTGTGCCAGAACAGGCTCAGCGCGGCCGGCCGCCGAGGGGTAGCAGGGTAATAGCGCCCCAGCCCGCGGCCGGTGCGGCTCTTTAACAACTTCAGACAGGCGGCTGTGCGGGGCAGGCCCGCGCATAAACTCTAAACCGCACACAAGAGAGAAACTCGCTTTCAGGTCCGGACGTATTAACGTGGTCTATCAGGCCGGGCGCAGCCCGAGAAGCTGCCCGCCTTAGCTGGCGCAGCCATCGCGGCAGCGCCCTCCTGACAGGACCCGCCTCATGAGGGGGAGTATCCCCTCGCGAACCTGTCCATCTCAATCCCGCAGGCGCTTGCTAGAGTACACCTCGTCCATAGCCAGAATAGTGTCCTGCAGGCCGGTCACTTCATCCTGAATTTCCTCCCGCAGCCGGCGGGCGCGGGCGCTATCCAGGTCCTTGGAATCGATGACCTGCACCTGGGCGTACAGCGTGCCCAGCGCCGCCATGGTATTTTCCAACTGGATCTCGGCGCGCTTCATGTTGTCGGCGAGGGCGTTCAGATTGCGAAGCTGCTGCTCCTTGATCTGGATGGCGTCCTCCAGTTCGGCGCGGACAGTGGGCGATTTTTCGGCTTCCAGCCGGCGGTGCAGATTGCGCAGATCGTTGGGGACCGTCTTGAGATCGCTGCCCAGAATGGCGTTTTCGTCGAAATTGTCCATCCGCCGGGCCAGGCGGTGAATCTGCGCAATCCAGTCGTCAACCTCATCGAGCGTCTGCTGGAGGCTCAGCCGCATCGCGCCCGACTGCTGTACAACCAGCGCCGCGATGCCGTCCCGGTATTCCAGCGCTTTTTCCAGCCGCCCCCGCGACACTGTGTTCTTGATATCCGTCGGGTTGAACTCCTGCCGGAACAGCCGGGCCACCGCCTGCTGGGAAGATTTGGGGTCGGTGATATGGGCCACGACCAGCGCGCCTTCGGCGACCGCCCCGAGGACAATCCACATCCACCACTGCCACCAGGGGAAAAACGGCAGCGTGGGCAAAAAGAACGCCAGCAGCATGGTCAGGGCAATTGTCGCCGCGCTCTCCCAGCGAAAGAAGGCATCAGCCAGCACAGCCCTGGCCGCCTGATCGTGCAGTTGTTCTCTCGGAGTTTTCTGCTCGTCACGTTCGCTCATCAGCGATCTGGCCTGCTTCCTGTACGGGTGAACGATCCACTAGGCTCCTGCTTCGGCCCGCCTCCGTGCCCCGGGCCTGTCCCCGGCGCAGATACCCGATCGGGCCTGCTGATCCTATTATACCCGATGGCCGGAGATTTATGGCGCGGAACGCGGGCCTCGCGCCCCGGACGATCGCCACCACCCCACCCCGGAGGAAAAGAAACGAGGCCGCCGGTGCGGGCGACGCTTCACAGTGCGCTTTTCCTGCCGGGCCGCGCACCGTGGCAGCCTGCCTGCCTCCGGACAACCTCGCCTGGGTTGTATAGTAACCTGGCGGGCAACGCGCCGCTGACTTAGCTGGCTCCGCCGGATTCGCTGCCGGCGGCCCGGCCGCCCGACGCAGCGCCGGAATCCTCGCTGCCGAGGTTCAGGCGCCGACGCCGTTCCTCAAGCTGCATCTCGATCTCGCTGTACCCGACCGCCTCGTCGATCTGATCGCTCAGGCGGCCAGAAGCCATCGCCAGCTTGGCATCCTCGCGATCCAGACGGGAGCGGATGGAATCGACGACGCGGGCGACATCTTCGTCCCCGACGCCAGCCAGATCGTCCAGACTCTTGATAGTCCTGGTCGTGACAGCTTTGGCCTCCGCCAGCTCCAGCAGAGCCTTGACCTGCTCGCGCTCCTGCTTGATAGTGGTCAGTTTGGCTTCCAGCTTGAGCTTCATATCCATCATCTTGCGATACTGATCTTCCTGGTTCTGCCACTGCTCGTAGTATTCCTGAGCAAGCTGCTGCTTGGTGTTGAGATCGGCCTGGGCCGCCGCAGCCAGCTCGTTCTTGCCCTTGAGCAGCAGGGTGTCAATATCGCGATCCAGCTTCTCTGCCGAAGCGGCGAACTCCTCGTGCTTGCGCTTGAGCGTGCGGACGGTGCCGCCGATAGTGGCCGCCGAATCTTCCAGCGAGTCCAGGTTGCGCTCGGCCTGGCGGATGTACTCATCCATCACCTTGACCGAGTTCTGCTCCAGAGCGCGATCCACCATGCCGTGCAGGTTAGCCGAAATCAGAGTGTTGATCTTTTCTATCAGTGATTGAGCCATGAGCGAGATATCTCCTTATAAGCAGACGCAGCGCGAACAGCCGCCATGCGGCCAGCCAGAGTGGCACATCCTGATTGTGTTTGTATCGTAACACGGCGCTGCGCGCAACTCTGACAGCAAGCGGACGCCATGCTGACGATTCCCGGGGCGCCGGGAGAGCCGCCGCGATCAGGCGCCGGGCTTCTCCCCGCGCGGCAGCCTGAGGGTGAACGTGCTGCCTTTGCCAGGGGTGCTGTCAACAGCGATAGTCCCTCCGTGCAGCCTGACAATAATACCGCGCACAATCGCCAGCCCCGACCCGGCGCCCTGATCCTCGTGCACGGACCGATCGATCTGGTAAAAAGGTTCCCAGATACGCTCAAATTCCTCCCTGGCAATGCCGCGCCCCCAGTCCTGAACAATGAGGGAGACACTCTCAGCGTCGTGGCTCGCCCGCAGCTCCACCCGGCCCCCCGGCTTATCGGAGAACTTGATGCCGTTCTCGACAAGCTGGGCCAGCGCGATCCGCAGATATTCGTAATCCCCCACAAACGCCGGGACATGATCGGGCACATCGAGCACCAGCGTCACCCCCTTATCTTCGGCCATGACCTGGCAGGTGCTGAAAGCATCCGCGCAAATCGGCCGGATATCGGTGATCGTCTGGCTCCGCCACGCGAAATTCTTGGCAGCCTCGCTAACATCCAGCTCCACCAGCGAAATGAAGTTTTCCACCAGCCGCCGGAAGCGGTCCGCCCCATTATTGACGCCGCGCAGGAACGTCCGCAGCTCATCCGGCGTCAGCGATGCGGCATCGCTGTTGAGCAAGTCGGAATAGGCGACCATATAGGTCAGCGGGGTGCGAAACTCATGATTGAGGATGGTCATGATATTGCGCTTGATATCGGAAACCTGATCGTCATAGCGTTCCCGGATTTGCTGGATACGGCGGAGCCGCGCATCCACAATCACCAGCAAGTCTTCAGGGTCCATCGGCTTCACGACATACGCTTCCGCGCCCAGGCGCTGACCAAGCCGCACGTCATGTTTCTCGCCCTTGGCCGTCAGAAAGACAAAGGGGATATCCACCCAGCGTTCTGAAGCACGCACAGCCTGAAAGAACTGGTACCCATCCATGCGCGGCATCATAATATCGGAGATAATCAGATCGGGGGGGCGGGGCAACCCGTTGAGCACATCAAGCCCCTCAACCCCGTTCCCGGCGGTCAGGACTCGATAGCCCTCGATTTCCAGAATGTCCCGGATTCCCTGCAACAGATGAACATCATCCTCAACGACCAGGAGTGTCGTTTGGCCGGCCATGCGCACCTCCAGCTTTTACAGGATTAATGCTGGTTTTCCAGGGCAACATACTCGCGGAAGAATCACTGGCAGATGAATCCGAAGGATGTTTTCCTGGTTACGTATACTTCTGCTCAATTCTACCATGATTCTGCTCAATGATCTTCCGGATCATTGCCAGATTCGGCCTGATCTCATCAGGCAGCGCGCTCATATCCTGCCAGTCCGGTTATCGCCTGGTATGTATGATAGCCTGGCGGCGTTGAGGCACACCCGTGCGCCAGGCCCGAAGGAAGCCTAAGCTATCTGTTCCGGCACGCTGGAAAGCCTGTATCCCCGGCCCCGCACCGTGACCAGGTAACGCGCAGAGGCAGCGCCCGCCTCCAGCTTGGTTCGCAGCCGACTGACCAGCTTTTCGATACGGGCATCATCAACTTCGTCAATATAATGCTCGCCCCATACTGCCTCAACAAGCTGGTACTTGTCACAGAGCTTATCCAGCCGCCCATAAAGGAGGAGCAGCAGCCGGTACTCCAGATCGGTCAGGGTCTCCACCGCCAAGCCATCCACCCAGACCTCGCCCGAATCCGTATCAATCTGGATGCCGCGCCGGGAGCCGGGCCGGGTCAGCGCCTTGCGGCGCACATAACGGGTGAATAACTGCCCCAGGAACTGCGGCGATTCCCTATCATCCGGCGCAGCGCTGATCAGGCCGCGCTGACGCAGAATACGATCGATAGACGGATCAAACCGGCCCGCCACCACGGCATCCACAACTGCCTGTTGCTCTTCCGCCGTGAGCTGCTGCCACAGCCGGTTCAGCTCGGCCAGCGCTATCCGGTCGGACTCCAGCATGGCGTTGGCCAGATCAAACGCCTGCTGCTGGTAGAGGGCCGGCGCGCCACTTTCCACCTGAAGCAGAACCTGCCCCACCGCCTGAATCAGGCCGGGATGCCCGCCAGCCTCCTGGACGATGAAATCCGCCTCCGCATCATTCAGCGCATATCCAGCGGCCTCGAATATCTCCGCCGCCATCCGGCGCGTCTCGTCCAGCGAGAGCGGCCCCAGATAGTGCTCGCTCGCCTCAAAAAGTTCGGCAAACTCCGCAACCAGCTCGTTTCGCTGCAGCATCTCCGAGGGCGGCATGGCCGACGCAATTACATAGCTGAGGTCCGGGCCATATCGATCGCGCAGCGCCCGCAGATTGAGCAGGATGCGCGGGTCCAGATCGGTCAGCACCTCGTCAAACTCATCCAACAGCAGAATCACCTGGCGCGTGTTCTTTTCCACCAACGCCACCAGCGCATCGTTGAAGGCCAGCGGCACGGCGAAATCATTCGGCGGCTGCACGACCATCCGATACTGCTCCTCGACCACCGGCTTCAGGTGTGACTCGCTGCCCGGCAGGACCTCCAACGCCGCCCGCAGGGTGACTTCAAAAAAGCCGCGCGGCGACATCTCCAGCATCCTGTTGCAATCCACATAGACGAACAGCGCCTTTTTGCCGGTCAGTTCCCGGTAACGCGCCGCCGCTTCCGGTGTCTGCATCTGGCGTAACAGCGTGGACTTGCCGAAATTGCTCATGCCGACGACAGCAACGCAGCGATCGCCAGCGAGCAGTTGCAGCACAGCGCGAAGAGCATCATCCCGATAATATGTTTGCAGCTTTACGGACATAGCGACGTTCCACGGTGTAACAGCCGCGCGCCCTGCCGGGCACGCCCTTTACCTCCCCCAATCACGATGATACCAGAAAACGGGCGTCAGGTATCTTTGTCGCGCTGTTCCGGGATATCATCGCCAGGCCGGGCGGGATGCAAAACAGGCCGGGCAGCACTATACGCCCGGCCTGTTGCCAGTTCCGTTTCTGACGCCTGCCAGATTTGCGGGCGCGGGAAGCCCACCGGCCCGTCTAGTGCGACCGCAGCCAGCGGCTGGCTACAATAACAGCGCCCAGCCCCAGAGCGGCCAGCCCGGCCAGAAGCAGGCCGTCCAGCCCGCCGCCGCCAGCAAATCCCGCGTCAAACAACCCGGTCTGCGGCAGGGACGTGGCGATCGTGGCCGGCGTCGGAGTGACAAACCCGCCGCCAATACCCACGCCTTCCTCGGGCGTTGGCGTCGCCCCGCCGAGGATTTCCGCCAGCCGGGTCGCTGTGGCCGCCACGCCACCGGGGTCCAGCCCGCTCTCGACCTGGCCCGGCGTCGGGGTGAAGAACGCGATTGTGGGCGGCGATTCGGTCGTCGGGGTGAAGGTTGGCGTCGGGGTGAAGGTTGGCGTCGGCGTCGGCGTATCCGTCCAGGCATCAGCCGTGGCCGTCAGGGCCGCGTTGGCCGCGTTCTGGGTCTCGGTCAGCTCCAGAGCATAGGCCACATAGGTGTTAGTGGCATACACCGCCGTCACCGTCAGCTCCACATCCGATGGCCCGGCGTTCTGCTGGATGATGAAGACCAGCCCGATCACGCCGATACAGAGCACAATCGCCACGACGGCCAGGATAAGTACAAACGTACGATTCAGCCCGAACAGGGTCGGAGATTCCTCATCGACCTCTCCTGGCCCTTCGCCAAAGGACGGCAGGTCGGCCTCTTCATCCCCCAGTTCAAATGCACTGGCATCCCCCAGATCAGGGAACCCCTCGTCCTCGTCCCAATCGAAGTCATCTCCCTGATCAAAAGGATCGCCTTCATATCCGCCCAACAGATCGTCTCTATCGCTCATAAAGCTCTCCTCCACCGTGCGGGGGATCGATGCCCCCGGAACACATGGGGCCTCTAACCCCGACCGAACAGTTCCAGGTTGACCAGGGGGACTGTCACGGCACGTCCACTAGGCAATGTCACTTCTGCAACCGGAAGGCGCAGCCCGTTTTCGATTCGCTGCGGCGTCCTGGGCAGCATCTTCACCCGCGCGATCACCCCGGTGTACGGCTTGCGCAGGATGCGCACTTCTGCCCCCACACGCAGCGGCTCATTGCGGGACGGAGGCGGGGAGGTCTTGCTGTCCCCACCCGTCGGGATGATAACCTCCGGTCGATCAGGCGTCCACCGGTCCGGCTCGTGTGCGATCACGGATACCTGCCGGTCCACGTAGGACTCGAGCACCCCGGCCGCCAGGCGATTCATCCGGTCGGAACCAAATCCTTCTGTCAACAGTATAGGTATTTTCAATTTAAGTGCGATTCTGCGCAAGTTGGCGGACATACTGGCGGCGATCAATCCCCCCATCCCCTGGGCGGCGGCCCTGGCCATGTCAGCCTGTTCCAGCGAACCCTGCACCACGACGACGGCGCCGCGCCACTCATTGGAGAACTCATCCACCTCCACAGAGGACAATCCGTCGCGCGGCTCCATCTTCAAGAACCCGAAACCCACCTCGCCGTTGCCCCACACGCCCTGCACCAGGCCGCCGATCGTCTCGATCAGGACGCCGCGCCCCGGGCGGACCGAGACAACGGTGCCGCGCAGGTTGGCCCGCAGCTCTTCCTTGACCAGCCCGGTGTGCAGCACAATCCGGCTGCCGAGCACCTGGGCCACAATCCCGTTCGCTGGCGCGCGCACGGTGCGTTTTTTCTTTTTGTCTGTCGCGAGTATCTTGCCTTCTTCCACCGGCTCGCGGTCATGGACTATGATCATTTCCGCCAGGAGGTCCGGATCAGCGGTTCCCAGATGGGCGGCCAGGTCCACGACCACATAGCGACTGGCGCGAACCCCCTGCGCCACAATATCGACCTCGCGCACGGACAGGCCCTCTTCTACATCCACCCTGCCCATGACATCGGGCGGGAGGAGACGCTCCCGCCGGATGGTGGTCTGCGCCAGAATAGTCGTCTGATCCGGATAGTAGTTAGCCATGAGCATCCCTGCTTTTCACCGCGCCTAACGGCGGAAGCGCCGCTTCTTGCCTGTCTCCTGCGTCGATTCGCGCAGCTCCGACAACATTTCGTCGCTATCGGCTTTCGCCGGCTCCGCCGCCGGCGCCGGGGCAGGAGCGCGGACCTCATCGGCGGAACGCGCGGCGGCAATAGCCTCCAGCTCGGCCATCATCTCCGAAGCAGGAGTCTCCCCGGCATCCTCCTCGTGTGGGGCAGGCGTCCGCCGCAGAAAACCGAACACCCCCCTGCGGCGCGGCTTTTCTTCTTCAGCAATTTCAGCAATTCCGTCCGACTCTGCCGCTTTTTCCTCGCCGGTCATAATCTCGACTGTCCCCAGCGCGTCGCGGTCCACCTGGGACTGATCGACCTCATCCACGCGCAGGCGGATAGTTCCCTGAGTTCCCGCGACCCAGGCCGGATACAGGCGGGCCCGCGCCTCAGCATTGCGCGGCAGCGGCAGCGGGCGGCCGCGCGCATCGAAGATCAGCCCGGCGGCGCCGCCTTCCAGCGTCAGCTTGAGCGATGACTTGCCGTCGATACTCAGCCCGCGCGAAGTTTTCACCTCCACCCGCGCCGTCTGGCCGGGCGGGAGCGGATAGGTCCAGAGGGTCCCTGCCGCCACCTGCCGGCGTTCCACCTGCCCGCCGGGCAGTTTGATCGTCACGCGCATCCCCCCGTAGCCGATCCGGCGGACCCGCCCATCGACGCACACCGCGGACCCGATGCGGAGCAGATCGCCGGCGTCGAGCATCTGCACCACCGCCGACGGCTGAAGATAGCCCACGGCCCCCAGCGCCGGGATCAGGCCGGCCGGGTCCAGCAGCAGCTCGGTCACCCCGACCGGCTGGATGGCATCCAGCAGGAGCAAGGCCGCGTATCCGGGGTGCGGCGCCTGGGCCAGCACCGCGCCCGCCCCGATGATCGGGCGCAGCGGCGGGGCTGCCTTCGCGCCGCCCGGCCAGGCCTCGCGGGCCTGCCCGACCACCAGGCGGATTGCCTCGCGCGCCAGGGCGTATTCCAGCTCCAGTTCCTGTTCGGACTGCGGCACGGTCGCCGGACGCAGCGATTTATTATAAGCGTAAGCCAGAATTTCGTCGCTGGGGGCGTCCCAGGTCAGCCAGCGGCGGACGTTGCCGGGTGTGGTCCCGGACAGAGTCCCCAGCGCGCTGTGGCCCACCCCGATATCGGTGCGAATACAGGTATAGCCGCGCCTCTGAATCGAGGAGGCGGCCATTGTGGTGGCGCTGCCCACATCAACCGCCAGCACACCCGGCACCTGGCCGCTGTGATCCTTGCGGGCAACTGCCCCCAGGTAGCGCACCAGATGCGTATAACTCTGCGCTGTCGGCAGGACTCCCACCTTGCTGATCGCGCTGACTTCCTCAAAGCCCCCGCCGCCGTTAACCTTGAAGCGGTTGTACACCGCGGCGAGTCCCTGCTGGGCCGGCCCTAACGCCTCATCGACCAGGCTGGGACGAATGTTATCGACCACGAAGAGGTTGGTCGCGTCCTGCAGCAGCTCATTGACCTCAGCCTGAATGGCCCGGTTGCCGGCGAACAGCACCATCGGTTTCTTGGTCGCGATCTGCACGGCGCTGAGCACCACGCGCACCAGTTCCAGAATCGGCTCCTCCGCGCCGGCATCCGTCCCTCCGACGATGAAGATCAGGTCGGGCTTCCTGGCCAGGATAGCGTTGATCTGTTCCTGTTCGGTACGGATATCGGCCAGCGAAAGCGTATCGACCACCCGCGCGTACGAGCCGGTGAGGACATGCAGGGCGCTGCTGACGCTGACATCAGGCATCAGGCCGACCACCACCACATCCAGCGGCTGGCCGACGCTGGCCGTCGCCAGCACGGCGTCCACCCCCTGCCCATCCCCCTCCGGCATCAGCACCTGATCCTTGCGCCCGGCCAGGAGCGCCCGCCCCGTCTGTTCGGTCAGCAGCTCCAGCCCGCGGAACAGCCCCACGCTCACATCGCGAACCGGGTCATCCGCCGTAGTGCGGGTCATGGCGCGGGCAACGAGACGGTACGCGCCGTCCACCAGATCGATCAGGATCACGCGCGTGTTGACGCTGCCAAAGTCTGCCGCAAGGATGGATTTAATATCGTCCGTATCGGCCATACCAGCCCTCATCGCTTCGTGTCCGGCTCGCCCTACCCCAGTACCTGCGCCAGCAAAAACGCAATCCGCTCGCTGAAGATGGTCAGGCTGGAGAGGATCGCACCCGCGTACAGCGAGGCAAAGGTCACAATCAGGAATATCTGCCCCACCGCCCCGGCCAGCCGCAGCGGCCAGGGCCGCACAATCTCGCCATCCGGGCGGCGCACCGCCAGATACTGAAAGTACAGCAGCGAGGTGATTGTCCCCAGGATGATGATCAAGCCGTCAACCAGATTATCCCCTACCGCCGTCCCGCTGGACGCGATCAGCGGGATCAGGGTGCCACTGATCGTGCCGATCAGCGAGACCGCCACGCCGATGCCGATCAGGAAGGCCATGCCCAGGTTGCCCAGAAAGGCCAGCCGGGGGACAGACTTCAGCAGCAGGAGCAGGCCGATCAGCAGCGGGACGACCCCGAACAGAATCTGGCCGGCGCTGACGCCGGGCGCCAGGAGCGTCCCCCGCAGCCAGGGCAGCAGAACCCCCTCCACGGCCACGACCGCGCTGTAAGCCGCCGCAACCCCGACGAAGATGTACACGGCCAGGCGGTATAAAAAGTTATCCGCCAGCAGATAGCTGAAGATCAGCAGCGTCAGGACAAACCCCACCCAGCCGGCGATCACATCAAGCGTTTGTGGCGTCACTTATCCCGCCTCCGACGACTGGACCTAAACCGCGCAAGATTGAACAGAGCGCCCACGCCGATCAGGACGGCCGCGGCCAGCGTGCCCAGAGTCAGGCTGTACCACCGCGTGTCCCGATAGGTCTGGTCTGGCGGCAGCAGCACCGTCCGGGCGGCAGTCGGCGACGCCTCTGGCCCGGCCTCCTGCGGCGTGGCCGTGACAAAGATGCGCTCGGTGGCCGTTGGCGGCGGCGTCGGGCTGGCCTCCGCAGCGGCGGTGAGTTCATCTTCAGTCAGCGTCGGCGCTTCCGTGGGGACCTGTGTCGGGCTGGGCGTGATGCTGGGCGTGAAGGTCGCCGTCGGCGTGGCGGATGGGAACGGCGTATACGTGATCAGCCGGACCGTGTCCGGCAGCCCGCTGACCGGGGCAGTCGGCGACGGCGTCGCGCTCGGCCCTTCGGCAATATCCGCCGGCTCGCCAACAGGCGTCCTGGTCGGGCCGGCAATCGCGGCGGCCGCCGCCCGGCTGGTCGGGCCGGCCAGCGGCAGTCTGACCACCGGCGGCAGCGCGGCCATCAGAATCGCGTTGTAAACGTAGGCGTCACGATAGCCCGACAGCAGTCCGACAAGCTGGCCGGAATGCAGATAAGGCAGGGCCACCGGCTCAGCGGCCACCGATACCGCCGCCGCCAGCGGCAGCCGGACCGGCACGCCCACCTGCTCAACCCACTGGCGCAGGTCTTCGCCGCGTTCGGCCAGCGTCAGGACCAGCTTAAACGTAGTCTGGAGGAACCGGACATTCAGCCCGGTCGGGTTGCCTTCCAGATCGACGGCGAATACACCCCGATCGACGGCGCTCACATCGGTGCTAGTCGCCGTCAGCGCCCGCAGGCCGACTACCCCGCCGGGCAGATAGGGCAGAATAACATAGTCATCCGGGGTCGTAAGCGGGCGATCGATCGGCCGCCCCAACTGCGCCAGCAGGAATTCGTCGTGCGCCAGCCTGCTCAGAACATCGCGGGCGTGCAGGATGCCAGCGGGGTTAGTGCTGACAATCACGGGCTGCGCCCCTCGCAGCAGGATGTGCATGAGCAGCGGCACAGCCAGGGCGTCCATCTCACCGGCCGAAGTCGGGCCGTACTCGAAGCCGATCAGCACCCTGTCGCCGGAACGAAGGGCCTGAATAGCAGCGTCCATCTCGCCGTTGCGGGCCGGATCGAAAGCCGCCACCGGGAGGCTGATCAGGGACGAGAAATCGGCGAAGAAAGGCAGGATCACAGCCACAACCAGAGCCACCGTGATCACCAGGCGGAGGGGCTTGCGACGGCTGCGCGCGCGGGCGCGCCTGGCCGCTTCCTTAATGCGGGCCGCCTCCGCAGCTTTATCCACCGGGAGCGGGCGGCCCTCCTCATCCAGTTCCGGCTCAGCCAGCGCTTCCAGCCCCAGCAGCGCCGACAGAGTCGCCACGCGGGCTTCCTGCGTTTTATCGAGGGTGACGCCTGCCTGTACCTGACGCCCGACCGCCACCGAGCTGAACACCGTCGTCGGGCTGAGACCATCGGTGACGCCGGCCAGCGCATCGGAAGGCGCGGCGGCGGGGATGGCGACCGCAGCCGCTTCGCCCGTCCGCTTGCGCAGGAGGCGCAGCCGCTCGCTCAGCTCTTCTTCGGGCGTTTCGGAACGGCGCAGGACCGCGCCCACAGCGGAATACCCCGGCGTGCCTGGCTCGCCCGTCTGGGCATCAGCCAGCCAGTCCGGCATCTCCGCCCCTTCCAGGCCGGGCACGATCTCGTCTTCGTCTTCGGCCCGCTCCTCTACGATCGGCGGCAGGCCGGATTCAGCCAGGAGCGCGTCCAGGTCAAATGTCGCGTCTTTTTCAGAGAGGAGGGCAGCATCGGCGGCGCCCCCGGCGCTCAGGCCGAGCGCGGCCAGCGGATCAATCTCCCCGCCCAGCTCCTCGTCGATGATCTTCATGAAGTCGTCGCCGCCGGCGTAAATGGCATCGGAGCTTAACGCTTCCGCCGGGACCTCCGGCGACAGCCCGGCCAGCCAGTCCGGCGCTTCGCCCGGGGCCAGGCCGCCTTCCGCCCCGACCACCGGAGCGGCCGCCGGTGTCACAGGCGCTGCCGGCGATTGTACTGCCTCTTCAAACTCGGCGAACCAGTCGGGCTGTTCCGCCACTGCCGCGGCGGGCGCTGCATCCGGGGCGGGCGGCGCGGGCGCTTCTGCCGCTGGCGGCGCTCCGATATCGGCGAACCAGTCGGGCAGTTCCGCACCCGGTAACTGTCCAACATCCGGCGGCTGTCCGGCATCCGGCGGCGCAGCCTGATCCGGCATATCGGCGAACCAGTCCGGCAGCTCATCCAGGGAAGCCGCCGCAGCCGCTTCAACGGCGGGCGGCTCTGGCTCAGGAGGCTCCTCCGGCAGGATCGGGGCGGCGGCCAGCGCCTCGACAGAGAAATCAAGGTTATCGAACCATTCCGGCTGCGCGGCCTCGCCCTGCTCCTCCAACCCCAGGTACCAGTCCGGCACAAACTCAGGGCCGGTTTTCCCGACCGGCTCGGACGGCACTTCGGAGGCTTCTTCCGCCCCGATTTCTTCGAACCAGTCGGGGACTTCTTCGGCCAGCATTTCTTCCGCCGACGGCTCGCGCTCTGCCTCCGCCTGAATCTCCTGCCACTCCTCATAAGTGAGGTCTTCTTCCGCCGCTGCTTCCGGCGGCAGATGCTCAGGCGAAAGCTGGCCGGTATCAACCAGCACCCATTCGGGCGTCGCCGCCTCGGCAGCTTCCTCCTCCGGGACGGCCTCTTCTTCATCGTCCAGGGTCAGCTCATCAGCCGCGGCCAGCCAGTCCGGAACGGCGGCGGCATCAGGAGAAGGGAAGCCCTCCTCGTCCGCCGCAGGCTCGTCTTCCACAAATCCTTCGTCAGCCTCGATCGCCCCGGCAGCCGCCAGCCAGTCCGGGATAGCCGCAGCAGGCGCCGGCTCCTCCCCCAGCGAATCGGCGATCTCCAGCCAGTCCGGCAGGGCTTCCGCCGGGGAGGGCGGGACCGCTTCCGGCTCCGCCGGGCCTGTCCCGGCATCAGCCGCGCCGGCGGCCTCTTCGTCCAGATCATCGAACAGCCAGGACGGCTCCATCGCTTCGCCGCCCATATCGGCTATCTCATCGGGCGGCGGGCGCTGGCTGCCCGCGTCGGCGAACCAGAGCGCTTCTGAGTCGCCCTCAGGCTCCTCCGCCCAGGACAGGGGCGATCCGGCAGGCTCCGCAGGAGACTCCGACGGCGCAGGTTCTTCGCCGGGATAGGGGTGGATATGCCCCCGCAGCCAATCCGGCAGGTCTTCACCTTGAGGCATTTGACGGTTATCCGGCATAGACTACTCCCGGTAGCTGGGGTCCTGCCCCAGCAGCACGCGCACGCCCGCCGTCGCCACGCCCAGCGCAATGCCGATCAACAGGCCGCGCGCGCCTGCCGAAGCGGGGATGGTGCGTATCCATTCGCTGACTCCGCTGAAGAAGTCCAGCGCCGGGATATGCAGCCACCCGATCAGGATGATCAGCAGGGTCACCACGAACAGCAAACTGCTCCAGGTCACCCGGTGGCGGAACAGGCGAGCCGCAGCATACACGAGGAAGAAGACAATCAGCGATGCCAGGGCGCTTTCTACCGAGACCTGGACGGCGTTGAACAGAAATGTGCTGAGGGAGACCTCGCCGCCGATCAGGTTGAGCCGCTCCAGCGTGACGATGACGATGACGGCCAGGGCGGCGAAGAACAGGGCCAGGCTGTACGGCCAGCCTGGATCGCCGCGGAGCACCCGCCGCAAATGAACCCACAGCAGATTGATCACGCCGATCAGCACGGCAGCCGCGCTGACCACCACGACAAGCTGAACCAGCACCGTGGCGATGAAGGCAACCGGAGAGCCGGGGAACAGGCCCCACAGCGTGATCAGCCCCAGCCCGATCACCAGCGCCGAAGCCAGAATGCCGGAGATGCGCTTCATGTTGCCCTCCCCCTGTGCTGGCGCAAATAGTTCAGTATGAATATCACTGCCAGCACCCCGGCTGCGATGCCCACCACCAGCAGGAAGAGGCCGATCCATTCGGCGGCAAAAGCGACAATCGTGATCAGGACCAGCGCGACCAGCACAACTACCCGCAGCCCTTCCATCGCCAGAAGCTGGCTGAGATGCGTGGCGGACGGCTGGGCGGGCAGGTACGCCCCGGCCACGTACAGCTCCTCGCCAATCAGCGGCTGGCGCGACATCACCCAGGCGACGGCCTGCCCATCGAGCTGATCGCTGTGCCCGTAAAAAGTCTGGTCGTAGCGGGTTGCCTGCTCCCCGATGAAGGCGATCTCCGGCCCGAAGCGCCCGGCGACCACGCTCAAGTTGGCGTCTTCATCGGCCAGCGCCCCGGCCACCCCGGCCGCCAGCGCCAGCGAACGCCCGCCGTTGGGGTACCAGCGCGCCGCCGTGCTGGTGTAGGCATCCATGTTGTCACGACGGCGGTAGGCGCGAATAAGAGTGCCCTGGGCCAGTCCCAGCGCGGTCGGGTCGCTCAGGGAGATGATCGGCGTCTGGCTGGCAATCGCGGCCCGTTCGGCCAGGGGGTAGAGCAGATCGGCCACGGCCAGGGCGGACACCGTCGCCTCTGCCCCCAGACCGCTGCCGCCGAACGAGACGTGAATCGGGCGCTCGCTCTCCACCGCTTCGCCGATGATAGTCGGCATTTCCTGGTAGGCCCCGATCGGGCGCAGCGACAGCCGGATACGCTGCTGGCGGCGCATGGCCTGCGAGCCGAGCGTGACCAGGACGAAGGTCAGCAACAGGATCAACAGGGTAAACACGCTAGTGACCGGATCCATCAGACGGCCCTTCCTCGTTGAGGCGTATCCTGTCATCAGCAGAAACGGCGATCTGCTCGCGCATCCAGGCCAGATTGGCCGGTTCCTCCAGCCAGCGCGCCCAGCGCCCTACCGATTCGGATGAAACGAACAATCCCAGCGCCGGCTGCGCCACATAAAGCGCCTGCGCCCCCAGCGGGCTGAGCGGCTCCGCCGCTTCCAGCAGGGCCAGCGCCAACCCCTCCAGCCCGTGTGCGCGCAGCCGTGCCCCCCAGCGGGCGAAACGCGATTCCAGACTGGCACGATCCAGATCATCATTCATGACGCGCCATTCTGATAGCAGCAGCGCGAAAGCGGGCTTTTACCTATCCCGTGCTCAGTATAGCACAGGGCCAAAACTGACAAAAGCACGACAAGTTAGGATATCGTTGGTTATAATCGCCCCGGCGAGCCGCCCCTGGCTGCCCCCGGGGAGGCGGCGTAAACCCGATTATGACCGGTGTATTGTTCTGGAGGAGCACATCCATGCGCCTGGCATTGCTTTCTGACATTCATGGCAATCTGCACGCACTGCAAGCTGTCCTGGCCGATCTTCAGGCCGCCGGCGGCGCCGACCGCATCTGGGTGCTGGGCGATCTGGTCGCTTTTGGCCCGGCCCCGGTCGCCTGTCTGGATGCCATCCGCGCCCTGCCCGCCGAGACCACCAGCGTGATCCAGGGCAATACCGACCGCTATGTCACCACCTGGGCGCGCCCACATCAGGATAAGCCCACCCCCGACCAGTGGGAAAGTTATGTCGCCCGCATGATGCAGCGCGACGCCAGCTTCGCCTGGACCGCCCGCCAGTTGAGCGGCGCCGACGCCGAATACCTGCTCAAGTTGGGGACCGATCTCAGCCTGACCGTTGAGGGGTACGGCCCGATCGTCGGCTTCCACGCCGGGCCGGGCGATGACGAGATGGTTCTGCTGCCCTACACGCCCGAAGATGTCATCCTGGATGCCCTCATGATCCGGGAAGGGCGGCTGGCCGTCGGCGGGCATACGCACAGGCCGATGGATCGCGATCTGGGCGACTGGCGCTTCGTCAACCCGGGGAGCGTCGGGCTGCCTTTTGACGGCGATCAGCGCGCTTCGTACGCCCTGATCACCATTGAAAACGGCGCGGCGCAGGTAGATATCCGCCGCGTGCCTTACGCTGTCGAAGCTGCGATTGCCGCCCTGCAGGAGAGCGACCATCCGGCGGGCGCGTTCACCATCGAACGGCTGCGCCTGGCCGCCCCCCCGCAGGAATAGAGAACGCCCGCCGGGCAGGCCCGGAGATGAGTCTGCCCGGCCATCCTTTTTAGCCCCCGCCGCGCGGGACCGACACACGGGCTACGCTTCCTCCACTATGCGTAGCCCCGCCGCCAGATTAGCGGCAGGCGCCGCGGACATCGAATCAAAAAGAGGCGGCCTTGCGGGCGCCTCTCAAATCAATCAAAAAAACTACACATCATCACCGAACAACCGCAGGCGGAGCTGCTTCATCTCCTGCCGCACTTCCTCATCCAGCTCCAGCAGCTCGCCAATCTTGTTGCAGCCGTGCATGACCGTCGTGTGATCGCGCCCGCCCATCGCCGCCCCGATCTGCGGCAGGGAGGCTTCGGTCGCTTCGCGCGCCAGATACATGGCTTCCTGGCGCGCAATAGCAATTTCTTTCGTGCGGCGAGGGCCGATCAGGTCGTCCACGGTCAGGTTGTGGAAGGCGGCGGTGACTTCCAGCACCGTCTCCACGGTGTGCGTCCGGCGCGGCGCGCGGAACTCCCGCAGCACCCGGCGGACCAGATCGGCTGACAGCGGCTGGTAAGTCAGGCGGGCCTGAGCCAGCACCTGGGTCAGCACACCTTCCAGCTCGCGGATGTTGCCGCGGATCTGGTTGGCGATCAGGCCGGCCAGGTCTTCCGACAGCACAATATCCTGAGCTTCCGCCTTCTCGGAGAGAATAGCCATGCGCATCTCCAGATCGGGCGGCTGGATATCGGCGATCAGGCCCCACTCGAACCGGGAGCGCAGCCGCTCTTCCAGAGTCGCCATGGCGCGGGGCCGGCGATCGCTGGCCAGCACGATCTGACTGTTGGCGCTGTGCAGGGCATTGAAGGTATGGAAGAATTCTTCCTGCGTGCTGTCCTTGCCCGCGATGAACTGGATATCGTCCACCAGCAGGACATCCATCGTGCGGTAGTGGGTGCGAAAGGCGGCCGTATCCTGGCTGCGGATGGCGTCAATCAGGTCGTTGGTGAACTGCTCAGACGAGATATACAGGACGCGCATCCCGCGTTCGTGGCAGGCGTTGCCGATCGCGTGCAGCAGGTGCGTCTTGCCCAGCCCGACATCGCCATAGATGAAAAGGGGGTTATAGGCGCCGCCGGGATGATCGGCGATAGCCATGGCGGCGGCGTGGGCGAGCTGGTTGCTCCCCCCGACAACGAAGCGATCAAAAGTGTAGCGCGGATTCAGGTTGCTCTCGTGAGGCCGGTCGTCGCTCTCAGCCAGCGGGGTCCCGACTTCATCCCACAACGGCCCCAGATCGCGCACGTCGTCGAGGGGGTCATAGACCACGAAGCGGACTTCCACAATCCGGCCAAACAGATCGGAAAGCGTCCGGCGGATGGAGCCGTACAGACGCTTTTCCAGCCACGATTTGGTGTAGGCGTTGCGCACGCTGACGATGAAGGAGCCATCCTCATAGGCCAGCAGCTCCGCCCCCTTCACCCATGTCTCAAAGGTAGGGCGGTTCAACTGGAGTTCAAGCTGACCGAGCGTCGCTTGCCAGGCATCCTGAGCTGTCATTGTCTGGTTGATGTCGCTCATAGGCCCCTCTGGACAAAAATCGAGCGCATCGCGTCAGCCAGCAGTTATGCGCGCTTCAACCGGCGGACAACGGGGTGCCTCGATCTGTGGTTGTGCTGCACGTATACGCTTGTACGCAGCGGAGCGCTGCCGGAAAGAACCACCCGGAGCGCGGGTGGGAAGTGACCCCCGGTTACCTCAACCCACACTCTGATTGTAACAGAGAGTGCGCGGCGGCTCAACAAGCGGACGCCGCAAATACCTTAAAAGTTTTAAGGTTTTAAGCTCGCGCTAAAACAACTGTGCCCAAC
Organism: Aggregatilineales bacterium; assembly: GCA_029976025.1. Taxonomy (GTDB): domain Bacteria; phylum Chloroflexota; class Anaerolineae; order Aggregatilineales; family Ch27; genus JARKNX01. Next base: position 35,852 of record JARKNX010000030.1, on the reverse strand, counting down.
ACCGGAAACACTTTCTGTCAGCCCTCCTGACCGGCGACGAAGTCTCCCTTATGCTAAGGGGCACTGGCGGGGGCGGGCATCCCTCCGGAACCGCACCGGTGGGTGTCCCGGCCAGAAGCGCTGAACGTCAGGCGCAGGATACCGCCGACCCCTGCGGCGGCGGCTATTCGCCGCTGTTAGCTCACCTTTAATACGCGAGTCCGGAAAGAGCCGGCAGAATCGTCTACCCGATCGGCGCAGACAGACCTCTTATTCCCCGCTCCGTTTTGATGAATCGCGCCTGATTACCCGCGCGCCGGAACAGGCGTTATAGAACGTCATTGCCGGGGCAGCCGCCCGTTTTTGGACAAACCGGTTGTGCAGAATGTGAATTTCAGTACAATGATAATATCGAAGGATCTATACTCTGCCGCCAGGAGTACTTTTCTACAAGGAATCCCATCATGCAAACCTCCGCTGCTTCCGATTTCGCCGCCCCTCAGGTGGATCATCCACAGGTCGACATCATTAAAGTCTCCGCCCGTTCGCGTTCCACAGCCGTTGCCGGGGCTATTGCGGGGGTGATCCGCGAACACAACCGCGCCGAAGTCCAGGCCATCGGGGCTGGCGCAGTCAACCAGGCCATGAAAGCTATGGCCATCGCCCGCGGCTATCTGGCCGAGGACAATATCGACGTTATCTTCATCCCGTATTTCACAGAAACTGTGATTGACGGGCAGGAGAGAACCGCCATCCGCGTCGTGGTCGAGCCGCGCTAGGAGCATCGGCTCCCGGCGCCCTGGCCTTTCGCTGCTGCCGACATCCCTGGCCGCTTCATGACACCTCTGCGCGTCGATCTGCATCTGCACAGCACAGCCTCTGATGGGGGGTTACCCCCGTCGGAGGTTGTCTATTTCGCCCTGCGCCGCCGCCTGGACGTGATCGCGCTGACCGATCATGACACCATCGGCGGCATCCCCGAAGCCCGCGCCGCCGCCCAGAATACCCCATTGACCGTGCTCAACGGAATCGAGCTATCCACCCTTCAATCGGACGGCCGACTGGTCGATTTGCTGGGTTATCTCTTTGACCCGGAAGACTCGCATCTCCGGGCGCGCCTGACCGCCCTGCGCGACGGCCGCCAGGCCCGCGCCGCGGCCATGGTGGACCGGCTGGCTGCGCTGGGCGCGCCTGTCTCGCTGGAGCGCGTGCGCGAGCTGGCCGCCGGCGGCTCGGTGGGGCGTCCGCATATCGCCCGCGCCCTGGTCGAAGCCGGCCATGTCCTCACCCGGCGGGAAGCCTTTGAGCGCTATATCGGCGACGACGGCCCGGCCTATATCCCCCACCGTCAGTTCACGATGGCTGAAGCAATCGCCCTGCTCCATGCGGCGGGCGGCGTTGCCGTGCTGGCTCACCCCTGCCGCGTGGAAGACTACGAAGCGCGCATTGGAGAATGGGTGGAACAGGGGCTTGACGGCCTGGAGGTTTACTACCCCGGCCAGGATATCAAAGCGACGCAGGCAGTCGCCCGCTCCTACGGCCTGATCATGACCGGCGGCAGCGACTTCCACCGCGCCCATGAAGACGACGACCGGATCGGATCAGTGGACGTGCCGGAGCGCTGCGTAACCGACCTGCAGGAACGCGCCGCTCTTTACCGGCGGTGACACCCCCAACTGTACGTGACGCGTTATAACTGACACACCGACCGAGCTTCAAAATGCCCTGCTCAATAAGAGGAGGAGCAAGATGGGTCCTGTTGAATTTCCTCTATGGCTGAGGATCAGCCATTACATCAATATCCTTTTTCTCGGTCTGTTAATTCGCAGCGGCATTGAAATCCTGGCCGCCCATCCACGGCTCTACTGGAATGAGGGATGCACGCCCAAAAGCGAATGGCTGAAGTTCACGAAGAAGGAAGTGCCCACCGCTGGCGGCGAGATATACACCGCCCATGATGACGAAGTAAGCGCGCCTTCGTGGCTCGCGCTCCCCGGCCATAAAAACCTCGGCCTGGGGCGTCACTGGCACGGCATCTCCACCACCTTCTGGATTCTCAACGGCGTCATCTATGTGACGCTGCTCTTTGCAACGGGCGAATGGCGGCGCCTTATCCCCACCTCATGGGATATTTTCCCGCGGGCGGCGCATACGCTGGCAGGATACCTCACCTTCCAGATCCCGCCTGCCTCCGACTTTCACCCCTACGATCCCCTGCAGCAGTTAACCTATGCGGCGGTGGTATTCCTCCTGGGGCCTTTCCTGATCCTGACGGGCGCGGCCATGTCTCCCGCCATTGCCGCCCGTTTCCCCTGGTATCTGCGCCTGTTCGGCGGGCGGCAGCGGGCGCGAAGCCTGCATTTTCTGGGCCTGATCGCCTTCATCCTGTTCACCATCGGACATACCATCCTGGTGCTCCTGGTTCGTTTTCAGGACAACATTACCAATATCGTGCTGGGCCGCTCGACAGCAGATTTTGGCCTGGCTGTCAGCATCGCCGTGATCGCGCTCCTGATCGTGGTCGCGATTTATGCGTGGACAACCTGGTATTCGCTGCGCCATAAGCGCCGGATGCAGATCGCCCTGGACACCATCGAAAACCCGATCCGGAAGATTTTCTTTCACTCCCTTTCTTCCGCGCAGCATTATCCGGAAACTGCTATTTCTCCCTACCTGTGGGTTAACGGCGCGCCGCCCACAACGGACGAAAGCGCAGAATTCATCCAACTGGCGGGTAACGACTTCCGCGACTGGCGTTTATCGGTGGAGGGACTGGTACAGCAGCCGCTCACCCTGACGCTGGAGGACCTGCGCGCGCTCCCCAGGGAAGAGCAGACCACCCTGCATAATTGCGTGCAGGGCTGGTCGGGCATCGCCAAATGGAGCGGCGTCCCGCTGTCAAAGATTCTTGAGCGCTGCCAGCCCCTGCCCGAGGCGCGTTATGTCCTGTTCCTGTCCTACGGGCTGGATCAGTTCACCTACGGAGATAAGCCCCGGCAGCCGTTCTACGAGGTCATCGACCTCGAGCTGGCCAACCATCACCAGACCATCCTGGCCTACGATCTGAACGACAAACCGCTGCCGCTCGCTCACGGCGCGCCGCTGCGGCTCCGCGTAGAGACCCAGCTTGGCTACAAGATGGTGAAATACATCCGGTCGATCCAGTTGATCGCCGACTACCGCACCATTGGCGAAGGGCAGGGCGGGTCGCGCGAGGATACGATGTTTTACGGCCGGGGGGCGGAAATCTGAGGCGGCGCGGGCGCTGAAGGGTGCAGGGCGGCGGGCCGCCTCACCCTGCACCTCCCCCCGCCCTTCACGGCATCTGCCGGGGCGGCTTCTCAAACACGGCGGAGATCGCCTCTGGCGCGTGTTCGCGGAGGATGTCGGCGGTCAGGGCGTGAGCGGCGCATACCGCCCGGTACAGGCGGGCGCTGCGTCGCTCGGTGCGCTCCTGCGTGGCGAAGTCCACGCCGTACAGCCCGAAGCGAAAGCGCGGATCGTACCCCTCCGCCCATTCGAAGTTATCCACCAGACTCCAGAAGAAGAATCCCCGCACCGGGTAGTTGTGCATGCAGGCCCGCCACACCCACCGGAGCGAGCGCGCCAGGTAGCCGGGCCGGATGCTGTCATCCGCGTCAGGGACCCCGACCTCAGTGACGTAGATCGGCACGCCGACCAGGCGGTGAAGCTGACGGATCAAGGGATAGACCTGTTCCGGAGCCAGCTCGCCCCAGCCGTCCGGCCCTTTCGGCAGGCCGGCGGGCACGTACTGCTCATACAGCATGGCCCCGGCGACACAGGGGTTGAGCCGGACATGGTAGCGGTTGTAATACTGGAGGCCGATCCAATCCAGAGTCCCCCGGGCCTCCGGAACGGACGTCGTCATGCCGGGCAGCCAGCGCAGCCGCCCGCGGGTGAAAGCGCCGAAGATCGCCTCATTGAAGAGGGCGTTCAGCGCCCACGCCCCGAGGCCATCTACGACGGGCCAGCGCGGCGTGAAAGCGATCTGGTGCTTGGCAAAGCCGAGCTGCGCCTCTGGATGGTCGGGCTTGATGGCGTGATAGGCGGCGGCATGGGCGCGGACCAGCGCCGCCGCAACCTGCAGGGCCTCGCCCAGGTCCTGGCGCCCCGGCGGCCACAGGCCGAACAGGTAGCTCTGCACGGCATACACCATCGGCTCGTTGATCGTGCACCACAGCCGGACATATTCGCCCAGCGCCTCGACAACGCGGGCCGCGAAGCGGGCGAACAGGCGCGGCGCGTCCGGGCACAGCCAGCCGCCGCGCTCCTCCAGCCACAGAGGGTATGTGAAGTGGTACAGCGTGACTACCGGCTCCAGGCCGCGATCGCGCAGCGCGGCGGCCATCTGGCGGTAGCGGTCCAGCGCCGCCTCATCCCAGCGATCTGGCTCCGGCTGAATCCGGCTCCACTCCACAGAAAGGCGCAGGGCGTTGTTGTGCAGCGACGCGGCGCGGTCGAAGTCTCCCTCAGCGCGGCCGTTCCACCAGTCACAGGCCGCCCCGCTCACCTGATTGCCGAAAATGCGCCCTCCGCCCTTCTGTTCCCAGGCGGACCACTGGTTGATGTTCCCTCCCTCCACCTGGTGGGCGGCGGTCGCCGTGCCCCACAGAAAGCCGGCCGGGAAATTCAGTTCAACCTGAAGCGAATCGGACATGAGCTGTCACCCTGCTATAGATCGAGGCCACAATGCCGCGAACAGCGCGTCTGGCCGACAATCATAGCCCGCCCGATTCGTCGTAACAAGCCCGGCCGCCCCTCGCCAGATCGCGATGCGGCCGATTCATTGTGCTTTTCGCCGGGCAGAGCCAAACTCAGGACAGCCTCACAGTGACCAGAAAGGAGCTTCCCCATGCAGATCAGCACACCTGAAGCGGCAGGAATGTCCAGCGCGCGCCTGGAGCGCATCACCCCGGTGATGGAATCGTTCGTCAGGGACAACCGCCTGCCGGGGATCATGACGCTGCTTCAACGCCGGGGCCAGATCGTTCACCTGGGCAAGTTCGGCCTGATGGATATTGAGGCCGGCAAACCCATGCAGGAAGATGCTCTCTTTCGCATCTACTCCATGACCAAGCCCATCGTCAGCGTCGCCGCCATGCTCCTGTTTGAAGAAGGGCGCCTCAGCCTGACCGACCCGGTCGCCACATTCATCCCGGCGTTCGCCCGGACAAAGGTCTGCGTCGGGTCCGGCGTCCTGGGCCTGCAGTTAGCCGACCAGCACCCGCCGATGACGATCCACCACCTGCTGACCCACACCGCCGGCCTGAGCTACGGCTGGGCTCATGACTCCCCGGTGGAGGAGCTTTATCGCCAGGCCGGGCTGACAGCGCGCTCGCGCGACAGCGCGTTGCCGGAACTCATTGAGCGCCTCGCGTCGATCCCCCTGCTCTTCCAGCCGGGGACAGCGTGGCGGTACAGCCTGGCGACCGATGTGCTGGGGTACGTGATTCAGATGGCGGCGGATATGCCGCTGGCCGACTTCCTGCAGGAACGTATCTTCGAGCCGCTGGGGATGGTCGATACTGGCTTTCAGGTCCCCCCCGCTAAGGTCAGCCGCCTGGCCCAGATTTACGCATCTCAGGAGCTTTACGGTCCGACGCCGATCCCGCCCCGGGAAGTGTACGGCATCGGGGATGTGACCACCCCCACCGCGTGCCCCTCCGGCGGCGGCGGACTGGTCTCCACGCTGCCCGACTACCTGCGCTTCTGCGAGTGCCTGCTCCACCGGGGCGTCTACGATGGCGGACAGCTCCTCAGCCCCAAGACGCTGGACTGGATGACGGCCAACCACATTCCCCCGGCTCTGATGCCGCTGAAGATGGGTCTGGATGTGCTGGATCACGGATTCGGGCTGGGTTTCCGGGTAGCTATCGATCTGGGCCAGGCCCGCCAGTTAACCTCGGTCGGGGAATATGGGTGGGGCGGCGCAGCAAATACCTACTTCTGGATCGACCCCGCCGAAGAATTCATCGGCCTGATGATGACGCAGCATCTTCCGGTCGGGCCGTATCCGGTCGTCGATCGCTTCCGCAACCTGGCTTATCAGGCGATTATCGCGTAGTCGGCTGCCGGGATTACACGTTGAAGCGGATGGTGAGGATATCACCGTCGCGGACGAGGTAAGTCTTGCCTTCCAGCCGGTGCTTGCCAGCGGATTTGACCGCCTTCATGTCGCCCAGATCGTGCAGATCGGCGTAGGCGGTCACTTCCGCCCGGATGAAGCCGCGGGCCAGATCGGTGTGGATGACGCCCGCTGCTTCTACCGCCGAGGCGCCGATTGGCACGCTCCACGCCCGGACCTCGTCCTCGCCAACGGTGAAGAACGACTGGATGCCCAGCAAGTCGTAGCTCAGGCGGATCACGCGGGACGCGCCCGGCTCCTCGATGCCGTATTCAGCCAGAAATTCGGCGCGGTCCTCTGGCGAAAGCTGGGCGATCTCCGCCTCGATCTCGCCGCGCAGCGCGATCAGATGGGCCGGGTCGTGCGCGGCACCGGAGTAAAGATCATCTGTCGCCGGCACGTCGTCGCCGCAGTTGAAGACGATCAGCATCGGCTTGAGCGTCATCAGGCCGTAGCCGCTGACCATCCGGGCTTCATCGGCGGTCAGGCTCATCGCTCGCAGCGGACGCTCGGCCTCAAGCTGCTCGCGCATCCGGGCCATCAGCGCCGTCTCCAGCTCATTCTGGCGGCGGCCTTCCGGCTTCTTGGACCACTCTTCTTTCAGCCGCTCCTGCCGCCGCTCCACCGTGATCAGGTCCAGCAGCAAAAATTCGCTGTCCATGATGTCGATATCACGGGCCGGGTTCACGCTCCCCTGCGGGTGGGCCACGCTGTCATCAGCGAAGACGCGCACCACATGGAGGAAGCCGTCCACCTGGGACAGCTCGTTGCGCAGCGGGCCGCTCAGCCCGCCCTCGCCTATGCCGGTATCCAGCCCGCCGATATCCTTGTAGGTGACCGTGGCGTAGATCGTCTTCCGGGGCTTATACAGGCTGCTGAGGAAGTCCACCCGCGCGTCGGGCACTGCGACGACGGCGGTATGGATCTCCATCTGGCCCGCGCCTCCGAAGCCAGTCGGCAGCGCCTGGCCGGTCAGGGCGTTGAAGATTGTGGTTTTGCCGCTCTGTGGCAGCCCGATGATGCCCAGCCGCATAAATTCTTCCGCCTTATTATCCGCTTCTATCGCGGGGCCAGTATACCCCGCTGCCGGAGATCGGTACAGAGCGGATTGCCAGCGGTACTGGGTGAAGGCAGGCAGCGTGCAGCCGGGCGTAATGATCAGGGGCAAAGGGCTTAAGCCTTCTGCCTGTGACACGTTCGGTCCTGCAGACGGCCAGGCTGCTACAGTTGGCGCTTAAGCCCCTCGTTGCCTGCGGCGCGTTCGCGTCAGCGGCGGCGGACGATCTGCAGGACCGCCAGCAGGATCACAGCGCCGACAAAGGCGGTGAACAGGCTGGCCAGGTTGAAGCCGGTGATGGTCCCGCCGGCAGTGATGCCGAGCAGATCGAGCACCCAGCCGCCGATAAATGCCCCGACAACGCCGACCACGATATCGGCGATCAACCCCTGGCGCTTATTCGTCCCGATCACAATACTGGCCAGCCAGCCGGCTACCGCGCCAACCACAATCCAGGCAAGCAGTGAACACATGAGTATACTCTCCTCAGGCAGACAGCTTCAGAACTCCATCGTGGTTATATACGCATTCAGGCTAAAGAGGTAGCGCCACCATGAGCAACCCCCTGCATATTAACGCCGGACGCCTGCTGGGCGACATAGCCGATCTCGCCCGGATCGGCGCGTCTGATTCCGGGGGCGTTCACCGCCCCGCCCTCTCCCCGGCGGATATCGAAGCCCGCGCCTGGTTCCGCGAGCGCACCCGGACGGGCGGATTTCGCCCGGGCGAAGACGGCGCCGGCAACCTCTCCGCCGTGCTGCCCGCCGCCGACCCGTCCGCCCGAACGCTGCTGCTCGGCTCCCACCTGGACACCGTGCCGGACGGCGGGCGCTTCGACGGCGCGCTGGGGGTGCTGGCCGCGCTGGAAGTCCTGCGCACCATCCGCGAGGCCGGTCTGATCCTGCCGGTACGCCTGGAAGCGATTGCATTCACCGACGAAGAAGGCACGCATATCAGCCTGCTGGGCAGCAAAGCGGCGGCAGGCCTGCTGGCTGAAGCCGATCTCGAACATCCCCACAGCAGCCGGGAGGCGTTCGCCGCCGGGCTGGCCCGCGCCGGGCTGACGCCGGAGGGACTCCTGAGCGCCCGGCGCGATCCGGCATCTCTGGCCGGCTATCTGGAACTGCATATCGAGCAGGGAGCGCGGCTGGAACAAAGCGGGACGGATATCGGCGTCGTCACAGCCATCGTGGGCATCCGCTCCTTCTGGCTGACGTTCACCGGCGAAGCGGCCCACGCCGGGACAATGCCCCTGCCCGACCGGCGCGATGCCCTGTGGGGTGCCGCCGCGTTCATCGGCCGGGCGCGCGCGGCAGTCCTGGCGGATTTCATGCCGGGGACGATGAACTGCGGCATTATCAGCGTCACCCCCGGGGCCTTCAACATCGCGCCGGGGCAGGCCCGGCTGGCGCTGGAATTCCGACACCCGGATACAGCCGTGCTCGAGGAAATGGAAGCGGCGCTGCTGGCGCTGGCCGGGGCGGCGGCGGAAGAACACGGCCTGCAACTGGCGGTGACGCCGGTCGGCAGCGTGGCGGCGACGCCGCTCGCAGCCGATATGATCGCCGCCATTGAGCGGGCCGCGGACAGGCTGGGCCGGTCACACATGCGGCTGGCCAGCTTCGCCGGGCATGACGCCATGTCGATGCAGGCGATCACGCCGTCGGGGATGCTGTTCGTGCCCTCAGTGGGCGGCATAAGCCACAATCCGGGCGAAGTCACGCCTGACGCCGATATAGTCAGCGGCGCGAATGTGCTGCTGCACACCGTGCTGGACCTGGCCGGGGCCGCGGACAGAGGCTCGTAAAAGCGCGGGGCGGTCCATCTGACCGCCCCACGTGTTCCTACCCGTCCAGCTCGTCGTAGTTGTCCAGCCGGTTACGCTTGCCGCGCTTGAAGATCGCGTCCGTGCGACCGCGCGTGTGCAGGGCGTCAAAACCTTCCGGCTTGATCGTCAGCCGCCTGCCGGCGTTCAGATCGGCCACGCCTTTCTGCGCGCCTTCCTCGCGGGCGGCCGCCGACCCCTCCAGCCACAGGTCGTCGCGCTCGCTCCGGTCGTAATCCTCTGGCTCGTAGTAGGTAGTGATGAAGCCTTCGTAGTTGCGCAGCACAACCTTGCCGGGCGACTGGCTGATCACGTACTGCGGCATGACGGGTATCTTGCCGCCGCCGCCCGGCGCGTCCACGATGTAAGACGGGACGGCGTAGCCGGAGGTATGGCCGCGCAGAGCCTCGATGATCTCGATGCCCACTGATACCGGCGTGCGGAAGTGCCCCGCCCCCTGCACCAGATCGCACTGGTACAGGTAGTAAGGCCGCACCCGGTTGCGCACCAGCTTATGCACCAGTTCCATCTGCACTTCCGGGCTGTCGTTGACCCCGCGCAGCAGCACAGCCTGGTTGCCCAGCGGGATGCCCGCCCGGCTCAGGCGGTCCAGCGCCCGGCTCAGCTCTGGCGTGATTTCTTTGGCGTGGTTGACATGGATGTTCAGCCACAGCGGGTGGAACTCCGCCAGCATGTCGCACAGATCGTCAGTGATGCGCTGCGGCAAAAATACCGGCACGCGCGACCCGATGCGCACGATCTCGATGTGGGGGATGGAGCGCAGCGCCTTGAGCAGGCCGTACAGACGCCTGGGAGCCATCGTCAGCGGGTCGCCGCCGGAGAGCAGCACATCGCGCACCTGCGGCGTGTTGGCCAGATACTCAAGCTGCTCCTCATGCTCGGCGCTGCTGAAGTTGGCGGAGTTATCGCCCACCAGCCGCGAGCGCGTGCAATAACGGCAGTAGCTGGCGCACTCCGTTGTGACCAGCATCAGGGCGCGGTCCGGGTAGCGATGCACCAGCCCGGGCACGGGCGAGTGAGCATCCTCGGAGAGCGAATCGGCCATGACGGCGTCAAAGGCCCGTGCCTCGCGCCCGGTCGGGATGACCTGGCGGCGGACCGGGCAGGTCGGATCGTCGGGGGCGATCAGCGAGGCGAAATACGGGGTAATGTCAATCCGGAAGAGGCCCGCCGCGCTCAGCCCTTCCTTCTCATCATCGGTCAGGCGGATGATCTGCTCCAGTTCCTGAATCGTGTTCAGGCGGTTGCTCATCTGCCAGCGCCAGTCGTTCCACTGCTCATCCGGCACATCAGCCCACAGGGCAGGCCGGGGCGTCACCTCGATACCGTTGGAAACCACGGCTTTAAGCGATTTCACCACCATCCTGTCTTCCCTCACGCACTAGAACCATCAATGCATTTATTCTATGGATCAGGTTTCACGGCATATCTGACTTTAGCATAGCACAGGGTGCGCAACAAGGAATACGTGACTGCGCGAGCGCCAGCGCCGCCTGAGCGACTGACAGCTACGATCATAGGAGACGCAGCGATGACACTCAGCAGATGCTCATGGCCGCCGCCGCAAAAGGGGGGCATTTCAGGATACAATAGCCTCTGTTTACTGCTGGCAAAGGAGTATCCTGTATGAACTGGCGAAAATTGTGGCTGGCGACAACCCTGCTGCTCCTGCTCGCAGCAGCCTTTCCAGCAGCCGCCCAGGGCGGCGGCGCGGCGCCAACGCCAACCCCGTTCTGGCAGGTGAATACCGATCCGGAGCTGAACGCCCAGATGGATCGGGTCGAGGCCGACACGGCTATCCTGCGCGACCTGCCGCCGCTCAGCCCGGTGATACGCGCCTTTCTGACGCGCGACGAGCTGCTGGCGTACCTGATTCGCAAGGTGGCCGAGGAATATCCGCCGGAAGCCGCCCGCGATGACGCCATCTTTTACCACGCCTTCGACTTAATGGACCTGGAGATTGACCTGCGCCAGGTGCAGCTGGATGTCCTGGCCGAGCAGATCGCCGGCTTCTACGACCCGGAGATCAAGGCCATGTTCGTCATCAGCGATCAGGATGTGCTGACCCCAACCAATCGCATCCTGTACGCCCATGAGTTCACCCATGTCCTGCAGGACCAGCACTACGATCTCCTCAGTCGCGGGCTGGGCGACGTGCGGGCGGAGGACCTGGACAGCACGCTGGCGCTGCAAGGGCTGGTCGAAGGCGACGCCATGTTGATCACGCAGGGTTACCAGTCGCGGCTGACGCGCAACAATCCCGCTGTCGCCGTCGCCCTGCTGGGGGAAGCGTTCACTGTCCCGGCGGAGGCGTTGCTGGCCGCGCCGGAAATCCTGCAGCGGGAGTTGCTCTTCCCTTACACTTACGGCATGAGCTTCACCTACCAGCTTTTCACCGCCGGGAACGGCTTCGATCTACTCAACAATGCCTACGACAACCCGCCGCTATCCACCGAGCACATCCTGCATCCAGAGCGCTACGCCGCCGGTGACGATCCGATCCCGGTCTCCGTCGCCCCGCTGGATGAGGCGCTGGGGCCAGGCTGGCGGCAGGTCTGGGACCGGACGCTGGGCGAGTTTTACCTGCGCGAGCATCTGCGCACTCTGATTCCAGAGGAAACCGCCAACTCCGCTGCCGCCGGATGGGGCGGCGACCGCTACCGGCTGTACTTCAACGATGAAACGAGCGAGACCGTCCTGGTCTGGCGGACTGTGTGGGATACGCCAGAAGACGCCACCGAGTTCGCCGCAGCCTATCGGGGTTACGGCGCGCTGCGCTTCGATACGCCGGGCGTCCCAACCGATGCCAGCACCGTGTGCTGGTACGGCGAAACCGAGACGATGTGTCTGCAGGCCGGCCCTAATGAGACAATCGTCTTCAGGGTTCCCGACCGGGCCATGATCGCCAGCATCCTGCCTTTCATCGCGCCGGTGCGCTGAGAGGAGGCCGTATGTCCGCCGGAGAAGCGCCCATCCGCCTCGGCCTGATCGGGGCGGGCATCTTCGCCCGCGATGCACATGTCCCCGCTTTGCTGGCGCTGGGCGGGGCTTTCCAGATCGTCGCTGTCTGCAGCCGAACGCTGGATTCCGCCCGCCGGCTGGCCGCCCTGCTGCCTTACGAAGTCGATCTCTACGACGACAGGGAAGCCCTGCTGGCCCGGCGCGATATCGAGGCGGTAGACATCATTCTGCCGATTCCGCTGCTGCCGGAGGCGGTGACTGCCGCCCTCCAGGCTGGCAAGCACGTGATCAGCGAGAAGCCGGTCGCGCCGACAGTCGCCGCAGGACTCCGCCTGCTGGAAGTCTACCGGAGGCACCGCGGTCAGGTCTGGATGGTGGCGGAAAATTACCGCTATGAGGAGCCGTTCCTGCGAGCGGCCGAGGTCATGGCCAGCGGCGAGATCGGGCGGCCCCTCCTGGCGGACTGGGCAATCCATGTCAGCCTGACGCCGGGCAACAAATACTATGGCACACCCTGGCGGCACGAAGGCGGCTACCCGGGCGGACAGCTTCTGGACGGCGGCATCCACCATCTGGCCGGGCTGCGCGTCGTGCTGGGGGAGATTGCTGCGGTCAGCGCGTCCGTCCGGCATTTCCGCGCCGGGCTGCCGCCTTCCGATACGCTGGCCGCCACCCTGGAATTTACCAGCGGCGCGCTCGGCACGTACGCTGTCACCTATGCCAGCGGCGCGCCCTGGTACGGCAACCTGCGCATCGTGGGCGAGGAAGGGGCGATGCTGGTCGCACGGACCGAAGCCCTGATCGTGGCGAGCAAAGGCGAGACGCGCACTATCCCGATCGCGCCGCAGGTGGGCGTGCCGGCGGAACTGGCCGGGTTTGCGGCGGCCATCCGGGCGGGCATCCCCCACCGCAGCCCGCCCGATGAAGCGGTGCGAGACCTGGCCGTGCTGGAGGCGCTCTTACAATCGGCGGAGGCCGGTCAGCGCATCGCGCCCCGGCGGATCGTGTGGTAGGACGTTATAAATTTCGCGTCCGGTTTGAGAGGGCGGGCACTTCCCCCCTGCCCTGGCAGGACTGAAGCGCCCGGGCAAAGTACCGCAGAAAGCCCGGCGCCCCTTCTTTCACGGGGCAACCCCGCAGGAGCGCGCCCTTTACGGCAGGGTGCCAGCCGTCGGGCGCTGATCAGCAGGCATGTATGGCGCCACCGTGAACGGGAGCGGGTCAGTGCGTTCGGTTGCGCCATCGGCCAGCTCCGCCACGGCGACCAGCTCGTGCTCGCCCACTTCCAGCGGCCACCACACCACCCAGGGCGCATCTGTCGCGCTGCCCACCGGCCGGCCGTCCATGAAGTAGGTCACGCGCTGCGTGCCGGGGCTGACCCCCACCGTCAGCCGTAGCCGCTGAACATCTCCCGGCAGGCCCGGCGACATCCGAAAGCGCGTGTACGGGTCCGGCTCCAGCAGGCGCAGGCTGCGCGCCGCATCCGCCCTGACCACTTCCGCGCCGACTGGCGGGGCCGGAATCCCTTCGCGGGCGGCCCAGTCGCGCGCCTCCTGCGGCAGGACGAGGTACACCCGCTCAACGCGATCCTCCGGCGGCGTGGAGTCGTCGGCCAGCAAACCGGTCCGCCGGTCAATAGCGAAGGTCTGGTAGAAGGTATCGTAGTCAGTGGGAACAGTGCCCTCAATGAACCATTCGCGGACACGGCGGGGACAGGCGTCGGTCGGCAGCAGGCCGCTCATGGCGCAGACTTCGGCCTGCACCAGGCCGTCGGGCCGCTGGAAGGTCAGCACTGGCTGGCCGCGCAGCACTGTCCGGATGAAGTCGTGCCAGATCGGGCCGGCCCCGGAAATCCCGGTCACCTCGCGCATGGGGGTGTTATCGGCGTTCCCGACCCACACTCCAACGACCAGATTCGGCGTGTAACCCATCGTCCAGTTATCGCGGTAATCCGTCGTCGTGCCCGTCTTGGCAGCGGCGGGGCGGCCGATCTGCAGCGCCGAAGCCGGGCCGAAAGCCGGCATGCGGGCGTTATTGTCGCTCAGAATGTCGGTGATCAGCCAGGCAACGCGCGGGTCGATGACCCGATTTGCCGGCGGGCGCGGCTCCCATTCGTAGAGAAGCTGGCCGTCCGCCGCCTCCACACGGGTGATCAATACCGGGGTCACGGCATAGCCGCCGTTAGCCAGCGCAGCGTAAGCCTGCGTCAGCTCCAGCAGACGCACTTCGCCGCCGCCGAGCGTGACGGCCAGATCGATCTTCTCGTTGCCGGCCAGCGTACGCACGCCGAGCCGCGTCAGCAGCCGCACCAGCGCATCCACGCCGATATGCTCCAGCGCCACCACCGCCGGAATGTTGTACGAGCAGGCCAGCGCCTGCCGCACCAGCACCGGCCCGTGTTCGACCAGCCCGAAGTTAGCCGGGGTGTAGCTTTCCAGGCGACGGGTGACGAACGGCGTCTCGATGTCGAATGTCAGCGTGGCTGCAGTCCAGGGATCTGGCTGCGCCGGGTCGAAAGCGGCGGCATAGGTGAACGGCTTGAGCGCGCTGCCCGGCTGGCGGGGCGCCAGGGCCGCGTTGTAGGCTCCGCTGATGGATTCGTCAAAGTAGTCCGGGCTGCCCAGCATAGCCAGCACATGCCCGGTATAGGGGTCCATCGCCACCAGCGCCGCGTTATGGACATTGTGGCCGAAGCCGGTGCTGTCGGACCGATTGAGGCGGGCCAGGTGGCGCTGAGCAACGCGCACAGCCGTCTGCTGCCAGTCCAGGTCCAGCGTCGTGGTCACCGTCAGGCCGCCGCGGTACAGCGCCTCCGGGAACTGCGCGGCAAGCTGTTCCCACACGGCCATGACGAAGTGCGGCGCTTCAATCGGGAAAGGCACGGCAGCGTACTGGAGCGGCTCATTCAGGGCGCGGCGCGCCTCCCCTTCGGTGATATAGCCCTGCTCCGTCATCAGGCGGAGCACGGTCGCCTGCCGCGCTTTGGCCGCCTCTGGATTCTCCAGCGGGTCGTAAGTCGCCGGGGCCTGGGGCAGCCCGGCCAGCATCGCGCACTGGGCCAGGTCCAGCGCCGCGGCCCCCGTGCCGAAGATCGTCCGGGCGGCGGCTTCCAGACCATAGGCCAGATTCCCGTAATAGGTCTGGTTGAGATACAGGGTCAGGATGTCCTCGCGGGAGTAAGCCAGCGTCAGCCGGATGGCCA
This sequence comes from Aggregatilineales bacterium, assembly GCA_029976025.1. Lineage (GTDB taxonomy): Bacteria > Chloroflexota > Anaerolineae > Aggregatilineales > Ch27 > JARKNX01. Next base: position 20,662 of record JARKNX010000030.1, on the reverse strand, counting down.
GGATCGACTCGCGCAGTTTGCGGGTCAGGGTGCGCTCCGCCCGCTGTTCAGGATCGAGCAGCAGATTACGGGCGACCTGCTGAGTGATCGTGCTCCCGCCGGCCAGGACTTCGCCGCCTTCCACATTGATGCGCAGCGCCCGCAGAATGCCCGCCAGATCCACGCCGATATGTTCATAGAAGTGAGCGTCTTCGGTGGCGATAGTGGCGTCGATGCAACTCTGCGGAAACTGATCGAGCGGCACCGCGCGGTTGCGCCCCCCTTCCGGGTCCGCGATCTCGTAAAGCAGCCGCCCCTGCCGGTCAAGAATGCGCGTGGACGGCAGGGCCAGGCCCGCTTCCAGGCGGGAGAGATCGGGCAGATCGGTGAACAGGTAGCCAATCGCAACCAGCAGGGCGGCCAGCAGCCCGGTCCCGATCGCGAGGAGGAGAGTCAGAAATGGGCGGCGGCGGATGAAGCGGCGCATACGATAAATCATAGCGGGGACCTGTGGCACATCGGCGGACGAAATCTGCCTTCCCCCTCACCATACACGGAGATCGGCGGGAATTCAATCGGCGGCTGGCGGGCGCTCAGGCTACGCCCCGCCTCCGGCGCCGACTTCTATCCTCCATGCATCTGAACGGGGATACCCGTCACACTCAGAACAACGGGGCACGGTCATCTGCCCCGTGCCCCCGCATATCGTTACAGGTATTTTCCGGCGGCCCGGCTATGTTTCCAGGTGGTAGCGCAGCGGGCGCGACCGGGTCGGGTGGCGCAGTTTACGCAGCGCCTTGGCTTCGATCTGGCGGATGCGCTCCCGGGTCACGCCGAAGTGCTTGCCCACTTCTTCCAGCGTGTGCATCTGGCCGTCATTCAGGCCGAAGCGCAGCTCCAGCACCTCCCGCTCGCGCTCGTTCAGGATGCGCAGCGATTCGCGAATCTGCTCCTTGAGGAGCTGGCGGCTGGCCGCCTCCACCGGGCCGAGGGTCTTGTCATCCTCGATAAAATCGCCCAGCGAGGATGAATCCTCCTGTCCGACCGGCATCTCCAGACTCATCGGCTCCTGGCTGATCCGCATGATGCGGCGCACCTTGTTGGAGGCGCGGCGCAGGCGGCGTTCCAGATTAGGGTTGAGCGGCTCGCCCCGCTCCTGCGCTTCGCGGATGCTTTGAATCTCATCGGCGGCCAGAAAGTCCATTTCGATGGCGATCTGTTCGGCGGTTGGCTCAGTGCCGAGCTGCTGAGTCAGGTCACGCTCGATACGCATCAGGCGGTTGATCGTCTCCACCATATGCACGGGGATGCGGATAGTGCGGGCCTGGTCAGCGATGGCGCGGCTGATGGCCTGCCGGATCCACCAGGTGGCGTAGGTGCTGAACTTGTAGCCGCGCGTGTGATCGAACTTCTCCACCGCGCGCAGCAGCCCGATATTGCCTTCCTGAATCAGGTCCAGAAAACTGATTCCCCGCCCCATATAGCGCTTGGCGACCGAGACCACCAGGCGCAGATTCGCCCGCGTCAGGGCTTCCGCCGCCTCTGACTGGCGTACCTCGGCCAGCTCAAACGAATCCAGGATCAGCTCGGCGGCGTCAGGCGTGTCTTCGATCCACTTCTGCGCTTTGGCCGGGTCCAGAGTCTCCCCGTACAGGGCCTCCTGCATGGCTAACGGCAGCAGGTAAATCACCTGAAACACATCGAACAGGCTGCGGGCAACATCGGTCCATTCATCATCGTGGCCCCAGTCGCGCTGCTGCAAGTAGTCGCGGACGTGCGACTCGGCATTCTGATTCCAGGCAACGTTGACCAGCCTGGTTTCGTCGATAATCATGTTCAACGTCGGCGGCTGCAGCCCGAACGCTTCGGACTGCTTCAGCAGGGATTTCCAGGACTCCGCCGCATGATTCACGAGGGCCATAGCCACATCGGTCGTCTGGTTCAGGTCATTCTCAGCACAGGCAGCGGCGACTTCGTCCAGCATATGCGCGGCGGCCATCTCCGCCGCCAGCCACATTTCGCGGTTGGTATCCAGAAGCTGGACCTGCCCGATCTCCTTGAGGTACATGCGCACCGGGTCATCGGTTAATGCGCCGATGCCCTCATAGCCCAGAGAGCCAGGCTCGGCCTCGATCTCGTCGCCTTCCTCATCTTCCTCCGGCCCCAGCTCCAGCAGTTGCAAGGAGTCCAGCGTATCGAGATCGGTCTCGGCGAGTTCCTCATCGTCGAGCAGCTCGATCTCTTCGTCGTCCAGCTCTTCCTCAAAATCAGGCATTTCATTCTCCGACTCGTCCTGCTTCCTGTTTCTGGCGAGGGGCCTGTCTTGCCGATTCTCTACCCGGGTCTTTCGCTTGGACATGATGATCTCTCGACTCGAAGATGTCAGGTGAATGGCCGGGATGATGGAACAGCCCGTTCCTGCCCAAAGGTATACGGAGACGCGCCACGCCCCCTATTTGTAGTACGATCGACCCCAAAATTCAAACACTTGCGGCAGGACAGGCGGGCCGGGGCGTGTCCGCCTGAGCCGGCGGATGCAGGGCGCGCTTCTCAGGCGGATCGCGTTTGCAGCGCCTTATCCAGGCACACCACAGCAGCTTTGCTGGCGTCCAGCGTGTCGCTGTATTCCCGCCGCTCCTCTACATCCGCCTCAGCAATCACGAAGCGCAGCGTATCGCTGATTCGCCGCAGATGATCGCGCCGCAGGATGAAGACCTTATCCACCAGCTCGGCTTCCGGCTCCTGCAAAATACGGCCCTGGCGGCGCATATCTTTGCCGATCGAATGCAGCTCTTGCTGCATATCGGGCAGCTTCGACTCCACCGGATTCTTCATGTTCAATACCACCGCAAGCTGGGGGGCCAGGCCCTCCCCCAGAGCCGCCCGCACATACTCCAGCGGCTCAAGCGTATCCTGATTGAGCGATTCCTGCAGGGCGCGCAGCATCATCTGATGGGCCGAATCGCGGAAGTCTTCAACGCTCAGCGGCCCCAGCGCCCGGAAGATGCGCACTTTACGCGCTTCGTCGCTGAAGCGCGCCTGGGCCGTCTCGGCCACCTCCCGCAGGGCGCGGTTAGCCTGGTAGAGCATCTCCGGCCGCAGCAAGAGCATCCGCAGCAGGTACGCCTCCACCGGATGGGCCGGGGACGGCTGATATTCGGGCGGGCGGGCGGGCGCGTTCCGCCGGGCCGGAGCGCTGGCCGGCGCCTCAGAAAGCGGCCCTTCTTCCCAGGGCGGCGCGGTCGGGTCGAAGTCCGGCGGCATCACGTCAACGGGATCGCCCGGCTCGTCAGTATACTCCGGCGGCTCGCTGGCCGGGGGTGGCGCTTCCTCCGGCGGGGCGGGGACAGCGCGCCGGGGAGGCTGCGGGCGGCGCCAGTGGCGTGACGCCTCCTGCATGGTCCGGGTGGGGCGGCGCTGCCGCACGCGGGCATCCGTAGACCGGTGTGGGGCCAGCGCCGCCCGCGTCTCCATGGCAATCTCCATCAGCCGTTTCTCCGGCAGGTGCAGCTTGTAGGCCAGCTTCTGTACGTTGACCTCTTTCTGCAGATCGCTCTCGGTTGCCGTCAGCAGCGGCAGAAGCAGGCGAGCGATCTTTTCGCGCTCGGCGACCGCCGTCCGGGCCGGATTCAGCCCGGCTGTCCCGACGCGGATCACGTAATCGGCAACCGGCTCCGCCGCTTCTACCAGATGGCGCCATTCGTCCGGATTCTGGCGGATCAGGTCGTCGGGGTCCTTGCCAGCGCTGATCACCAGCACACGCATATCAATGCCCAGCCGCCCGGCCTGACGCATGGAGCCGTCGCGGCCAAAGAGCGCTGTGCCAGCGTCGTTCAGGCTCTCACGGGCTACATTCAGGCCGCGCATCGTCGCACTGACGCCGGCCTGGTCGGCGTCCAGGGCCAGAATCACGCGCCCGGCGTATCGCCGCAGAGCGCGGAGCTGCGGCTCAGTGAGGGCGGTGCCCATCTGGGCAACCACGTTGCGGAAGCCCGCCTGGTGCGCCTGCATCACGTCCATGTAGCCTTCCACGATGATGGCCGTCTCGGTCTCGCGGATTTCGCGCCGGGCCAGGTCCAGCCCGAACAATATGGCCGACTTATCGAAGACCTCGGACTGCGGGGAATTGAGATACTTGGGCGTATCCTCATCGCGGAGCGCCCGCGCGCCAAAGCCAATTGTCCGGCCCCGGCCGTCGCGGACAGGGATGATCAGGCGGTGGCGGAAGCGATCGTAGACGCGGCCCTGTTCATTGCGAATGGCGACCCCGATCTCAACCAGATCGTCGAGGGCGTATCCGAGCCGGGTCAGATGATCGATCGTGCGCTGCCAGCCGTCCGGAGCGTAGCCCAGCAGAAAGTCGCCCACCGTCTGGTCATTCAAAGCCCGCCGCCGGACATAAGCGCGGGCATCCTCCGCCTCTGGCGAATCCCGGAACAACTGGTGGTAGAAGCGCGCCGTCTCGTCCAGGAGGCCCAGCGCGCGCTCGAATGCCTGCTCCTGGCGAGCCTGTTCCGGCGTGTGCGGGCGCAGCTCTACGCCGGCCTGCCGGGCCAGATTCTCCAGCGCCTCGTTGAAGGTCCAGCCGTGCTGCTTCATGGCGAAGGTCAGGATATCGCCGCCCTCGGCGCAGGCCCCGAAGCAGTGCCAGGACTGTGTTTCTGGAAAGACGACAAAAGAAGGCGTGCGCTCCTGGTGAAAGGGGCAGCAGGCTTTATAGCTGCGGCCGGCCTTCTTGAGCGGCACCGACTCAGAGATATACGCGACCAGGTCCAGACGGGCTTTAATCTCATCAACGACGGACACAGCAGGAGCCTCTCCGCCTTCAGTGTACAGTGCGGGGATTATGGCACGAGCCGCCGGCTCTGCCAAACTTCAGAGTGGGCAGCAGGAAGCGGGGAGAAAACAGGGGGCCACAAAGAAAAGACCCCTGTTCTTCCTCCGCGCCCGCCGCACCTCTGCAGTTCCAGTCCCCACCGTCTGATCGCTGTGGCAGATTATGGCAGGCCCACAGGTCAGACGCTATAATCTCCGCTCATTACCGGCATCTGTCGCACGGTAAATTCGTAGTTTGAGGAATCGAGCGGATGGAAATTACCTGGTACGGGCATAGTTGCTTCCGGCTGGTGGAGCGCGGCAAGGCTGTTATAGTTACCGATCCGTATAACGGCGACATTGGCTACAAATTCCCCAAGAAGCTCCGGGCGGATGTGGTTACTATCAGCCATGACGCGCCCGGACACGCCAATATCGAAGTCTGGCCGGACACGACGCGCATCATTGCCGGGGCGGGCGAATATGAGATCGGCGGCGTCTTCGTCATCGGCGTTGCCACCCAGCACCCCGAAGACCCTTTCAAGCAGAATATCATCTTCGTCTTCGACTTCGAAGGGCTGACCATCGCCCATCTGGGCGATCTCAACCATGTCCCGGATCAATCCGAAGTGGACGCGCTGGGGGCCGTCAACGTGGCGCTGGTGCCTGTGGGCGGCGGCAACGGCCTCAACGCGGCCCAGGCTGCCGAGGTGATCAGCCTGATCGAGCCGGATATCGTCATCCCGATGCACTACAAGACCGAGCTGACTACCCTGGAGCTGGACCCGCTCGACCGCTTCCTGAAAGTGATGGGCATCAGCAAGATACAGACCGTCCCGACCCTGCGGTTGGGAGACAACGTCACAACTGAGCAGACCGAAATCGTTGTGCTGGAGCCCCAGCAGCAGTAGCCAGCTCCTGCGGCACAACCATCCCTCCGATGCCCCGTTCCACCAGAGGGCCTGGACCAGGAGAACGCCTGTGGAATATAAACTGATGATGAGCTGGGATATTAAACCGGGGTACGATCAGCAGTACTTCGAGTTCGTGGTGCGGGAATGGGCCCCCGGCATCACCCGCCTCGGCATGCAGCCGCGCGAATCCTGGTACACCGTCTACGGCGAATGCCCCCAGATCACCACCTCGATCGTGACGGATGACCTGGGCAAGATGCGCGACATTCTCTCCGGCGAGGACTGGTCCAAGCTGCACAACAGCCTGCTGGAGTATGTCCTCAATTACCAGCAGAAGATCGTGCGGGCATCGGCTGGCTTTCAGATATAGCGCCGAATCCGCCGCCCTCCGGGCCACAAAAAAAGACGACCGCCGAGGGTCGTCCTGAGTGAACCGGTAGAAACAGCTGTATAATGTGATCGGGGTCAGTCTGCTTTCGCGCTCGTATCCGCCCTGGCCGGGCTGGCGCCCCCGGAATCGGCACCGTTGGAATCGCCGTCTTTCTTCCTGGCGGGGCTGCTCAGCGTAGAACTGCTGGAGCGGCTGTCGTTGACATAAAACCCGGAGCCTTTGAAGACAACGCCGACCGGGCCGATCACTTTGTGCGTGGGGCCACCGCACTCCGGACATACCGTGATGGGCGCATCCGAAAAACTCTGTTTGGCATTGAACCGGACACCGCATTCCATACATTCATACGTATAGACTGGCATACTGCACCTCTCACTCACCCCTTCGACATCACAACAGCCCACTTCAGCAGGCTGTTCCACCTTGCCATTCTAGATCGGTTTCGGTTAACCGTCAATCAGAATTATGCTCCAAAACTATCAGAAGAATGTCAGAATCCGCCGCCCTTCACCCAACGGCGGCCAGTATTTATGAAACTCTAAGACTCACGAAGTTCCCCTCTATTTGAGGCCAGCCTGCAACCCGCGGCGGCGGTCTGCGTATAGGGGAGATAGAAAGGCGACTGCCTTTGGGAAGGTGTACGCCTTTCGGGGGAGACGTTTCTGTGTCCGAAGAAACATCGATTGTGCAGGAATGGGCGCAGGCGGCGTTGGCGGGGGACCAGAGCGCCTTCGGGCAACTGGTGGAGACCTACCAGCATGCCGCCTTCAACCTGTGCTACCGGATGCTGGGCGATCCGGCAGAGGCAGAAGATGCTGCCCAGGAAGCGTTTCTGCGGGCCTATGCGAACCTGTCGCGTTACGACCCGCAGCGCCCCTTCAAGACCTGGCTGCTGTCGATCGCCTCTAACCACTGTATCGATCGGCTGCGCAAACGTCGGCTAACCTGGCTCTCCATCGAAGAGGAAGGGCTGCCCCCTCACCCTTCCCTGGTCAGCAGCGAAGCCGGGCCAGAAGACAGCTACCTGGATAACGAACGATCGGCGGCTATCCAGGCCATGCTGGCGCAGATGCCGCCGGATTACCGGGCGGTCGTCGTGCTGCGTTACTGGTACGATATGAGCTACACTGAAATCGCCGAAGTGATGCACACCACCGAGTCCGCCATCAAGAGCCGCCTGTTCCGTGCCCGGCAGACTCTGGCTAATATGATGGAACCCAATTCTGACTCTGCCGCAGCCGTGACATTCACACCAGCAATGGAGGGTTCTTAGGATGTCATTGAAACCGCAACAGGAACACATGAACCGCGCTCTGGATGAGGACCTGACCGGGCCTGAGCTGGCCGCTTTTCAGGCCGCGCTGGCCGCCGACCAGGAGCGGGCAGCCCAGTTCGCCCGGCTGAGCAATGTCGATGCCCTGCTGCGCCACCCGCCGCTGGCTTCGGCCTCTCCCGGCTTCGCGGCCAGGGTCATGACCCGCATCGAGGCGGGCGAACACCTCCGTTATACCCCGCAGCGGCGGCGCGGATGGCTGCTGTTGTGGGGCAGCCTCATGGCAGCCGCGGTCATACTGCCCCTGATTCTGGTCCTGGCTGTGGCCGTGCCGCTGCTGGCACGGCCCGATGCCCTGATGGCGACCATGCAGCAGATCGTCCCGGCGCTTGGCGTCGTGAGCGATATCCTGCAGCGCCTGCTGACCTTCGTGGGCAGCCTGATCGCGGCTTTCCCGATGGCCCCCGCCCTCGCCCTGACCGTAATCCCGATGATCATGCTGTGGGCCTGGCTGGTGTGGTACCTGCGGGATCGCGACCGCCCACAGACAATCATTATCCCGGTCCAGGCAGCATAACAGGAGAGCGCACGATGACACGCCGTTTATGGCTCGCCTTCCTCCCCGTCGCCCTGTCCGCCCTGCTGATCGGGACACCGGCGCTGGCGCAGGGAGACACCCGCCCCACCCAGATGATCTTCACCGCGGAATATACGCTCTCCGCAGGCGAGATCGTGCCGGGGAATCTGGTCGTGGTCGCCCAGCAGATCACACTGGAGCAGGGCAGCCGGGTTGAGGGCGATGTCGCCCTGGTGGGGGATACAATCGCGGTCAACGGCGAAGTGACTGGCGAGCTGACGGCGCTCGGCACGCGGATCACACTGGGGAACACCGCCCATGTACGGAGCGACGCCGTCCTGTGCGCCGCCGATTCGATCACACGCATGCCGGATGCCCGTGTCGTCGGAGCTTACCGCCCGGCCTGTGAGGACCTGGGCGCCGTGTGGAACGCTGTGGTGCCGCTCGCCTTCGATCCTTCCCGGTGGGAGTGGGGCGAATTCAGTCCGCAGACCTGGGACTGGGGCGGCCTCAGCGGGTTTGATGCCGCCGGCGCCGGCCCGACGGCGGCCGATCGGCTGCTTTTCAGCGCCGGCCTTTCGCTGGTGATCGGGGCGGGCGCCGCCCTGTGCGCCCTGTTCGCGCCATTCCGCGTGCGCCGGGTCAGCGAGGCCGCCCTCAATGCGCCGCTGGCAACATTCGGCATCGGCGTGCTATCGCTCCTTATCGCCGGCGCAATATCTCTGGTCATGATCCTGTCGCTGCTGCTGATCGTCACCTTCTGTCTGCTGCCGCTGCTCTGGCTGGGCTGGGCGGTGCTGGCGCTGATGATGCTGCTGGGCTGGACGGCTATCGGCCTGCCGACGGGCGCCTGGATAATGTCCCGGCTGCACATCCGCCGCGTCAGCCCGATGGTTACCGCCAGCCTGGGCAGCATGATCCTGACCTTCGCTCTGGGGCTGCTGATGCTCAGCATATGGACTATGCCGCTGTACCTGCTCATCGGGGGCGTCGTGGGGGCCTGGGGGCTGGGCGCCGCCATCCTGACCCGCCTGGGCGGCCAGACCTACCCGCAGGATATCCGCACGCGACTTTCCGCCGGCGTACATGACGCCAGGGCGCAGGGCGTCTAGCCCGCCCCGCGCGTCGCAATCCGGCCGCCAGAACCCGCTGCCTGTTCCCGGTTCTGGCGGTTTTGATTCCGGAGCGAAGTTGACGAAATGCCCGCTGTGTTTATGATCGGAGATACTGTCTTTCACCATGCGCAGCGTATCCGGCTGTAAAACCGCCGGGGAGGAGCAGCCCTTATGACCCGCTGGCCGCAGCACCCTGTCCTGTACGAGATCAACACCTGGACATGGCTGCACGATCTCGGCGAGCGCTATCACCGCCCGGTCACGCTGGGCGATATCCCTGAAGCGGAGTGGGACATGCTGGCCGCCAGCGGGCTGGACGCGGTGTGGCTGATGGGCGTCTGGGAGCGCAGCCCCGCCGGCGCGCGCATCGCCCGCGAACATCCCGATCTGCAGGGCAGCTACCGCCGCGCCCTGCCGAATTACGACCCGCAGGATGTCGTCGGCTCGCCCTACTGCATTCACCGTTATGTCGTGGATGACCATCTCGGCGGGCCGGAGGGGCTGGCCGCGGCCCGGGAGGCGCTGGCCCGGCGCGGTATCCGCCTGATCCTCGACTTCGTCCCTAACCACGTCGCTGTTGACCACCCCTGGCTTGCCCAGCATCCGGACTATCTGATCCAGGGGACGACCCGGGACCTCCAGAGTGCGCCGGAGCACTTCTTCGAAGCCGGCGGGCGTATCTTCGCCCACGGCCGCGACCCTTACTTCCCGCCCTGGACGGACACGGCCCAGCTCAATGCCTTCAGCCCCGCCCTGCGCAAAGCTGCCGCAGAGACGCTGATCGCGATCGGGAATCAGTGCGACGGCGTGCGGGTCGATATGGCCATGCTGCTCGTCAAACGTATCTTCGCCGGGACCTGGGGCGCGCGCGCCGGCCGCCCCCCGGCTCAGGAGTTCTGGTGGCAGGTGATCAGGGCCGTCAAAAAGGCGCACCCCGACCTGCTGTTCATGGCTGAAGTCTACTGGGACATGGAGTGGGAGCTTCAGCAGCAGGGCTTTGACTACTGCTATGACAAGCGGCTGTACGACCGGCTGGTCCACAGCCAGCCTGCCCGCGTCTACGAACACCTGACGGCGGCGTCCGAATACCAGACACGGCTGGTGCGCTTCATCGAAAACCACGACGAGGCCCGCGCCGCCGCCATGTTCGGCCCGCGCCAGGAACGCGCCGTCGCCCTGGTCTGCGCCGGGCTGCCGGGCGCGCGCCTGTTCCACGAGGGGCAGTTCCAGGGCGCTCAGGTTAAGCTCCCCGTGCAGCTTGGCCGCCGTCCGCCGGAGCCTGTTGACAGCGATCTGGCTGCCTTCTACCGTACCCTGCTGGCCGAGCTTCGGGCGCCCCTGTTTCACGAGGGCGAGTGGCGGCTGTGCGAGCGGGCGGGCTGGCCGGATAACCCCTCCTACACCAGCCTGATCCCTTACTGCTGGCGCCACGGCGGCGACCGGCGGCTGATCGTCGTCAACCTGGCCGGGTATGCCGCGCAGGGGCGCGTCCTCCTCCCCTGGGAAGACCTGAAAGGCCGCGCCTGGCGGCTATCCGATCCCTTCAGCGGCGAGGTCTTTCAGCGTGCCGGAGAGGAAATGGTCGATCCGGGGTTATACGTGGGCCTGGGCGCGCACAGCTATCACTTCCTGCGCCTGGACCCCGCCTGATCGGGGGCAGCATGGCGCTGGTATTCGTGAGCTATTCGCGCAAGGATGAGACGTTTGTCCGCCGGCTGGCCGCTGATCTGCGCCGGCACGGCGTCCCCGTATGGCTGGATAAAGACAACATTCCCGCCGGGGCGCGGTGGGATGTCTCCGTCGAAAACGCGGTGGAAGATGCCTCCCATCTCCTGCTGGTGCTCTCCCCGGCGTCAGTCAGGTCGCCCAATGTCCGCGACGAGATCGATGTCGCCCTGAGCGAGGAAAAGAGGATCATCCCCGTCCTGCTTGCTGACTGCAAGCCCCCGCTGCGCGTCCGCCGGCTCCAGTACACCGACTTCCGCGGGGATTACGAAGCCGCCCTGGGCGAGCTGCTCAAAGTCCTGCCGCGCACGGCGGCAGCGCGCTCCGGCCCCGCCGGGGAGCGGCACGCCCGCTTCTGGGCCGGCCTGCTGGAGCGGGCATCCATCGGAGAATACGGCGAGGGCCTCGTCCCGCTCCGGCCAGGGAACCGCAGCGCGCTCACCCTGCCCGCCGGGTATCCCGGCCTGCGCTTTCGCTATGCCATCCACAGAAGCACGATCAGCGTCGGGCTGGAGATCGAGCGGCCCAGTCGGGGCAACACCGGGACGATCTACGATGCCCTGGCCGGTCAGAAAGCCGCTATTGAGCAGAGCTTCGGCGGGCCGCTGCTCTGGGAGCGGCGCGACACCCGCCGGGTCAGCCGGATCAGCGCCGTGCTGGAGATGCACCCCGGCCCGGCCGAGTCCGGCTGGCAGCCTGTTCAGGACGCGCTGCTCGCTGCCATGGCCCGGCTGCAAAAAGCCCTGCGCCCGGTCCTGGAGGCCACACTGGCGAAATAAGCCGTGCGGCGCGGATCGTATATCCGGACGCCCGCGCCGTATCTACCCCGATCAGGGTGAAGTTTTTGTCGCCAATAACCTGAGGAACAGGGCCGCTACGTCCGGCGCTCTGGACACGGACGGCCTGTGCTCAGCCGCTGAACCAGAGCGGGCCTGATCACGACCTGCCGGGCAGCCGCCTGCGGATCGGCGATTCGCTCCATCAGATATTCGACGCCCTTGTTGCCCAGAACGCCGAAATCCTGCCGGACTGTGGTCAGCGGCGGGTCGAAGTAAGCCGCTTCGGGGATGTCATCAAAGCCAGTGATCGAGATATCTTCCGGGATACGCAGCCCGCGGTCGCGCAGGGCGCGGATCGCCCCCAGCGCCATCTGGTCATTGGCGACCACAAGGGCGGTGAAGTTCAGACCCCGGTCCAGCAGTTGCCCCGCCGCCTGGTACCCGCTGCCCGCCGTCCAGTCCCCCTCCAGGCTGGCGACGGGGGTCAGCCGGGCCTCCCGCAAAGTTTCCCGCCAGCTTTCGTGCCGGGCCTGCGCCCCGAACCAGTCCAGCGGCCCGCTGATCGCGGCTATCCGCGTATGGCCGAGGGAGATCAGGTGCCGGGTGACCAGCGCGCTCCCCCAGCGTTGATCGATGACTGCCGAGGGGACCTGTGCGCCGAGCGGAATATCAACCTGGACCAGGGGGACGCTGCCGCACAACGCCCGAAGCTCCTCACACAGGATATTCGCAACCGGCGTGATCGCCAGGATGCCATCCACCTGCCACCCCTCCAGGCTTTCCATGGCGGCGCGCATGCTCTCCAGAGAGGTTTCATGGATGTTGGAGAAAATCAGGTCGTAACCGGCCTCTTTGGCGGCGCGCTCAACATTGATCATAATCTGCGCCGGGCCGTATTTGTCCAGACCGTAGGTGATGACGGCCAGCGTCTGGGAACGGCGCGTGACCAGGCTCTTGGCCGCTTTGTTAGGGTGGTAGTCAAGCTGCTCAATAGCTTCGAGGACGCGGGCGCGCGTGTCCTCCGCCACGTAAGGGTGGTTGTTGATGACGCGGGAGACTGTCTGGTACGAAACGCCGGACAGCCTGGCGACATCGTTCAGGGTTACCCGCCGCGATACAGAATCGGCCATAATTCACTCATCCCTGCCGGGGCAATCGCTTGACGCCGCCTAATAATTATGTTACCCTGAATCTGTGAGCGTTCACAGAGATAAACTACCCAATTGGAAGTGATATATGTATACAATTGGCATCGACTTCGGCACCGAATCCGGGCGCGCTGTTCTGGTGGATGTCCGCGATGGTCGTGAAGTCGCCACGGCTGTATACGCTTACAGCAATGGCGTGATCGATCGCACCCTCCCCGGCAGCAGCACCCCCCTCCCCCCTGATTGGGCCTTACAGGACCCGCTCGACTATCTGGCAGTGCTGCGCCAGACCATCCCCGAGGTTCTCCAGCAAAGCGGCATCAAGCCGGAAGAAGTTGTCGGCATCGGCATCGACTTCACCGCCTGCACAATGATGCCGGTCAAGAAAGATGGCACATCGCTTCGCGCGCTGGACGCCTACCGGGACAACCCGCATGCCTGGGTCAAGCTGTGGAAGCACCACGCCGCCCAGCCAGAAGCCGACCTGATCAACGAGACAGCCCGCCGCATGGATCAGAAGTGGCTGGATCGTTACGGCGGCAAGATTTCATCGGAATGGTTCTTCAGCAAAGCCCTCCAGATTCTGAAGGAAGCGCCGGAAATTTACGACGCGGCCGACCGCCTGCTGGAAGCAGCAGACTGGGTGATCTGGCAGCTCACCGGGGTGGAGACGCGCAACGCCTGCACCGCTGGCTACAAAGCTATGGTGCAGGATGGCGATTACCCGCCGCGCGAATACTTCGCCGCCCTGGACCCGCGCTTCGCCGATGTTGTGGATACCAAGATGAGCCGCGACTTCGCCCAGTTGGGCGATCGGGCCGGCAGCCTGACCCCCGAAATGGCCCTCCAGACCGGCCTTAAGCCCGGGATCGCCGTGGCCGTCGCCAATGTCGATGCCCATGTCACGCCGCCCGCCGTCAAGGTGACTGATCCGGGCAGCATGGTCATGATCATGGGGACTTCGACCTGCCACATGCTGATCGGCACCGACGTACAGGAAGTGGAAGGCATGTGCGGCGTGGTGCACGGCGGCATCATCCCCGGCTACTACGGTTACGAGGCCGGGCAAAGCGGCGTAGGCGATATCTTCGCCTGGTTCGTCAATAACGCCGTCCCGCCGGAATATCATGACGCCGCCCGCGCCGCCGGCATGGATATCCACCAGTACCTGGAAAGCGAAGCCGCCAGGCAGAAGCCGGGCGAACACGGCCTGCTGGCGCTGGACTGGTGGAACGGCAACCGCTCTATCCTGGTCGATGCCGATCTGACTGGCCTGCTGCTGGGGGCCACGCTGGCCACCCGCGCCCCGGACATTTACCGCGCTCTGATCGAGGCTACCGCCTACGGCACGCGCATCATCATCGAGGCCTTCGAGTCGAACGGTATCCCCGTCAACGAGCTGGTGCTGGCCGGCGGCCTGCCGGAAAAGAACCAGCTCCTGGTCCGCATTTATGCCGATGTCACCGGCAAGGCCCTCAAGTTCGCTGGCTCCGCCCAGTCGCCCGCCCTCGGCTCGGCCATGCACGCGGCAGTCGCCGCCGGCGTTTACCCCAATATCAAGGCCGCCGCGGAGAAGATGGGCCGGCAGAAGGATCGGGTTGTGCAGCCTGTCGCCGAAAATAAGGCGGTTTACGACAAGCTGTACGCCGAGTACAAGACGCTCTACGATTACTTCGGGCGCGGCCAGAACGATGTGATGAAGCGCCTGAAAGCGATCAAATATCAGGCCCATAGTTGACACGCTCCGCAGCCTGCCGGGCGGGTGGGGCGCCGCTCCCCTGGCAGGCTGCCAGATATTTCATTTCCAATATGACTGACTACCAGAGGGATACCCTATGAAACTACCAGCCCTGCGCGCCGAAGTATATGCTTTGAATCTTGAGCTGCCCAAGAACAATCTGGTCGCCTGGACCAGCGGCAACGTGTCCGCCCGCGACCCTGAAACTGGACTGGTCGTCATCAAGCCCAGCGGCGTCAAATTCGAGGACCTGACGCCGGAGAATATGGTGATCGTGGACCTGGACGGCAAGATAGTGGAAGGCAACCTGAAGGCCTCCTCCGATACGGCCTCCCACTGCTACATCTACCGCCATATGCCGAAGGTCAACGGCATCGTGCACACCCACTCCCGCTATGCCACCGCTTTCGCCGCGCTGGGCCGGGCCATCCCCTGCGTCACGACCGCCATGGCCGACGAATTCGGCGGGCCGATCCCGTGCGGCGGCTTCGCCCTGATCGGCGGCGAAGAGATCGGGCAGCGCGTCGTAGAGGTCCTGGCCGACAGCTACAGCCCGGCCTGTATATTGCAGAATCACGGCGTCTTTGCCACCGGCCCGACCGCCGAAAAAGCGGTACAGGCCGCCGTCATGACCGAAGATAACGCCGCCATTTTCTGGCTGGCTGAGCAGGCGGGCCAGCCTATCCAGATCAGCGCTGAGGATATTCAGAAGCTGCACTACCGCTACCAGAATGTTTACGGGCAGTGAACGCCGCCCCGATAAGCTGACTGCACAGGGCAGGCGCGCCCTGTAAAGGATAACTATGCCACTCAAAATCGCCATGATCGGCGCCGGATCAATCGGGTTCACCCGGCGGCTGATGCAGGACCTCCTGGCTGTGCCGGAGCTGGCCGATACTCACTTCGCCTTTATGGATATCTCGCCCTCCAATCTGGAGATGGTGACCCGGCTTTGCCAGCGCGATATCGCCGCCAACCGGCTCCCCGCCGCCGTCACGGCCACTCTGGACCAGCGCAAAGCCATCGCTGACAGCGACTACGTGATCTGCATGATCCGCCAGGGCGGGCTGGAAGCCTTCGAGCTGGATATCGATATCCCGCTCAAGTACGGGGTGGATCAGTGTGTCGGCGACACTCTTTGCGCCGGCGGGATCATGTACGCCCAGCGCACCATCCCTGTCCTGCTCAATATCTGCAAAGATATCCGCGAGACAGCCCGACCAGACGCCCTCTTCCTCAACTACTCGAACCCCATGGCCATGAACACCTGGGCCTGCAATCAGTACGGCGGCGTGCCGACAATCGGGCTGTGCCACGGCGTGCAGGGCGGTCACTGGCAGATCGCGAGCTGCATCGAGCACTGGGCGAAGCGGGAGGGCCTGATCAGCCCCGACGAGACGATCCACCGCCGCGATGTGGACATCGTCGCCGCCGGCATCAACCACCAGACCTGGTATATTCGGGTGCAGTGGCGCGGCATGGACCTGACGCCGCGCCTGCTGGAGCTGTTCGAGGCGCACCCGACCTACCCCCAGACAGAGAAGGTGCGCATCGATGTGCTGCGCCGCTTCGGCTATTACAGCACCGAATCCAACGGTCATCTCAGCGAATATGTGCCGTGGTATCGCAAGCGCCCGGATGAAATCCCGGCCTGGATCGACACGTCAAGCTGGATCAACGGCGAAACCGGCGGTTACCTGCGCGTCTGCACCGAAGGGCGCAACTGGTTCGAGACGGACTTCCCCAACTGGCTGCGCGAGGACCCGCCCCGGATCGGCCCCGACCACCGCAGCGAAGAGCACGGCTCCTACATCATCGAGGCGCTGGAGACGGGCCGGACATACCGCGGGCACTTCAACGTCGTCAACCGCGGGCATATCACCAACCTGCCCGACGGCTGCATTATCGAGATTCCCGGCTATGTAGACCGCAACGGCATCGCCATGCCCGTGATTGGCGACCTGCCGCTGGCCTGCGCAGCCACGTGCTCCGCCAGCGTCCGCGTCCAGCAGATGGGTATGGAAGCCGCCGTGCGCGGGGACGTGACCCTGCTCAAGCAGGCCATGCTGCACGACCCGCTGGTGGGGGCTGTTTGCAACCCGGAGGAAGTCTGGCAAATGACGGACGACATGCTGGTGGCGCAGGCGCAGTGGCTGCCCCAGTATGCCGGCGCGATTCCGGCGGCGCAGAAGCGGCTGGAGGATGCCGTCCGGGATGGGACGCGCGTCCCGCTGCGCGAAGGCTGGAAGGGGGCCGTCCGCCTGCCAGTCAAGACGGTGGACGAGATGGCCGCGGAGGCCGCCCAGGCCCGCGCCAATGCTGCCGCCGCCGACAAAGCCGGGATGACGAAGTCCGGCTGAGCCGGAGAGCTGGATACGCAGGGCTTTGAGAAGTCAGATCGCATTTCCGAACGCCAGGTAAGAGCACCTTACACTATCTTTCAAACAGGAGAGAAAACCCATGACCGCTGCAGCTCCACAATATGTCGCCGCTTCCAGGCTGAACGAACGCCCGGTGACGCTGGCCGTCATCGTCGGCAACCGTGGCTTCTTCCCCCACCATCTGGCCCTCAGCGGGCGCCGGACGATGCTGGAACAACTGGAAAAGGCCGGCATCAAGGCCATCATCACCCCCGAAGATGCCACCAACGTCGGCGCGATTGAATCGCTGAATGAGGCCCGTCTGTGCGCCGATCTGTTCCGCAAGCATCGCGACGAAATCGACGGCGTGCTGGTGACACTGCCCAACTTCGGCGATGAGCGCGCAATTGCCAACACCCTGCGCTTCGCCGATCTGAACGTGCCGGTGCTCATCCAGGCTTTCCCCGACGATGTCAGCAAGATGGACCTCGCGAACCGCCGGGACAGCTTCTGCGGCAAGATGAGCGCCTGCAACAACCTGCACCAGTACGGCATCAACTACACCCTCACCAGCCAGCACACGATGGACCCGACGAGCGACGCCTTCATGGCCGACCTCAAGAAGTTCGCCGCCATCTGCCGCGTCGTGCGCGGGATGCGCACAGCCCGCCTGGGCATGATGGGCGCGCGCCCGGAAGCCTTCAAGACGGTGCGCTTCAGCGAGAAACTGCTGGACTTCTCCGGCATCAGTGTGGAGACGCTCGACCTGTCCGAGGTCTACGGCCGTATCGGCAAGCTCGATGATAACGACAGCCGGGTTCAGGAGAAGCTGACGGCTATCAAGGGTTACGCGCAGACCAAGGCAGTGCCCGCAGAATCCCTGATGCGGATGGCTAAGTTCGGCGTCGTGCTCGACGGCTGGATAGACGACAACCAGTTGGACGCCACCGCCGTGCAGTGCTGGACCTCAATGGAAGAGTATTTCGGCGTCGTGCCCTGCACGCTGATGAGCATGAGCAGCAACAAGCTCAACCCCTCCGCCTGCGAGACGGACATCGCCGGCGCGCTGGCGATGCTGGCCCTGCAGCTCGCCTCCGGACGCCCTTCGGCGCTGGTGGACTGGAACAACAACTACAAGGATGATCCGGATAAGGGCGTGGTTTTCCATTGCTCCAACCTGCCCAGGGATGTTTTCATCGACGATATTCCCGTCATGAATTACCAGGAGATCGTCGCCGGGACGGTCGGGAAAGAGAATACCTACGGCACGATCCAGGGGCGGATCAAGGAAAGCCCGATGACCTACCTGCGCATCTCCACCGATGAATTCGCCGGTGAGATCGTGGCCTACACGGGCGAGGGCCGCTTCACCAACGATCCAGTCAACACCTTCGGCGGTTACGGCGTCGTGCACGTCCCCAACTATCAGGCGCTGCTGGCCTATATCTGCAACAATGGCTTCGAGCACCACGTGAGCGTCAACCACGCGCTGGTCGCCGATATCATTGAGGAAGCGTTCAACAAGTACCTGGGGTGGCCGACCTACCATCACAGATAGTCGGTCAGAAGGTCAGCGCCGCACAAATTGCACAGGAGCGCCCTCACCGGCGCTCCTTTTGCGTATCCGGCTACTCAGCCGCCACAAAGCTCCCCCACTGCCGGTTATGGTAGACGAGCGAATCGCCCTGCTCCCCCGCCTGGCAGTCCACCACCCGCCCCACAAAAATAGTGTGATCGCCGCTCTCATGGCGGTCCTGCACCCGGCAGTCGAGCCAGGCCAGCGCGTCCGGCAGCAGCGGCGCGCCTGTTTCAGCGGTGATCCAGGCCACCCCGGCGAAGCGATCTTCCATCCCGGGGATCATGCCCGCGAAGCGTTTCCCCAGCGCCACCTGATCGGCCCGCAAAATGCTGACGCCGAACAGGCCGGCCCGGTCAATCAGGTCTCGCGCGTATTTGCGCCGGTCGATACAGATCAGCACCAGCGGCGGCGCAATGCTCACGCTGGTGAAAGAGCTGACCGTCAGCCCGGTCCGTTCCCCCTCATGCGCCGTCGTGACGACGGTGACCCCGCTTGTCCAGCGGCTCATGGCATCCTTGAACGCTGAAACGTCTACAGGCATGGTGCGCTCCTCACAGCCATCCGGCAGTCTCTGTGCGCCCTCAATTGTAGTGGGAACATCGGGCGATTTCCACAGCAACCGCCAGCCGCGGACACCCCGCCCTCCTGCTTTTCCCGATTGTCGTCCGGCCGGGTTTGGAGTAAAGTCCATACCTGCGCCGCACGCGTCGTTTCAGCGTATTTGCGGCCTGCGCTTCCACCTGGAGTGACCGCTATGCCGACGACCAGAGCGGCGGAATCTGCCTCATCTTTTCCCACCTCAGCGCTGCCCGTCGGGTTGACCGACGAACAGGCCGCCGATCGTCGCCAGCAGGGGCTGGGCAACAACTATCGCCCCGGGACCAGCCGCCCCTACAGCGACATCATCCGTTACAACGTCTTCAACCTGATCAACATCATCCTGTTCTCTATTGGCGCGGTCATGCTGGCTATCGGCCAGGTCAGCGACGCGCTGGCCAGCGTCAGCATCATCGCCCTGAACGTCCTGATCGGCACCACGCAGGAGATTCGGGCCAAGCGCCAGCTTGATCGCATCGCCTTGCTCAGCCGCCCGCGCGTCACCGCCCTGCGCGGCGGGGCCGAGAAGCCCATCGATCTGGCGGAGATCGTGGTCGGCGATGTGCTGATAGCTATGCCCGGCGACCAGATTGTGGCGGACGGCATCCTGTGCAGCGAAGGGTCGCTCGAAGTGGACGAATCGCTGCTGACCGGCGAATCCGATTTAGTCCTGAAGCAGCAGGGGGACGAATTAAGTTCCGGCAGCTTCTGCGTGACCGGGCGCGGCCTGTACGAGGTGACCTCGGTGGGCGAGAACAGCTACGCCAATAAGCTCACCGCCCAGGCGCGCAGATTTCGCGTCGTGCGGACCCCCCTCCAGCGCGAGATCACGCTCATCCTGCGCCTGCTCATGCTGGTGGCCGGTTTCATCGGCCTGCTGATGCTGATCGCCACCGTCCTTTCCGCCGTGCCTTTCATGCGCCAGGTGCAGATGGCCGCCGTGATTGCCGGCGTGATCCCCAACGGCCTCTTCCTGATGATGATCGTCTCCTACGCCATGGGGTCGTTGCGCATCTCCCAGCAGGGTGCGCTGGTGCAGCAGGCCAACGCTGTCGAATCGCTCAGCAACGTAACCGTCCTGTGCACCGATAAGACCGGGACCCTGACCGCCAACCGCATCAACTACCGGGAGGCATACCCGATCGGCGTGTCATTGCAGACGCTGGAAGCCGTCCTGGGCGACATGGCCCGCAGCGCCACCACAACCAACAAGACCACAGAAGCCCTGCAGGAACACCTGCCGGGCGCCGGGCGCCCGATCGTCGATGAGGTGCGCTTTTCTTCCGATCGCAAATGGAGCGCGCTGGCGTTTGACAGGGTCCGTAACAGCCCGCTGCACGGCGTGTACGCCATCGGCGCACCGGAGATGCTGGAGGCGGTCATGCCGCTCGACCGCGCCGCCCAGGATCAGATCGCGGCCTGGTCCGGGCAGGGCCTGCGCGTGATCGCCGTAGGCCACAACCCGGAGGTGTCCACCCTTCACAACGCCGACGGCAAGCCGGAGCTGCCGGAGCTGACCGCGCTGGGGCTGGTCTGTCTCAGCGATGAGCTTCGCCCGCATCTTCAGTCAACGCTGGAGAGCTTCGTCCAGCACGGCATCAGCGTCAAGGTGATCTCCGGGGACAACCCGCAGACGGTCGCCGCGCTGGCCCGCCAGGCCGGGTCTGAAGCC
>JARKNX010000024.1 GCA_029976025.1 Aggregatilineales bacterium | reverse complement strand
CAACGGGATCGACTACAACCGCCTGCTGCTGCTGGCGGCGGTGCTCACCCGGCGGATGGGCTTCAAGCTGGCGGAGCAAGACCTGTTCGTGAACGTGATCGGCGGCCTCAAGATCGACGAGCCGGCCGCCGACCTGGCCGTCGCGGTGGCGATCGCGTCCAGCTACCTGGACCGGCCGGTGCCCGCCGACCTGGCGATCGTGGGCGAGATCGGCCTCAGCGGGGAACTGCGCGCCGTGAGCCAGCTTCCGCTGCGGCTCAATGAGGCGGCCAAGCTGGGTTTCAAGCGCATTCTGGTCCCGCGCACCCGGCGCAAGGACGACCTGCCGGGCGGGATCGAAATCCTGCCCGCGCGCAATATCGCCGAGGCGTTCAAGATCGCGCTGCCGGAGAAGTAGGGGCAGTTCACAGTGGACAGTTGTCAGTTTGCAGTGAAGCGCGGCCAATGTGCCGACTTACGTGGTCTAAGCCAGTGCCACTGAGTAATATGGGGGCGAAACTATGTCCCAAGAACTCGCTTCTTTGACTGCGAGTCGCAAGACAGGAAATGAGCCGTTTAACCGCTCGGATGGTCCCCTGGAAACCCGGCTGCTTGGTTTTTGGCAATGGGCCATGTCGAATTTGCTGGTAAACACGACACGCGGAATCTTGGCGGAATACCTTGTTGCTCTTGACATTGGACTGGCGGACGGCGTTCGTGGGGTGTGGGATGCCTTTGATCTCATGATGCCAGATGGCATCAAGATCGAGGTCAAGTCGGGAGCATATGTTCAGGACTGGAGCCAGACCCAGCTCTCCCGAATCGCATTTAGTATTGCCCCAGCTCGTCAGTATGACAACTCGATCAATGATTACGGCCCAGATCGTGTTCGGCCCGCGGATATTTATGTTTTTGCCTTGCTGAATCACCAGGACAAATTGACAGTAGACCCCCTCAATCTCGAACAATGGACGTTCTACGTGCTGGCCACACGTATCCTCGACGAAAAGTACCCCACTCAGGATACGATTGGTCTCGCCAGCCTGTTGTCCATGAATCCGATTGTTGCCCGTTTTGGAGAGATTGGACAGGCTGTCTACAGAGTACTTGCAGCCTAGTTGTTGGTTGCCCGGTCGCCATCCGGCAACTGCCTCCTGTGCCGGGATCGGCTGGATTCTGCCCATTGTTGACCCTGCCCAATATGCTTATTGGAATGAGGCCCTCTATCGATGACCCTGGAAATCACCCGCCGCCGCCTTCACAACCAGCATTTGACCGGGGTTCGCTTCCAGCGTCCGGACGAGATCGTGCGCTGGCTGGGGGCCGTCCAGGCCCAGGAATACCTCGGCGCGCTGTGGGCGCTTGGATTGCGCTTGCCCGGTGCGACCGAAGCAGATATCGAGCAAGCCCTGGCCGACCGGCGTATCGTCCGGCTGTGGTTCATGCGCGGCACGCTGCACTTCCTGGCAGCGGAAGACCTGCGCTGGATGCGCGGCCTGATCGCGCCCAGGGTGCGCCGCCTGATTGACGGTATCGGCCGCTACCACAAGCTGGAACTGGACGAGTCCCTGTTTGCCCGCAGCAACGCGGCGATAGGCACGGCGCTGCATGGTGGCCATGCGCTCATTCGCTCCGAGCTGGCCGCCGTCCTGGCTCAAGTCGGGATCGCGGCGGAAGGGCTGCGGCTCTCGCTGATTCTCCAGCGGGCGCAGGCGGACGGGCTGATCTGTTATGCCGCGCGGCGCGGCAAGCAGGTGGCTTTCGCGCTGGCGGACGAGTGGATTCCTCCGGCTCCCGTCCTGACCCGCGACGCGGCTTTGGCTGAATTCGCCCGGCGCTATTTCACCAGCCACGGCCCAGCCACGCTTCAGGACTTCGGGATGTGGTCCGGGCTGACCGCGGCCGAGGCACGGGACGGACTGGAGGCGGTCGCCCCCCACCTGGAACGCGAAGCCCTCGACGGCCAGACGTACTGGTTCCTGCCGGACGGTACATCCGCGCCGGAGCCGCTGCCGAGGGCCTGCCTGCTGCCGAACTTCGACGAGTTCACGGTCGGCTACAAGGACCGGCGCGCCCTCTTTGACGGTCAGCGCGGCCCCCTGACCAACGCCCAGAACAGCGCCGCCCTGAGCAACATCCTGCTGCTGGATGGCCGGATGGTGGGCACCTGGAAGCGCACGCTCAAAAAGAACGCCGTGGCCGTCGAACTGGCTCCCGATGTGCCCTTAGGCGCGGAAGAGGCCCACCTCTTTACGGAGGCGGCGGAGCGGTACGGCCGCTTTCTCGGCCTGCCGGTGAGACTGTCCGGCCCCGGCTGAGCGGCGATCAGTGCCCCCGGCGCTTCTTCTGGACCTTTTCCCGGTGTAGTTGCCAGCGGCGATCCTGATCGGCTTCACGGGTGGCGCGGGTGATCTCCTGGCGGGCCTGCTGGCCTGCTTCGAGCTGGACGCGCAGGGCTTCCTGGGCCTTGGTGGACGTGGCCGGAGCTTCCAGCGCGCGGCGGATTTCCCGCTGGAGGCGCTT
>JARKNX010000009.1 GCA_029976025.1 Aggregatilineales bacterium | reverse complement strand
CAGTAGCGGGGCGGCGGCACCAGCCAGTTGTTCACCACAAACAGCCCGGTGGCTATCCTCACCAGACCTGGATGGCGCAGGGTGTAGGCCGCCAGCCGCGCCTCTCCGTCGGTCAGCCGGCCCCGGTAAGCCCGTTCGGGGCCTGGAAGACGCTTGCGCCGGGCCCACTGCACCAGCCGCTTCAGTTCAGCCTGCCGGGCCAGACAGCAGTAGACCGCCTGGAAAGCCAACCAGCGATTCCGTAGCGGATAGACTCTGCTTATGCGATAGGGTTGTTTCACAAGCGGAGTCTATACAGCGGCTTACCCCAGAGTCAATAAGCACTTCACGCCGCATACTGGGGCAAGATTTGCCGGGCAGTCTACAACTCGGCCAGCATCTTCTGCAACACTCCCAGGAACTCCAGTCGGGCATCCGGGAAGACCGTGATCCGCTGGCGTTCGCGGGTCTGGTCATCGCTCTTGAAGCGGCTCTCGGTGATGACCAGGTAGCGGTCGCCCCGGTGGGTCGGCTTGATATCGAAGAAGTACGTGCGGCTGCCGGCTCGCACGGTCTTGCTCTGCTCTGCATCGGTCATGGGCATCCTCCTATTCTGTACAGGCACCATAGCAGACGGGCCAGCCGGTAACAAGCAGCAGTTGGTCCATCACCTGGAGAGCTCGGAATGGCCGCGGCCAGCCAACCCATTCCGCTTGATTTCGTCTCGCCATTCTGCTAAGCTGCCGCCACCATGCCGGAACACCCTCGGCCCGCGCCCAACCCCGAATACCTGCGGGCAATCAAAGACACCATCTTCAACGAATGGAAACACCTGCCCCCAGAACACCAGGCCACCACGGCCCTGGTCCTGCTGGCCGACGTCCTGGGCAGTCCATACGGGCCGTGGCTCCTCGAAGCCATCGCCCTGCGCGACGCCGGTACCGATGAGACCGTCTCGCCAGAGACTGGGTCCGGCTCATCGCCGCTCCGGCCGGATCACTTTCAGTCCCTTCCTCAGCCGTTTCAGCCCGAATCCGAAAGCACTCAAGCCCTGGCCTATGCCCGGCTGTATCTGCCCGGCTCAACA
>JARKNX010000217.1 GCA_029976025.1 Aggregatilineales bacterium | reverse complement strand
GAAACAAGCCCACTAAAGGGGCAAAAAAACGTTTGCAGCCCCTTGAGTGGGCTTCCATTTCCTCAGCGGGATGCCTGGAGCATCCCGCGATCGAGCGGCCAGCTTCCCTCTTGCCGCAGTTGACCAATCACCCATCACCTCATAACAATCTTGGCTGCTCGCTCTCCGGCTGGTCGTCGCGCGGGGCCGTCTTGAACGTGGCCCGCTGGGGCGGCATCTCGACCGTGTGGCCCTTGAGCAGCGCGTCGATGGTCACGATCTGGAGGCGCGGATAGTCGCGACCCCAATGATCGGAATGGTAGAACCCGGCGCTGGCGGCCTCGGCGATCATGTCCCGCGTCGGCTCCTCCAGGGTGATGAACACCCCGATCGCGGCCTTTTCGCGGTCGAGCGTGCCAACCAGATCGCGGATCAGGCCGCTGCCGACCTTGCCGGACTTGACCTGGACGACGATCCGCTTGGGCTGGCCGCTGGGATCGTCCAGGAACGTGATCAGGCCGTCGACGCCCCGATCGGCCCCTTTCTTGCCGCGCTTGCTATCTTTCTCCCCGCCGAGGGGCTTGGCCTGCACCAGGGAGAGCGCCCACCACTGGAACTGGAAGCGGTTGTCCGCCGCGAGCTGGCGCGCGCCGTCCACCGAGGTCGGCTCGCCGATGACGGCGTAATCCTGCCCGGCGACGAGATCGAAGCTGTCCTTGAGGCGGTATTTTTGCAGCGAGATGCTGAGGTGGGTGATGTCGATCCCGATCCAGCGCCGGCCGAGCTTCTGGGCTGCGGCGATGGCCGTGCCGCAGCCGCAGAAGGGATCGAGGACCACATCACCAGGGTTGCTGCTGGCCGCGACGATGCGCTCCAGCAGGGCGACGGGCTTTTGAGTCGGGTAGCCCAGGCGCTCGGCGGCTTGGGAGTTGATGGGGAAAATATCGAGCCACACATTATCCAAAATGCGGCCTGGCATTTCATTCAGGTAACGTTTGAGGCGGGGACGTTTGTCTGTGGTGGACGGATACCAAATTCTGCCTTCGGTATCCAATCTAGTCATAGTTTCCTTCGAATATCGCCAGCCATTCTGCGGGGATGGAAATCCTTTCCACTCATACATCATATTGGGGCGTGGATTCGGACTGGTAATGTTATCCAACTGGTATGGGCCGCGCCCATCGCCATCATCATAGCGATACTTGTCAGTAACATATTCGGAGTCGTAATCCGTGAACTGAGGATGCCAAATGAAATTTGCAGTCTTTGTATAGTACAGAATAGTGTCGTTTACCGGCGACCAACGCTTGGCATCGCTATGTGTCGTAGTCCTTTTCCAAACAATCTCATTTCTAAATTGTTCCACGCCAAAAATCGTATCCAAGATCACCTTCAGATAGTGACTCGCGGTGGGGTCGCAATGCAGGTACAGGCTACCGGTCGGCTTCAGGACGCGGTGCAGCTCCACGAGGCGGGCGGTCATCATCACCAGGTAGGCCATCATCTGGTTGGCCCCGATGATCTGGCGCAGCGCGGCCATCGCCGTGCTCACCGCCGCCGGGGCGTCCAGCACCAGGGCCTGGTAGGTCTCCTCCGCCGTCGGCCCCCAGTGCCAGGTATCCTCGAAGGCCGTGATCTGGGCTTCGCTGTCCGCGCCGCTTTCGTCCTTGAAAAGCACGTTGTAGCTGCGGCTGCTGTTGAAGGGCGGGTCGAGGTAGACCAGATCGACCGACTCGCTGGAGACGTACTCGCGCAGGATGTCCAGGTTGTCGCCGTAAAAGAGCGTGTTGCGCGTGATGGGCTGGGGGGACATGGGGCCTCCGGGTGAACGGGCGAGTCCGCGTGTGGCGGCGGATTCAATCCGCCGCCACGATTAATATACCACAGGATGGAGTGCGCGGCGCGTTTTCCCGGTGGGATCGGGCGTTGGATAGAGACGGACGGGCCACGCTGCGGAGCATCGACGCGCCCCATCCCTACCGTTCGCCCGGATGCTTTTTCTTGCCTCTTGTCTCCGTTCTACCCCGGCCGGACGAGCGCGCCGCCCTGCGCCGCCGAGGCCTGGATCGCGTCCCACAGGCGGGCCATGCGCAGGCCGACTTCCGGCGGGGATGGGTTGGCGATTTGCCTGGCGCGCACGGCCAGGAACTGTTCCCACACCCCCAGCGAGGGCGGCACCTTGACCGGGCGCAGGGTCTTGCGCCCGAAGCGCTGCAATTCCAGCCGCTCGCCCCACATCCCGGTGCGGACGATGCCGCGCGTGCAGAACACGCGCAGGTCGGAGGCGCAGGAGGGGATCGCCGCGCCGCAGGCGTTGATCGTCACCAGCACGCCGGAGGCGGTGCGGGCCATCACGGCGGCCCGGATGTCCACCTGGGTGCCCCGGTTGTCCAGCCAGGCCCCGACCTCGACGAAATCCTCCCCGGCCAGATCGGCGATGGTGTTCAGCATGTGCGCGCCGGTATCGAACAGGAAGCCGCCGCCGGAAAGCGCCGGCTGGCCGCGCCAGGTGTTGGCCGCGTCCATCCAGTTCTGCCAGACCGTGCCGCTGATGTGGAGCAGCTCCCCCAGCGTCCCGCCGCGCAGCAGGCCGACCGCCGTGCGCACCTGGGGGGAGAGGCTGCCCGGAAAAGCCACCACCAGCAGGCGGCCTGTCCGGTCGCGCACCCCGATCAGGCTGCGCGCTTCCGCCGCCG
>JARKNX010000207.1 GCA_029976025.1 Aggregatilineales bacterium | reverse complement strand
GCCGGGCAGACGGTTGACGCCGCCGACGCCCACGCCCGCTATTACCTGTCCCTGATGGCCGGGCAGGAGGCCGATATCAATGGCCGCCGCCAGTACGAAGCGCAGGCGATCATCGAGGCCGATCAGGAGAACATCCAGATGGCCTGGATGCATGCCCTGGCGCGCCGTCTGGCCTCGGAACTGCACGCGGCGATGCGCTGTGTCGGTGCGTTCTTCACCCTGTCGACCCACTGGCAGGAAGGCGTGGGCTTCTTCCGGGCGACGATCGACGCCCTGGAGACGGACGCGCCGGAGGGCGAGCTGGGCCTGGTGCTGGGGTATGCCCTGGTCTGCCTGGCGGATGTGCTTAGTACAGGCATCATCCCTGTCGAAAGCCAGGAAGCCATCAACGGCTTCTGGTGGCGAGGGCTGGCGATCCTGCGCCGGCTGGGTGAGCCCCTCGACCTGTTTGATGCGTTGGGATATCCCTTGAGCGGCAGCGGTGAAGAAGATATTCGCTGCTGCGAGGAGGCGCTGGCTCTTTCCCGCCAGATCGGCGACCTCAGCGGCGAAACCTGGAGCTTGCTGTGGCTGGGAACCAGTCTGTTCTGGGGGCGGGGTGATCGCGCCGGAGGAGAGCAACTCCTGCGCCAGGCGATGGCCCTGGCGGAACGCCTCGGAAACCCGAATCTTGAAGCGCACTGTTACTACTTTTTGTCCATCATCCTGAATGAGGAGGGTCGCCATGAGGAGGCCCTGCCGCTGGCCGAGCTGGCGCTGGGCCATTCGCGGGGGATTGGCGTGTCGGATGGGCAGAACATACTGGCCTGCATCCTGGCCGGACTGGAGCGCTACGACGAGGCCGAGGCCTGTGCCCGGCAGGCCGTGGCCATCGCGCGCGAATTGGGAGTCGCGGGCCGGAGCATTGGTCACTACGATACGCTGGCCGATATCAAGCACCTGCGCGGTGCGTATGCCGAGGCCCGACGCATCCACGAAGAGTGCCTGCGCATGGCCGAACAGACCACCGGCTTGCAGTGGTCCCAATCCGTCATTCTCCGGCATCTGGGCGCGGACGCCTGGGCGCTGGGCGATTACGCCGCCTGCCGGGCCTACCTGGTCGAAGGGCTGGCCAGAATGCCGGAAGGGATGCGGGTTGATCTAGGCCCGTTGGCGGGTTATGCCAGCGGCATGGCGCTGCTGGCGGCAGTGGAGGGCCGCCTGGAACGGGCCGTCGAGCTGCTGGCCGTGGCGGAGCGATGGCACTATCCATCCGTATTGGACAGGCGGGAGGCGCTCCAGCTTCGTGAGGACCTGCGGGCCGAGATGCCCGCCGACGTGTTCCAGGCGGCGTGGGAGCGCGGCGAAGCGATCCCCGTGGAGGGACTCTACGCTGAACTACTGGCCGAACTGGGCGGGATGCCCTGATCGTTTGAAAACATACCTTCAGCAGACGCCCACGGGATGGGTGGGTTGGGGGCGACCTCACCCCCGGCCCCTGAACCGCGCGCGGAGAGGGGAGCCAACGGCAGCCTGTGGATTGCGGTCTGCTGAACTTGAGTCACAGGGGGAAAAAGCCATGTGGACCAGGAGACAGCCACACCTCTTTCGGAACCGGCTGGTGGTCTGGTTGTGGATCATCAGCCTTGTGTTGGGGGGCCGCGGCGCGGTCACGCTGGCCCAACCGGACGCGGAGCCGGTGACGCTGCATGTTCTGGGGGATCCCGCTTTCGACGCCGATCCCCAGGCTGCGGC
>JARKNX010000206.1 GCA_029976025.1 Aggregatilineales bacterium | reverse complement strand
GCCGGGCAGACGGTTGACGCCGCCGACGCCCACGCCCGCTATTACCTGTCCCTGATGGCCGGGCAGGAGGCCGATATCAATGGCCGCCGCCAGTACGAAGCGCAGGCGATCATCGAGGCCGATCAGGAGAACATCCAGATGTCCTGGATGCATGCCCTGGCGCGCCGTCTGGCCTCGGAACAGCACGCGGCGATGCGCTGTGTCGGCGCGTTCTTCACCCTGTCGACCCACTGGCAGGAAGGCGTGGGCTTCTTCCGGGCGACGATCGACGCGCTGGAGACGGACGCGCCGCAGGGCGAGCTGGGCCTGGTGCTGGGGTATGCCCTGGTCTGCCTGGCGGATGTGCTCAATTCGGGCATCGTCCCCATCGAGGACAACGAGGCCCTTTTCGCCCCCTGGCGGCGGGGTTCGGCGATCCTGCGCCGGCTGGGCAGTCCCCTCGACCTGATCGACGCCCTGGCGATGCCCCTCTCCGGCAGCGATGAAGAAGCTATTCGCTGCTGCGAGGAGGCGCTGGCTCTCTCCCGCCAGATCGGCGACCTCGGCGGCGAAACCTGGAGCTTGCTGTGGCTGGGAACCGGTCTTTTCTGGAGGCGGGGGGATCACGCCGGGGGGGAGCAGACCCTGCGCCAGGCGATGGCCCTGGCGGAACGCCTCGGAAATCCCAATCTGCTGGCCCACTGTTACCACTTCTTGTCCATCATCCTGAACCAGGAGGGCCGCCATGAGGAGGCCCTGCCGCTGGCCGAGCTGGCGCTGGGCCATTCGCGGGGGATCGGCGTATCGGATGGGCAGAACATGCTGGCCTGCATCCTGGCGGGGCTGGGCCGCTACGACGAAGCCGAGGCTCATTCCCGACAGGCCGTGGCTACCGCGCGCGAGTTTGGGACGGCGTACCGGTCCATCAATCACTACGATACGCTGGCTGGTATCAGGTATCTGCGCGGCGCATATGCCGAGGCCAAACACATCCACGAGGAATGCCTGCGCATGGCTGAACAGACCCTCGGCATGCATCAATCTGAATCCTACTTTCTCCGGCATTTGGGCGCGGACGCCTGGGCGCTGGGCGATTACGCCGCCTGCCGGGCCTACCTGGTCGAAGGGCTGACCAGGCTGCCGGAGGAGATGCGGATTGATCTCGGGCTTCTGGCCGATTATGCCAGCGGCATGGCGCTGCTGGCGGCAGTGGAGGGCCGCCTGGAACGGGCCGTCGAGCTGCTCGCCGTGGCGGAGCGATGGCACTATCCATCCGTATTGGACAGGCGGGAGGCGCTCCAGCTCCGCGAGGAGCTGCGGGCCGAGCTGCCCCTGGACGTGTTCCAGGCCGCGTGGGAGCGCGGCAGCGCGATCCCCGTGGAGGAACTCTACGCTGAACTACTGGCCGAACTGGGCGGGATGCCCTGATCGTTTGAAAACATACCTTCAGCAGACACCCACGGGATGGGTGGGTTGGGGGCGACCTCACCCCCGGCCCCTCTCCGCGCGCGGAGAGGGGAGCCAACGGCAGCCTGTGGATTGCGGTCTGCTGAACTTGAGTCACAGGGGGAAAAAGCCATGTGGACCAGGAGACAGCCACACCTCTTTCGGAGCCGGCTGGTGGTCTGGTTGTGGATCATCAGCCTTGTGTTGGGGGGCCGCGGCGCGGTCACGCTGGCCCAACCGGACGCGGAGCCGGTGACGCTGCATGTTCTGGGGGATCCCGCTTTCGACGCCGATCCC
This sequence comes from Aggregatilineales bacterium, assembly GCA_029976025.1. Taxonomy (GTDB): domain Bacteria; phylum Chloroflexota; class Anaerolineae; order Aggregatilineales; family Ch27; genus JARKNX01. Next base: position 11 of record JARKNX010000206.1, on the reverse strand, counting down.
CAGGCTGCGGC
>JARKNX010000199.1 GCA_029976025.1 Aggregatilineales bacterium | reverse complement strand
TGTTTGAGACGCTGGATCATCTGCTGGTCGAAGCCCACTACGAAGACGGCGTGATGCGCCTCAGCCCGCTGACGGACGCGCCAGTCACCGATTGGAATCTGGGCAGCGAGGGCAGTCTGATTGTCCAGTTTGCCGCAGGAGGCCCCTATTCCCTGTTCGATCCCCAGGGGGAGCCGGTCGAGATACCGGGCCTGGAGGATGGCATCCAGGCCCCGCAGGGGACCGATATCCGCGCCGTGGACTGGTAGCGGGCGGGGAGTCACCAGTTCACAGTCGTCAGTTGTCAGTAAAAACAAGCCCGGCGAGCGCATTGATCCGCCCGCCGGGTTTTGCTTTTCGCTTCGACGCCTGCCGCTTCGGCGCTTTTTCGTCACCCCTTGAGCGGCAGCGTCTCAATCGCGGCGGCGGCCTCGAAATCGGCCGGGGTCAGGACGTCCCCCCGGTCGTGGGTGGTGAAGCTGACCGCGACCTGCTTCCAGCCGATGCACAGCCGGTCCGGGTGGTGGTTGAGGCCCTCGCAGATCGTGGCGACCGCCGACGCAAACGCCGCCCCGGCGATGTAGCTCTCCACCCGGAAGGTCTTCATCAGCACGCCGCCCTCGACCGTCCAGCCGGGCAGGTCGGCCAGCCGGGCGCGGATTTGATCGTCAGTCAGAGGGGTGTATCGCTCGGACATGGGCCAGGTCCTCCGTGCCAGTAAGGTCATAAACAGGATGTATTTTATCGAATATGAGCCGCCGTGACCAGGATCGGAATCCCTGCCTCGCACCGCCGGCGCTTTTTGGCTTGGCTGACTGCTGAAAGCTGATCGCTGATCGCTTTTATACAGCGGGGCCAGGGTCACCAGCCCCCGGCCCCGCCGCTTCCATCAACCCACGCCGTGCGTGGGCATCAGGGGTGATTGCTCGTGCTCTCGGTGATGTACAGCGTGCCGGAGACCGAGGTATTGGCGTTGTAGCCGCCAATCCAGATGTCGTAGCGGCCGCTGACGGGGTTGTTGATGTCGATCGTCGGGTTGAGCGTGCCGTACGAGTCATCCGCGCAGATGTAGCTGGCCGTGGCCGTGTTGATCACCATCGTCGTGTCGGACCCGCCGCCCATGAAGTAGAAGCGCAGGGTCGGGAACGCGCCGCTGGTGTAATACACGCTGTAAT
>JARKNX010000188.1 GCA_029976025.1 Aggregatilineales bacterium | reverse complement strand
GCCGGGCGATCGTCACGTCCACTTCCAGCAGGCCGTAGATGGGGTGCGGCGTCCAGGAGAGCTCGAGGGTGTTCACCCAGATGCGGCGCCCCGGAGAGAGTTCGAGGATATGGTATGGTCCGATGTTGTTGTTCATGGTCGGATGTCCTTCATCGGGTCTCCCGCAGGATCAGCCCAGTGCGCACGGCGGCCCAGATGCCCGCAAACCCGCCGCTGATCCGGGCGATCCAGGCCAGGTCAGGCATAAAGAGGTGCATGAAACGGAGCAGACCGCTCGACCGCAGATATGCCAGGATCGCCGCCAGCGACAGGTTCGGGATCAAGGGAAGCAGGATATGCCACCCCCACAACCGTCGGCGGCCGGGGCGGAGCGCCGGGTCGCGGCGCCAGCGTCGCAGCAGCCACAGCGTGCCCAGAAATCCGGCGATTTGGACCAGCGGCAGCAGCAGCAAAGCGCGATAAGCCCCGAGCAGAAAACCGAGCGGGCTCGGCGAGGGCTGCTGCCCGGCAAGCAAGGCCGTCAAGCCCATCCCCACCTGACCCGTGATGGGGGCCAATCCATAGGGATCGGCATTGAAGAGCAGGACCGCTCCCGTCTTCCGCTCTGGAACCAACGCCATGATGGCGGAGAAGTCCGGGACGTTACCGTCGTGGGAGAAGGTCTTCGTGGGGCCGATGTCGAACTCGAGCCACCCCATTCCGTATCGTCCCACCGAGGTGCTCCCCACAAGCCATTCCGCTACCCCGCGGTGCAACTCTTCGATGCCCGCGCTCGACAGTATCTGAACTCCCCCGTAGCGTCCCCCGTTGAGATGGGCGATCAGATAGTGCGCCATGTCCTCGACGCAGGAGATGAGCTGCCCGGACGGCAGCGAGCCACCCGGGATCGGCAGATCGCGCGCGGGGATAGGGCGACCGAACCAGAGGCGGTGGCCCTGCGCCAACCCGGCTTGTTTCGCCGCGGCCCTGGAGCTGTAGGTGTGGCGCATCTCCAGCGGGTCAAAGATATGCTGCTGGACGTAATCGGCGTACCGTTCGCCGCTGA
>JARKNX010000147.1 GCA_029976025.1 Aggregatilineales bacterium | reverse complement strand
ATCATAGTGCGGCCCCGGCGGATAGGCGGCGAGCTGGATCAGCCGCAGCCCGGCGGCAGCCAGCAGGATCAGCGTGCTCAGCCACAGGAAGGTCGTCCGGCGCATCGACTCCGTCCCTGGATCATCCGGTCCCTTGCCCGGCTGATTATACCCGCAGGGCCGGGCCGGGGGAGGGGACGCGAGTCCCGGCGGGGACCCAGGGCAATCGTATCAAACTGAAAAAGCATCTCACCGCAGCGCGGCTCATGCCGCTGGCAGCAGCGCAAACCAGGCGCGAATCAGACTGGCGGTCTGGGTCGCCAGACGGCGCATCTCAGGGAAGAAAATCAAGCCCGCTGCCGACACGCAGCCCGGCTGTTTTGCCTCTGGCCGGCCACTGACCGCCGGGAGCCAGCCGCTGTTTTCCGAGGAGTGGCATGGCTTCGGCCTCTGGCGCCCGCGCCATTGGTTATTGGGTCTCAACAACGGCAGACAATCTTCAAAACAGGGCAACGGTGCTAAACTGAGGCCATGATCATGCGCTCCCCTGACTCAACCGCTATCCGTGGTTGTGGCCATGACCGGACTGCGCCCGCAGAACCCGACCGCCCCCGTCGTGGCGGTGGCTGGGCAACGCCCGATGGCCGGGAGGTTCCCGATGATCTGCGTGTCTGGAGGAAAGGGGGCTTTCCACCCCCGTATTCCGAAGGCTGACTATCCAGCTTTCAGCCGGAACAATCCCGGTCTTGTCCTGGGCTGACCGCTGTCTTTCAGGAGTCTTTCTCCATGCGCCTGATGACCTTCAACCTGCGCGTTTCGGCGGCCGACGACGGGCCGAATCACTGGTTCGAGCGCTGGCCGCACGTGAAAGCGCTGCTCCTCGACCAACGGCCCGACGTGCTGGGCGTGCAGGAGTGCATGCCCAACCAGCTCATGGCCCTGCTGGGCGAGCTGCCCGGTTACTTCGGTTTCCCCGGCCCGGAGACGATGCTGCGCGGCGGCCTGTCCATCCGCAACCCGATCTTCGTGCGCGAGGACGGCCCGCGCGTCCGCGAGGAGCGCGCCCTGGCCCTCAACGCCAGCGGCGTGATCGGCCAGGTGAGCTGGGACGGGCAGGAGCCGCGCCTGGCCCACCTGCTGGATTTCGACGGCTGGACGCTGGCCAACACCCATTTCGACGCCTGGAACAATCCCCAGACCCGGCTGGAAAGCGCCCGGCTGCTGGTCGAGGCACTGCGTGAGGCTCCCGCCGCCGTGGTGCTGGGCGACCTCAACTGTACGCCCGACTCGCCGCCGATCCAGGTCTTCCGCGCGGCGGGGTACGCCCTGGCGAGCGATTTCCTGCCGCCGGAGGTCGACCGGCGCACCTTTCACCGCTTCACCGGGCAGGGCCTCGCCGAGCTGGATTACGTCCTGCTGCGTGGGGCGCGCGTCCTGGACGTGCAAATCCCCCGCCCGCGCAGTGAGCCGCCCTACCTCTCCGACCACGACCCGGTCGTGGTGGATGTCGAGATTCAGTCGATCCGCCTGCACACTCAAGGATGAGGACCATGCGAACGAAAGCACTACTGCTCGGCGCGCTGTGCCTGCTGCTGGTGGGCGGGTTGATCCTGGGCGGGGCGGGGGCCGCTGCTCAAAGCTCGGAGCCGTGGCCGATCCTGATGCTGATCTCGCCCACCCAGTACGACGACGACAACGTGCTCATTGCTGTCTCGGCGGAGGATGGCACGGTCCTGTGGTTCCTGGGAGATGGGGATGTGCCGCCCAAGAGTATTACCGGGATGATTGCTTCTCCCGATCGAACGTCGTTCCTGGTTGAGGCCCTGGACGCCTGGGGCAGCTGGAGCCTGTCGCGATTCGAATCGCCTGAGCTTGGCTCTCAATATCTCTACGAGAATGCAGTCGCACATCTGTATTCTGAAAGAAATCGCCCTCGACTACTCGAATATGCCCTCACTCCAGATCAGAGCCTCATCGTGGCTGTGTCTGGACGCCGACTCGTCGTTAGCCCGATGGAAATCGATCCGGATTCAAATGAGTCGCTGCCCGAATTCCCGCTGGAGACGTGGATTCTATCCGATCAGGAGATCGACCAAGCCGAAATCGTGATGGACCCGCGGGCCCGGCACGCTTACGTGCGCGTCAATCTGGTTTCGGGAGCCTACGGTTATGCTGACCACGCTGCGCTCTGGGTCGATCTGGCTGACCTGACAAGCGAGCCGGTCGAGACGGATGTCGTCTGGGCGAGTTGGTCCGAGGATGGCACATATCTGGCGACGTTCTCACCGGATGAAGGGCTGGTCATCCGAAACGGCGAGACGTTGGAGGTATTCTCCTGGTCGGCCGATCTGGCGTCGCCACTGAAAGCGCATGGCTTCGTCTGGGGGACAGATGGGCAGACGGCGTACTACCGCACTAGGGATGTCGACAGCCCGGTGCTGCACCGGATCGAATTATCGACTGGAGAGTCTCATTCCCTTGTGGAAGAGATTGGGTCTTATGTGCGGCCACATATCTACCTGGGCGGTGAGGGACAAACGGCGTTTGTGGTGAGCGATGATCTATTTGGTGAGGTTGTTGCGCGGATTCTCGCGCTGGCGAATGGGCAATGGTTGACAGACTTCTGGTTTGGAACAGGTGATCACATTGCAGCTACTTCCCCAACCCGTGATCTCTTTCTGATGTTCAATGGCAACGGCTATGAGTCCTCATGTGAGTTTCGGGCTTGGCATAAGGGCACCGAACTGGCCGGTTATTGGAATGGCCCGGCGGCACTGTATGGCTGGACGCCGGAAGGGCTTCCGATCCTGCAAACCCTGTCGTTCGAGGATGTGCCGGAACGCTACAACCGCAATCTACCCGACCGCGCGACTCCGCTGCCCGACCCCGGCTGGTACGTTTTCGACATCGCCGAGGATGGCACGGCCATCTGGACGGCGCTGCCATGCCCGGACTGCCGGGTGATCCCGGCGGGCTTCCCGGAGGTGCAGTTGAGCGTCCAGCGGCCGGATGGCGCGCCGGTCTTCGCCGTGGTGGGGACGGGTGACGCGGGTACGGGCATCTACGTGGTCGATCTGGTGGCGGGGACGGCCAGGCTGGTCTACACGCAAGAGCCGAACGTGATCCGGCAGATCGACTGGCTAGCCCCCGGC
>JARKNX010000048.1 GCA_029976025.1 Aggregatilineales bacterium | reverse complement strand
CCCTCAAGCAGGTGCGCTTCCGCTGGATGACGCTCAAGGTCGCCAACCACGCCGATCCGGCGCTGTTTGAGCGCCTGGAAGGCGTGACGGACGTGACCAGTACCAACGGCTCGATCCGCTTCCGCATCACGGGCGAGCTGGACCCGGTGATCAAGACCGCCGCCCAGTATCACGTGATCGACCTCATGTACGAAGAGCCGCGCCTGGAAGAAATCTTCCTCGAGTATTACGGGGAGACGTGACCATGAACGGCGTGGTATTTCGCAGAGTACTGACCGATTCCCGCCGGACAATCCTGGGCTGGGGCATCGGGATGGCGGTGTATGCCCTGTACGTGATCGTGATCTTTCCGACCTTGCAGCAGTTCGGGGATTTCAGCGAGCTGCTTGAAAACCCGGTCATGCAGGCTTTTCTGGGCGATCTCGACGTGGCGGCGTTCACGTCGCCGGGCGGGGTGCTGGGCACGTATTTCTTCCTGTTCGCGCCGCTGATCTTCGCCATCCTGGCCGTGATCTACGGCCTGGGGATCACCGCCGCCGAGGAAGATCGCGGCACGCTCGACCTGCTGCTCAGCACGCCGCTCAAGCGCTGGCAGCTCATCCTGGAGAAGTTCGCGGCCCTGGTCGTGGTGCTGGCGGCGATCCTGGCGATTGCGCTGGTGGGCTTCCTGCTGGGCATCCTGATCACGCCCTCGTTCTCGCTCGATCTGGGCAGCCTGCTGCTGGGGATCGTCAACATCTTCCCGGTGGTGCTGTTGATGGCCGTGCTGACCCTGCTGCTCTCCACCGTGCTGCGCTCGCGCGGGACGGCGGCCGGGATCGTCGCGGCGATCGTGACGGCTTCGTACTTCATCTTCACCCTGTCCGACCTGATGGACCCGCCGGCCAGCAACATGCGTTACGGCTCGTTCTTCACCTACTACGGCGGTTCGTCCGTCATCATCGACGGGGTGAACTGGGGCGGCTTCCTGCTGTTGACCGGGCTGACCGTGATTCTGCTGGGCGTCTCCCTGTGGACATTCCAGCGGCGGGATATTGGCACCTAAGAGGAGGCGGACGATGAACGGCTGGACGATCTTCAGGCAGACGCTGCGCGACAACCGCCGGGCGGCCCTGTGGATCGGGTTTGGCGGGGCGGTCCTCGCCTTCTGG
>JARKNX010000127.1 GCA_029976025.1 Aggregatilineales bacterium | reverse complement strand
GGTGTTTTCCCAGGCGGCCGCGCTCTGGGCGCTGTAGGACAGGATGAGATCGCCCGACTGGCTGATCACCTGGTTCATCTGCCGGATGGCCTCAGCCTGCCACGCTGCGGCCTTCTGAGCTTCGGTCATCTGGGAAACGGCCAGGTTATTCGAGGCCGCATAACGCTGGTTGGCGACGTCGGCTTCGACCCAGATGCCAATGTCATCCAGCAGCGCGTTGGACCGCCTCCGGATACCCTTGACCGTCTTGTCGAGAATGAGGTTGAAATCCTGGCCCGTACTGGCCGCGCCCCTGAGCGCAGCGGTGACGACCGTGCCGAAGTTGCTCCCGATCACCTCCGCAGACTCTTTGCTCAGGTTGATCAGGGCCACGTTGCCCCGCTTCATCAGCTCCAAGTCCGAGATCATGTTCCCGGACTGCTCACGCCAGCGGGCCAGCAGGTCGGTCTGATCTCCCATCCTGGCCGTGATCCGGCTGAACGCGGCTTCGACGCCCTGGACCTGGTTCGCCCGACCCGCCAGATCGCTCACCGCCTCGGCCACGCGATAGGCCGCATTGGCCCCGGCCTGCAAGACCCGGATTCCGGCGTCCAACTGGATCAGGCGCTCGGTGAATCCAGAGATTCCCCGCGCCGCCCGATCCGCCGACTTGGTGACCTGGTCGGTATGGGTGTTCAGGCGGTTGAAGTCCTGCCCCGCCTTGCGGGCCTGCTCCCCCGCCTCTTTGAGGAACCGGCCCAGCTTGTCCCGCGCGCGGGTCGCCTGCTCGCTGACCTTCGAGCTTGCGGCCTCAACCTTGTCCATGTTGGACAGGTCGCGCAGGTAGGATGCCGCATTCCTCGACCAATTGCTGAGGTCGAGAACGGCGGCGAGTCCGGTTTCTGGAAATCTAGGCATGACGTTTGCCCTTGCGTGCTCTGGCCTTCGCTCTGGCTTCGGCGGCGCGCTGGCTCTCCCACGATTGGAGGGCTTCGATCCGGGTGGCGATCTGGTACTTGGCGATCAGCGTGGCCCGCTTTGCCCTGGGGGACATCCACCACGTATCGAGGTCGATCCCCCAGTATTCGGCGGCCTGGGCTTCCTGGTATTCCGGGCCGTACCGGACTGCGGTCTTGCCGTTCAGAGCCGGGTGACTAAGCTCCAGGATCGGGGTCCCGTTGTAGGTCGCTCCGAAAGGGTTCGGCGGCGGCCCTGATCTCCTGGTCGCTGATCGGCGTGGTCAGAATCAGGGCGTTTTGCTGCAATATCTTGTAGTCGTCCGCCGAGCGCAGCACACAATGCCGCAGGGCGATTTCCCAGTCCGAATCGGACAGGGACGGGTCAAG
>JARKNX010000126.1 GCA_029976025.1 Aggregatilineales bacterium | reverse complement strand
CCCGGGTGATGGGGCGGCACACGGCGCGCGAGGCCGAGGCCGTCAAGGGCGAGATCGGCTACATGAGCCAGCGCTTCGGCCTCTACCCCGACCTCACCGTGCAGGAAAACATCCATTTCTACGCGGACATCTTCGGCCTGCATCGCCGGGGACGGGGGGAGAAGATCGACGAACTGCTGGCCTTCAGCACCCTGCTGCCGTTCCGCACACGGAAAGCGGGCAACCTGTCCGGCGGCATGAAGCAGAAGCTGGGCCTCGCCTGCGCCCTGGTGCACACGCCCAGGGTGCTGTTCCTGGACGAGCCGACCAACGGCGTTGACCCGGTCTCCCGCCGCGACTTCTGGCGCATCCTCTACCGCCTGCTGAAGGAAAGGGTGACGATATTCGTATCCACCGCCTACCTGGACGAGGCGGACCGCTGCAACCGGGTGGGGCTGATCCACCGGGGAAGGCTGCTGGCCTGCGACACGCCGGCCGGACTCAAGGGGCTGATGCAAGGGACCATCGTGGAGGTGCGGGCCGCGGAGCCGCGCCGCGCGGCGCGGCTGCTCCGGGAACGGTTGCCGGACATGTCCGTGGGCCTGTTCGGGGACAGGGTTCACGTGGTGACCGAAGATCCGGACGAAGCCGGCCGGCTGATTGCGGCCGCCTGCTCCGGGGAGGGCATCGCTCTCCTGGGGACGCGGAACGTGGAGCCGAGCCTGGAGGACGTGTTCGTGTCGGTGCTGAGCAAAAATTCACAAAGCGCTGCATAACAAAACCCTATAGTCATGGATAGCAGCCAGGATATGGAAAAGAACAACGTCACTGTCACCCTGAAGGATCTTTCCCGCCGCTTCGGCGACTTTACGGCCGTCAACCGCATCAGCCTGGACGTGAAGCGGGGTGAGATCTTCGGGTTCCTCGGCCCGAACGGCGCGGGGAAATCCACGACCATCCGCATGCTGTGCGGCATCCTGGCGCCCAGCCACGGGTCGGGCACGGTGGCCGGGTTCGACATCGTGCGGGAACC
>JARKNX010000108.1 GCA_029976025.1 Aggregatilineales bacterium | reverse complement strand
AAGTGACAAGATGAGGCCTCGCCGCCCGTGTCGGGAATTGATGAACATAAAGAAAATAATCCGGTGACTCATATGTATGGTTTTAGGTCATCGTGACCCCGTGCAGTTTACTTCACATCGTGACCTGTCATGTAGCGCGATGGGAGACGATCGCGCATCCTGGCAGGACAATCGCCCCGATGGTACTCCCTCCCGATGGTCTCCCTGGCGTTGGGGGGATCGCCGATCTGAGCCTGAGAGGCTACGATGTGAAGTAAACCATGTTGGGTCACGATGACCTAAAACAGTACAACTCATACGCCAGAATCGGCAGGTATCGGCCGTCGGATCGCCCGCGACTCAAGTCGCGGGCTAGGGACACAAAGTCAGCTGAAGCGGACTCAACGACCCGAAGCGCCAGGCCACGAGCCTGCTTCAGCAGGCTGTTTTGACTGTGTAGCCGGGGACTTGAGTCCTCGGCGTTGGACCGGCGCGCAACCCCATTGGCACTCGCCCAATTACCAGATTAAGATCTTAACTTGCATCAATTGCGACGCTACAACGTTCAGTCGATGGAGGGTTGCCATCTTCCTCCAACTTCATCCCAGGTCTCTATTTTCCCAGGCGGCCATCCGGGCCGGGATGGGGACGGACTTTCCGCTGGACGCGGCCGGGGTAAACGGCCTGCTGGAGTCGATCGCGGCCCACGTCCAACGCCTGCACGACCTGGAGGCCGAGGCGGTCGCCGCCCTCCAGGCCGCAATGGCTTGAGTCCTGGTTCCCGGGGGGCGAACTCAAGTCCAGGGGCCGCGAATGGGTTACAATCAGGAACGCTCGGCTCCAGGTGAAGGCAGCGACACATGCGAATTCTGGTGGTAGCCCTATCCAACAGCGTACACGTGGCCCGTTGGCTCTCGGCAATCGCCGACCAGGGCTGGGACGTGCACGTCTTCCCCAGCGTGGACAACGGCCGGGCCTATCCCGATCTGGCGGGCGTCACCATCCACCATACGATCTATGCCCCCGCCGACAATCCGCGCCAGGGTGTGGCCCTGCGCGGCCTCGCGATCCGGCTGCCCGCGTTCACGGGACGGCTGGCGCATTACGTCGCGGCGGCCGGACGCCTGGTCTTGCGCACGCTTTGGCCGGGAATCCACGTCTGGCGGCTCAAGCGCCTGATCCGCGAACTTCAGCCGGACCTCGTGCACGCCATCGAGTTTCAGCACGCGGGTTACCTGGTTCTCAAGGCCCAGCAGTCCTTCGAGGGGCCGTTCCCGCGTCTGATGGTTTCCAGCTACGGTAGCGACATCTACCTGTTCGGGCGGCAGCCAGAGCATCAGGACCGGATCAGGGCCTTGCTCGCCCTGGCCGATATTTGCGTCTGTGACTGCGAACGTGACGTCGTTCTGGCCCGCGAATTTGGCTTCAAGGGGGAGACCGCACCTGCCTGGCCTGTCACCGGAGGATTCGATCTCCCCCATTTTCTGGCGCTGCGCCAACCGGGGCGGGTTGCCGGGCGCAGAACACTCTGCCTCAAGGGCTACCAGGGCTGGGCCGGGCGGTCCCTGATCGGCCTGGAAGCGATCGCCCGCTGCGCCGAGGCCCTGGCGGGCTACCGGATCGTAGTCATCCCGGCCAGTACCGAAGTCGTCCAGGCGGCACACCATATCGCCGCCGAAACCGGCCTTGCGATCGAGACGATTCCGTTTGCGCCCCATGACGACCTGCTGCGGGTACTCGGCGCGGCGCGTATCTGCATCGGGCTGAGTATCTCGGATGGCTCGCCTTTGACTATGTTGGAAGCGATGGTCATGGGGGCCTTTCCGATCCAGTCGTGCACGGCCTGCGCCGACGAATGGATCGTGAACGGCGAGACCGGCCTGATCGTCCCCCCGGAAGACCCGGCGGCCATCGCAGCGGCGATCCGCACCGCGCTGGCGGACGATGCCCTGGTCGACCGCGCGGCGGAGCGCAATGCCCAGGTCGCCCTGGAGCGCCTGGACCGCGAGCGCCTGAAACCGGCGATCGTGGCCCTGTACCGGCGCGCCGCCCAAACGCCGGACTGAGCCGGCCGGGCCTGGAACTCGACCGCCTGCGGTGCGGGTTTTTCGATCCTGTGCCTTTTTCCGCGTTTTTCCTTGGCGATCTTGGCGTGCTTTGCGGTTCCCTTGCTCTTGATACGGTGGCCCTGTGTCCCCCTCGCTTGCCAGCCGAAGCCCTTCTGCCTTATAGTAGGGACAGTATGACGACCCGCTAAATCGTGAGGGCGCCATCCGCGCTCGCCGCCCATCGCTCGACCAGGCTGGCCGGCACCAGCCTGTAGTCACGTCCGGATGCGAC
>JARKNX010000107.1 GCA_029976025.1 Aggregatilineales bacterium | reverse complement strand
GGCCGAAGCGCGCCGGGTAATCCAGCCAGGACTCGAACTCCCAGCCGCCCATTTCGTTCCCAAGACTCAACAACTGGTCTACCGGCGGCCCGTACGCTTGCTCGTTCACGTCCTGTGTTCTCCTTGGCTTATCTCCCGCGTTGGGGCGAATTATAGCACCCTCGCCCCCGATCATCCGCCTCAATCCGGATTTCTCCCCGGAGTCGGGTAATTCAGCGGCCCCGGCGCGGGCCAGGCCCTAATCGTCGATGGCCTGGTAGACCAGCGTGCGGAAGTCGTCCGTCAGGCGGAAGTGCCAGGCGGGCATGAACTGGGTCAGCAGCATCCCGATCAGCTTCTCCTTGGGATCGATCCAGAAGCTGGTGTTGGCCGCGCCGCTCCACTCGTAGCTTCCCACCGAGCCGATGTGGCCGTAAGGCCCCAGGTCCAGGATGACCCTGAAGCCCAGCCCGAATCCGCAGCCGAGATTCTTTTCCCCGAAGCCAAACGGCAGATGCTCCGGCCGCAGGTGGTTGACGGTCATCAGCTCGATCGTCTTGCGGCTGACCAGCCGGACGCCGTCCAGCTTGCCGCCATTGAGCAGCATCTGGGCGAAGCGCAGGTAGTCCGCCGCCGTGGAGATCAGCCCGCCGCCGCCGGACAGGAAGGGCCGGGGCTGGGCGAACGGGCTGTCCTGCGGGGTTTCCATGGGCGTCAGGGAACCGTCCGCGTGGTATTCGTAGACCGTGGTCAGGCGGTCCAGCTTGCCCGGCGGGACGTGGAAGCCGGTCTCGACCATGCCCAGCGGCTCGAAGATGCGCTCCGCGAAGAAGGCGTCCAGACTTTGCCCGGAGGCGATCTCCACCAGCCGGCCCACGACGTCGGTCGCCACGCTGTAGTGCCAGACTGTGCCCGGCTGGAACATCAGCGGCAGCTTGACCAGCGCCGCGACGAATTCCTCCAGGGTCTGTTCCTTGTTCCGGACGTCCGCGGTGGTGTACAGCGCGTCCACGGGATGCTGCGCGCCGCCGTAGGACAGCCCGGCCGTGTGGGTGAGCAGGTCGCGCACGACGATCTCCCGCCGCAGCGGCTCGGTCTCGTACCCGATGGGCAGCGTCCGCAGGAAGACGCGCAGGTCCTTGAAAGCGGGGATGAAGCGCGACACGGGATCATCGAGGCGGATTCGGCCTTCCTCGACCAGCATCATCAGGGCGATGCTGGTGACCGGCTTGGTCATGGAGTAGATGCGGAACAGAGCGTCCGGCTGCATGGCCTTCCCGGCCTCGCGGTCCATCTGTCCCAGGCACTCGAAGTGCGCGACCTCTCCCTGGCGGGCGATCAGGGTGATCACCCCGGCGAACTTACCCTCGTCGATGTAGCGCTCCACCGCCGGCCGGATGCGGCCCAGCCGGGTGGAGGACAGCCCCACGTGCTCCGGGGTGACGGTTTGCATGGTTCTTGCTCCTTGGTGATGCGCGTCAAGTGACGGCGGTGCGACACGGCTAATCAGCGATGGCCTGGTAGGCCAGCACCCGGAAATCATCGTTCAGCGGCGCGTGCCCATAGGGCGTCGACTGTGTCATCAGGATCCCGATCAACGCTTCTTTCGGGTCGATCCAGAAGGATGTATTCGCCATGCCGCTCCAATCGTACGCCCCCACCGAGCCGAGGCCGCGATACTGCCCCACGTCCATGATGA
>JARKNX010000100.1 GCA_029976025.1 Aggregatilineales bacterium | reverse complement strand
AACAGGATCTCCGGGTCGAGCGCCATGGCGCGGGCGATACCTGCCCGCTTCTTCATCCCGCCGCTGATCTCGGAGGGGTAGTAGTCCTCGAACCCGGCAAGGCCCACGAGCGCAAGCTTGAGGGAAGCGATCTCCCGGATCCGGGCAGGCTTGAGCGCCGTGTACAGTTCCAGGGAAAGGGACACGTTCTCGGCCAGGGTCAGGGAACTCCACAACGCACCGCTCTGGTACATGACGCCGAAGCGCCGCATCATGCGGTCCCGCTCTTCCGGCTCCGCCTCCCAGAAGTTGAAGCCGCCATAGAGCACGGATCCCCGCGCCGGCGCCTTGAGCCCGATGAGGTGGCGCAGTAGGGTGCTCTTGCCGCAGCCGCTCCCCCCCATGATGATGAAGATATCCCCGCGGTTGACGGTAAAGGTGAGATCCCTCTGCAGGACATAGCTGCCGTATGCCATGGTGAGGTCACGTACGGTTATATGAGGTTCCTTATCCATAGTTCATATCCCCAGGATGTCGCAGAGCACCGTGATAATCGCCGTTGCCACGACGATGCTGACGATGCTGGTGACCACCGCGGAGGTGGTGGCGTCCCCGACTGCCGAGGCGCTGCGGCCGCACCGCATGCCGCGCATGCACCCGGCCATGGCAACCAGGACGCCGTACACGAAGCCGGAAAACAGCCCGATCCAGACGTTGGTCAGCCCGATCGCCTTCTTCGTTTCCTGGTAGTATTCCATGGCGCTCAGGTCCAAGCCGAGTACGCCCACGATCAGGCCGCCCAGGATGCCCATCAGGTCGGCGTAGATCGTGAGGAGCGGCATCATGAGCGACAGCGCCAGCACGCGCGGCAGGACCAGGACATCCAGGCGAGAGACGCCGGTGGTCGGCAGGGCGTCGATCTCCTCGGTGACCTGCATTGTCCCGATGCTGGCGGCAAAGGCGGCGCCGGTGCGGCCGGCGATGATGATGCCGGTCATGATTGCGCCCATGGCCCGCACCATGCCGATACCCACCAGGTCGGCGACGTAGATCTGCGCGCCGAAAAGCT
>JARKNX010000073.1 GCA_029976025.1 Aggregatilineales bacterium | reverse complement strand
GGGGTGGAGGGAGTCGCCGCCGGCCCGGCCAGCGCGCCGGGCGGGGGCGTGGCGCTGGGAGCGGCGGGAGTCGCCGAGGGGGTGCCGGCGGCAGGGGTGCCGGCGGCAGGTATGCCGGCGGCTATCGCGGCCGCATCCGGAGTGGCCGTCACGCCGGGGGGGATGATTCCCGCCGCCGCTGGCAGAGCCGGGTCGCCGTCCCACACCGGCGCCAACGGCTCGCCGAGCAGGAAGGAGCGCACCGGCTCGATCAGGACGTTGAAGTCCACCCCCACACCCAGGATGTAGACGATGCCCTGTTCCGGCTGGTAATTTTGCAGCGTGCGCGTGAAGTCGGTATAGGCGCGCTCGATCACGTTGATCAGGGAGTCCACCCCGCTGACAAACGACGGGATGATCACCAGGATCAGGAACAGAATGATCAGGATCAGGAGCAGATAGAGCAGCACGACCGCCAGCCCGTAGGGCACCGGCGTATGGCGGGCCAGCGCCCGGCTGGGGGCGAACATCACGAAGGCGATCAGGAAAGCCGTCGCCAGGGTCTGGATCACCGGGCCGAGCATGCTGACGACGAACAGCCCGGCGAGGATCAACAGCACGACCACCACCCGGCGCGTCCAGGTATCCCACTGCGGCTGGTAGATCGCCACGGTCGAAGCCGAAGAGTCACGGTTCACGGAAGAATCGGGTCGAGGTTGGTTGGGAGTCGCTTGTTCCGTCATTCCAATACTCCACTCAGGGCATATGCGTCCTGAAGGTCAGGCTTTGGGCTGCATCCAACAAGATTATAGCGCGCCCGCGTTAAGCGGGGTTTAAGCCAGTTGACCTATCTGGCATGGACGAAAAACGCTGTTGGCTATTGGCTATTAGCTTATAGCTCTTAGCTTTTAGCCAACAGCTAAAAGCCAGGAGCCAAGAGCCGTTTGTTTTCTACTCCGGCCGGGCGCGTCATAATCTGTTTCTGCTGATATAACCACGTTTGCCTGGGAGAGATGCGCCCGTGACCG
>JARKNX010000068.1 GCA_029976025.1 Aggregatilineales bacterium | reverse complement strand
TTTGGCGCCTACCTCTTCACCGCTCTGCGAGCGCTGGCCAGCACCATCCAGCAGACGACGGACTTCCCGCTGGTGCTGGTCAATATGGTCCCCTGGATTCTCATGATTCTGACGCTGCTGATGGTCTCCAGCGGATTCGTGGAGCGTGTGATGCAGGTGTCGCCGCCATGGGCGCAGCGGCTGCTCCGCAATGTTTTGCGCTCCAAACCGCCGGTAGCGCTGGGGACGCGCTTCACGCGGGAGTGAGACGGCGCTTTTGCCGTCTGGAGTGGCCGGGGAGCGCGCTTTCCGGCCGCTTTTTGAATCTCCGCCCGGGCCTTGAATACGCTATAATATCGCCACAAGAACAAACATTTGTTCTGTTTTGTTTACGGGGAGCGCTCTATGCTGGCAATTGACAGGGACTGGATCGCGGCGGAGCGGTCGCAGGTGTACCGGCGCACGCCAGAGCGCCGGCTGACAGCAATCGAAGAGGCTGAAGCGTTCATCGACGAGGTGGGGCTGGCCTTTCTGTGGCCGATCAAAGGTATCGAAGCTCCGAACCTGTTTCACGCCATAGCGGGCCGTGAGCGCGATGTCCCGATGGCGCACGATGATCCTGAGAACAGCCTGTGCTGGTCCTGGAAAGACAGCGCGCTGGGCAGCCGCCGCTGGTACTATGCCAAGCTGCTGCGGCGCAGGGCCACTCTGGTCGCGCCCAGGCTGTGGGGAGCCTGTTACGCGCTGACGCGCAACTACGGCGATTTGCACGACTATATGGAGCTTGTTCAGGATGGGGTGATGACGCGCGAAGAGCGCCTGATTTACGAGGCGCTTCTGGAGCAAGGCCCGCTGGGCACGGTAGCGTTACGCAAAGCGATCGGAATGGCCGCTGAAAGCAGCAAAAGCCGCTTTGAGCGGGCACTGGTCGATCTGCAGGTCGATATGAAGGTAGTCCCGATCGGAGTCGCTGAAGAAGGCGCCTGGCATTACAGCTTCATCTACGATATTCCCATGCGGCATTATCCTGAGCTGCCGGCGCTGGCTCGCCAGGTGAGCACGCATCAGGCGTGGCGGGACCTGATCGGGGCTTATATTGATGGCGCAGTTGCCGTCACTGCGCGGCAGATCGCCCGGTTCTTCCATATTTTCCAGCCGACAGAACGCGATCTGGAGCGGGCTTTAGAAGCGCTGGCTGCAGCAGGCCGAATCGAGCAGGTGCAGGTTGAGGTCACGCCGGCGGGGGCGGGGCAGGCCGAGCTGTTCTGGGTGTCGCGGCGGGCGCTGGACCCGGCGTAAAGCAGAGCGTCAGTTCGCCCGGGGGTAGAAGGCGGGGGCGCTGTACAGGGCTTGCAGGGTATTGAGGTCCCGCTGGCTGTAACGACCCGGCCCGCAGGTCTGCTGGAAGTACATGATATCTCCAGCATCCGGGCTGTGAACGGCAATGCCCAGCGCGTGAGTCAGCTCATGCAGCAGAGTTTCCTCGAAGCAGGGATCCGACGCATCGATCCACACGGAGGAGAGCAGCAGCCCGATGCTGGTGTAATTGGGGACCGCGCAGGCGGCCACGGTGTCGTGGTACTTGCCGCAGGCGGCGCGCTGCCGGAAGTCGGTATCCCTCATCATCCAGACCGTGATATGAGCGAAAACGCGACTCTCCACCCGCTGCACCGGGATCACGCGATTCATTTCGCTGATGGCATTGTTAATCGCCGCTTCCTGCTCCGGCAGGATGGGCAAGCCCTGAAACCCCACGACGCATACGTTGACCGGGAACCGGTCAAAACGGCCGAACGTCTGCCCCGGCATTTCCACATCCCACATGCTGCCGTAGCCATCGCCTTCCCAGTAGGTGTCGACCAGGGCGGTCGGGTCCAGAGTCGGGGGCAGGGTATTGACCGTAGGGGTGGCCGGCTCCTGGCTGGGGGAGTTCGTGATTGAAGGCGTAGGGGCAGGAGTCCAGGTGGGCGGCAGGTCCGGGCGTCCGTCAGGCGTGACGGTGAAGGCAGGGGCGGGAGGCGCAGGATTCAACCCGCCACCTGTTATCGGAGCGGCCGAGGGCAGCATGGCGACCGTCGGGATGACAATCGGGCCGCTGCTTTGCCGCGCCAGGCGGAGGCCGAGTACGACGATTAGCGCCGCTGCTACCACGAACAGGATGGCCCCGATGAAGATCGCCAGAAGCGTCGTCGGGCGGCTTTGCCGGTGAGATGGCGGGCGTGCAGGCTGGCGGTGGAGAGACATGATCCTCCTATCCGGCAGAGACGGTGACCCCGCCGGCACTTTCCGGCGGGGTGTGGGAAGCCGGCAGGGGGCTATTCGTCGAACAACTTGCCGACGCTGCGGCCCTCGTGAGCGCGGATGATCACTTCTCCCAGGAGCGGCGCCACCGAGAGCACGGTCATATTCGGCAGTATCTTCTCTTTAGGCATGGGTACGGTGTTGGTGGTGATGATCTCTTTGAATTCAAGCTCAGCCAGCCGTTCGTAACCCGAATCGCTCATGATGGGATGGGTGAAGGCGAGGTAGATATCATTCGCCCCGTTGGCGCGCAGGGTAGCCACCGCGTTGGCTACGCTCCCGGCGGTATTGACCTCATCATCGACCAGGACCACGTTTTTGCCCTGTACGTCGCCGATGAGCGACAGCAGTTCAGGACGTTCTTTGTTGTCGAAACGGCGCTTCTCGATGAAGGCCAGCGGGCACTCAAGGCGGTTGGCAAAATCGCGGGCTTTCTTGGCGAAGCCCAGATCAGTGGTGGTCACCGCGAGGTTGGGGATTTGCTTCTCAAGCAAGTAGTCGCTGAGCAGGAAGAAGGCGGTCAGGACATCGCCAGGGATCTTGAAGAAGCCCTGAATCTGGCCGGAATGCAGGTCTACAGTGATATAGCGGTCAGCTCCGGCGACTTCGATCATGTCGGCGACCAGGCGGGCCGTGATCGGGACGCGCGGCTGGTCTTTTTTGTCCGAACGGGCGTAGGCCAGATAGGGGGTGACGACCGTGATGCGCCCGGCCGAATCCCTCTTGAAAGTGTCCACCATGATCAGCAGTTGCATGATGTTGTCGCTGACCGGAAAAGCCATGCTCTGCACGAGGTAGACATCCTGGCCGCGCACACTCTCTTCCAGCTTGACGAAGATGTTGTCGTTGGCGAACTTCTTGCCGAAGTATTCGCCCGGGGTCAGGCTGAGATATTTGCAGATTTCGTGACCCAGTTCCTGGCTGGCAGGGCCACAGAAGATCTTGATCTCTCCGTAAAGGTTGCTTTCGCTATGCGGCTGATGCTTACGATAATACTTGGTTCCGGGGACTTTATGGGCAGGGGAAGGCATGCACTCATATCTCCTGGTAGACCTGCGGCTCACCCCTTATGTTAGCACCTATCGCCTTCCTTGAGCAGTGTCTCTACAGCGGATTGTGGATCAATCCTGCGCTTTTCCAGATCATCCAGCAGGGCGAGCAGCCGTTCCGTATCCAGCCGGGCGACAAAGCGCTCCAACAAAGCGCTCTCCAGACGGGCAGAAAGTTCGGCGGCCAGGCGCTGCCGCTCCCAGACGCGGAATTTGCCGCTGCGCCCCAGATAGGCATGGTGCATCTCGATCGCTTCTGCCAGCGCATCCGTCCCCCAGTTATCGACGGCGACCGTCTGCACGATTGGAACCTGCCAGGCTTCTGACTCGGCCTCTGACTCGGGAGGGGGCGCTAGTATGCCGGACAGCGATTGATGGTGCCACGGGTTGGAGCGATATGCTGGTCCCAGATCGAGCATGGTCTGCAGAGCGCGGACGGTGTTCTGAGCATCGGGACGGTCGGCTTTGTTCACAACCAGAATGTCCGCGATCTCCAGGATGCCGGCTTTGATGGCCTGAACTTCATCGCCCAGGCCGGGGGCTTCCACCACCAGAGTGGTATGGGCCGCGCGGGCAATATCGACTTCACTCTGCCCGGTCCCAACCGTTTCGATCAGGATGATCTCGAAGCCTGCCGCATCCAGCGCGCAGATTGCGTCATCAGTGGCGCGGGCCAGCCCGCCCAGACTGCCGCGGGTCGCCATGCTGCGGATGAAGACGCCCTGATCGCCGGCCAGATCGCGCATGCGAAGGCGATCGCCGAGGACCGCCCCGCCGGTGAACGGGCTGGTGGGGTCCACGGCCAGGATGCCGACCGTGCGCCCGGCTTCCCGGTATGTTTTAGCCAGACTGTTGACCAGCGTGCTCTTGCCCGTCCCCGGGGCGCCGGTGATGCCGACCCGGTAAGCGCGGCCGCTGTGCGGGTACAGGCGCGCCAGGGCGGCCCTGGCTTCGGGGGTCTCGTTCTGGATGACGGTGAGCAGGCGAGCCAGCGCGCGCAGGCTGCCCCCCAGAAGCGCTTCGACAAGATCAGCCATTGTGGCTCCGCGCGGCCTGGACCATTTGTCGGATATCGTCGGCGATGCTGCTGGTGTTGGCGCCGGGGCCATAGATCGCGGCTACGCCCATGGCTTTGAGGGCCTGAATATCATCATCGGGGACAATCCCGCCGATGATGACTTTGACATCAGCCAGATCGTTCGCCCGCAGAAGCTCGAGAATACGGGGCAGGAGGGCCATATGCGCGCCGCTGAGGATGCTCAGCCCGACGACATCCACATCTTCTTGCAGCGCCGCCTCGGCAATCATTTCCGGCGTCTGCCGCAGGCCTGTGTAGATGACTTCCATGCCGGCGTCTCGCAGGGCGCGGGCGATGACTTTCGCGCCGCGGTCATGCCCGTCCAGGCCGGGCTTGGCAATGAGCACACGAATCTTCTGTTCGGTCGTCATTTCTTTCTGATCCCCACCAATGGGCCAGCCTGTTTCTCGGAGTTGCGCATACTTTGCGTTATGGGCGCCCGCTGTTGCGCTGTATCACACCATATGCTGCACGGGTAACGGCGGGCATGTCGCCTCATTATACCATATCGGGATTTGCGCCGGCCCCAGTGGATGCGCACCTTCCGGGCAGTACAGGCGCAGGCGCTTATGTCGCGACTATGCTAAAATGAAAGGCAGGGTTGATTACGGTTATTATGGTCCGCGCGAATTCATGCAGACAGTTGGAGTAGCTGAGTGCCGGGAGCAAGGGATTTGTCACAATCACAGGCGCATCCACAGGCTCGTGATGATCGACTGATCGGGTGGCTGAGCAAAGGAATAGCCATCCTGACACTCGTGGTCACAGTTGTTATTCTTGCTGTGTACATGGTGCTGGCTGTCCGCTGGCAGACTCGCCCGTATCTCGGGGTTATGCTCTCCCCGGAGATGATGGTTGTAGAATCGCATTCGCTCTCAACCGCGCTGACGCCTGCTGAAGAGGCGGGATTGCAGATTGGCGATCGCCTGACGGCGGTAGGGGGGCAGGACCTTTCCGGCGACTACTGGGCTGCCAGCCAGGAACTGGCCGCCATTCTGTCTCAGTACCAGCCGGGGGATCGTATCCGGGTGCGCTTCGAGCGGTCTCTGGATGCCGGAGAAGCGCCGGGGCCTCAGCTTCAGTGTGTGGTGGCTGACGATCAGCGGTTGTGCGCTTCCATCTTCCCTCTGGTCACTTACCCCGCAATTGACTTTGTGCTCCAGTTCGTGTTGAGCTGGCTGGTTGGTGTGGTCGGGCTGGTGCTGGCCGCTATCCTCCTCCGCTGGCGCTGGGAGCAGGATATTGCCCGGATGGTCGCCATCTTCAGCGCCCTGCTGGCAATGATCGCGGCAGGCGCCTTCGATCTTTCTACGGCGCGGCTGCTCAGCCCGGTACTGTATGTCAACGAGCTGGTGCTGATCGCCGGACTGATGTTGATCTTCACGCTGTACTTTCCGTCGCGCCTTCTCGTGCTCCAGCGTCAGGGCTGGCTGCGGCTGATCGCTCCTCTGTTCATGCTCATAGGCGTGCTGGCCGGCGATGCCGCGCTGCGAAGCATGCCCGTGTATACGGAGGCGCTGCGCCTGAGCGTGGCGGCTGTTGCGGTGGCCTGGGTGATTCTGTTCGGGGGGATGATCTGGCGCGTCAACCGGGCGGTATCGCCGGTGGTCCGCGATCAGGTGACGCTGGTCATGGCCGGGATGCTGCTCTGCCTGGCGCCGATACTGACCTGGATCGTGAGCAATTCTCTAAGTCCGGTTTTCCTCAATCAGAATCTGGGTTTTCATTTCTCGCTAGTGACGCCGTTCCTGCTGCTGATACCGGCAGCCATGATGTATGCGCTGGCCCAGGATGAGCTGCCGAAGTCGGATACGCTGATCAGCCGTAGCATCGTATATACGATCATGGCGCTGGCGATCACGCTGGGTTACGCCCTGCTGGTGGCCGGGTCTGCCCTGCTGACCGGATCGGTGATCCAGGCCAACAATCCGGTTGTGATTGCGTTCACGGTCTTCCTGATGGCGCTGTTGTTTGTGCCGGTGCGCAGTTACCTGGAAAAGCGGGTGAATGAAGCTTACTTCCGCACGCACAGCCTGTACCAGCGGCGGGTGGAGACTCTGGCGCAGGACCTGACGCTGGTGACCAGCCTGGACGGCATTGTCAACGCGATCCGAAGTTACTTGAATGAAGCGCTCAACCCCACCCATACTTTCCTGTTCTTCCCCGATGAAGAGGCCGGACAGTACGTAGCCCATGGGGTCCCCGCGCCGGAGACCGATATACGCTTCAGCCTGAACAGCCCGCTGGTCCGGATGCTGGAGCGCCAGCAGCGCCCGCTTTACCTGGAGCCGGAATACGGCCTGCCGCCAGAACTGGCGCCGGAGCGGGCGCGCCTGGCCGTGCTGGGCGCGCCGGTCCTGGTCCCCCTGCGCGGGCGCGATCGGTTAAGCGGCATTCTGGCCGTCGGGCCGCGCCATATCGCCGAACGCTACCACTACGACGACCTGTCTTTTGTACAGGCCCTGGCTGACCAGGCGGCGCTGGCGGTGGAACGCGCTCAGGTGGTGGCCGACCTGGAGCAGCGTGTTCGGGAGATGAATGTGCTGGGGCAGGTTGCGCAGGCCGTGAACTTCACTATCGAGTTCGACGACCTGCTGGAGCTGATTTATGCCCAGACAAACCGCGTGATCAGCGCTCCTAACCTCTACATCACCCTGCGCGACCCGTATACTGACGAGCTTTACTACGCCTTCTATGCGGAAGAAGATGAGCGCCTGACCGATAAAGAAGGTATCCGCTGGCGCATGGGCCGCGACCTGTTGAGCGAAATCGTGCGCGTCGGGCAGCCGATCCGGCTGGAGAATTACGGGGTGGAGGTCGCGCGGCGCGGGGTGCAGTCGTCGCTGGATAACATGAGTCTCAAAGCCTGGATGGGCGTGCCGCTCAACGCGCCGACCACAAATCTGGGAGTGATCAGCATCGGCAGCACAGCTATCAGCGTGAGCTACAGCGATGAACAACTCAAAATTCTGTGGCAGATTGCTGACCAGGCGGCGATCGCCATTGACAAGGCGCGGCTCTTCCGCGAGACAGAAATCCGCGCCCGGCAGCTCACCGCCCTCAACCAGATCAGCACCCAGCTCGCCACTGTGTTTCAGGATACAGCCCGCCTGCTGGACCTGATCATCACCAGCGCTGTGCGCATCCTCGAGGCCGAAGCCGGCTCGCTGCTGCTGATTGACCCCGGAACGCAACAGTTGGAGTTCAAGGTAGTGATTGGCGCCGGCGCCGACGAGCTGGTGGGCACGCGCCTGCCGCCGGGCACAGGGCTGGCCGGCATGGTCGCTGACCGGGGCGAGCCGGTGATCGTCAATGACACCACGCGCGACCCGCGCTGGTTTGCCGGTGTAGATGCCAGCACGGAATTCGTGACTTCCACCCTGATGGCCGCGCCGCTGATGGGCAATTCTGGCGTGATTGGCGTGCTGGAGGTGATCAACAAGCGCGACGGCGGGGTGTTTGTGGAAGATGATAAACGGCTGCTGGTGACCTTTGCCGGCCAGGCGGCGATTGCGATTGAGAACGCGCGCCTGTTTGAGATGACTGACGATCAGCTTGCCTCACGCGTGAGTGAGCTGGACACCATGCAGAAGATCGATCGAGAGCTGAACGAGACGCTCAAGCTCCAGCGCGTGCTGGATATCACCCTGGACTGGGCTATGCGTGAAAGCGCTGCCACCGCCGGCGCGCTTGGCATGGTGGTCCGCGAGCCTGCCAGCATGCGCGTTATGGCCTCCTACGGTTATCCGGAAGATAGCCCGATTCGACAGCAGGCCAGTTGGCCGCTGGATCATGGCATTGTCGGCCGGGTGGTTCGATCCGGCCAGCCGGCGCTGGTCTCCGATGTACAGGAAGACAGCGACTATGTTGAGTCGATGGCAGGAGTGCGATCCCAGCTCACGGTGCCGCTGTTCAGCGGCGGTGAGGTCAGCGGCATCATCATGCTGGAAAGCACACATGAGAACGCCTTCAGCCTGCTGGACCTGGACTTTATCTCCCGTCTGGCGGAGCATGCCAGCCCGGCGCTGAGCAACGCCATTCTGTTCTCGCAGCTTGAGCGGGCCAACGAAGCGCGCAGCGAGTTTGTCGGGTTTGTGGCGCATGAGCTCAAGACCCCTATGACGAGCATCAAGGGCTTTGCCGATCTGTTGTTAGGCGGCGTAGTGGGGCCGCTGAACGAACAACAGAAGAACTTCCTGGGCACAATCCGGGCCAATGTGGAGCGGATGAATACGCTTGTGAGCGACCTCAACGACGTGACCAAGCTCCAGACGGATCGGATGCATATGGAGATGGCTTCCGTGGACTTCCGGCTGGTGGTTCAGGAGACGCTCCAGCCCCTGCAGAAGGAGATTGAGGATAAGGGCCAGACGGTTCATCTGGAGATAAGCGCCGACCTCCCACGGGTCTTCGCCGATCAGAACCGGCTGATTCAGGTGCTGACTAACCTGGTGACCAACGCCCACAAGTACACTCCGCCCGACGGCCAGATGACTATCCGGGCGGCGCCGTCGCACAATATGTGGAGCAGCGGCGGCCCTTCAGAGGTCCTGCATGTTTCTGTACAGGATAATGGCATCGGCATCAGCGAGGAAGATGTCAAGAAGCTGTTCACGCCCTATTTCCGCACGAGCAATCCTCTGGTGCAGGAGCAGTCGGGCACCGGACTCGGCCTGGTGATTGTGCGCGGTATCGTGGAGCAGCACGGTGGCCGGATCTGGGTGGAAAGCCACCTGGGGCAAGGCTCGACCTTTCACTTCACGATTCCGCTAGCCTCGGAGGTTATCGAAGCAGATCGCTGAGAGTGACAGGCGCCCTGGCCGCGGAACAGTTGTTACAGCAAGAGACTCGCCTTTCGACGGCGAGTCTCTTTTCGTATGGCTGACCCGCCCGGCGACGGGGAGCCGGAGCGGTGGGGAGCTGTTACCGGGCGGGGGAGAGATCTACCTGTGGCATTATCGCCAGCGCCCGGCTCACCTCCTCAACAGGATACTCGTAGTCTTCCAGCTCGCCGCTCATGTATGCTGCGTAGGCGCTCATGTCAAAGAAGCCGTGCCCGCTGAGATTGAAGAGGATGACCCGCTCCTGACCTGCTTCCCGGGCTTCAAGAGCCTGATCGATCGCGGCCCGGATAGCGTGAGCGCTCTCCGGTGCGGGGATGAGGCCCTCCGCCCTGGCGAAGGTCAGGGCCGCCTCGAAGACTGGATTCTGGTGGTAGGCGACGGCTTCGACAATGCCGAGACTGTGAAGAAGGCTGACCAGGGGAGCCATGCCGTGGTAGCGGAGGCCGCCAGCGTGAATGCCCGCCGGTATGAAGTTGTGGCCGAGCGTGTACATCTTGACCAGCGGAGTAAGCTGTACGGTATCGCCAAAGTCGAAAGCGTACACGCCTTTGGTCATGCTCGGGCAGGCCATCGGCTCGACAGCCAGGAAGCGCGTCTGCCGGCCGTTGGTCAGCCGTTCACGGATGAAGGGGAAGAGCAGCCCGGCCATGTTGCTGCCGCCGCCCGCACAGCCGATGACGATATCGGGATAATCATCGGCCAGGGCCATCTGGAGCAGCGCTTCCTGTCCGATGATGGACTGGTGCAGCATAACATGGTTGAGCACGCTGCCCAGGCTGTATTTGACATCCGGGTTCTTGGCGGCCACTTCTACGGCCTCGCTGATGGCGATCCCCAGACTGCCGGGGCTGTCCGGGTCTTCAGCCAGCACTTTCCTTCCGGCATCGGTGAGGCGGGTAGGGCTGGGATGAACAGTGGCGCCGAATGTTTCCATCAGGTGGCGGCGGTACGGTTTTTGCTCGTAGCTGACCCGCACCATGAAGACCTCCACCTCGATACCGAACATGGCTCCGGCCATGGCCAGGGCCGATCCCCATTGACCCGCGCCCGTCTCGGTGGCGATCTTGCGTACACCTTCCTGCTTATTGTAGTAAGCCTGGGCGATTGCGGTGTTGGGCTTGTGGCTGCCAACTGGACTGGCGCCTTCGTATTTGTAGTAGATGCGCGCCGGCGTATCCAGCGCTTTTTCCAGGCGACGGGCGCGCATCAGGGGGGATGGCCGCCACTGACGGTAGATATCGCGTACAGGCTCCGGGATCTCGATGTAGCGGTCGGTGCTGACTTCCTGCATGATCAGCGCCATCGGGAAGAGCGGCGCCAGGTCGTCCGGCGTGATCGGTTGATGCGTGCCGGGGTGCAATACCGGAGGCGGCGGAACCGGCAGATCGGCTGCGATGTTGTACCACGCCTGCGGCATCTGGTCTTCGGACAGATCATATTTGATGTGTTTGTTGTCAGGCATGATGTTTTTCCTCTCTTGTGGTGAAAACAAAAACGCTCATCCGCACGGAACAGAATCGAAATCTCCGTGAGGACGAGCGCCTGAGCGATCGGGTGTCGGGGTTCGGGCAGGGAGCGCAAGCATACAGGCTGCTCCGCCGCCGGGTCCCCAACAAAAAAGCCCATCCTCATAAAGAGGACGGGCTGCTCTGGCGTACCCGCGGTGCCACCTCGTTTGACCAGGCTCCTCCGGGGAGGCTCCTGATCCTCTCTGGGCCGTGTAACGGCGGCGAACCCGGCGCGGGATTTGCCCCCGCGCAACTCCCCGGTCCATTCAGTAGCCTTCGCACACCGGGTCTTTCAGCCAGTGAACCCGGCTCTCTGGGAGGAGGTGTGCTACTTACTTCTCCGGCTCACAGTCATTGCAGTTAATGCAGTTGCTCGACATCATACCCGCGAATATCGCCCCGTGTCAAGTATTGGGTGCGAGCAAAGGTTGACAGGTAAACTAGGCTGCACAGGCACAGAGGGTATCCCACTGACCGCTGAGGAAGGCGGCGCGCGCTTTGGCGACGAGGCGGGCGCCGCGCTCGTTCCATTGAGCGCCAGCGATTTTCAAGCG
>JARKNX010000064.1 GCA_029976025.1 Aggregatilineales bacterium | reverse complement strand
TTGCCGGCGCCGTTGACGCCTGCCAGGCCGACCCGGTCACCGATGTGGATCTGGGCCGAAACGTCGCGGAAAATATGTTTGCTGCCGTACTGCAGGTTGAGATTGTTGATGCTGAGCATGAAAGAGAGGTGCTGTTATCGGTTGAATCTGTTGGTCTATCAGGTGGTTCAATGTGCGAGGGAGAGAGCGGTGATCGGTCGCCCATCAAGAGGAGCAGCTACGCGGTGCGGACACCCTGACAACCTACAGACTGTCCACCTATCCACCTATTGCTATCGCCTGCCGGGGCTGGTTCGGGTCGGCGCGCAGAACAAAGCGGTCCAGCAACCCCAACTGCCGCAGCCGTTCCAGGTTGGCCGAACGCGGGCCGCGAAAGATGGATTGATCCCGCTCGGCAATTACCAGGGTCACCGGGGTCGAGGGCTGCACTCCGGCCAGCAGCCGCCGGGCCTGGCGGAGCATCAGCCGGGCCTTGACCAGTTCGCCAAAGGCCGGATGGTAGGGGCCGGCCACCACGGCGCGCTCTAGCTCCGGGCTTGGTTGCAGGCCCATCCGTACCACCCCGATCCCCTGATCGTCAAACCGTTTTTTCATGTAGGCGGTCAGAACCACCGCCCGGCCGAGACTGAGCGGCCGGTATCCTCCCCGGTGGTACAACCGCTCCAACCCGCTGCCGCGCACCACCAGCACCGGATAGAGGCGCACAAACGCGGGCCGCAGGCTGACAACCGTCGCCACGGTCTGGCGCAGGATGCGAAAGCTGTCACCCGGCAGCCCGAGCATCAGCTGTATGCCCAAACCAAAACCCCGTTCCCGGAGCTGGCGCGCCGCGTCCTCGACAGCCGCGCCGCCATGCCCCCGTCCAGCGAGACGCAGAACCCGGTCATCGCAGGACTGGGCTCCCAGCTCGACAATCGACACCCCGTACTCTTCCAGCAGATCCAGCCGCCCGCTGTCGATCAGGTCGGGCCGGGTCGACAGACGGATCTCCTGGACCAGTCCATGGCGGCGAAACGGCTGCACCGCGGCCAGCAGTTCCCGCTGGCGCTCGACGGGCAGACCGGTGAAGCTGCCGCCGTACAAGGCCACCTGCACCCGCTCCCGCCTGTCGGGCCGCGATCGGGCCAGCCAAACGCGGATCGTCTCCGCCACCCCGTTGCTGTCGACCGGAGGAGCGACCTGGCCGCTGATCCGGCGCTGGTCGCAGAAGATGCAGCGGTGCGGGCAGCCCTCGTGGGGGATGAAGATCGGGATGACCAGCGGCATATCGGGGGACCCAAACGGATCGGTCAGCCCTGCCTGGGCGCGAGATAGTCCAGGGCGGCGCGAGCGG
>JARKNX010000040.1 GCA_029976025.1 Aggregatilineales bacterium | reverse complement strand
GCCGGTTCTCCCGCACACTGCGGCGGATGACGCCCACGCTCACCGCCAGCAGATAAAGGCTCATGAAAACGGCGGCAAACACCCCGCTCTTATCGGCGGCCTGCAGCATATACCCCGCCCCGACCGCCAGCGGCAGAACCGCGATCGACCCCGGCCACGGCACCTTCCGCTTTGCCAGCAGCGCGCCCAGCCCGGCGACCAGCACAATTAGACCCAGGACGGTCAGATATTCCCCCTGGCCGATGCTTACCATCCGGCTATACAGCCAGGGCGCCTTGAAAGACAGGATAAAGGCCAGCCCAACGCTCCCTGCGATCCCAATGACCTGATACGGCTTCTGCCAGCCCTTGTCCGTGCCGGCGAACCACAGCAGCCCGACGATATAGGTGGCGGAGAACAGCAGCGCGTACGATATTTTCCACAGCTCCTTGTCCCCGGTCAGGGTGAAACAGCCGTAAAAACACAGCAGCAGCAGCCAGGACATCACCACCGCCGGATTGTTGTAGCGGCCGGCGTTAAGCAGCCGCGCGTAATAAGGCAGCGCGAGCGCCATGAGTCCCCAGGCCGCGTACTTGATCGCCCCCAGCCCCTGCACCGACGCCAGCCAGGCCACGACGCCCGCCAGATACATCCCGGCCACGCCTTCGGCCTCCAGCAGGTAGACCAGCGGCAGCGACAGCAGCATCCAGACCAGCAGGAAATTCTTGAAATCGTCCACCAAGTGATACGTCTGCCCCACGAGGGCGATGCATGCCCCCACCGACAGCGCCAGGAACGCCGCCGTTCCTTCCGTCCACGCCCGGCTCTCCCGCCTGCGCAGCAGGGCGAACGCCGCAGCCGCCTGGGCGACGAGCAACTGCCCCACTGAGATCAGCAGCCTTGTCATGTGATCCAGCCTGTCCCAGTTGTGCCCCAGGATGAGGATGACCCCGAGCCCCAGGAGCACGGCGCCGATGAAGCCGAATACCGTCAGCAGCGTCCAGTTCCCGAGCCCTCGCGGCAGCGGCCCGTAATGCCCCCTGATCCGTTCCGCGGCCTCCGCCGTCAGGACACCCTTCGCCACTAGGTCAGGCAGTTGTCCGTACAGCCAGGCCACCGCTTTTTTGTCCATTGGCTACCTCCACAAACGCTTCCATTGATTGGAAAAATTTCGCTGTCCGTCCCGCGAATTCCTCCATATCATTCCCCCGCGGCGCTGCCCCG
>JARKNX010000038.1 GCA_029976025.1 Aggregatilineales bacterium | reverse complement strand
CTGCTCGATAACCCGCACATGTTCGGCTACTGCTATACACAGCTCACTGATGTCTTGCAGGAACAGAACGGCATCTACACGTTCGAGCGGCAGACCAAATTCGATATGGAACGCATCCGCCAGGCGCAGCAGCGAGCCGCCGCTATTGAGGCTGTATCCGGATAGGCGCTGCTGAAACGACGTACAGGCCCAGAATCAGAAAGCCCTACCACGCGAGCGGTAGGGCTTCTTTGTTGTTGAAGTCAGTCGGGGTGCTCGGATTTGAACCGAGGACCTCTTGCACCCCATGCAAGCACGCTAGCCAAACTGCGCCACACCCCGAAATGACGACTGTCATTATAGCCTCTGTGCGGATCAGGGTCAAGAGTCATTATGCATGCCTGAATCTCGCGGCGTATGACTTTGAGAGCTATACGCTACCTGGTGAGGTGAAAGCCATTTCTAAAGAATTTGTGAATTTTTCCGGCTGGCTCACCCTGTTGCGTTGGATAAATCCTTCTCTGCCCTATAATGGGGTTATAAAGAAAAGGCGTCTCTCCTGGCCCAAAACATTGAGATCAGCATGCACAATTTGTTTTGAATGACGCCTATCATTGTCGAATCTGGTGAAATTTATGCACGATCTGCTGGTTTGTCCGGTTTGTGGGTACAAGAACAGGGCGGACGCTCCCCAGTGTGCTAAATGCGGCATTGCGGTTATAGGAGAATCTTCGGTTACCAGCACCCTGGATATGGCGCCGAATCAGCTGGCGAGCTTCGGCCTGTACACAACCGCCATACACCGACACGGGCTGCTCAATGATGGCGTGGTATTTTATGTAGCGGGAGCTACCAAGCCGCTGATCATCCGTGGCAAGCGGGAAATCTTGCTGGGACGCCGGGTTGATGACACACCGTCGCCGGTTGTTGATTTGACTCGTTTTCAGGCACATCTGCTCGGCGTATCGCGCCGCCATGCGCAGGTGACAGTGGGGGAAGGGGGCGGTTTTGTTCAGGATCTGGGCAGTGCAAATGGCACCTGGCTGAATGAAAAGCGCCTGAACCCCCACGATTCCTATATCGTCAACAGTGGAGATCAACTGCGCCTCAGCCAGTTAATCCTGTTTGTTTATTTTGCCTCTCTCTCAACCCGGCAGACGATTACGCTGGAGGATCATTACAGCGGGGAGCCCCCTGACATTGCGAACAGCGTCACGCCTTACGTGCAGGCGATTATCGATATACAGCAGATAGTGGACGAAATCCTGGGGCGCCAGGGACAGCCGTGTATCGAAGCGATCAACGTTGACACCCAGACATCCCTGGCTCATGTTGATCTCGAAGGGGCAATGGATGCCGTGCAGTTAGTGCGGGACAACGTTATACCCTGGAAACAGGCACACCGGGAGCAGATCGCCGGAATCAAGGCCATCTGGGCAGCCGGCAAAATGGATGCGGATGATCGCACGCTGGCGGCAACCTTCAAGCGTGCGCTCGCCGAGCTGGCGTCCGATATGCTATCGCAGGTTGTGGTGGACGCCGGGGCGGGCGGCGGTGGGTCTTTCGCCGCCCGGCTGAGTCCTTTGCTGCAGACGCTGGTGTTAAGCTCGCTTGAGATTGTCATCAACCCACGGTAGGCGCGGGCGCTCCCCGGGACGCTCAGGATGGGCCGCCTGCCTGGTCCCCCTGGTGAGCCTGCTCCTCCCGCCAGAGTTGTTGTGCTTGAATGAGACCGGGCAGCGATATACGCTGCCCGATCATTTTATACGGCTGGCACTTCGACCCACTGACCCTGCTGCGAGCTCTGTAAAATCGCATCACAGAGCAGCATTTCCTGGTGCCCATCGGCGAAAGTGGGGAAGGGACGCGGCGCGCTGAAGTCTTCGGCCTCGATATAGCCGTAGACTTTACGGAACAGTTGCTTGAATGTGTCGGGGTATCCCTCTGCGTGACCGCCGGGGTAGCTGGCCGTGCTGCGTGCGCTTTCGTGCATCAGCGAGGGGTCTTTGATCAGGACGCCGTTGGGCTGGTCGCGATGCCCAAGCCACAGATGGTTTGGTTCTTCCTGTGCCCAGCGGAGGGAGGCGACTGAACCATTGACTTCCCATTCAAACTGGTTCTTATGTCCGGCGCTAACCTGAGAGAGGGTGACAACGCCGCGCGCGCCGTTGCTAAAGCGGAGCATGATGGTGGCGTAATCTTCGGTGGCGATTGGCACTTCCTGCGCTTCGGAATCCACGCCCAGTTTGTTGGCAAATGTCTCTACCGATCCGGCCGGCTTGTAGCGAGTGGGGATCAGAGTTGCCAGATCGGCCATCACTGCTGTAATCCTGAGGCCAGAGAGCCAGATGACCATATCCAGCCAGTGCGTGCCGATATCGGCTACTGCGCGCAGTGCGCCGCCCTGCTCCGGTTCCAGTCGCCAGTTCCAGTCAGTGGGGAAGAACAGCCAGTCTTGCAGGTAATGGCCGTGGATGATCCGGACTTCACCAATCTCGCCAGCCTGAATGCGGTCGTGACCCTCCTGACACAGCGGGTAGAAGCGCATGTTGTAGTTAACCGCATCCACGATGCCGCGCTCTGCGGCCAGCCGGGTCAACTGGGCTGACTGGGCGCTGCTAACAGCCAGCGGCTTTTCACAGATGACATGTTTGCCGGCCAGGATGGCGCCTTTGCACATCGCATAATGGAGGTAGTTGGGTGTGCAGATATGCACCACATCGACATCTGGATCAGCGGCAAGCTCGTCGAATGACGAATAACCGCGGGACAGGCCGTACTGCTGAGCGCCGGCCTGGCTGCCCTCCGGCGTCGTGCCGAGGCAGCCGATGACGTCAATATCGATCCGGCGCAAAGCCTCAATATGCGCCCCGCCCATGAAGCCCAGCCCGGCAACAGCCGCATGTAGTTTGTTCACGACAACATTCGCTCCAATCCTCAGATACGCCGGAATGGCCGACGCACACTGCGCAATAGCCACACAGGGAGAGGGGATCGTCCGCTGCGTCCGGTGTCATCAGTTGCGCTGCGCGAATCTGTTCGTATTGCCAGAAGGCAACTGACAGCGCGCATGACACCGGCGGCTATCTCTGATTCTAGGGCGGCCGCTGGTTGGTGTCAATGCGCTGCCCCGCGTCCCGCGGAGAAATCTGTTTATTCCGCCGGGCGATCAGGATAACGGCGGGACAGGGTTTTGGAGACCCCGATTGTCGCCTCAGGATGCTTTGAGGGTTTCCTGCACCAGTTCTGGCATGTTTTCAATATACTCCAGACTCTGATGCCGGAAGTAAGTGTTGTACAGCTCGGCGTAGTAGCCGCCCCGCGCCAGCAAGTCGGGGTGGCTCCCTTCTTCGATGATCTGGCCGTGATCCAGGACGATAATCCGGTCGGCATTGCGGACGGTCGATAACCGGTGGGCGATCACAATAGACGTACGCTCGGCCAGGACAATATCAAGACCTTCCTGGATCAGAGTCTCTGTCAGGGGATCGACGCTGGCGGTCGCCTCATCGAGGATAATGATGGCCGGGTCCTGAAGCAGGACACGCGCCAGGGTGACAAGCTGGCGCTGGCCCATAGAGAGGCTGCTGCCGCGTTCGCCAACCTGTGTATTCAGCCCATTTGGCAGTGAGGCGATCCAGTCGCCGTGGCCGACGGCCTGGGCGGCGTGCAGCACCTCTTCATCGGAGGCGTCAGATTTGCCGTAGCGGATATTCTCAGCTACCGTGCCATCGAACAGGAAGGGGACCTGGGTGACAATGCCGACGTGTTGATGATAATAATGAAGATCGAGCGTGCGGATATCATGGCCGTCAATCAGGATACGGCCGCCCTGAAACTCATAAAAACGCGCGATCAGCTTGGCGATGCTTGATTTGCCCGACCCTGTATGGCCGACCAGGGCCAGCGTTTCACCGGGATGGATAGTTAGCGAAAAATCAGACAGGACGGCCTCGCCCTCTTTGTACTGAAAGTCCACATGCTCGAAGCGAACTTCGCCCTTGATAGGTTCCAGCCGGACTGCGTCTGTTTGGAGCAGCGTAGACTCAGCATCGATCAGGGCGAAGACGCGTTCTCCAGCGGCCAGGCCAAGCTGAAACTGGCTCCAGAAGGAGGCGATGCTGGTTAACGGGAACCAGAACATGCCGATACCCTGGATAAAGAGAAACCAATCGCCTGCGGAGAGGTTGCCCACCTGGGCAGACAGCCCCCCGAAGTAGACCAGCGCGGCTGTACCCACACCGGCCACCATATTCAGGATCGGGAAGATGCTGCTGAAGGTATACCCCGTCCGCAGGTTAATCCCGTAGGATTGTCGGTTGACGTCCAGAAATTCGTTGTAAATAGCCTGTTCCTGGCGGAATGTCTTGGCGATGCGAATGCCGCTCACAGTCTCCTGAATGTGCGCACTGACGACGGCATTTACCCGGCGGGACTGGGTCACCCGGTGGCGCGCAAAGCGGCGGAACGTCAGCGCCGTGAAGACGATAAACGGGGCCATTGCCAGCGTTAACAGGGTGAGCTGGACGTTGACAGTGTAGAGATAGCCGATCAGCAGGATGACGAGGAGGAACTGGCTCATCAGGTCCGAGGTGAGGGATACAACCTGTGAAAAAGCCTGGGTATCAGACGTGACGCGGCTGACGATCTTGCCGGAGGCGAACTGATCGTAGAAGGACAGGTCGCGCTTGACGACCGCGTCGAACGCATCCTCGCGCAACTGGAGCGTGACATTGCCGATGGCAGCAGCGGAGAGCCACTGACGCACAGCGTTGAACACCCAGCTCAAAAGGCCGAGTGTAGTGACGAGGATGGTGATCTTCACCAGATTTGCTGTCGAAGCGTCAGCCTGAAGCGCATCCAGACTGGTCGAAATGACGATAGGGAGGCCGGTCTGCATGAGAGAAGTCGCCAGGATGGTGGCTGCAACAACAGCCATCCGCCCGGCCTGAGGCCGGAAGTATCCCAGGATACGCCGCACGAGCTCGCGGTCGCTGTATTGTCTGTCGTAGGCCTCAGAGTCGAGGCCGTCCATGATGAAGCCCATCGGCTGCTATCTCCTTGCGGCGGCGCGTTCCAGGGCAGATTCGTCGGACTGCAGCGGAGGGAGGGGGGCGTCGTAACGGGCGAATATCCGCCGATATTCGGGCGAGGTCCGTAGTAATGCCTCATGCGTGCCGGCGGCAGACAGGCGGCCATGCTCGAGGACAAGGATATGGTCTGCCCAGCGAATCTGGGACAGCCGATGGGTGATGATGATCGTGGTGCGCCCCTGCTGCGCCCGGTTAATCGCCTTCTGGATTTCATCCTCGGTGGCGCTGTCTATCGCGCTGGTTGAGTCGTCGAGGATCAGGATGCGCGGATTGCTGAGGAAGGCGCGAGCCAGCGCAAGACGCTGGCGCTGGCCGCCGGAGAGAGTCACGCCGCGCTCGCCAAGCTCCGTTTCATAGCCTTCCTGGAAGGACAGGATGAAGTCATGCGCCTGGGCCTCACGGGCGGCCTGCTCGATCTTCTCCTGGGAAGTCCCGGGGACGCCGAAAGCGATATTCTCGCTGATGGAGCGCGAGAACAGGAAGACATCCTGCTCAATTTTAGCAATCTGCGAGCGGAGGCTGTCCAGGTACCACTCGCGTACATCAACGCCATCTATCCGGATGGAGCCGCCGGTCACGTCATAGGTGCGGTTTATCAGCTCGGTGAGGGTGCTCTTGCCGGAGCCAGTCTGGCCGACAATAGCCACTGTCTCGCCAGGAAGCACCCGGAAGGAGATATCCCGCAGCACCTCGCCGTCTTCATACCCGAAATCCACTTTGTCAAATACGATCTCGCCCCGGATGGGGGCACTGTACCCGCCCTGATTTTCGTCCAGATCGGCTTCGGCGTTGATCTTGTCCAGCAGGCGGTTGGCGCTGGCGACGCCAAGTCTGACCAGGGAGAACGAGAAAATTGAGATGAATACGGGAAAGCGCATCACGCTGATCAGGCCCATGACAGCGATAATCTGTGGGATAGTCAGCAGCCCCTGCCCGTAGAGAATCATGCTCTGCAGAAAAATGAGGCCGAACAGGAATCCGAACATCAGCATCGGCAGGTAGCGCGCTTCCACGCGCCCCTGCAAGGCGTAGAAGTCGCGATAGCGCCGGGCGTTGCGGTAGAACTTGCTCCGCTCAAAGGCTTCCTGAGCGCTGGCCTTGACGGTTTCAATGCCGGAGATAGTTTCTTCAAGGCCGGCGTTCATCGTCCCGTAAGCCTCGCGCTGCTCGGTCACGACCGGATCGAGACGGCGCAGGTATCGTCGCACGGTGATGATGTACAGCAGGGCGAAAATACCGGGCAGAGTCAGCAGGTCGAGGCGAACCTGGGCGATCAAAAACATCGGCATAGCCAGCCCCAGCACGGTTTCGAAGATGAACATGACGCCCGGATTCATCATGCCATTGAGCTGCTTCACGTCGTCGGTAGCCCGGGCCATGATATCGCCCACACGCTGCTGATCATGGAAGGTCTGGCTCTTGCCGAGCAGGCTGATATAAAGCTCCTCGCGGGCGTCGCGTTCCAACCGCTGGGCGATGGTCTCCATGGACAGGCTTCCGCTCAGACCGGCGATACCGTCCAGGAGCAGAATCCCGAGCACGCTGAGGCTGATCAGGAGGAGTGTATTGCCGCCGGTCGGATGCATGATTTCATCGGCAGCCCGCCCGATCAGCACCCGGGAGAACGAATAGGAGAACCAGGAGGTCATGTACAGGATGAAGGTGGCGGTAAAAAAGAACTTATAGCGCCAGACATGAGAGATAAGCCACCGCACCGGCCCGGAGCGGTTGTATTCGTAGGCGCCTTCTACCGATAATTCACTCTACTGCCGCATGACATTTCTCAGAATG
>JARKNX010000035.1 GCA_029976025.1 Aggregatilineales bacterium | reverse complement strand
TCCCTTGCCTTCCTGGCCGACAACCTGCGCTTCCGGGCCATGGCGCGGGACCGCTCCGGACAGCGGGAAAGCTGCCTCCTCTATTTCAAGCCGCTGGATACGCCCGAACCGCGCAGGATCTTTCCGCCGCCCCGGCATCGGTCAATGCTGCTGGATACCTACCATGAATGCGGCATCCCGGTAAGGGCCGAGGAAAGCCCGCCCGTGACGGGGGAAAGCCGGGTCAGCGCCCGCTACCTGTCTTCCCTGGACCTGGGGATGATCCGTATCGAGACGGTGGGCGCCGACATCTCGCCGGTCCTCCGCTCCGCGCGCAACGACCACTGCCGGCAGGCCGGGGCGCGGGTGCTCTACCTGACGGTGCGCCTGACACGGCCGGGATGCGCGGAAGCCTGCGATGCAGCCGAACGCCTCGGGTTTTTCTACGGCGGCCTGGCCCCCTGTTTCGACGAAGGAGAGGATGTGCTGCGCATGCAGTACGTGGATACGGCCCTGGATTTCAGCCGGCTGGTCGTTGAGAGTCCCTTTGCCGTGCGGCTCGCGTCCTACGTGGAAGCGGACCGGTTGAGGGTTGAACGGTAATGGTGCCGCTCTTCCGCGCCTGCCCCGACTTCTTCCGTTTCTGGCTCTCCCAGGCGGTCTCCCAGGTGGGGGACCGGGTGCACTCCCTGGCGCTCATCTGGCTGGTCTACCACTGGTCGGAATCGGCGCTTGCCGTGGGCATGATACTGGTTGCAACCTCGCTGCCGGGCATTCTGATCTCTCCCCTGGCCGGGGTTCTGTGCGACCGCTTCAGCCGGCGACGCATCATGATTGGCGCCGACCTGGCGCGTTTCCTCGTTGTCGGCTGGCTGGCCTGGCAGTCCGCACGAGGCGCCCTGGGATATCCGGGCCTGATCGCCGCGACCGTGGCCGTTGCCCTGGCGTCGGCCTTCTTCAATCCCGCGGCCCTGGCCATGATACCCGGCCTGGTGGCGCGGGAGGACCTGACCCGGGCCAATGCGGCCAGTCAGCTGGTGGCGGGCATGAGCGCGGTGGCCGGTCCGCTGTTCGGCAGCGCCCTCATCGCCCTCATCGGCGTGCC
>JARKNX010000010.1 GCA_029976025.1 Aggregatilineales bacterium | reverse complement strand
TTCACTGCGGTGGACGATCTCCAGCAGCGGGA
The DNA here is from genome assembly GCA_029976025.1 of Aggregatilineales bacterium. Lineage (GTDB taxonomy): Bacteria > Chloroflexota > Anaerolineae > Aggregatilineales > Ch27 > JARKNX01. The sequence goes on along the minus strand of JARKNX010000010.1, from coordinate 1,202 downwards.
CGAGGCGGGCGCAGGCATGATGGGGATCACCGGCTTCAACAGCGCCACGTTCTATCGGTACGCACGTGTCGACTGGGAGCAGCTCGTGAAGAACCTGAGCGGCGACGTGGCCCTGGCGAGGAAGGCCGTGGAGGGCTTCCTCCGGGCTTCGGTGGCAGCGGTGCCGACCGGCAAGCAAAACACCTTTGCGGCCCAGAATCCGCCCAGCTTTTTGCTCGGCGTGGTACGTGAAGACGGGATGAGCTGGTCGCTGGCGAACGCCTTCGAGAAGCCGGTTCAGGCCCGCAACGCAGGTCTGGTGGAGCCATCCATCCGCGCCCTGGACGACTACTGGGGGCGGCTGGCCCAGACCTATGGAAACGGCGACCAGGTTGCCGTGACGGCTCTGGCCCTGGAGCCATCGGATGGCGTGTCCAACCTGGCCGGGAATCTGTCCCCCAACCTGGATCGGTGGGTGGCCGCGATCCTGGCCGCGCTGCCGCAGGAGAACCCGGCATGAATACGCTGCTACTGCGCTTGAGTGGCCCCATGCAGTCCTGGGGCACGCAGAGCGATTTCGATGTCCGGGATACGGGCTATGAACCCTCCAAAAGCGGCGTGATCGGGCTGTTGTGCGCCGCGTTGGGTCGGCCGCGGCACGATCCGCTGGATGACTTGACCGGGTTGCGCATGGGTGTGCGCGTGGATCGGGAGGGGCGGATCGCCTATGACTACCACACAGCAGGCAAGGGCGGTTATCTCAAGGAGGACGGAAAGCTAGAGTCCAAAACGCTGATCCAGTCTCGCCGCTACTACCTGGCCGACGCGATCTTCCTGATCGGCCTGGCGGGGGATGACCTGGGGCTGCTGAAACGTCTCCATGCGGCGCTGCGCGATCCGGTCTGGCCGCTGTACCTGGGGCGCAAGGCATTTGTGCCCGGCGAGCCGGTCTGGCTGGAGGATGGTGTACGTGAAGGGGAGGCACTGGAATCTGCGTTGCAAGCCTACCCCCTGCTGGGGCGTAGGGGCGAACCGCCAGAGCGCATTCGCCTGGTGCTGGATGATCCTGATGGCGAAGCTGTGCGCCAGGACCTGCCTATCTCTTTTGCTGACAGACGCTTTCAGTTGCGCCGGGTGCGAACCCTTGTCGTTCCCCTCGATGGCGCAGGGCAGGGAGGTTGAGCATGTATCTCTCGAAACTCGTTCTCAACCCACGCTCCCGG
>JARKNX010000007.1 GCA_029976025.1 Aggregatilineales bacterium | reverse complement strand
CGATCGCCGGGGCGGAATCGGTCATCCTGAGCATGAACGAGGATTTCGACGTCCAGATCGCCCTGACCGAGGCCCCGCACGGCACGGCGCCCAGCCTCCAGGGCAAAAACGTCGCCAACCCGATGGCGATGATCCTGGCCTCGGCCGCGTTGCTGCGCTCCGTGGGCAGCGACGCCGCCGGCAAGGCCAGCCGCGCGATCTACGAGGCGACGATGGAGGCCGTCTACGATGGCATCCGCACGACCGATCTGGGCGGCCAGACCAGCACCACCGAATTCACGGACGAGGTGATCCGCCGCGTGCGCGGCAAGCTCGAAGTCTGGGATACCCTGGGCTAGGGGGACGCGCATGAAAACCCTGTCCGTTCGCCAGCCCTGGGCATGGCTGCTGGTTCAAGGCATCAAGACGGTCGAGAACCGAACCTGGCGCACGAACTATCGCGGCCCGCTGCTGATCCATGCCGGGGGACGACTCGATCTCGATTGGCGAGAGGAAATCGACCGGCTGGCGCGACCCCGATGGGGGTTATTTCGGCGGCCCAATGCGTATTGGCGGGAGGTTCTTGGCCGGTTGACCGGCTGCGATCTGGCGGATGAGGCGGTATTCCCCCGCAGGGGAATCGTGGGAAGCGCGACCCTGGTCGATATTGTCACAGCCTCCGATGATCCCTGGTTCACGGGGCCGTTCGGGTGGGTCGTGCAGGATGCGCGCCCGCTGGCCTATCACGCTTGCCGAGGCCAGTTGGGACTTTTTGAGGTGGCCTACCCGTAATGCCCTGGCGCGCCGCCCGGCGGAATCGGCGGTCGGACACGCGGCAGGCTCAAAGCCTGCCGCTGGGGAGAAAAGCCCGCTAAAGGGGCTCAAAAAGCCATATCGCCTTTAGCCCCTTGAGTGGGCTTCCATTTCTCCAGCGGGATGCTTGGAGCATCCCGCGATCGAACGGCCAGCGTCCCTCGCGCGGCCCGGCGGAATCGGCGGACAAACAAGTAGCGGCGGATTTTGTCCGCCGCTACCGACCTGACTGCGATTTGTGGTTGCCTGGGGCTTACATCCCGCTGGAGGGCGGCACCACGGCCCACACGTCGCCCACGGCGTGCCCGGTGGTATCGCCGGGGTTGATGTCGTGGATCCAGTAGTAGAGCGGCCAGCCGTCATAGGTGACCACGAATGTGCCA
>JARKNX010000178.1 GCA_029976025.1 Aggregatilineales bacterium | reverse complement strand
ATCTCGATCGACGGGGCCAGCAGCGACCAGAAGCTGGCGGCGGTCATCACCCCGGCGGCGAAACCGAGCATCATGTCCAACAGCTTGCGATTAAATGATTTGGTGAAAAAGACCAGTCCCGATCCGGCGGCGGTCAGCCCCCAGGTGAACAGGGTGGCGAACAGGGCCTGGAGGGTCGGGTTGATGCTGGAAATGGCTTCGATCATGGGTTACCCCCTGGTTAGACAAAAAGTTTGGCTTGCCTAAATTATGCAATGCCAAAGGCAATCCTGCAAGGGGCGAACAAAGCAATGTGGCCTTTTGCCTTGCCGCGCGGGGCCACCTATACTTTGAAGCAGACGAGCCACAGCCGAGGATGGATGGGACATGCCGAACCTGGAACATGCGCTCCGCGACTACGACCCCGTGATGCTGGCGGTGATCGCCGCCCGCTGGGATATCGACCTCGAATCGCACAGCGTGACCGACATCCGGGGCGCGCTGCTCCAGGTGATGCTCGATCCCAACGCGGCGGCGGCCGTCTGGGACCGGCTGGACGACGAACAGCGCGGTGCCATGCAGATTTTGCTTGGCGCGCGCGGCACGATGGCCGCGCCCAAGTTCTACCGCCTGTACGGCGAGATCCGCGAGATGGGCCCCGGTCGCCTGGAGCGCGAGAAGCCCTACCTCGACCCGGCCAGCGTGGCCGAGGCGCTCTACTATCGCGGCCTGATCGCGCGCGGTTTCGACGAGGCCGCCGCCGGGCCGCAGGCCGTGATCTACGTCCCCTCCGACCTGGCCCGCGTCCTGCCCGCCCATCGCACCGGCTTCGACCTCAGCCAGGCGGACGAGGACGATCTCCCTCCCGACGAGGACGAGGACGACGAGCCGCTGCCGGAAGGCTGGGCTTCCCCGGCCGACCAGCCGGAGGAAATCTGGGCGGCGGATACGACCCTGGTCGACGATCTGGCGAGCGTGCTGGCCTACCTCCAGGTGGCCGCCGTCGAGGCCCGCTCGGACGGTCTGCTCCCGCCCAGCCACCTGGACACGCTGCGCCACTTCCTGCTCAAGCCGGAGGACGACCGGCTGGCCTTCCTGCTGGGGCTGGCTCGCGCGTTGGGCCTGCTCGCCCCGCGCGACGGGCTGCTCAAGCCGGTCAGCCACAACGCCCGGCGCTGGCTGGAAGCCCCGCGCAGCGAGCAGGTGCGCCTGCTGGCCGCCGGCTGGCGCGAGACGACCGATTTCAACGAGTTGTTCCACACACCGGGCCTGGTCGTGGAGACAGCGGGCAACGATCCGCGCCTGGGCCGGGCCATGATCCTGAACTACCTGGCCGATCTGCCGCCCGACTCGTGGTGGATCGTGACCGGCGTGGTGGGCGAGATCCGCGAGATCGACGCCGATTTCCAACGCCCCGGCGGCGACTACGAAAGCTGGTATATCCGCCGAGCCGAGGGCGGCGACTACCTGCTCGGCTTCGAAAGCTGGGACGGG
>JARKNX010000036.1 GCA_029976025.1 Aggregatilineales bacterium | reverse complement strand
TATAGCAAGTTTGACGAGCCGGGGGTCTACAACAACCGGACGTCGGTGGTCAATCTGGAGATCGACGAACTCCTTGAGACTGCTCGCACCGTCCCAAGCTGCGCAATTGAGGAGCGCGCTCCCTACTACCATCGCATTCAGGAACTCGGTGTGGAGAATGTCTACTTCGGCGACTGGGGTTTCATCACCTACGACTATCTGGTTGTCAACAAGCGGGTCGAGGGCTTTGTGCCGACACCCCTGGGCGGTGAAGGAAGCGAATACAACTTCGTCCAGAACTGGACATTCGCCAACTAACTTCTGACCGATCATCGCCAGCGCTCTGTAGGCGCGGCCTGTGCAGCACGCGCAGGGGCTTGTTTTATCAAGCCCCTGCCTTATTGTGATATATGGACGCCCGGCAGGAAAGCCCTTTATGAATACATCGGAGTTGCTTTTCTGGCGGATCCACTGTCAGATTGTGGGGCGTCCGTTTGCTATGCAGAGTGCTATAGCGCTGATAGAAAGTAGATCGCATACACATTGACTTGACGAAAGAGCGAAAGGAGGCAGCCGCCTCTCCCTGCTTAAAAGCGGGAGGCTCCGGCGAGATTTCCTATGACTGCTTACATGATCCGCCGTCTGGTGCAAGCGATCCCTACCCTGTTTGGAATTACCCTGCTCTCATTCCTGCTGATGATGGCCGCCCCCGGCGATCCGATTGACCTCATCACATTCCAACAGCTCAATGCGACCCCGGCCGACAAAGCCCGCATGCGCCGCCAGTTAGGGCTGGATCAGCCGCCACTGGTGCAATATGTCTACTGGCTGATCGGAAACGACTGGACGACTGTCGATGTGGACGGTGATGGAGTAGGCGAGATTCAGGGGACCCGACAGGGATTTTTGCGCGGCGATCTGGGCAACTCGATTATGCAAAAACGCCCGGTATTCGACATGCTGATGGAGCGCATCCCGGCCACCCTCCGGCTCACGCTGACCGCCCTGCTCCTGGGTTATGCAGTAGGCATCCCCCTGGGGGTGCTGGCGGCGGTCAAGCATCGGAGCTGGTTTGACCAGTTCGCCCGGTTCTTTTCCGTTATCGGCAACGCGCTGCCAAGTTTCTGGCTGGCGCTGATCCTGATCATCATTTTCAGCGTCAGGCTGGGCATCCTGCCGATCAGCGGTATGCGCGACCTGAGCCGGCAGGATACAACCTTCTTTGACGATCTGCCCTATATGATTATGCCGGTGATCGTGCTGTCCATGGGGACGATCGCGAGCATTTCGCGGTTCCTGCGAACAGAGACACTGGAAGTTTTGAGCCAGGATTACATCCGGACTGCCTACGCTAAAGGCCTCAGCCCACATGCCGTGTGGTGGAAGCACGCGCTGCGCAATGCGCTGCTGCCTGTCGCCACCTTCATCGGGCCAGCAATTGGATTCCTGCTGAGCGGAGCAGTAATCGTAGAAACCATCTTTGCCTGGCCGGGGATGGGGCGGCTGGTAGTCAACGCCGTGTTTGAGCGTGACTATCCCCTGATTATGGGTTCAGTTGTGATGAGCGCAGTGCTGTTCATCCTTGGCTTGCTGGTCTCCGACATCCTGTACGCTCTGGTAGATCCGCGCATCCGGCTGCGCTAGGGGGCAATCATGAACACATCAACTGAGAGCACGGCGCAGATAATCAGGCTGGCCGAGGAAGAATTCAAGTCGCGCTCGCTCTGGCAGGACGCGCTCATCTACCTGTGGCGCGACCGGCTGACCATGCTGGCTATCGTCATCCTGGTGTTTCTGACTCTGCTCAGCCTGTTCGGTCCCCCCCTTGCCCAGCATTTTTTCGATCTCGATCCTAACCGTACCAGCGTCCTGGACAAATATGCGCTTCCGGGTGAAAAAGACTATCTTCTTGGCGCGGATCAACTGGGCCGCGATCAGTTCGTCAGGCTGATGATTGGCGGCCGGGTTTCGCTCAGCATCGCCTATGCTGCCAGTATCCTGTCGATCACAATCGGCGTGGCGCTGGGGATCATCGCCGGCTACTATGGCGGCGTCATTGACGATCTGTTTGTCTGGCTCATCACCACCCTGACTTCGATTCCGTCAATGTTCCTGCTGCTGATTGCCGCCAGCATCTGGTCGCCCTCCCCGCCTGTGCTCATCATCATTCTGGCTTTGCTCAGTTGGGTGGAAACTGCCCGCCTGGTTCGCGGTCAGGTTTTCTCGCTGCGGGAGCGCGATTTTGTGATGGTGGCCTATTCAGTCGGCACGCCACCATGGCGCATCATGACGACACACCTCATCCCCAATCTGCTGCCGATCGTGATCGTGAATCTGGCGATCACCAGCGGAAGCCTGATACTGGCCGAATCTGGCCTGAGTTTTCTGGGTCTGGGTGTGCAGCCTCCGACATCGTCCTGGGGTAACATGCTCACCAATTCGCGCACTTACTTCGCCAAAGGTGTGCACCTGGTGATGTGGCCCGGCATCCTGATCTCGCTGTCCGTGATGTGCTTTTACCTGGTCGGGGATGGGCTGCGGGACGCGCTGGATCCGCGCACTCTGCGCGGTCAGACAGTTACCGGCAGCGGCACTATCAGCGCCAAAGCCTGATCGACTGGCTCAGTGAAACATCGCGAAAGCGGGCGCCAGGGCAGCTCTGGCCGCCTGCCGTAATCGAGTCCCTCGCCCCGGCGCAGCGAGCCGGCAGGCTTACTCGTGTTGTGAAATTTTGCGCACAACTCTCTGCTGGCTCAGGCGTTTAATCGTGTTTTGCACTGCTGAGTAATACGATTAACCTTCTATAGTTACAGATTGCAGGTATAGTTGAGCGGTGTTGTAGGGATATCTGCTCATGTTGCGATAGCTCTGTGATGCGTCATTCGATATCGTAGAAATGCAATCAGATATTCAGGATTGCTTGCAACAATCCTGAGATGCTAACGGGTAGTTTCCCTCCCGCTTATCATGAACCTCCTCTTTGACTACGTTCCTGCCACCAATCGTTATAGTGATAGCGCTATTGTCCCGAGATATCGTCACATCTGCACCTCACACCAGCGTAGCCAGGTGATAGTGAGCGGTGGCAGTTCTGTCTGCCAACACCGGGCACTTAGTGACTGGAGTTGGACGCTGCCCTGGACAAGATCCGATACCAGTGCTGAAGGGCTGGCTCCGCTTAACTGTACAGAGTCGCACAGTGAATAATCAACAGAACCACCAATTTCCGTCGTAACCCTTATCGGCTGAGTCGAGTGGCGATTCACCAGAGCAATTGATAGCGTCTGTTCAGCCCTGCTGACAACCGCGGAGACATCGACGTACGGCGTTGAAAGTGGGCTGGCGCGATCATGTGGTGTGCTCACCCAGTCAAATGGCGTAATGTTATAGGCAGGTGAAACAACTTCCACCTTGACAGCGGAGCCAACCATGAATTGCTGGTAGAGCCGGAATACCTCATACAGAGGGGTTATCGTAATCACATCATCCCAGGCTCGCAACGGCGCGTTGCCGTTAACCATAGTGACGTAGTTACCCATTCGAACTATTTGACTAAGCCGATGCATAACATGGAACACTCCAGCCGCAAAAATCGCATCCTGCATCTGTCGCGGGCTTTTTCGATTGAGTCTGCCGCCGACAAAATGACGTACATTCCATTCGTCAATCGTCAGCGCAATCGGCACGGCGGCATATACTTCTAGATCACGGATAACTTCGCCCAGTTCTTGTTCAAAGGCCAGCGGCAACGCGACAAGTTGTTCGTAGTTTTCTGGTCGATCTAAATGTGAGTGGCCATACAGATGGATCGCAAGATAATCTGCTGGCTGGCGCATACCTGTCAGAACAGCCTGATTCCATGTTCGGTCAGTGTGACCGACAGCAACCACCTCAATCTCCGGATCAAGGCGTCGCATATACTGCGCATACTGGTTGAAATCACGCACATAAGATTCGGGTGGCGCAAAACAGGCCTCCCAGTGTCCCCATGCTTCATTACCAATACCCCAGATCGGTACTTTCCAGGGATCATCCTGGCCGTGTTCATGGCGCAGCTCGGTATAAAAGGTGTGGCCGCCATAGTTACAGTATTCAAGCCAGGCTAACGCCTCCAGTAGACCGCCAGTTCCCATATTGATGTTGATATAGGGTTGGGCGGAGAGCACGTTACATAGTTCAAGAAATTCATGTGTTCCAAAGCGATTCGATTCTTCTCCGCCCCAGAAGTAATTGGGGCGGCGCGGCCTCAACGCCTTTGGCCCCACCCCATCTTTCCACTGGTACACATCGCCATAGTTGCCGCCCCAGCGAATCACCGGGACCTTCATGCGGTGCAGAGCTTCCACCACTGACGCACGCAATTCACCATTCTCATCACATACACCACCGTAGATCACCCGATCATCCGGCTCTACGTTTTCGATATATTGGCCATAGATACGCGGGTCGATCTCGCCCGTTATATTGTCAGTATGGACTCTGATCTCAGCATGTAATGACATGGGGGCGTAGATTCACCTTTACTGTTTGTCAGCAAATGGGTTGTAATGTGAAGCAGCCGCACCGGAGCTCTCACCCTTCTGCAGCTTCAAGTCGTCATCCCGAATCTCCTCGGCCCGGTCATCAAGCAGATACTGACCCTGCTCCAGCAAGGTGGTGCGGACCGCCTGAATCGAAACTTGCCGTGTAATCTGCCCGGCACGGACGGCAAGCGCCGCTGCAGTGCCCGCCCCCTGCCCAATTGCCATGCTGGTAGCCATAACACGTGCCGAACCAAATGCCGCGTGCGTGGCAGATATACAACGTCCGGCTACCAGAAGATTATCGAACCCGACCGGCGTACAGCAGCGATAGGGAATCTCGTACACCGCCTTGCCCGAGCCGGTATAAATCTGTTGCTGACCGTCCGGCGGGTGAATATCAATAGCGAAAGTTCCACAGGCGATACCATCCGAAAATCTCCGGCCAGAAAGTACATCGTCTTCAGTCAGGGTATAGTCACCCACAATATGCCGTGTCTCGCGCACACCAACCTGAATTCCGGTATCGAGAATATAGGACTCTTCAAAACCGCCAATGTTCGCTTTCAGGAAGCGATGAATCTGCCAGGCCTGTTCGCGAGTCAGTACTTCTGCGCGCGTCAGATCATCGGCATTGGTGCCATCAATCCCCTGTAGCCGGGTTGTGTTAACAGCAACCTGCCCCTTCCGCGGAAGCTGATACAATAAAATGCGAGGGGCCGCTGACGCAGGGAATTCTCCGCGTTCCATCGCTTTCACCACCAGACTCTGCAGGCCCAGAAACGCCAGCACATCACTGCTATCAATCTCTTCATCGGTTGGTGAATCTTTCAACAGATCGCGGTTGGCCTTCATCCAGACACGAAGACGCTGATCATCCACATCTGCAATCCGAAAGAACAACGTTACCGGCTGCATCATCCCATCACCTTCACGTCCCTTCGTAAATGGCGCGCCGGCTCTGGCCGCTGCGTCACCATCAGCTGAGCAGTCGATGACTATGCCCGGCTGAATTGCTTGCCGACCCGATTTATTCTCGATAATGACGCTCTGAATAGTGGAGCCGGTAACTACGACATCGACAACCCACGTGTGGAGCAACAACTCCACCCCCGCCTCACAAACCATCTGAAACAGGGTGTATTTCATCCCCTCCGGATCAAATGGAGTCATCGACGCATTGTCAAACGTCAAGTCTCGTACATGGCCGGGTGATGCAGTCAACTCAACCAAGCGATCCACAAGTTCTCCGGCGATGCCGCGAATGACCTGGCGCCCTTCAATATCATGAAAAGTGAACATCGGATTGACCATGGCCACAGTCAGATTGCCACCCAGGAAGCCATAGCGTTCCACCAACAGCACGCGAGCCCCATTTCTGGCCGCTGCAACGGCAGCGCCAATACCAGCCGGGCCGGCACCAATAACAAGGATATCTGGATGTGCGACAACAGGGATCTTCCGCTCCGATTCGTGTACAAAATCCACAATGGCCTCCAGTACTCAATAATTCATTCCAGAGAGTGCGACACTGGCTACAAAATACCGTTGGAACATGAGATACATAAGAATTACAGGCAACATGCTCACCACAGCAACTGCCATCATCAACTGATATTCAGTTCCCGTCTGGCCAGAAAAGAACGCGATCCCGACCTGTAACGTATACATAGTAGATGAATCTGCGATAATAAGCGGCCACAAGAACGAATTCCAGCTCCCGGTGAATGTGAAGATCGCCAGCACTGCCAGTGCTGGCTTCAGCAATGGAAGAATAATTTGCAGGTAGATTCCCCAATCGTTGCTACCATCAATTCGTGCCGCATCGATGAGTTCATTAGGGATGGACTGCAGATATTGGCGAATCAGAAATACGCCAAACACACTGGTAATGCCAGGAATCATCAACCCGAAGTAGGAATTGACTAGGCCGAGTGAACGCACCATCAGATAAGTCGGCACAAGAGTGACCTGCGGAGGTAGCATCAATAACAGTAGAATCAATATGAAGAGAATACGTTTTCCCCGGAATTCGTACTTGGCAAAGGCAAAGCCCGCTGTTGAGCTGGTGAACAACGTCAGCAATGTCGTTCCAATGGTGATGAAGATAGTGTTTTGAAGAAATCGGGTGAAAGGTTGACGATTCCAGGCTTCTACAAAATTTCCCCACTGCGGATTAGCCGGGAAAAGCACGATCGGCCACTTGAAGACCTCACTTGAGGATTTCAACGCTGTCACAAACATCCAAATAAACGGGAAGAGCGTGATCAACGCCAGCAGAACCAGTACAATGATAACTGTGATTCTACCGAGGTAATATTCCCACGATCTCTGGCTGCCACTGTGTTTTACTTCCGTCACAGATATTCGTCTCCTCGGCTTCAAGCTATAACTATCACCGCCATAAGTTTTGCCTCGTCTTCGTCCAGATGAGGTCAGTATTCAACTTCCTGCCCGAAGCCTTTGAACTGGATCATTGTAAAAATCAACGTAATGAGTAGTAATACAACTGACACGGCGGATGCATAGCCCATTTCATAGTCCTGGAACCCGGCTGTGTATACCATCTGCCCTAAAGTCATCGTGCTGTATCCTGGACCGCCGCCAGTCATGACATAAACTTGATCGAAAACCTGCGAAGCACTGATCGTTGACATCACCACCGCCAACAGTACGGTAGGGCGTAACAGAGGAAGTGTCACATGCCGAAAAGCCTGCCATCGAGACGCGCCATCGATCAGCGCCGCCTCCTGAAGCGAGCCGGGAATGCTTTGTAAGCCAGCCAGAAATACGACGATATTCCAGCCGAACGTTTTCCAAACGCTCATAATCACAATTGCTGGCATAGCCCAGGCCGTGCTGGTCAGCCATGGTACCGGGGCAATGCCCAGGAGATCAAGACCGGCATTCAGTACACCTGAGTAAGTATCGAAGATGATCCGCCAGACTACTGAGACAGTTACCAGCGGCGCAATCACTGGTAGGTAAAAGATCGTTCTAAAAAGGATCCTCCCGCGCAACCGGATATTCAGTAATACCGCCAAGATCAGACCTATGATGACCCGTAACGTAACTGTGGTAATCATGTAGACAAGCGTATTTCGCAAAGATGCGAGAAACAATGGATCCCGGGTTAGCCGCTCAAAGTTTTTGAAGCCAATGAACTCCGGACTCTTCAAAAGCGGATAGCTCGTAAGTGCAAAATATAGCCCCTGTAAAAATGGGATGAAGCTAAATAGAATCAAAGCAACAAAGCAGGGCAACAGAAACAAATATGGAATTATCCGGCGATTGATACGGTAAGACATTACGAAAATTCCGAGCTCTTTTCGCTACCTATTTCAGGGTCGTTAACGGGGCAAAGAACGGTCCAGGAAACCGAATATCTGGCTCCCTGGACCTTCACCTGACTCATACTATCCAGGCGCTATTCAGCTTCAGCTAACACTTGGGCAATCGCCGCATCGATAGCTTCGAGCGCCTCTTCAGGAGACTTTTCGCCCAGCATGACTAGCTGGTATTCAGCACCGAATACGCTGTTCACAGTGGAGTAGAACGGCAGGCCACGATGCAGTGTGAGTTGCGATGAAGCCAGCGCATCCGCCTGAGATGCCACCAGCTCCATAATAGCGGCATGTTCCGTATATTCCGGTGTTACATCGGAACGCGGCGGCAGATAGTAGTATCGTTCAGAATAGTCCTGCGTAACCTCAGCAGAGGTGAGGAACTTGATGAATTCGCAGGCAAGCTCCGGATTAGCAGTGTCTCTGGAAACTACAAGATAATCGCCACCGAGGGCCAGAGAGTTGGAAGACGAAACCGGAAACATGGCTGCGTTTAGCACAAAGCTGTCGCCAATGGCGTCCACAAGGCCCGTGAGGTCCCAGTGCCCTCCGCTGAACACGGCCTGGCGACCCTGCACAAAGAGTTGCTGAACTTCCTGTGCGCTAGCCCCCGCTGTCGGCGGGACCGCAATCAACCCTTCATCAGTGAGTGCTTTCAGATACTCAAAGGTTTCGAGGGCCTCCGGAGAATTAAACGCTGGCTCGTCAAGCGTTTCATTGAACAGGCTAGCGCCGTTACCATAGAACCAGGGCAGCCACCAGAAATCACGCCCGCCATTATACATGGCGCTTACCAGATTGTTGTTGGCCTTGAGCGTACGCAGCACATCAGCGAATTCTTCCCAGGTCCAAGCTTCCTCAAACGTACGCGGGATCTCAATTCCGGCCGCGTTGAACAGATCCTCATTAACCAGAAGCGTCAACACAGTTGTCGTGAACGGTAGTGCGATCAGTGTTCCATCATAGGTCGAGAAGTCAATCTGAGCAGAACGATATGGCTCAAGCTCCTCCGGCGTCACACAGGCACCGAGATCTGCCAACACGTCCATCCGAGCGTAGTTCTGCACCTGGCCGGAAACCAGGAAGAACACATCAGGCGCATTGCCGGAGGCAATTTGAACAGGCAGCCTCTCAAAGTAAGTGCCGAAAGGCAGAATCTCGAGGTTGACCGTCACTCCTGGATTCGCCTCCTCAAACTGGGCAATATACGACTGCATGGTCTCAGCAAACCGATCTTCATACCAGTAGAATGTCAACTCACCCTCCAATCCTTTACCGGACTGGGCGAACGACATTCCCACTGTGCTCAGAATCAGCGCTAATACCAGCACCATGGTCACAGGCTTGAAACTCTTCTGTGAAACAGACGAAAAGCGAGACCGCATATTGTTACCTCCATATTGACTGGCTTGACAGACTGCAGGTAAGTTCATTCTATATGAATCAGGACGCCAAGAAGGTGACATAAAGGTGTCAATTCAGTCGGTCAGAGTGGCATCGACAGCAAAATATAGGTTGCAGACTCTTCCGTAGGTAAGGCAGAAACACCTGTCACTCCTCACCGTGTGCGAGGATAGACAAGGCTTTCCAGGATTCTGCTCAAAAGATGAAGCAACTCGCCAGGCTTGAAGCCAAGCATATAATGAATAGTAACTGGCCCGGTAAGCACGACATCCAACATTCTGGCGGGCTCGCTAGCTGTCACTAGAATAATCGGGATAGCATGCAGGATTTTCTCGCTGGCCATAACCGCCATGATTTCAGTCGCGCTCAGATCTGACAGGGTAGTACCCAGCAAAACAATATCTGGCTGTTGTTCTCGCATAGCACTCAGGGCGTCATATCCGGTGAAGGCATAGGTGATGGTGTATTGGTATGTGCTAGCTTCAATAAAGCGCTCCATCAACTGAATAAAGCCAATATCATCATCAACTACTAGAATGTGCGAAACATTCCGATGAAGGTCGAGCTTGTCCAGCAACTGTCTCGACGTCACAGGCTTGGCCAGCGTGTCAAATAGCAATGGCTGCGGCTGTTCATCAAGCACGAACGACAAAGGACACTCAATTACTGGAATCGGCACATCATCCAAAATGTGAGTACTATCTACAGTCTCTATGGAGTTATTCCACAGCACAGCAGCAGGCTCCCATTCTTTGATAGCCTGATCGATCTCACCAGGACTCTGTACTGCAACCACTTCAAACTCTTTGAGATAACGCATGATGTGAGCGGCTACCGGAGCTTGGACGCCAACAAGCAATAGGCGGCGCTGATCTGGCACTTCTGATGAAGCAGGCCGGGGTCTCGCCAGCCGGCCAGGGATGCTTTCTACCGGGAGTGTGAATGAGAAGGTTGTTCCTTCATCCTCGATACTCTCAGCCCATATTCGACCGCCATGCGCTTCTACGAACTTCTTGCTGATCGCCAGCCCCAGGCCAGCTCCGCTCCGGCTGCGTCTGACCGAAGAATCCACTTGAAAAAATTCACTGAACAGTTGGGGCAACTTCTCAGAAGGAATACCGATTCCCGTATCCTGTACCTGAAAAACAATCGCGCTATCTTCCGGCCACACAGACAGGCGTACACTCCCCTGTTCCGTAAAGCGCGCAGCATTATTCAGGAGATTCAGGATTACCTGCCGTACACGGGTCCGATCTAATTCAATCGTTGGTAATTCTTCCGGAATATCCGCTATGAAGTACACAGCACGATTCGTGAACAGGCTCTTCGCAATCTGAGCAACTTCTCTAACAAATGGGGTTAACAATGTTGGTTCAATATTCAGAGCAAAAGAGGCAATCTCGATGCGCGACAAATCCAAAATGTCGTCGATCATGCCGACTAAGTGCTGCGTATTTCGATAAACCTGCGCAATATCGCGGCGCAGCTTTGTCGGCCATGTCAGGGTGCCATATACCTCCGGATTCCTATACATAACCTCGGTGAAGCCAAGCACCAGATTCAACGGAGTTCGCAGCTCATGGCTGATGTTAGCCGCAAACTGCTCCTTGAGTCGACGCGCCTCCTCCGCAACCCGACGCGCCTGAATAAGTTCCTGCTGCATATATTTTTGTTGTTCGTAAGCGTGGTTAAGCGACTTCACCACCTGACTGAGCCGCCCACGGTGCTCACGAATCTCGGAGAGCAATATCAGCGACTGTTGGCGCATCTGTGATTCCCAGCTCAATGCAGTAAAAACCGTATTGCTCACAAGGCTGGAGAAAATCGCACTGAATCCAAGAAAGATAAGTAGACCGGGCATGGGATAGCCCCTGTCCATCCCTACTCCGGCGACTAGTACAGCCAGGCAGATACATCCTGCTACTACTATTTCAGCGTGACGAATCAGGATTGCTGAAGCAAAAACCAGTAGTGAACCTAAAAACGGCAACCATACTGTATCCAACACCAGCATTGCGGCAATGAGCAGGCAGAGCAGTCCCCCGATTAATAGCCGGCGCCCTACTACAGGCTGTACTGCAAGCAGATTGCGCACAGCATAGCTGTAGATCACCAGCACGGTCAACAGCCCAAAAATCTGTGAGGGGAAAGGTGACTGTGGGATACAGATCCACAGCCCAATACCCCCGCTCACAATCAAGAGTAGAGTGAAGCGTTGTGCAAGCTCAGTGCGTAAAGAGGCAAGGTTAATAGCCACTCCCGTATCCGGGTTCTGGCTACCCATCGGTATATTGTTCATTGTGCCTGCAATGTCCTGATAACCAGATCGCTAATCGTCAGAATGCTGCACCTGAAGCAGCGCTTCCAGAAGAAGATCGCGGCTAAGGGGTTTAGGCAAAAATGAGGACGCCCCCAGCGAAAACGCCAGCTCAGGGTCGTTGAATACCGAACAGACAATAATCGGAATCTGAGATGTCTCCGGATCATTCTGCAGTCGTTGCAGGAGTCCCCAGCCATCCATTTCAGGCATCATAATATCCAGCATAATGATGTTTGGTACGATCTCATGCGCCAGGCGCAACCCATCAGATGCGTTAGTTGCCGCGATAACCCGACAAGGTGTATCAGTCAGGTAACGCTCCAGAAGTTCCGCCATGCCTTCATTATCGTCAATCACCAGCAAGACCTGTAAATCAGTGAGGATGACGATATTTAGCATAGCCCGGCCGTCCAATCTCACCTGCGTCTCGATCGCCCAGCCGAGTCGGGCCAACAACTGAGCCGAAAACATATCCGAAATCACAACCGCGCCGGGCTCTGGCTGCGAGATAGGAACAATCTGTACCCGTACAATCTGCCCATCACGCGTGCCAGTAACCGTAATAACCTGCGAATCAACTGCCTGAATTACCTGACTAAGCACGCGCACAAGGGCCTGTCGGGCGATGCCAACATCGGTATGTAGAGTTACCGGGCTATCAGGGGCATCAATCTTCAGGACTATTCCTTTTTGAGTGGCCAGGCGTTGAACTGCTTGTCCGGCGTAGAACAGCAACGCCCCAAGTTCGATTTTAGCAGTATGGGGAATCAGCCGCGCCACTTCCGCCTGAACCGACATCAGCGATGATTCGTAAGGCACTACACTATCCAGGGGTGTGGCATTGAGTTGCTCCCATAGCAGACTCGCGATACTCTCAATACCGCGCAACAAATCGCGATAAGCTTGCCGCAACGACACCCCGAGTTGGTGAGCGGCCTCCTGAATTGTCATGCCATCCACGTAATGCAGGTATACAAGGCTGCAATATCGACTGGGCGGCTTCGCCACATTCTCAACCGAAGTCCTGAAGGTGTCGAGCGTGCTCATGAGCACTGTCCGCAGATTCTGGCTGGGTGTTTCCGCAATCTCAAGTTGTCGCACAACAGGGTGTGAGGCCAGTGGGTGCTGCTGAAGAAAGGGCAAATCGTAGAGGTGCTCAAGAAGCAGTCGCACTGTCTCTATAAACTCAACTGGCAGAGAGCCCGACGTGACATTTTGTTCGGCATCTGAAATATTATCCACGTCTTTCGTTCCCTTCAACAACGACCAATCTTGCCTTGACTCGGCGGACAGCAAATATGTCAGAGGGCGGTAGGCCGCTCAAATTGAGCGGAGCTGAAATAGCCAGAAGTAGAACACGCTAGCTACGCAGTGCTGCGACATCCCTCTTCACTATCCCACCGATACGTCCCGCTCGAATTCGTTACTGTATTTCTTGTAGACGTACCTCGTGCTCTCTATACATAGTCTATCGGACATTTTCGATGCCCGTCAAACCAGAACGCGGCGAGCCGGTAGGGTGGCGACCGCTCGACTGGCGCAGGACCTGAGGAGGGTGCGGTGGACATTACGATACCCCCGGGTATAATATGACCTGGTTATGTAATAGTATTGTCAGTGACCCTGACAAAAGGAGGGATCGACCAATGTCCACACGGATGCCCGCGCTCGGTGTTATTTTTCACCCCCGCCTCCCCCCCGAAACTCTGATGGATTATGCGCGTCGCGCAGAGGCGGCCGGGTTCGGCGAGCTCTGGCTGTGGGATGACTGTTTCCTGCCGGGCGCGTTCACCTCAGCGGGGATGGCGTTGGCAGCAACGGAACAACTCAAGGTCGGGATCGGTTTGCTGCCCGCCACAGCCTACAACCCCCTGTTCGCCGCGATGGAAATCACCACGCTCGCCTGCGCCTTTCCCGGACGTTTTCTGCCTGGCTTTGGCCACGGGGTGGATGTCTGGATGAAGCAGATCGGGGCAGCCCCGCGATCCACAATGAAAACGCTCGAGCGGACGGCGCTCACCGTTCGCGCGCTCCTGCGCGGGGATCGCGTGACTGTACACGAACACGGAGTGCATCTGGATAACGTACAGATGGAGCTTTACCCGGCGCAGCAGCCTCCGCTGTACATCGGGGCGATGCGCGAGAAGACATTCCGGCTGGCCGGGCGCATAGCCGATGGCACAATCCTGACCGAGATGTCCTCCCCCGCTTATGTGCGATCGGCCAAAGAACATATCGAAGCCGGCGTGCAGGAGCGCACGGCAGACCTCAGGCCCAATCGGGTGGTCGTATACGCCCATACCAAAGTCAGCCCGGATGGCGTGGCAGCACGCCGGGTCGTGCGCCAGCTCCTTGCCAGCCGCTTCCCGTGGGTTGATGTGCACCTCAAAGCGCTGGGGATCTTTGAGGAAGCCCATGCCTTACATCAGAAGTATGGCGCGGACATGGTGAATCACATGCCAGACGCCTGGCTTGATGAACTCACCGCTTCCGGCACGCCGGAACAGGCGGCGGCTTTTATTCAGCGCCTGGGCGAAGCCGGGGCGGATGCCGTCATTCTCCTGCCTCTGGACGGCGATCCCACCTGTCTCGATGAATACATCCGCTACCTGATGCCTCTTTTCAGATAGGCGGGAGATGAAGAAGCCGCTGCCGGGTATCATGGGGAGGCCTTCCCGGGAGCGGCAGATGTTGCTTTTTGTGGCGCAGAAGCCGCGCCCCCGATCTCCTGGCCGCGGAGCATAGCTCTCCGCACCCGCCAGCAGGCCTCCCCACAATGCCGTGAGGCTCAGCCTCCGCGTATCTGTCCGCCGGATAGCGCTGGCATCCTACTCCTGCGCCCCTGTCTACGACACAAGCCAGAATTCCCGCTGCTGCGGCGTGAGCACCACACGGTCGGAGTCTGTGATCAGCACATCGTCCTCAAGGCTGACCCAGCCGCGTCCTTCGACCAGCGTCTCCAGCCCCTCAGCGGTGAACACGTTGCCGGGTTCCATCAGCCACTCGGGAGAATCGGGCTGCCGGCGTCCCAGACCCGGCGTGCCGTCGTGAACGGACCGCCCCAGCGCGTGACCAACACCATACTGGAAGGGAGGGTAGCCGGCCCCGGTGAGCACTTCGAGCGCCGCTTCCGCCGGCTTCCACGTCGGCACCCCCGGCCCAAGAGTCTCGATGATTGCGTCCACGCCGCGCCTGACCGTCTCGAAAAGGTGCTGAACATCTACCGGCGGGGCCGTCTCACCATCCTCCAGCAAATACCACATCCGCTGGAAGTCCCCACAGAACCCCATATACTGGACACCAAAGTCGATCTGCAGCGTCCAGCCAGGCTGCAGGGCGGCGTCATTGGGCGGGGTATGGCCGATAGGTGCCACCGGGCCAACCGTGACAATCGGGCAGTAATCACGGCTCCAGGATGTTGCCAGCCCCTGGCGGTCAACCTCGGCCAGCATGAAGTTGTAAAGTTCGCGCCCGGTGCGCCCCGCGCGAACATATGGCCGCACTGCCTGAAAGATTTCATCTGTCCTGGCGATGGCGGCCTTGATTCCGGCGACTTCCCCCGGCGACTTGCGCCCTCGCAACCGTACGATGATATCTTCGGCGCTGCACAGCCGCCCGGCGTAGGGTGTGCCCTGCAGGGTTTCGGCGAGCCAGAGATACTTGCCGTGCGAGAGGCCGTCCGCCTTGGGGAATCGGGTGGAATAGTTCAGGGCGATAGTCTGCGGCTTCAGACGTTCGATTGTCTCCACCAGCTTCTGCCGCTCGTCCCTGTGGCATGCCACGACCTGATCCCATACGCCGGTCATGGGCGGGATGGCGACATCCAGGCCGCTGACCAGCGCGATTCGCTCGCCGCGCCTGGTGAGAATCAGAATGCCGCCGCCCAGGTCCCGTTCCCCGAAAATGATCTCGTGTATCGGGTCGCCCTGGCCCGGCCCTTTTTTGTCGGCAAAGGTGATCCACATATCGACGCCGACTTCATCCAGGATGCCGAGGGCCTGTTCAACCTTCTCCGGCACCAGGGCATTGATTGTGTCGATGCTTTTTCGTTGATTTTCAGCGGGGGTAGACATTGTCTAAGTACCTTACTTTGCCGGAAGCTCCGGGAAATCGGCGCGAGGAAAGCGCGCTTCAACCGGGAGTATCCCGAATGGCCGATGCGGCTCAAGCTGATACCAGTAAGCGGTGCTGGAAAAATCGTCGCTCCGCCGGTTAGCGTGACCGTGCTCGATGGTGACCCGGATTGATGAGCTGAAACGCACCGGATCGAGCAGATGCCAGCGGTACCACGAGTAGAAACCCGACCAGTCAGCTCCGCCGGTGAGCGTCAGCCCGAAGAACGGAGAGGAGAATTTCTGCTGGGGCGCCCAGGCGGTATTAAAGTAGTCCTCAGTGCCCGTGCCGTGAAGTGTCGGCGGCCAGCGCCCGACATCGTCGTCGATGAAGATCATCTCATCACCCTCGCCGTACCAGTTGCTGGCGGACTTCCCGCGCCTGAGGGTGTGGATGTTCAGGTTACAACCGATATACTGGCCCTGCCCCTCGGCCTCCAGCAGGAGGTAATTCCCGGCGTCGGAGGTATTCGTCCCGGCCGATCGGTAAGTGGCATCTGCCATTTCGGCCGGTTCCTGAATGCCCACGGTGGGGTTCTCCCGCCGCCAACACGCGTGTAATCGGCCCAGAGAGTCCTGCGGAGCGTCCCAGCGTTCATAGTCGATGTTGTAGTACAGACGCACATCGCTGCCGAATTCGTTACTGACAACGATGCGCGCCCCTTTGCTGAAAGGCATTGGCAGGTAGCAGTTCAACCCGAGTCCATCGCGCGGAGCCATCACCATCGGCAGGGCGCTGTAGGTGACGGCGGTGGCATGGCCGACCCCGAAGAAATCTCCGACCGGGGCGATCACGCTGGGCGATTCTTCCCCATCCCAGTAGATTCTGAGTAACAGGGTGCGGAGAAAAAGCGGGTAGATGCTGTGACAGGTGAACCAGATATGCGTGATACAGCCCGGCCCGTCCACCTCCAGCAGTGTGTAGGATTCGCCCTCGGCGATATTCAGACGGTCGCGGTTGCCCCCGGTCGAGTCCCAGCTCGACGATCGCTGCGTGTGTCGGCGGTCCTGGATGCGCACAAAGTCAAACCACGCAAAATCATTCATCACGATTCTGGTGCCTCCAGGGGTGGGAAGTCGGCGCGTGGCAGGCGTTGTTCCACAGGCAGGATATCAAAGGGCTTGTGCGGCTCAAGCTGATACCAGTAAGCGGTGCTGGAGAAGTCATCGCTGCGGCGGTTGGCATGGCCGTGTTCAATCGAAACCCGGATTGACCGGTTGAAACGCACCGGATCGAGAAGATGCCAGCGATACCAGGAAATAAAACCGGTCCAGTTATACTGCCCTGGCAGAGTCAGCCCGAAGAACGGCGAATCGAATTTCTCGTCTGTCCCCCAGGCGGTATTGAAATAGTCTTCCGTCCCGGTGCCGTGTAAGGTGGGGGGCCAGCGCTGCCCTTCGTTGTCATCGTCAACGAAGATCATCTCATCCCCTTCGCCGTACCAGTTGTAGAGTTCAGCCTTGCTATAGCGCAGCGGGTGGATATTGAGGTTGCAGCCTATAAACTGCCCCTGACCCTCCGCCTCCAGGATCAGGTAGTTTCCGGCGTCGCTCAGGTTGGTGCCGCCGTGCTGGAAGTAGTGATCATCCATTTCAGGCGGCTCAACGATGCCGTCGGTCGGGTTTTCCCGGCGCCAGCACGCGTGTAATCGCCCCAGGTCTTCGCGGGGGTCGTCCCAGACTTCGTAATCAATGTTGTAATACAGGCGCGTTTCACTGGCGAAGTTCTCATTGGTGACCTCGATGCGCGCCCCTTTGCTGAAGGGCATCGGCAGGTAGCAGTTTAGCCCCGTGCCGTCCCGGGGAGCCATGACCATCGGGAGGGAGCTGTAATTTGTGGTGGTCGCATGGCCGACGCCGAAGAAATCGCCCACCGGGACCAGGATGCTGGGCTCGCTTTCGCCATCCCAGTATATCCGCAGGACCAGCTTGCGCAGGTAAAACGCCTCAATGCTATGGCAGGTGAACCAGATATGTGTGATGCAGCCCGGCCCCTCCACATCCAGCAAGGTGACCGTCTCGCCCCGGATGATGGACAGCCGGTCGCGGTTGCCTCCGGTCGGGTCCCAGCTCGACGCCCGCCGGGTATGGCGCGTGGGATCAACCCGCACAAAGTCAAACCACATGTTATTCTTCATGCCTGCTCCTCCTGTTTTATGAGCGATAAACGGTCGATCTCAGCCCTTGAGGCCGGTCAGGGTCAACCCCTGGACAATCTGGCGCTGGAAGAACAGGAAGATGATCAGCATCGGGATGCTGGCCAGAGCCGCGCCGGACATCGTGCCGCCCCAGTCAGCGCCTGTCTCCAGCGAAGACATACGCGACAGCCCCACCTGCAGCGTCTGCATATTGTCGGAATTCACCACGATAAGAGGCCAGAGAAAATCATTCCACTGCCCCAGAAACGTGAAGATGATCACCACGGCCAGGGCCGGCTTGGCCAGCGGCAGGCAGATACGCCAGAACAGCCCGAACTCCGATACGCCATCAATACGACCGGCGTCCAGCAGTTCGTTCGGGATGTTGGCCATGAACTGGCGCATCACGAAAATGCCAAAAGCGGTAAGCATGCCCGGCATCAGAATCCCCTGAAAGGAATCGATCCAGCCAAGCTGGGCGATGCCCACGTACCAGGGAATGATCAACATCTCCGTCGGGATCATGATGGTTGACAGGATCGCCACAAACAGAATCTCGCGTCCGGGGAAGCGATACTTGGCGAATACAAAACCGGTCAGGGCGGAGAAAAACGCGACACTCGCCGTGGCGGTTATGGCGATAATCAGCGTGTTCAGGTACCACCGCGGCAGCAGGCTGGTGCTGAGCAGCAGCTCGTAGTGCTCCAGACTCAACGGGTCCGGCAACAGGCTTATGTTGTACCAGGTGCCACGAGCCTTGAGAGACGTGGAGATCATCCACAGGTAGGGGAACAGCATGATGAGGCCGCCGAACCCCAGCAGCAAATACTGCAACCCCTGCCTGAAAACGGCCCCGGGTTGGACCGCCCGCGCTTCATTCCTCATCAGTAATCCACCTCCCTGGAGACCAGCTTACGTTGGATGACAGTAATGATGAGAACGATGATGAAGAAGATGACGGCAATTGCGGACGCCCGACCCATTTGCATGGAGAAGAATGCTTCTTTGTAAATGAGAAGCGGCATGGTGATGGTAGAGTTCAGCGGCCCCCCAAAACCATCCTTGCTCATCATTCGCACAAATGTGAAGCTCTGGAGCGATGAAATCATGGCCAGCAGGATGACGAGCACAAGCGTGCGATTCAACAGCGGGATGGTAATGTGCCGGAAGCACTGCCATGAATTGGCGCCGTCCACACGCGCGGCTTCGTAGAATACCTGCGGAATTTCTTCCAGCCCGGCCAGGAAGATCAGGGCGTAATAGCCCAGCCCGGCCCAGATGGTGACGCTGATGATACTGCCCAGCGCCGTTTTGGGATCGCCCAGGAAGAACACCCGCTTCATCCCCAGCAGATCAAAAAGATGGGTGAACAACCCGAAGTTGGGCAGGAACATGAACTTGAAAACCCAGGCAATCGCGACCCCCGATGTCACAAAGGGGATGAAGTAGAGCATCCGGAAGGCGCCTTTCGCCCGGCGGATGTTGTGCAGCATCAGGGCGACGCCCAGCGACAATACAGTCAGAAGGGGCACGCGCACAGCAGCCAGCACGAAGGTATTGCGTAGCGCGTCCAGGAAAGGCTTCATTTCGAAAACGCGCTGGTAATTTTCCAGGCCGATGAAGGTGCGACTCGCCCGGATTGTCACATAGTCCTCGAAGCTGAACAGGAAAGACGAAAACATTGCTGAGAAATTAACCAGCAGGAAATACGCCAGGGGTATAGCGACAAAGATGTAGGCCCATACCATGCGTTTCTGTGCAAGAGATAGCCTGAAACTGAAGAACTGGCGCTTCTTTGGTGGGGTTACAGTCGTTGCCATGGTTTCCCCCGCAGTTCCCGAGTATAAACCGCAGTTTCTTTTCTTAAGACGGAGATATGCCTCTGGATTTTCAGCCGAATCATCCCGTGAGGCCCGGCGCGGATATCGACCTGTGACGTGCGATCCGTGAGGCATGCATCGCACCCCGGCTGTACAGCTACAGTAGTCCGGCAGGGGAGTCTTTTCAGACCCTCCTGCCGGAGCAGCCAGATTCAGTCAGGCGGGGTTATTCTTCCCAGTTGGCGAAAAAGGCATCGCGGATAGCCTGATCGCAGGCGGTGCCCATCTCCAGCGCCTCGATACGATCCATATCGCCGACTACCACGGCATCCCACATGTCAAGCGCACACTGCCGCTCGGCCAGCTCATCCGCCCAGAATGCGCCATCGGTCTGCTCGAGCTGTTCGATAAATGGCGCCAGGGCCGGATCGTCAGCGTACTTCTCCCACTCGATCATGTCGAGGCGGCTGGGGAGTTCCCCGGTCACGTCGGCATAGATTTCCTGACCCTCTGCGGAAGCCATGTACATCAGGAAGTTGGTAGCCGCTTCGAGGACGGCCGGGTCCTGAGTCCCCTTGGTGGTCAGCGCCATCGGCCAGGATGATCCGGTGGTGAAGCGACCGGCCGGGCCTTCGGGCATCACAGCCACAGCCCAGTTCACATCGGGGGCCGCATTGTCCCGCAGGAAGCCAATGCCAAAGGTGAGCTGCGGAGTCATGCAGCTCAGCCCGGCGGCAAAGGCCTCAAGCTCGCCCTCATAGAACCCCTCGACTGAGGTGTGGTGGACGAGCGGGAAGTCCAGCATGTAGTTCCAGGCATCGACAGCGCCGCCCTGGTCCCAGAGCGTGGTCCTGTTGTCGTCGCTGAAGGCCTGTCCGCCAAAGGCCTGCATCAACGGGCGCCACCAGTTCCAACCGTCGCTACCCCATTCCAGGTAGTAGCCCGCCCGCGTAATGTTGCCGTTGTCGTCGTACTGAGTGCAGTCTTTCGCAGCCTGGACGAACTCATCCCAGGTCGCCGGTGGCTCGTCCCAGCCCGATTCCGCCAGATAATCGACGTTATAGACCAGGGCGAAGTTACGGATTGAAGTCGGGACTGAGTAGTGATTGCCTTGCAGGAATGTGGCCTGAACAAATGGCGCGAACTCATTCTCAAGCTCAGTCTGGACGACTTCAGGCAGCGGAGCGATAAAACCGGACTGCATCCAGAAAGGAGCCCAGCCGAAGTAGATCATGACGACATCCGGGCCTGTGCCGGCTGGCACGGCTGCGGCAATCTTGGTCTGGTACTCTTCATAGGGGAAGCTGGATTGAATAACCTCGACATTAGGATACAGTTCCTGGAAGCCTTCAATTACGCGGGCAATCGCCTGAATCTTGCCGCCGCTCTCATGCTGCCAGATCTCCAATGTGACAGTCTCACCGCCCTGGGCAGCGGCCAGGCCGCTCCCTATAGCGCTGATCAAGAGCGCCATGATCATCATGAAGATGAAAAACCGACTCTTCTTCATCACTGTTGGCTCCTTTATTTTTAGCCGCGAACGATACGAATAAATCAGGCAGACAGTTGATTCTGCAGTAGCACCTCCTTGTCCCGAACGAAAACCTGCGCTTATAGATGGTGACTTCAACGCGCCGGCCGGGGCCGGGTCGTTCCTATAGAAAAAAGCCGCGAACAGGTCGGCGGGGTTAAGCAGCCGCCAGACTCACAGATATCCCCCATTCACATCGCGGCACTTCGGATCGGGCATTTTAACATATCCTCATAATATATATTAATTAATTATTACCGTTTATGACGGCAATAAAGCGAACGCAAAGATGGAACTCCGTCAGAACGGGGCTGAGATCTGTTTTATCGGGCATGTCTGCAGGCTATCTGCAGAATTATCAGGCAATCCGTTCAGGGTACGGAATCCTTGCCTGAATCAGTTCCAGAAAACGAATTCTTCCCGAGCCAGAACAACAATCCGTAGGCGTTGTAATACCGGCTGCAATCGATTACGTTCAGGATAGGATTGATTTTCTATTCTGTCAAGCAAAATACGACGAAATATGGGCAAAATTCGGCTGGCAGCCGGCGGCGGAATTCATCCTCCCCCAGATCGCCTGGATTGCCGGCCAGTCTTTGCTCGCGCCCGGCGGGCGAGCGCGATTGTTGTTCAACCCGCCCCGGCTGCGTTATACTCGTATCATCCTTACCTGGCCGGCGCGACCGCCGGCGAACTTACTAAGGCCGAGAGAATAATGAAAAAGATCCTCAACGACCCCGAGTACTATGTTCCGGAAATGCTGAAGGGCGTGCTTGCCGCGCACCCCGGCCGCCTGAAGGCCGCGGGCAACGATGAGCATTGCATTGTTCGGGCGGATGCCCCCCGGCAGGGGAAGGTCGGCATTGTCACAGGAGGCGGCTCCGGCCATCTCCCGGTCTTTCTGGGGTATGTCGGCCGGGGCTTGCTGGACGGCTGCGCCGTCGGCGATGTCTTCGCCTCGCCATCTGTGGATCAGATGTACGAAGTGACCAGGGCAGTCCACGGTGGGGCGGGCGTGCTGCATCTGTTTGGCAACTACGGCGGCGATGTGATGAACTTCGCCGCTGCCGCTGACCAGGCGGCCATGGAAGACGATATCGAAGTCGCCACGGTCCTGGTAGCTGATGATGTCGCCAGCGCGCCGCCGGAGCGCGCCGCTCACCGGCGCGGAGTAGCGGGCATGGTCTACGCTTTCAAGGCGGCCGGCGCGCGGGCTGAAGAAATGGCAACCCTGGCTGAGGTGAAAGCCGCCGCCGAACATGCGCTGGCGAACACGCGCAGCATGGGCGTCGCGCTCTCCCCCTGCACGGTCCCACAGGTGGGCAAGCCAACCTTCACCCTCGGCGACAATGAGATGGAAATCGGGATGGGCATCCACGGGGAGCAGGGTATCGCGCGGACCAACCTGCAAACGGCCGACAAGATCACCGAGCAACTGGTCGAAGCCATCCTCAAGGATATCGACCTGGCCGGCAGCCAGGTTACCGTCATGCTCAACAGCCTGGGCGCGACCCCGCTTGAAGAGCTGTACATCATGTACCACCATGTGCTCAAAATCTTTGAAGCGCACAGGATCGAGGTCTACCGCCCCTACATCGGGCGTTTTGCAACGTCCATGGAAATGGCGGGCGCTTCCATCACGATCATGAAGCTCGATGCTGAGCTTAAGCGTCTGCTGGACGCGCCGGCGACTTCGCCTTTCTTCGATAACTCCCAGTACGTCTGATCCGGCGGTGCGCCGTCCGGAGGAAGATAAGGCGTGAGGGAGCGCCTGCAAACATCCGAGAATCCGATGCCCGGCACCATTGGCGCATCGGATTTTCGGAGCAGGCCCACAGCCGCCGGCGCTGGCCCGGCGGCTTGATCCAGAAGTATCAGCCTGATCCGGCAGATCGCGCCGGGTGATAACGCGGGAGAGCGCTATGACAATCGCAATTGGCTGTGACGAAGCGGCATTTGAATTCAAGGAAGTCATTAAGGCATACCTGATTGCGCAGGGGCAGCAAGTCGAAGATTACGGGGTCTATGACACGACGCCCGTGCTTTACCCGGATGTCGCTTTGAAGGTTGCTGAAGCGGTCGCCGCTGGCAACCATGAACGGGGCATTCTCATTTGCGGGACAGGCATCGGCATGTCGATTGTCGCCAACAAAGTGCCCGGCATCCGCGCCGCGCTCTGCCATGACGTATATTCCGCCCGGAAGTCGCGGACCAGCAACAACGCCCAGATTATCACTATGGGCGCCCGTGTGATCGCCACTGAGCTGGCGAAAACCATCCTCGACGCCTGGCTGGAAGTCGATTTCCAGGGGGGCGGCTCGACGCCCAAAGTGCAGCGCATCAACGAGATCGACGCTCTGTACCACCGCGCTCCCGGCGGAGAATAGGCCGGCACGCTCGGAGGACGGGGATATGCCCGCCGCCGCTCTCCTCCTGACTTGCCGCGCCCTCCCGGCGGCCGGAGTTGAGCGCCTCCTGCCGTATCTGGCATCGCGGCGGAGATATTGAAAGGCGGAGCGTCTCCCCCCGCCAGGCGGCGCGCGTTCCGGCGAGGGCGCGGCTGAGAAGCACAGGACTGGCTCAGGATAATTGGGAGTGGATGGAGGAGCGATGACAGTTGAAGCCCCGGCCAGACATTTTTACTTCGGGTCTAATTTCAAGATGCACAAGACCCTCGCGGAAGACAGAGCCTTCATACAGACTCTGCTCGACTTAAACGCAAGCCAGTTTGACCTTCAGCTTTTTATCATCCCCGCCTTCACTTCTCTGGGCGGGCTGCAGGACACCCCCCGCCCCCGCAATCTGTGGATTGGCGCACAGAACATGCACTGGGCCAACAGCGGAGCGTTCACCGGTGAAATCTCGGCCCTGATGCTGCGCAGCATTGGGGTGGACCTGATCATGCTGGGCCACGCCGAACGCCGTCACAATTTCGGCGAGACTGATATCGAGCTGAACAAAAAGGCTATCAGCGCAGCCGCCAGCCAGTTGCGCGTGCTGCTGTGCGTAGGTGAGACGGCGGAACAGCGGCGGTACGGCGTGACTGACGAAGTGCTTGCCATGCAGCTCAAGATCGCCCTGTCAGGCTACCCGGCGGACTGCCTCGAGCGGCTCATGGTGGCCTACGAGCCGGTGTGGGCCATCGGCGCCGGCAGTCAGGAAGCCCTCCCGGAGGACATTGCACCCAGCATCGACCAGATTCGGCACACGCTTGAGACGCTGTTCGGCCAGGATCGCGCCCTCCACATCCCGGTGCTCTACGGGGGTAGCGTCAACCGCGACAATTGCGGGGGGTATGTCCAACATGCGACGGTTGACGGCTTATTCGTGGGGCGCGCCGCCTGGCAGCCGGAAGGCTTCATGGAAGTTATGCAGACCGGGTATAACGCCTGGAAGCGCAAAAGGGGAGGCAATTGAAAATGACCAGACTGTTTAACGATCCGACGCAGTTCAAGGAAGAAATGATTGGCGGATTCACGCTGGCCTACAGCCGCTACCTGCGGCGCGTGCCGGATGCTGCCGGGGTGATGGCGCTCGGCGCTCCGCAGCCGGGCAAAGTCGCCGTCCTGATCGGCGGCGGCTCCGGGCATTATCCGGTCTTCGCAGGTTATGTCGGCAAAGGCATGGCTGATGTAGCCGTGATCGGCGACGTGTTCACCAGCCCCTCGGGCGAGCAAATCTACCGCTGCACCAAAGCCGTCGATGGCGGCGCTGGCGTGCTGTACACTTACGGCAACTACAGCGGGGACGTGCTGAACTTCGGCATGGCCGAAATGCGCTGCCAGAATGAGGGCATTGATGTGCGGACGGTGACGGTCACCGATGACGTGGCCTCCGCGGAGGACGTCGAGGACCGGCGCGGCATCGCGGGGGATTTCTTCATGATCAAGACCGCCGGAGCCAGCGCGGCGCGCGGCGATTCGCTGGATGACGTGGAAGCGCTCACCCGCCGCGCCAACGATCGGACCCGCTCGTTTGGCATCGCTTTTGGCGGATGCACCCTGCCCGGCCAGAGCGAGCCGCTGTTCACCGTTGACCCCGGGAAAATGGAGCTAGGGCTGGGGCTGCACGGCGAGCCGGGGATCAAATCCGCTGACATGGCCAGCGCCAGCGAGATCGCCCGGATGATGGTCGATATTGTCCTGGCCGATGCTCCGGCAGATGCCGGCCATAAGGTCGCCGTCCTCCTCAACGGGCTGGGGAGCACCAAATATGAAGAGCTGTTCGTGCTGTACAAGGATATCCATGCGCAGCTCGAAGCCAGCGGCCTGGCCCTGCACAATCCGCTGGTCGGGGAATTTGCCGGGTCGCTGAATATGGCCGGGTGCTCGCTGTCCCTGCTGTGGCTGGATGACGAGCTTCAGGCTCTGTACGACGCCCCCGCCTCCACGCCTGCCTTCACGCACCTTTAGGGAGCGCACGTTATGTCTACTCAAGCCAAACTGGCTAAACAATGTGTAGCGAATATCCTGGCCGCTATTGAGCAGGCCGAAGATGAGCTGGCGCGGCTCGACGCCTTCGCCGGCGACGGCGATCACGGCGCGGGGATGGTGCGCGGGATGCGCGCCGCCCACGAAGCCGCCCAGACCGCTGAAGGCGACCTCGCCGGGCCGGTGATTGCCGCCGCCGGGACCGCGTTCACCAATGCGGCGGGCGGGGCGTCCGGCGCGCTGTTCGGCATGTTCATCGCCACGGTCGGCCAGTCGCTCAATGCCGCCCCCGACACGGAAAATGTCTGCCGCGCGGTCGAAGCCGGGGTCAACGTTGTGTGCAAACTCGGCAAGACCAAAGTGGGCGACAAAACCATGATCGACACGCTGATGCCGTTCGTCAGGGCGCTTGAGGAAGCGGCGCAGCAGGGTCTGACGCCGGTTGAAGCCTGGTCATATGCGCTGCCCGCCGCCAAAAGCGGCATGGAAGCGACCGCCGATATGGTGAGCGGCCGGGGCCGGTCCTCTCGTCTGGGGGAGCGCAGCCGGGGCGGGCTGGATCCCGGCGCGGTCTCCGCCTATTATATGCTTCGAGCAGTTGCGGACACACTCAATACCCCTTAAAGGGAGTACGTTCTATGCGAGTTCATGGCGAACATTACCGAACTATCTGGCTCATGCCGGGCGATCAGTCGGTGGTACAGATCATCGATCAGCGCCCCCTGCCCCATCACTTTGTGATCGAAGACTTGCGAACTGTTGATGAAATGGCCGTAGCCATTAAGGATATGCATGTGCGCGGCGCTGGCCTGATCGGCGCTGCGGCCGGTTATGGCATGTACCTGGCAGCGCTGCACGCCCCGCAGGGTGATGAAAAGGCCTTCATGAAAGCCCTGGAAGCAGCCGGGGAAACCCTGAAGGCAACCCGCCCCACGGCCGTCAATCTCGAATGGGCCGTCAGACGCCAGCTGGCAGCTATTGAAGCCGCTGCCGGCATCCCGGGCAAGATTGAGGCGGCGCTGTCCACGGCGCAGCTCATCGCTGACGAAGACGCCGACTTCTGCCGCCGCATTGGCGACCACGGGGTGCACATCATCGAGGAGATCAGCCGGCGTAAACATGGGGATGTTGTCAACATCCTGACACACTGCAATGCCGGGTGGCTGGCGTTCGTCGATTACGGCACGGCCACAGCGCCCATCTACGCCGCCCATAACAGGGGCCTGAAGGTGCACGTCTGGGTTGATGAAACCCGCCCGCGCAATCAGGGCGCAAGCCTGACCGCCTGGGAGCTTGGTCAGCACGGCGTCCCGCACACCGTCATCGTTGACAATGTAGGCGGGCATCTGATGCAGCACGGGCTGGTCGATATGGTGATCACGGGGTCAGACCGCACCACCTATACCGGCGACGTCGGCAATAAAATCGGCACGTATCTCAAAGCCCTGGCTGCCAGAGACAACAACGTGCCGTTCTATGCGGCGCTGCCTTCGTCAACTTTCGACTGGGAACAGCGTGACGGCCTTCAAATCCCTATTGAACAGCGTGATGGTGATGAAGTCCGCTACATTACCGGCCTGCATGATGGCGAGCTGGTGACGGTCCTGTTAACTCCTGAGGACAGCCCGGCAGCTAACTACGCCTTTGATGTGACGCCGGCCCGTCTGGTGACCGGTCTGATCACTGAACGGGGCATTTGCGAAGCCTCCGAAGAAGGCATCCTCGGCCTCTATCCTGAAAAGCGGCGCCAGTAACGCCCTGGCGTGAGCCTGCCGGGAGAAAAGTGGATCCGCCGCACCCCGGACAATACAATCCGGGCAGACGATCTCAAGAGTCGCCCGACTCTGAAAGATCGCCTGCCCGGATCGCCCGCCTGCCGTAAATGAAGTACTGAGCTTCTGTACACCACGGCAGAGAATTCAGGCTCTTACGTGCGGTCGCGCACCGAGCGGCCTGAGAACAGCAGGTTGATGATCAGCGCGCCCATCAGCACAACGCCCGTGATGAATTCCTTCATGAACGGATCAAGCTGCTGGATGTTATCCAGCCCGTTACGCAGCGTGCCGTAGATCAGCAACCCGATGACGGTCTGAATGATGCCGCCGCGACCGCCGTTAAGTGACGTGCCGCCGAGGACTACCGCGCCAATAGTGTCGATCATGAAGCTGTCGATAACCTGCGGCTGCGCGCTCCCCAGGCGGCCCATGTTGACCAGACCGGCCAGCCCCCCGCAGAAGCCGCTGATCGCCAGCGCGGCAGTGAAGATCAGATTGGTATTGACGCCGGCCAGCCGCGCCCCGGATGGATTCGCCCCGGTCATATAGATGTAGCGACCGAAGCGGGTATAGCGCAGCACGAGGAAGCTCACCAGCAGGCACAGGGCCGCAACAACCGTGAGCACGCGGAGGCCATCCGGCCCGCCAATGCGCCCGCTGCCCAGAAATGCCGCGACTTCAGAAATCTTGAAGAAGGTGCGGCCCTGGCTGATCCAGGTCGCCAGGCCGGACGCAATCAGCGACATTGCCAGCGTGGACATGAATGACGGGATGCGGAACCGGGTAGTAGCCAGCCCGCTGAGCAGCCCGAGCAGGGTAGCCACACCAACCGCCGCCAGCGAAGGCCACGGCTCAGGGATGCCCATGTTCACGAACATGTGGGCGTTGATAATGCCGACCAGCGTGACCATGGAAGCAATGCTCAGATCGATCTGGCCCGTCAGGAGCACGAAGGTCATCCCGGCCCCCAGGATGGCCAGCGTTGAAATCTGAACCAGGATGTTGTTGAGATTGATCGGCCGTAGGAAGCTCTCTGACGCCAGACTGAAGAAAAGCATCAGAGCCAGCAGCGTCCACAGGGGAGCAAGCGTCCGCAGGCTGCGCTTCAGAACCGTCGAACGCTTCTCTTCATGCAGGTGGCTTGTAACCGCATCAGTCTGTGTCATATTAACCTCATCAGCGCCTCTTTTTGCAGATCGCCGGTGTTTGCAAGTTCTGAGACGATCTTCCCACGAGACATGACAACGATCCGATCTGACACCGCCAGGACCGTCTCTGGCTCAGAAGAAACCACGAGCACCCCGTACCCCTGATTGCGGAAGTTAACCAGGATGCTGAGCACCTCATTCTTGGCGCCCACATCCATGCCGCGGGTGGGTTCGCTAACCACAAATACCTTCGGCGGGTAGGTGATCCACCGCGCGATGGCTACTTTCTGCTGGTTGCCGCCGCTCAGGGTGCCCACAGGGTTATCCGGTTTGCAGGGCTGGACGTTCACCATTTCCATCACGGGGCGAGCAGCAGCAACTTCTTTGGCGTAACTGGGCCAGAACCCGCCGATATGGCCGAGGTGCGGTAGCGTGATATTGCGGTAATTTGCTTCGTCCATAAACAGGCTTTTGCGGCGCGATTCGCTCACATACGCAAGGCCCTTTTTGATGGCGTCGCGGGCTGTGAAGTTGGTGGGGAAAGAGTAGCCATCAATTGTAATCGTGCCTGAATCGAAACGGAACATGCCGAAGAGCGCGCGCGCCAGGTCGAAGTGACCGGCTCCGAACAGGCCGTACAGCCCTACGATCTCCCCGGCATCAAGATCCAGGTTCACATTTTCAAAAGCGCCGCCGCTCAGGTCCTTGATGGAAAGCAAGGTCCTCTTCGCGGTTGACTCGCTGGCGGAGGGGAGCACAGCGTCCATCTCCCGGCCCAGGATGAGAGAGATCAACTGCGTCTTTGATGTCTCGGTCGCATTCACCGTTGCCACGTTGCGCCCGTCACGCAACACGGTTACGCGATCCGCGACACGCATGACTTCATCCAGGAAGTGAGAAATGTAGATAATGCTGCGCTTGTGGCGGCTGCGCAGATCATTGACAAGCTGGATAAGGCGTTCCACTTCAGCCGGGGACAGCGCCGAAGTAGGCTCATCCATAATGAGGATGCGCGCGCCTGAGAGAATCACGCGCAGCACTTCCGTCACCTGCTGAATGCCCAGGGGATACTGCTCAAGCGGCAGGCGCACGTTGATATTGAACCCGAGTTTACGCAGCTCTTCCTCAGCCACCCGGTTCATCGTGCGCCAGTCAACAGAGCCCATAGCGGTCAGTGGCTGCCGGCCAAGAAAGATATTCTCCGCCACCGAAAGCTCCGGCATGACATTCAGCTCCTGGTGGATCATGCCGATGCCGCGGCTGAGCGCATCACGGGGGGAAGCAAGACGGATATGCTGCCCATCCAGGATGTAGTCTCCGTCGTACTCGTTATAGACCCCGGACAGAATGCGCATGAGAGTGGATTTTCCGGCCCCGTTTTCACCGACCAGCGCGTGCGTCTCGCCTACGTGCAGGTCAAAGTTAACATCCTCAAGCGCCGTAAGCCCACCAAAGCGCTTGGTGATCTGTCTCAGTTCAAGGATAGGGGGGGTATCACTCATCAGGTGTTTCTCCTGCACAACCGGCGAGGTTGGAAGGGGACGGACCGGTCCGCCCCCTTCTCCAATCGACAGGCTGAAACTAGAACAGCAATTGCTCTTCCAGCCAGCGCAGGCCCAGCGCGGTGTTGCGGCCGTAGCCACGCAGCTTCCAGGGCTCAGCGGCGAGCGCGGGATTGGCGTCGATATTCGCAGTCACCGCCGGGCCATCCGCCAGCAGGAAGAAGGGCACCTGCTCCCGGATTACATCGAGGCCCAGCGTGGCGGCTGCCCAGCCGACCACCATCGCATGACCGTGCACGCGGACGGCGGAGTTGCGGGCGGTAGCTACCAGGCGGCCTTCGTTCACCGCATCGATAGCCGGCAGCATCGCATCCACGCCACCGATGAAGATCTGGTCCCCGAGGCCGGCGTTCTCAACTACCTGGCGAGCGGCCAGAGCCATATCGTCGTTGTGCAGGAAGCCACCGGTGATGTCCGGGTGACGGTTCAGCGCAGCTTCCCAGATCGCGGCAACGCGGGCGGGATCCCAGTCGCCAGGCTGGTCGTCGACAACTTCGATATCCGGGTACTGGGCCATGATGTTGCGGAAGCCCTGTCCGCGGCCCTGCGAGCCGGTGTGGCCTTCGACGCCCCAGGTGTGAACGATCTTGCCCCGGCCGCCCATCTTCTTGACGACTTCGGTCACGACCGCTTCGGACATGAACACATTGTCCGGGGAGACAAAGCTGAGCACGCCCATCTCTTCCATTTCGTCAATGGGGGAAATCAGCGTGTCCATGCCGATGAACGGGATGCCCCGATCGATCATAGCCTTCACAGGCTCAACCAGAGTGCCGATGCTCACCGGCTGGATAGCGACGAAGTCCCAATCCTGGGTGGCCATCTGGTCGGTCACGCCGCGCTGAATGCTGGCGTCAACCTGGCTATCCATCCATACGATCTCAACACCCAGAAATTCGCCCCACATCTCGGCGGCATCCTTGCCCTGCGCGCACCACGAGATGGACAGGCCAGTGTTCGACATGGCCGCGCGGAGCGGGCGATCCTGGGCGCTGACGCGGCGGTGCTCAAGCAGCGACAGCACAGTCGGTGCCGCAATCCCGGCGCTGAGCAGCAGGCTGCTCATCATAAACTCGCGACGATTCATTCTTTCTTTCTTGGCCATTGCAGTCTTCCATTCTCCTTAAAAACATGCTCCGGTGCAATCTTGCTGCTACTACAGAGGTGGCTCACGAGAGCCATTGCTGCGAATGCTATGATGAGCACCTCCTTTCGCTTATCCGACCGCGCTCAGTCTGTCCTGCCTTCGCGATAGCGCAGATCTTCCCACGGACCACCATCCGCGAAACGCTCAGGCTCCAGAATTCTGGGGCGCGGATCCTCAGCCTGATCAAGCTGGAGAACCATCCATTTGGGATATGGCGTGCCCGGATCGGAAACCTTATTGAGGGCGGCGAAGTCCTCCTCGTCGAGCTTCAGATCGGCGGCCAGGATATTGTCCTCAAGATGCTTGAGGTTGCGGGCAGCGATGATCACGCTGCTGATGACGGGGTGAGCCAGGGTCCAGGCCAGCGCGACACGCGCCGGGCTGGCCCCGTGTTTATCACCCACGCTGTGCAGAACATCAACAACGTCGTAGGCCCTTTCCCTGTCGAACATCACGAACTGCCCGGCTTCGGCGAAGCGCGTGCCTTCCTGCGGCCTGCTGTTGCGCCTGTATTTGCCGCTCAGGAACCCGCCCGCCAGCGGACTCCAGATCAGGATGCCCAGCTTGCTGTATTCAGCAAACGAGAACCAGTCATGCTCCAGATCGCGCCCGACCAGGCTGTAGTACAACTGGGCCGTGATGAACGGCTCCAGGTTATGCTGCTTCTGGATGCTCAGCGCCTCAGCGGCCTGCCAGGCGAGATAGTTGCTGAGGCCGATATAACGCACCTTGCCCTGCCGGACCAGATCATCCAGCGTGCGCAGCGTCTCTTCAAGCGGCGTGTTGCTGTCCCAGCCATGCATCTGGTACAGATCGATATAGTCAGTCTGCAGGCGGCGCAGGCTGTCTTCCACTTCGCGCATGATGTTGACGCGATTCGCGCCGCTGCGGTTGACATTGCCTTCGTCCATGGGCAGCCGCGCTTTGGTCGCCAGCACGATATCCTGGCGGATGCCTTTGAGCGCGTGCCCGAGCAGAGTTTCGCTTTCTCCCAGGCTGTAAACGTTGGCGGTATCGATGAAGTTGATGCCGCGATCGAGGGCGAATTTGACCATCTCGCTGGTCGCTGCCTGGTCAAGCTGGCCCATATTCATCGCTTTTCCGAACTGCATGGTGCCCAGCGACAGGGCGCTGACGATCAATCCCGAGTTCCCAAGCCGACGATATTGCATGATGAAGATCCTTGTTCCTGCGCTACGCTGATAAAGTGAGGGCTGTCGCGCCGCCTGCCCTCAAGACTCCTGCTCCAGATATCGTGCGACCGAATCGAGCATGATGGCGACAGCGCGCGCGCCGGGATCCATCTGCCCGATCGAGCGCGCGCCCTGCCAGCTGGCGCGACCGATCTGCGACTGCATCGACTGCGTGCGCACCGCGCCCGCCTGGGCCGCCTCCGCCCCGGCACGAAAACAGGGTGCCAGTGCCGGATCACCCTGTTGTTCAGCCGTATAGGCGCTCATCGCTTCAATAGC
Source organism: Aggregatilineales bacterium (assembly GCA_029976025.1). Taxonomy (GTDB): domain Bacteria; phylum Chloroflexota; class Anaerolineae; order Aggregatilineales; family Ch27; genus JARKNX01. The sequence continues at coordinate 105,601 of JARKNX010000036.1, read as the reverse complement.
AGGATGCAGCGCGTCAAGCATCGTCTTGTCGCCGATATTCGCTTTGCCGCGCTCCATGAGCGCCGTCAAAGCCGCCTGCATAGCTGCGATGAGATCAGCAGCCGAGGCTTCTGACTTGCCCTTGAGGGCCATGCCGCCCTTCATGAACGCGGTGCCGAGCAAGGCCCCGAAGCTCGACGCTGCCGCCTCGGAGAATACCTTGCCCGTCCTGAAGAACAGCTTGCCCAGGTCAGGCTCCGCCCCTGGATCGTCCTGCAGCATGTTCTGGATGGCGCGAAAACCCCGTTCCACCGTGCGCCCGAGGTCGCCATCGCCCAGCGCTGCATCCAGGGTGGTCAGCTCATCTTTGGCCGCAATAGTGTCGTCAGCGAGTCTGGAGAGTAAGGTGAGTGATTCCGTAAAAGTCAGGTGCGACATCAATCCAGTCTCCTTGAATTAACAGGCGTATGATCCTGTAGCAGCAGGTGGCAATCTGGATACGCACGAACTCGTCACTCGCGAAAAGCCGCCTCCTCAGATCGCGGCTTCAATGGGCAGTGCGAGTGACGAAGATAACATATCAACTATCCGGGCGGAATGCAAGCAGTTGTCAAAAGTCAGGGGGCGAGCAAAGGTTGACAGGCAAACCAGGCTGCACAGGCACAGAGGGTATCCTACTGGCCACTGAGGAAGGCGGCGCGCGCTTTGGCGACGAGGCGGGCGCCGTGTTCGCTCCACTGTGCGAATGTGTCCCGGTAGACCCTGGCGCTGCTGGCAGCTACCATGCCGGCGCGACCGTCCAGCGGGGCGATCATATCTACCAGGTTCTCAAAGAGAGGCGCATCGCTCGATGCCGAAGCGGTTACGAATCTGTCTCTTTAGGAACGGGCCACCGCTGTATCCGTTGTTAATTTTCCTTATTTGATAGCGTTCTGAAAGTAGCTTTGAATCGTGTGCCTCGCGCATCACCGTGCTCTGGATCAGCGAAAGGTCGCCTGATCAATTCCCGCCGCAAATTCCTGGATGTCCTGAGCGACAGCTTTGGCAACTTGCTCCACAGAACCGTTCCGTCACGGGTCTAGACATTTTTACCGTCTATCAAAGCGGGGCAAGACCATTATGAACTTACCCTACGACAACTGGGTCTGGATGGTTTTCAGCCGTACCTCATGCTAATCTAAGAGATGCTGACCTTATCTTAAGCAGGAGACTGATCTGTGACGATATTCCCTGTAGCCGCGGACCACAAACGTTCGGTTTTCGGAGGACATGAGAAATTCGTGTTCCGCCAGGGCTGGCTGAAAAAAGGAGTGGATCTCGTTGCACAGGATCCAGCTATATTCACTCGTGATGATGCTCTGGTAAGTCTGGGTGTTGGCAAGAACATGGTTAGGTCTATACGCCATTGGTGTCTGGCTACTGGCATCCTTGAAATCGCGCCCGCCGGACCTAGAACTGCGTTGCAGCCTACTCATTTGGGGAATCTTTTGTTTGGTAATGAGCAGGGCGACCCGTATCTGGAGGATATTGGAACCTTGTGGTTGCTCCACTGGCAACTTGTTTCGGGCCCATATAGTTTTGTATGGTGGCTGGTCTTCAACATGTTTCTCGACCGCGAATTCTCCAGGCAACGGTTAACCGAGTTCGTCAGTCGGCAACTGGCGCTGGAAGGCGTTCGGACAACCCCCCAGATGGTTGATCGAGAGGTGGATGTGTGCCTTCGGACCTATGTTACTGTCAAAACCAGAGGTACCGGACTCTTCGACGATAGTTTGGACTGTCCATTAGTTGATCTGGGGCTGATACGACCGACGAGAGAAGATCGCCTTTTCACGTTCACAATTGGCCCCAAACCTCTTTTGCCGGTGCATATTTTCGGCTACGCTCTGATATACTTTCTGTCGGATATTGCCCGGCATAGGCGCACCGTCGCGGTTGATGAGTGCATTTACCATCCCGGAAGCCCGGGACAGGCTTTTAAGCTCGATGAAAATAGCGTGGTGGCCTATCTGGAAGATCTAGAGGAGCTGACGTCAGGAAGCATCCGCTTGCAGGAGACAGCAGGACTCCGACAACTCTATTTGCATAGCTTCCATCTCTCCGACGCGCCACAGCATGCGCTGGCTTTGTTGCGATCCTACTATGAATGAAACCTCTTCTACTTCCCTGGATTCGCTGGTGGAGATCCGGCAAACCGCTATACGGGCTATCCGACTTGATAGCGATCTGCAGTCTGCCGGGCTTATTCAAGGTTATATGCTCACCTCCCAGGCTCTTCTCAGCCTGGGGCGTATCCTGTCGGGGCTAGACAACAGGCGCAAGACCCGCGCCTGGACGCTGACCGGTCCATACGGATCCGGCAAATCGTACTTCAGCTTGTTTTTGCTGAATCTACTGGGGCGGGGCCAAGCAGATCACGCTACAACGATACATACACTGCAGCAGGCTGATCCTTTGCTTGCGCTCGAAGTCGTAGAAACCCAACTGGATGGAAGCCGGGGCTTCTTCCCCATCCCAATAACGGGTTATCGCGCATCACTACAGCAGTGTCTGGCCGATGGGCTGCACCACGCGGTGCGCCGTCTGGAGGCCGAGGGGGTGCCTGCTAAGAAACTGGCCGAGGTAATGGCGAAAGCTGCTCCAGAGACAAGCAGGGCATTTTTACATAGATTAGCCCGCCTGCTGGAAGTTATTGCCGAAGAAGAATATCGCGGCATCCTGCTGGTCGTCGATGAACTGGGCAAACCCCTCGAGTTCGCGGCCGCACATCCTGATGAGGCAGACGTCTATTTCCTTCAGGAGCTTGCTGAATTCGCCAACCGTAGCACGGAACACCCGCTTGTCATAATCGGAGTACTGCATCAGGCGTTTGAACGTTATGCAGTGTTCCTTGACAGCCTGACACAGCAGGAGTGGGCCAAAGTTCAGGGCCGATTTGAGGATATCCCTTTCCAGGAACCACCTGTTCAACAGCTTCATTTGCTGGCGCGCGCAATCACTCATAAGGGCGAGATGCCGCAGGATGTGACACCCCTGCTCCGCAATTACGCTCAACTGACCGCAACAAGCGGGTGGCGCCCGCCTGGAATGCACGATGGCGAGTTTATCGATTTAGCCGAACGCACCTACCCGCTGCACCCGACCACCCTGGTCGCGCTGCCGTTGATCTTCCGGCGTCTGGCTCAGAATGAGCGCTCGGTCTTTGCCTATCTCACCTCCTATGAACCGAAGGGCTTTCAGGAGTTTATTCAGCAGCATCAGACACCTGATTTCGTCGGCCTCGCTGATTTGTTCGACTACGTGGCAGCCAACTTCCAGGGACGGCTCTACGCTTCTGGACGCGGGCGGATCCTCGCCGAAACGCTCGATCGCCTTAACAGCACCACGCTCCTCACGCCTCTGGAAGCCGCCATATTTAAGAGCGTTGGCCTTCTCAACTGGCTGGGAGAGACCAGCCATCTTCAGGCAACGGAGGAAGCGCTTCTGGTAGCTTTAGGCGGATCGAGCTATCGCAAGAAAGAGATCCGCCAGGCGCTCGAAGCGCTCTGCAAGCGTTCGATGCTGGTTTACCGGCGGTTCAACCATACCTACGTTATCTGGCAGGGCAGCGATGTTGATATTGAAGAGCGCCTTCAGCAAGCTCACCAACACCTTGGCGGAATTACCAGCTCAGTAGAGGTGCTGCACAGATATCTGCCGCCGCGTCCACTTGTAGCCCGGCGGCACAGTTACCAGAGTGGCACGACCCGCTTCTTCGATGTGCGTTACGCTGACGTCCGTACAGACCGGCATGAACTGCTCACTCAGCCGGAACAGGCGAGCGGTGTCGTCGTCCTTTGCCTGCCTCTCACTACAGCGGATGAATACCAGCTCGCCGAATGGGCGAGGGAGGCCTCGCTACAGGCCCGCTCAGATATCGTGATCGGCATCGCACACCCGATCCCGCGACTCACCGAGTTGTTACATGAGCTGGATGCCCTTCAGTGGGTCTATGAGCAGACGCCAGAGCTGCGCGATGATACTGTTGCACGCCAGGAGTGGCGGGCGCGCATTGACGCGGTGGAGACACTGATCCGGCGACACCTGGATGAGGCTTTCGGCCCGCACCAGTTGACCCGATCGGCTGCCTGCCGCTGGTATCATTGTGGTGTGGACGTCACAGGCCAGGTGGGGCGGAATCTGACTTCCTATCTATCCACAGTATGCGATGTCATCTATAAGGCGACCCCCCGGGTGTGGAACGAACTGCTCAACCGCCGCGCCCTTTCCTCGCAGGCTGCTGCTGCTCGCCGTAATTTGATCGAGGCCATGCTCAGCCGATCGTCCGAGCCGACCCTGGGCATTGAAGGTTACCCCCCGGAACGGAGTATGTATGAGAGCCTGCTCCATGCGGGAGGTCTCCACCGACAGGATGCCTCTGGCGAATGGCGTTTCCTCGCGCCCGCTGCAGCAGACTCATTGGGCTTAGGCCCGGTATGGGATGCAATTGCTGACTATATCTTCGCCGCCCCTGTTGAGATACGTTCGACGGAAGAGCTATTCAGGCGGCTGAAGGCGCCGCCTTACGGCATAAGCGACGGTGTCCTGCCCGTCTTGCTCTGTGCGTTCTATCTGGTACACCAGGCTGAGATGACGTTCTACCGTGAGGGATCGCTGCTGCCGGAGCCAGGCATCGCTGACTGGGAGGTGTTGTTGCGGCGCCCGGATCTTTTCGGGCTGGCTGGTTGTCGCCTGGTCGGACCTCGTCGCACCGTCCTGGAGCGTTTCGCGCACAATCTGGGCGTTGAGGTTGCTGTAATGCCAGTTGTGCGTGAGCTTTTGCGGCAGGTGAAAGCGCTACCAGAATATGCCTGGCGGACACAGCGCCTGCCTGACCACGCCCTGCGCGTACGTACGGCGATGGAGCGTGCGCATTCACCGGAGCAACTGTTATTCAACGATTTGCCAGCGGCGCTGAACTTGCCGCCCTTCGGGGATCAGGAGGCAGAACCCGAACAGACGACTCTGTTCTTTGACCGTCTCAACGATGCCTTGCAAACCCTGAGCGAGGCAACGCCCCGATTGCGCGCCTGGGCGAGGGATGAGCTGCTGGCCGCTTGTGGCCTGCCGGGCGAGGAGGCGGGATGGCGGCAGCTTATAGCCGCAGCCGAGGTCATGGCCGACTATGTCACCCACCCGAGACTCCTGCCGATGTTGCAGCGGGCTGTGGGCGCCCCTGACCTGCAAGGCTCCGTCGATAGCGTGCTGGCTTTCGCGGCTTCCCGACCATTGCGCACGTGGGCCGATACCGACGTGGATCGGTTCCCCGCATATGCTCAAACGCTTGGGAGGCTGTTCCAGTCTGAACACCTGAGTGCCGACGGTGACGCCCTGTTGACATCCGAAGAACAGGCTCTTACCGATCTCTTGAGCTCGCAGGTGGCGGATATCCTTCAACCATACTACAATAAGAATCAGCGGGTAGTTCGTGCTGCCTTACGTGCGTTACTCCGCAGAAAGTAAAGTGTCCATATAGCCAGATTTATAGGAAGCTAACTCAATGTCCCCATCTCAGCATCCCGCCGGCAGCAAGCCTGCCCGACACATCGTTTCCCTCTCTGGCGGCAAGGATAGCACCGCCTTAGCAATCTACCTGCGCGACAAGATTACTGATCTGGAATACGTCTTCTGCGATACAGAGAAGGAGCTCGCGGAGACCTACGAATATTTGAATCGTCTTGAAGCCTACCTCAATAAGCCCATTGTCTATCTCAAACATGAAGGAAAAGGGTTCGACGAACTTTTGCAAATGCGCCGGGGATTTCTACCATCTCCGAAAGTTAGATGGTGCACCGAATATCTGAAGATCAAGCCTTTTGAGAAATATATAGGGGAGGATCTCTGTTATAGCTACATCGGGATACGAGCTGACGAACCTAATCGTAAAGGATATATCTCAAGCAAACCAAACATAGTACCGCGCTATCCATTTGTTGAAGCCGGAATCGCCAAGGAAGATGTGCTAAGGATTCTGGATGAGAGCGGACTTGGTCTACCAGAATACTATAACTGGCGATCTCGCTCTGGCTGCTATTTCTGCTTCTTTCAGCAACGTATTGAATGGATTGGCCTGTTAGAAAATCATCCTGATCTCTACATGCAGGCTATGGCGTACGAACGAGAAGATCCCGAAACTGGTGAGCGATATACCTGGGTTTCAAGAGAAAGTCTGCAGGAGTTGCAAGAACCCCTTAGGATCGAGCAAGTGAAAAAAGAACATCAAGAATTCCAGCTACGATCGTCGAGCAGGCATAAACCACAGCAGACGCTTATTCAGACTTTGGGTCTAGAACTAGATGCAATGGACGACGATGATAGTTGCCTGATATGTCATCTCTAAGTTAGGGGAAGAGAATTGGAACAGAGAAAGAACTCCAAACAGGAGGGTAGACCCGGATTTTCCTTTCACCGCACATTCTCGCTAATTCGGCCCGCTGTGATACAGGTACTGGAGCTTGCAGAACAGATCAGCACCAGTAGTGAGGGAGAGCTGAATAAGGAGACGATCAGACAGAATACGTCTCTCGGCTCCATATATGCCGAGTCCATGCCTCGTTACGCAATGGGTGCGGGGCTGCTTGATTTTGATCGCCAGCTCACTGATTTTGGCCGAATGAGTCTGGCCCATGATCCCCTCCTGGAACAGCACGGCACACAGTGGCTGATGCACTATTATCTTAGCGCGCCACATGGCCCCGGACCGGCCTTCTGGCACGATCTGGTGAACACCTATTTTTACGTGGGGCGAGAGTTCACAGCAGGCGAGATCAGTCAGCATCTGGGTGAATTTATAGAGGAAACTGAAGGCCGCAGCCTTGCCGAACGAACGGTGCGCAGCACGGCGACCGTGTTCCTGGGAACGTACACTAAGTCAGACGCGCTTGGCAAGCTGAGTATTCTGAGTGCGGATGGCGAGCGTTACCGGGTTATGGAGCCTGTGCCCCCGCCTGTATGGGCCGTCGCGTACGCGCTCCTCGATTATTGGGCAGCGCAGTTCGAAGGACGCCTGACTGTGACCCTGGACTCGTTGCAGGAGCCAGGCGGGTTTGCTCCGTTATTCTTGTTGGGGCGTCGGGAGTTTAACGAAGTACTGCGTGTGCTTCAGGGTGAACACTATGTTGATGTCTATCGGGTTGCTCCGCCGGAGCAGGTCGTGCTGCTGCGGCAGGAAACGGGACCCTTGTTAGAGAAGCTCTATGGAACAGCCTGATCCTCTCAAGCCCGTCAGGGAGCTTATCGTACTGCTGCGTCGACCGACGCTGCGGACCCGTGTCGGGGTCTGGCGGATGCCCCCTGGACATGTTGGCCGCGAGTTGGATGTTGCGGCGCGACTGGGGATCGAGGCGATCGATGTGCGGGATGTCATCCTGGAACGACTCCCTGCCGGGACGCGGTTTGTCCGGCTGACATCTGAAAAGGTGTTGGAGGCGTTAGACGCTATAGCCAGTAGCAGCGGCAAGACGGATTGCGCCCTTATCTTCAACGTAGACCTGTTGCTGGCAGGGCTGAAGCGTGATGAGCGCCAGGAGGTATGGCGGGGCCTTTTTGACGGGATGCCGTATCGTTCCCGTGCTCTGGTAGTGGCTGTTCCAGAGACCGCGACAGAGCTACTGCCTGATGACAGGCTGTGGGCGGCACTGGAACATGATAGCCGCCTGGTTGGGTCTTATTCCGATTAGCGAGGTGGGGGATCATGTTTACTCTGGGGGAAATTGTTCAGCTCGATACCAAGGGACAGTTTCGCAGCGATGTTCAGATCAGCAATTTCGACGATCGGGATTCTAATCTGGCTCTGTTGCAGGCGTATATTTTCTCTGTGACAACACCGGGCAGTCGGGGTGCTCAGACACAGGCTATTGCTGCTCTGGGCCTGCTCGACGAACTGCTCAAGGCGCTCAAGTTCGACCGGTTCGAAAACCGCATGCTTGCTATTGCCAACTACGGCTATGGCAAGAGTCACCTGGCGGTAGTGCTGGCAAACTATTTCTCCAGGCCGTATGACTCGCCTGAAGTGAAGATAGTTCTGGACCGAATTGGTCAGGCTGTATCAGATCCAGCAAAAGCAGAAGGCTACCGGGAATTCAAGAAAGAACATGGGGAATACCTTGTGGTGCGGCTGCGTGGGGATAGCCCACGGTCGCTTCGTGAGCAGTTCTTCCTCGCGCTTAAAAAGGCGCTTTCGGAGCACGCCCCAACTCGTGATGTAGAGCTGCCTTTCTGGGTCGATACCGCGTTGAATTATTTGCGTAACCTGACACCAGAGATGGTCATCAAAGCGGATGCGTTTCTGCAGTCCCATGCTATGGATGTTCCCGCATTGCTCGATGAAGTTGAGCAATACCGCGCCTATGAGTTGTACGTAGAGTTATTCGAACACCTGAGTCATGGTGTCCGGCCCAGCGCTGAAGGGAATGCCAGCTTGCGCGAGGCCGTCCGCTGGGTGGTGGGGGAATTCTGCGGGGAGAAGAAGCCGCTGGCTGGCCTTCTTATCCTGTTTGATGAGTTCAGCATGTACGTGCAGCGATATGCGCGTAGCAGGGCAGTCGGCGAGCTGCAGGACTTATTACAAGGGGTGGAAGATCACAGAACAAAGGCTGCCTTCCTGGCTTTTGCTCAGCACGATCCTGAGCTAGTCGCGGACCAGACGTTACATGGTGGGCAGAGCCTCCAGAACTTGAGGAAGGAGCTCCAGCGCATACCGAGGCGGTGGGCGCTCTATTCTCTGATGGAAGGCGTGCTCGATTCTTATCTCAAGCAAGATCAAGAGGCGTGGGAAGAATTCCTCCGGGATTTCAGTATCAAGGGGGCAATATTTCAAGCTACAGAGCATACGTGGGGCGCCTTCCAGAAATACTACGATGCGGAACTGGATTGGAGCTATCAGAAGTTCCGACAGGTCGTAACCGAAGGATGTTTCCCACTTCATCCTATGACCACAGCGCTGTTGTGCCAGATCAAAGTGCAGCAGGGGGAGGATATTGGCACAGCGCGTACAGCACTCGGGTTTGTGCGCGACCAGCTTGATGCTCGCGCTAATGAACCGGCGCAAAGGGATGGCCGTGTCAACTGGGTTCTACCTGTCGCACTGGTTGACTATTTCGAGCGTCGTCTGGCGGGAGACGCCGGAAACCTATACACTGCATACGACAAAGCCCAGCGCGACCTCGAACAGATTTTTGGCGAAAATGTTACTGAAATACAGCGGGCCGTGTTGAAGGCCCTCCTCCTTCAGGAGATCGCCCGTCTTTCAGCCGCAGGGGAGAAGCAGACTGAGCTGCTGGCATCCATGTGCGGTTCAGATGAGAAGACGATCCGGGAGGTATTGAAGGACCTGAGTCGGAATGGAGTCACGCGTTATGACTCTATTCAACGTATCAACGGTTTTCTCCCGGTTGGAGCTGATCCCCGGCGGCTTGAAAAAGCGGTTCAGGAACAGCTTGAGGCGACAGAATTTGATCCGGGCGCCTATATCAACGGACTCAACAGATGGCTCCGAGAGGATCCCAAATTTGGCAGTATTCCGCTGGAAATTGAGTGGGGACATGCATCAGATTGGGCGGCTGAGGAGCACATAATCATCCCCGACGCACCCATTTCTGTGCTACCACTATTCAGCTTATCCCCTGATAGCGGGCTATCAGATGGAATCCGCGGCGCAGTGTTGTGGCTGGTGACTCTCGATGATGCTGCTCGCGAAGATTTGCGCGAACAGGCTCAGGATATTCTGGAAGCTGCGGTGGGGCTTCAGGATCCGCCGCTGCCAGTTATCGTAATGATTCCGAGGGATACCGTACCGGAGATGAAGGAGCTGTATCGGCGTTATCAGGCGCTTGAGGCAGTTGGCAGGGACAAAGATCTAATAAAGGAAGTTGGGCAACAGACGTATGAGCTCGAGGTTCAGCGAACTCGGATAGCGCTCCACAAGGCATTAAAGCGACTTCGTGGTGACTATGAAAATGTATGGGAGATACGTCGCGACTCTTCCGAATTCGTTGTGCCAAAGGCATATCGAACGGTGGTCGCTACTCTGTCAGAGCGGCCTATTAAACATGTGCTTAAGGCGTTGTATGAGTATGCGTACCCGATACGACCGCCTGAGTTCTTCACACAGTATTCCGCTGTCCAGGTCAGGGGACAAAATAGGCTGCGTACCGCAGTCAAAACGGTAGCCAAGAATCTCATCTACGACCGTGTAGAGGGGGCCTTTAATGGCATGGATTCTGTATCCAGAGATTTGTGCGAGAAGTATCTCTCCCCTCCCCGGAAGTGGGGTCTGTTGTCGGTGCGAGACTACGCTCTGCAACAGCCAACATCGATGAAACTCTCGGAAGCCTGGAAGCTGCTCAACCGCACTTTCGAACCTGGTGTGAAGGACGGCAGGGTCGCGGTGATTGTTCCGACCTTGCTCAATCCTCCCTATGGCTTTGACTACAACACGGCAACCTTGCTGCTATGTGGCTGGATTGGCTATTTCCGGAACGAGTTGCGGCTCAGCGCCTGGGGACAGTATATAACACTTAACCAATTGGAGCGGCAGATCGAGACGACTAAAACATCCCGGGGTTTTCTCGACTGGGCTTGCCGCACGCCTTTGACAATCACACGGCGCGATCCTGACGCCGCCCAACGCGAAGCACAGGAGATCATCCGCAAAATCAACAAGGATGAGTTGTTCACTCAGGAAGAAGCCCAGGCGGCTCTACAGAATCTAGAAGAGTTCGCCGCCCTTGACAACCAATCTCCAGATATTGTCCAACGGGCATCAAGAGCTGTTGACAGATTGGAGAAGGCTCTCAGAGAAGCACAAGAATATGACCGTGAGGCCGGCAATGTCTTGCGACAACTTGACAGCGAGCGGGACATCGCCAACCTGCTCAAGCTGCGTGACAAGCTGCGGAATCTACCCGTCGGAAACCAGGTGCATGTCACTCAGTCGGCCCCCAACGAGATCGAGATACACCTGAACACGGCGCTTGAACAGGCCCTCCGCAGACTTTTCTTGAGGGTAGACGGACTGACCGACAGCGATCAGGCAGGTAGCTTCCGCCGGGATCTGGCGGGCCTGAAGAAGCAATTGGAGCAACAGGGCTTGACTTCACTCGCGGCGGAGGTCGCCGAGATCCAGGGTAAGCTGAATAAGCGGGCAGATATTCTGAAGGCCAAGGAGAGCGAGGCGTTCATCCGCAATGAAATCGATGTGATGAATACCAGAGCCGGCCTGGCAGAGCTTCGCCGCTATGAGACCCGCCTGCAGGAGATCGAGGTGATATCTCCCGATATTAAATCGTTGCAGGAAACTAAACTCCGTGAGGTTCAGGACGAGATTCGGGTTTTAGAGGCGTATGCGGAGAGCATTAACGATCGCGCGTATAACCTGGATCTGGCCGCTATATCGGAGGAGCGAGATACCATCCTGCGTCAGCAAAGTCGATACCAGGACACAGAGTTCCAAAACCAACTAGAGGAAGCGCTGGAGTATTTGGATGCTCTTCGCAAGTTCGTAAGAGAACTAGAAGGAGCAAAGCATATCCCCGACACACCAGCGGATGTCGAGGCCGCGGAGAAGGTGCTGGCTCAGATGTCCAGCCATTATGGGCAGATGTTGAGCCGGCACCATCTGAAGGAGTTGGATCGGGTTCGTGAGCAGAAGGCAAATCAACTGAAAAGCAGGCAGCAAGACGCTATTCAGTGGCTTGAGGAGCGTGAATCTGAATTTGGGAGGAAAGCATCGCCGGGCGAACTGAAGCGAAAGCTAGAACGTCCGCCAGCCTTCTTACCTTTGGACTATCGAGACCGACTGAAAGCGCTGCATACGAGAGTGCAGGAATGTCTGGACCAAGATCAGATCGCCCGGATCGAGGAATTATTCCGGGCCCTGGGATCAACAGACAGGCGACAGGATTGTCTGGATTTGCTCCAGCGGCTCATGTCCGAAGAAATGCGGGATAAAGAGGCTGCAAGCTAGGCGATGGAGAACTTCCTGCTCGATTATCACGGAGATGCTCTGATTCCCGGCGGATACGTACTGATTGAGGATGAAGTAGGTTTTCTCAGGATTGTTGACGGCGAGGGAAGGTGGTTCATCCGTGGTCAGCGCCTGTGTGAGTGGGCCAGGACGTTCCTTCGGGGCCGCCATCTTCGGTTTCAGGATGCGCCTTCACCTCGAAGAGAGATACTAACAGCTATTCCTGATCTCAGTGAGGATCAGGCTGACGCCCTTTACTCCCGCCTGGAGAGTAAATACTTCAGTCTGCGCCGTCCTATCTCTGCACCAGGGATACTGCAAGCCTTGCATCCGGATTTTCGATGGGCAGGCACTCCTTCGCTGGAGCACGCCGCTGAGTGGCTACTCTGGCTTGACCTACAAACCCCTGACCAGGTGGAGCAACCGCTTCTCCGGGCGGTATCAGAGGGATGGCAGCGAGATGCATCGAGGAGTCTCAAGCCCTTATACGAAGCTACAGATTCTGAGTCGGCACAGAGTATGCTTGACATCTGGCTCGGTATCAAGGCAGATCAACGAATCGATGGGCTAGAGGAGTTTCCGGTGAAAGTGCCAGCCCCTTGGAGTGACAGAGCCTTAAGCGCTTGGCGGCACTCTATGGTGGACACACACGGGGATTTCTTTGAGCAATTAATGGCACTTCCTCTATCTCCAGAGCTTAAGCAGATCGCGGTTGGAGTAGCCTTTGACTATTTTACGGTTAACCCTCAGCAGTTGACCGAAGGATACCTTGCAACGCTGGCTCCCGGTGTCTCAGGGTCACAATGGGAACAACTGCGCGGATTGTTGCGACCACCAGAACCTTCAGATGTGCCGGAAGCGCCCGCGGAGGTCCTGGCCTGGTTCAGGAATGAGTATCTGCCACTTCGCGAGTGGCAGCAGGGCGATGACCGTAATATTCAGGTTCGACACCGTATCGTTGACCTTGCCAGGTGTTTTGCCACATGGTATCTGGACTTCTACCGGCGAGCGCTGAATTCGAAAGACAAAGAACACCTTAGTTTTCGAGAGACGGGGTTCTTGAGGGGGCAGGACACGGAATTCGTGACACTGTTAATCGTTTTGGACGGATTGCATCTTCCGGACGCTCGACAGTTTCTTCGGGCTTTGCAGGTGGCTACCAGGCGTCTGGAGATTCAGGAAGATCGCCTCGTCTTTGCGCCAATCCCGACGATTACCCGATTTGCGAAGGAAGCACTGTTGAAAGGTGTGCCGGAGCTTCATGCTGCGGGTCTACCTCCGCTTGCTGTGGACATCTCGGAACGTAAGTCTCCGAATGAGTTGCTACAGACAGCACATATTGATGATCTATTTATCTGGCGTATTCAGGAGCCTGATCATACGTATCATGCGCGTAACAACTATGATTCCCTCAAGCACGAAGTTGAAGGCCAGTTGAATACAGTGGCCCAGAAGATCGCTGAACTCGTGGAACAGTTACCAGTCACTATTCCCCTAAAGCTGGTGCTCACAACTGATCACGGGCGCTTGCTCGCTTCATCGCAGCGATCTATTCCAATTCCCGCGGGGATGGAAACGCACGGCCGTGCTGCGTCAGGACCTGCTAGCGAAGTCAAACGGGAGTTTCCGGCAGCCGGATACACTATTGAAGACAATGTGGTGTATCTCCACGGCGAAAGCTATGGCCTTACAGAAGATGCTGCAGTAATTTTGGATGAGGCAGCATTTCGAATGAATGACGGAAAACAAGGGCAAGAATGGTATACACATGGCGGACTGTTCCCGGAAGAAGTGATAGTTCCCTGGATTGTCCTGGTACGTGATGCTATGCCAAAAGAACAACGTATCCCCATGGTGGAAGTACGAATCACTGGTAAAAATAGGGCAGGTCAGGCGGGGACGTTGCACGTGGAGATCATCAATTCAGATGAAATCCCGATTGTGCTGAATTCTGTAGAAATAGAATTCGGTGTAAAGCGATCATCGGAGACGCTCCAATGTGGGTGGGAGATTCTCGCTCTCACCAAACAAAACAAAACCCTTGAATTGCGATTCTGGCCATCGAAAGAAGAAATCAAGCATTCTAAGGCAACTGCATATCTGCGTTGGCCTAGTGGAGAGCGTGTGGAAATTCGCGTGAGTATGGAGCTTGAAAGCGAAGAGTTGTACTCGCGTGACACTTCGCTTCTTGATGGACTCGAATTGTGAGAAAGTATGTCTGTGAGCGATACATCCTCAGTTCAGTTAGCCCAGGATATGGAAGACAAGATCAGGCAGGTCTTTGGGGCTTTAGCGATTGATAAACGCCGCCTGCGGATGAGCCAGCTGGATAAGCGAGGTGTGCCGGCCTACGTAGCCGAATGGCTACTCGACACTATCGCGCCAGGCATAGGCCCGCTTTCACAGGATGATGCTTCGAGCGTCCTTCGGTGGGCTGATCGTTTCCTGCCACGTCCTGAAGACGCCAATCTCATCAAGAATCGCTTGCTCAACGGGGAGACGGTTAGAGTTCTGACGTCAGTGCAGGTCAATGTTGTGTTGAATCGGCAGCGCCAAGAACGACTGGCTGCGTTGAGCCTGCTGCAAATCTCCGATGCTCAGATCTCTGACAGTTTGGTCAACCAGTATCCAGATCTGCTGAACCAGGGTCTGTGGGGAGTCGTTGATTTAGTCAACACGTCCGGAGGCCCAGCCGTTGCGGGGTTCAAGCCGATGCAGGCAGTGGTCGATCTGAATCTGTATAAGGAAGCAAGATGTCAGTTCTCACTGAGCGAGTGGCGATCATTGCTGCTCAACTCTATGGGATATAACCCACACAGCTTCTCTGAAGAAGAACAAACATTGTTGCTGTGTCGGTTGCTTCCAGTAGTACAGAAGAACATGCATCTGATTGAACTGGCCCCAAAGGGCACTGGCAAGAGTTATATATATGAGAATATCAGCCCGCGTGTACGCTTACTCAGTGGGGGAAATGTCTCTCCAGCAGTTCTCTTTGTGAACAACGCGAGCGGGCAATGGGGTCTGCTGGCGCGTTATAAGGTTGTTGTACTGGATGAGGTCCAAACTCTGAAGTTCGAAAAGCCTCAGGAAATCGTCGGCGGGCTAAAGGGATACTTGGCTAATGGCCGCCTCACTCGAGGCGGTCTCCATGAAACTGCCAGTGACTGCGGCCTGGTGTTGTTGGCAAATATCTTGCTCGATGCCCATCAAAAGCCAATCGCCAGCCCTCTGGTAGGAGAACTGCCAGAATTTCTTCAGGAACCAGCTTTTCTTGATCGTATTCGGGGCATTATTCCTGGCTGGCGCATCAGGAAGCTGAGTAACGAATGCTTTGCTGTGGGCACAGGATTAAAGTCTGATTTCTTGGGAGATGCGCTGTTGGCCCTCCGTGATGATCTATCGCTCGATGAGCATTGCTCTCGAATGGTTCATCTCGCTGGCGGTCGGAGATACAAACGAAACGAGGATGCGCTTCTTGCTATTTCCACAGGCATGATGAAATTACAGTTTCCTCATGGCGAACTGTCCCCTGAGGAGTTTGAACACTATTGTGTGCAACCCGCCAGGGATCTCAGGCAGCTTGTCTGGGAGCAATTGCAGAGTCTCGATTCTGAATATCGACAATATGAAAGTGCGATCAGCTACCGACTAACTCTGGACTGAGATGGCATGAAGCAAGCGGCGGTCTATCTGGATTACAATGCTACGACACCTTGCGATTCCCGGGTGCTGGAAGCCATGTTGCCGTTTTTCCGTGAAATCTACGGTAATCCGGCAAACGGTCTTCACCTTCAGGGGCGTCTGGCTGCTGAACACGTGGAAGTAGCGCGAGAGAAGGTAGCCGCCCTCATCGGAGCACGTCCAGCGGAGATCGTCTTCACTGCCGGGGCTACTGAGAGTAATAATCTGGCCATCCTGGGCATTGCAGGCAGGCGGCCGAACCCCGCTAGAAATCGGATCGTCACGTCGGCAGTTGAACACAAGTCGGTATTGGCTCCGTGTGAGAAGCTGCAGGAGGAAGGTTTTGAGGTCATCATCCTGCCAGTTGACAATAACGGGCGCGTTCGACTCGATAGTGCAGAAAAAGCAATCGACGATAGAACCTTTCTGGTGTCTGTCCAGGGGGCGAATAACGAAGTAGGCACTATCCAGCCAGTTGCTGAGATCGCGGAGATCGCACATCAATTCGGGGCACTTGTACATTGTGACGCAGCACAAACCGTTGGAAAGATTGCGGTGAATGTCACTGAGTGGGGAGTGGACTTTGCCTCGCTGAGTGGACATAAGCTCTATGGCCCGAAAGGGATAGGAGCTTTATATGTGCGGGGCGATCCTGACCTGGTTCGGCTTGAGCCTGTCTTCGTTGGAGGAGGGCAGGAGAGAGGGCTTCGCCCCGGGACGCTGAACGTCCCTGCTATAGCTGGTTTGGGAGAAGCCTGTGACATCAGTTCAGCACAGCTCATCGAAGAGTCAGCAAGACTGGCGTCTCTGCGCGATCTATTTGAGAGCAGATTACTGCATGAGTTGCCCGACGTTCGAATTAATGGCAGCCTGAACCAGCGCCTTCCCAATACCAGTAGCATCACTTTTCCTGAGGTAGACGCTGATGCCCTGTTGTTGAATTGCCCTGAGGTAATGTTAGGAACGGGGGCTGCCTGTACGTCTCGAGCAATCTCCCCCTCTCATGTGCTGGAAGCGATGGGTCTGGGGCGCGAAGACGCGTTCCGCACGGTGAGAGCGAGTGTAGGACGCTTTACTACTATTGAACAGATTGAGATAGCGGCGAGCGCCGTTACTAACGCATACAGAAGCCTGCTCTGAATGCACTCGCTCATAGGCAGCTCACGGATGTTTCATCCCCAGGTTCAGTCTTTTCAAGGATATCGAGGAGACGCATATCTATGCTGGCAGGGGCTGTATTCAGCTCTGGGCTTTCAGCCTGACATAATTGGGGTGGCTTGCCGCCCTCTGATATTTTTACCGCCTATCAAATTGGAGCAAGGCTATTATGAATCTGCAATTGTGCCTGCACGCAGATACCGATCTGGCGAATAGATTGGTTTGGGAGACCAGTACGGGCTATGCCTTCACTGATCCGCCAGTTAACCCCTGCATATAATAGCGCTGAAACAGCAGAAAGATCAGGATGCTAGGTAGTATCGAGATCGTGACTCCGGCCTGAAGTGCACCCCAGTCCACTGCGCCATAAAGACCGTAGTTGACGCTGTTGAGCAGGATTGGGAACGTAAACATATTCTGGTGATTCATAAAGATCAATGCAGCGAGAAACTCATTCCACGAATTGAGGAAAGCGTAGATCCCCGCCGTAATAACCCCTGGTAGCACGATAGGCAGCATTACCCTATAGAGGAGGCTAACTGATGAGCAGCCGTCGAGCAGAGCTGCCTCCTCTAGCTCGCGCGGCACTGTATCGAACGAGTTCCTCATAATGAATACGCCAAATGGAAGCTGAAATGTGATGTAGACCAGCGCAAGACCGGGCAATGTGTTCTGCAACCCCAATGCTCCCAGAATAAGAAACAATGGCGTCAAGATCATCTGGAACGGGATCATCAACGTAGTCAAGATCATCAGAAAGAGGAGATTCTTGACCGGGAAGTCAAAACGAGAGAATCCGTAGCCTGCCAGAGTACTGAGTATGACAGTGCCTGCGACTGTCATGATCGCTACAGAGACGCTATTGAACAAATACCGGCCCGCCCCATCACCGAATCCATTGAACTTCTGGTAGTTCTCCCAGGAGATATATGATGGAAGGCCTGTCGGGGGAATTGCAGCAGCCTCCGCAGGTGGTTTGAACGAAGTGATGATCGACCAGGTGATGGGAAAGAGAAACACAATCGCCAGGATGATACACAGTATATAGAGCAGTGATTTCGAGATGGTAGGCCGTACTCGTTTGGTCTGGATGGTGGGGCTCGAGATTATGTTCACAGCTAAGTCCTATCTGCTGCCTGGATCAACCAACGTCTCGGCGCAGGAGGCGCAGTTGGAGCATGCTCAGGATGACTAGAATGCCCAGCAAGACTATCGAGAGCGCTGAGCCATATCCCATCTTGAAATATGTAAAGGAGTTGTTGAATATCCAGTAGACTGCAGTGATAGTCTGGTTGCGTGGGCCACCGCGGGTCATGATATAAAACTGGTCGAAGGCCAAGAACGAGCCGATAACTGACAATACCAGAGCCAGCGCAATAGTCGATCGAAGTAAGGGAAGCGTGATAAACCGGAGGCGTCCCAGAAAGCTAGCACCGTCGACCATAGCTGCTTGATATATCTCTTGAGGGATTGCCTGCATACCGGTGAGCAGGAGCACCATAGTGAAGCCGACGGTCTTCCAGGTCACAGAGACGATGATTGCGAATATCGCAGTATCAATGCTCCCCAGCCAGATGAGAGAGCCTTCAATGATGTTTGCTTGGCGTAAGAGTGTATTGATTGCTCCGACGCGATCATTGAGTAACCATACCCATAGCAAACTCGATGCGCCAAGACCAATCACTACCGGAATGAAATAGGCTGTCCGGAATATTCCAATCCAGCGAAGCGGCAAATTGACCAAGAGTGCCAGTACAAAGGCCAGTACAAAGATCGGCGGCGTTATCAACAACGTGTATCTTATGGTGAAACCCAGACTGGACCAGAACTGCCGATCGGATGTAAGGCTGGAGTAGTTCTCGAAGCCAATGAACGTGGATTGACCTAACAAGGGCCAATTATGGAGTGACATCCAGATAGTCATCAGGAGCGGAAGGATGAAGAAGATCGTGGTGAACGTAACCGCAGGTAGGACGAATAGCAGGCCGGTATGTCGCCTGATTGTGCGGTTTCTTGAGCGGGGTTGAGCAGTCAGCATGGCTTCGGTAGATGTCCCCGATGTCTCAATCATTACGTCCTTCTTACTTCTGTCTGGTTTCGATGGGCGAGCTGGGTTTGGCCCATCGGTGAGCCAAACCCAGTTATATTACATGTCCTGGTAGAGTGCCAGGAATCTACTGATTTACTGCCCTTCGATGATTTCCGTGAACTGCTCTTGAGCAGCGGCGATAGCCTCATCGATCTCGCCATCGAACACGGCTTGCTGAATCATGGCCAGCCAAGGACCATTCGCATCATTGAAGAGCTGATTGTACACGAGGCTGTAGGGTGTTCGTCCGAATGCCATCGCCTCGGCACTCGTCTGCAGGCGTGGATCTTCGTCGAAATACTTATTCTGTACCAGATCGGTCCGCACTGGCAGGGACGCAGTGGCCGCATACATCTCAAGCTGGACTTCGTCAGAAAGTGCCCATTCGATGAAGTCAAACGCCTCCTGAGGATGAGCTGAGCCAGAGGGAATGCCGATTGAGTCTCCACCCGCGAAGGACGAAACACCCCCCTCCTGTCCTGGCAGGAAGGTTATCCCAAAATCGATCTCCGGGTGCTCGTTCTTGATGGTGCTGATGGAAAACGCGCCAGATCCCAGCATCGCGACATTCCCGGAGAAGATAGCACTTAGGAATTCCGCACCCGTATCTGTCTGAGATGTTTCAGGTATCAGACCTTCGGCCCACATCTGGTGATAAAATTCTAGCGCTGCCTTAACAGCGGGATCGGTCAGGGTTGCTTCTGAACCATCCTCGCTCAGCACATCTCCGCCACTGGCCCAGATCAGGGGCAGGAAGGTGAAGGCATTGCAGCCTGCACACGCACCGGAGAAGTAGAAGCCGTCGATATCCTCGCCTAGAGCAGAGATCGCTACCGCGTCATCATAGATTTCTTGCCAGGTAGTCGGAGGCTGTTCAGGGTCCAGACCGGCCTGCCGGAACAAGTCCCTGTTGTACAGTAGAACCGAGGCCTCGGCGTTGAATGGCAGCGCGTACAGACCATCTTCGTAGGTCGCCAGCCGGATGTGCGAAGGGCTGAGTGTATCAAAGAAAGGCAGTTGAGAGGCAAGATCGCTGATCTCGGTCAACTGATCTGCAGCCGCGAATTGCGGCACATAGATCAGGTCAATAGCTAGCAGATCTGGTGGCTCGCCAGCGGCAATAGCAGTCCCGAGCTTTGTGATATATTCGGCGGCCGGGATAAGAGTGACTTCGACCTGGTTGTCATGTGTGGCGTTATACGCGTCGGCAAGTGATTGCACAAGTGTGGCTGCGGAATCGCGCGACCAGAACTGAACGGTCACAGGCTCCTGTGCAGAGGACGGAAGCGAAAGCGCAAATGTGGCCAGGATGAGCACAAGCACACTCACTAATCTGGCATGGCGGAACAGATATTTCATTTTGTTCTCTCCTTTTTACTCCAGAAAATTACTAGCCTTCCATCGTTGGGTGAAGCCAGGACGATCACAACAGTTAATCGCCCTCTGCTGCAGTACGGCATATCCGGATAATCTCCTCTCGGTAAAGTGAGAGGGTATCATCCACAATCCCAAGTGCCCGGATATGGCCGGGTACTGGGTTTGGCAACTGAGAATAGAGGAACCCACGTTCATGCACGCCGGTGCTGACCGGACCGGGCGCCCCTTCGGAGAGATGCCCGAGCGCCCGAGCATAGCGGGTTAAGAACTGTGGAAAACGATATTGCCGGTCGACACCCATCCAACTCTGATTAACTGGCAGAATGGCTAACAGGCCATCCCACCAGCCTTCTCCTGCGATCAGCAAGTCAGGGTGGCGTTGGTGAAGCTCTTCTATTAGCGTCCGATAGCCTTCGTATAGATTGTAATGCGGGTCATTGAACCAGCAGGCGGATGTATCGAGAAAAACGCCGGATACGCCGAAGTCGCGTACCACGGCACTGACCTGTTCCAACAGATGCTGCCGAAAGACCGGCTCTCCTGGGTTGAGGAACACCTGATCGTCTTCGCCGGCGCGATCAGTGTCCCAGTCTGGGCAGTTGACCAGCTTCACGTATGAATCGGTGCGACTGCGAAAGGCCGACCGTTCCCAGTCTGGGTAGACTTGTGTGTTGGCACCGTGCATCCCAAACATAGGCATCACCTTGACGCCCAGATCGCGTGCTGTCGCCAGAAGTCGACGAAAGGCCGGCTCTCCGCCCATCTCCAGGCCGGGCCGATAGTTAGGATAAGCGTAGTAGTAGCGGCCCTCCCAACCGGGAATGTAGGCCAGGACCTGATCTCCGGGGATATGCTGGGCCACCAGCTTGATGGCTTCCGCCATCCGATCGAATGAATTAAAGACATAACCTGTCCAGTGCTGCCCGTGCAGATTGAGCACCAATCTGATCTTCCGCATCCAGGCTGGTACATCAGGTCGGGTTTCCCATGGCAGCAACCCATATGTATCTTCCAGAAATGCCAGATGCTCCTCAAAATCAGCCTCAACCTCAGCGAATGTGCTGCATATACGCAGTCGCATAACAGGCGTTTCCATCTGACTGCCCCACCTAGCAGCATCTTCCTCGAAGATCAGCTCGACAATCGGCTGTTCGTTGTTGTAGGGAGGCTGGTGAACGTAGAGCCGTTTGGCCCGGATTTCGGGCTCACGGACACTGATGCAAACGAAGGCTGTTCCGCCTTTTTCACCGGCGCACGCCCAGGGAGTCAACCCCTCCGGCCAGGGATACCGCCAGAGAAGTGGCCTGAGCGGATTTGTCTTCCACACTTCATTGGCCGCGTCGATATGCTCAGCACCGAATCCGGCCTTTGAGAACTTCGAAGTATCTGCGTCCACCACTTCCTGGGTTCTCGATGTAGGCTGCCACCATCCTTGCGAAAGTGCCTCCTGTGGCAGCCCGCGCAGCAAGAGCTTGATAGCTTTCAGAGGTTCAGTGTGCCTGGCAGAGATTCGCCAGTTCCAGACTCCGTGCTGGTAGGAAAGATCAGCTTCAACGCGTCCCTCACAGTGTTGCTGCTGCCCTCCCCAGCTCAGCCCATCGCACGTCAGATGGGTAGTGTCACCCACAGTTGTCATCGTGACTCGGGCGGGATCCAGCCCGTATAAGTTACGGGTCGTGAAGATCTGGATACCCCACTGTGCGCCGGACAGTCCGGGGATATCGTAGTAGGGATCATGGGGATCGTAGCTGAGATCATAAATGGTCA
This sequence comes from Aggregatilineales bacterium, assembly GCA_029976025.1. GTDB lineage: Bacteria > Chloroflexota > Anaerolineae > Aggregatilineales > Ch27 > JARKNX01. The sequence goes on along the minus strand of JARKNX010000036.1, from coordinate 83,546 downwards.
CGAATATCTCCTCTCTTGATGCACCGGCGCGATCTGGTCTGACAATGCTCCACATGACTTGCGCTTCACGAGTGTGCAGGGCACTCGATGGATCTTGACATTTACAGGCGCTCCCTGGATCGCATTGAGCAGGATCTCCCCCGCCAGGAGACCCATCTCATAGAGAGGCAAAGCCACAGAACTCAATGGAGGCCGTTGATAACCCGAGAAATAACGGTTATCGAATCCGACAACTGAGATATCTTTCGGAACATGTATCTGAAGTTCATGTAGTGCGTCAAGTGCACCGGCCGCCAGGCTGTCGCTAGCACAGAAGATAGCATCAGGAGGAGTCGGGAGCGTCAACAATTCGTGGGCGAGTTCATAGCCGCTCTGCTCGTTCCATTTGCCAGTGCGCACTAGAGCCGGATCGAACGGCAGCCCGGCATTCTTCAATGCTTGCTGGTAACCAAGGAGACGTAGCTGGCTGGCTTCGAAATGCATCGGACCATTGATTAAGGCGATCCGCCGACGCCCAAGATCGATCAGATGTTTAGTGCCCAGATTACCTCCGCCCTCATCATCCGGAATGACACACGGAACAGGGACATCCCAGGTATATTGATAGAGATAGACGACCGGTACGCCACCTAGATCCATAGCGGGAGCCCCTCGTTCGCGTACCTTATAGCCGCTCATGAGAATGATCCCGCTGACCTGTTTAGCCAGAAGAACCTCCAGGTGAGCACGCTCGCGGGACATCTCACCATAACTGTTACAGAGGAATACACTGAATCCACAGGCGCTGGCTGCTTCTTCGATGCTGCGCATCATCGCCATCGTAAAAACACCTTCGAGATCATCAGTGATCAAGCCGATAGTTACCGTATGGCTCTTGCGTAAGCTGCGAGCGATCGTGTTCGGACGGTAGTTGAGTTTGCCGATGGCTTCAAGCACGCGTTGGCGAGCGCTCTCACTCACATATGGCACTCCGTTAATCACCTTGGATACGGTTGCCGGTGAGACATCAGCCAGTTGTGCAACGTCTCGTATAGTTATGCGGGAGGACGAAATTTTCTGACTCAAATCTTCCTCTGCAGAAAACAGAATATCATCTTCATGATAAATCGTTTTACTGTTCGTAGAATACAATAATCTAGATGTGGAGTCAACTTATCCAGAAAACGTTTTATATCTCTCTACGTACTACTAGATTTCTTGGCGGATAGTTTCTAAGTAGGCATTGACAGTCTCGATCGGGCACTTGCCCAGGTTGCGATAGCCGTGTGATACGAATATGCAGTATTGTGGTGAATGAGCTAGGCAACCAAGCGCTGTAGTGCCTCTGACCTGCCCCCCCAAAAACTGATCCAAGAAATAAGTTAGAATCAGGCCCAAAAGGAGGCAGGTCCAATGGCAAGAAAACGATACACGGCGGAAGAGATCATACTGAAACTGCGCGAAGCAGAAGTGTTGCTCAGCCAGGGGAAAACGGTCCAACAAACCGCGCGGGCGCTGGAGATCAGCGAGCAAACCTACTATCGCTGGCGCAAAGACTACGGCGGTATGGACAAAAGTCGGGCCCGGCGCTTGAAAGAGTTGGAGCAAGAGAACGCACGGTTGAGACGGGTCGTCGCCGATTTGACGCTGGATAAGGCCATCTTGAAAGAGGCCCTGTCAAAAAACTGATCAACCCCGCCCGGCGACGCGCCGTAGTCGAGCATGTCCAGGCCGCGCTGGGGGTGTCCGAGCGCCGAGCCTGCCGGGTGGTGGGGCAACCACGCGCCACGCAGCGCTATCGGGCTCAAGTGGCGGATGACGAAGCACAGCTGACCGCGCGGATAGTGGCGCTCGCCAGTGAGTACGGACGGTAGAGCTATCGCCGGATCACAGCGCTCTTGCAGGGTGAAGGATGGCTAGTGAATCACAAACGGGTAGAACGGATCTGGCGGCAAGAGGGTTTGAAGGTTCCGGCCCGACAGCCCAAACGCGGGCGCTTGTGGCTCAACGATGGCTCGTGCGTGCGGCTGCGGCCCGAGTATCCGAACCATGTTTGGAGCTACGATTTCATGTATGACCGCCCCCATGATGGCCGGTCCTTTCGCATTTTGAATGTGATCGATGAGTATACCCGTGAGTGCCTGGCGAGCGTGGTCAAGCGCACACTGATCCATGACGATGTGCTACTGTGCTTGACCGCGCTGTTCTGCCAACACGGAGTTCCGGCGCACCTCCGCTCCGACAATGGGTCAGAATTCACGGCCACAGCAGTTCGGCTGTGGCTCAAACGCCTGGACGTCGCTCCGTTGTTCATTGAACCCGGCAGCCCGTGGGAGAATGGCTATGTGGAATCCTTCAACGGCAAAATGTGGGATGAGTTGCTCGCGCGAGAGATCTTCTACTCTCTCTCAGGGAAGCGCAAATCTTGATCGAAGCCTGGCGGGTGTACTACAATCAGGTGCGTCCTCACAGTGCCTTGGACTACCGGCCCCCAGCACCCGTGGCGCTCCTCGACCCGCTCAGTGCCCAGAGCCTAACTTTGACTCTGGCCTAATTATCGGGGGCAGCTCAGAGAATCCTCGCTCGCTTTTTGAGACTATGGAAGGATTACTTCCGCTTTCCCCGTAATATCTGGTAGACCCGCTTCGTGGATATGCCATACTCCCCGGCGAGGTCAGGCACACTGGTTCCAGTCTGGTATCTATCGCGAATTTCAGCATTGCGATTAACCTGTTTGGGAGTTGCTTGAGATTGCGGCGTAGTCGGAACGGGCAGGTTGATATAGAGGCGGCTGACCAGAGAAGAAATAGCGTTTTCAAAGGTAAAAATAAAGCTGCCATCAGCTCTAAAGGCAGGTGGCAGCCTGTGCCCCATAGGGGCCTTGAGGACACATCAGTATTGCGGCAAATTCTGGATATCCACGAGGCAGCTGGCCGCCTGATCGCCCAGCTATATGCTGATCAGCCTGAACCTGATGAGTCCTTCAACTACCGCACACCCAGTAAACAAGAACGCAACCGCGCGATTCACGAACGCTACGCGCTTGGCCAGAGCGTTCCACACCTTGCCCTTATCTTCCAGATTTCAGAGCAGCGGGTCCGTCAGATTCTACAAGAAGACAACGGGCAGTTCTTGGAGTAACAACTAGCGGAAAAGTTGGGCTTGCATACTCGTTCGCTACACACTTTTTGACGATCTACGCGAGTGCCGAAGTGCCTATAGCTACTTGCGCCCTCTGTGTAGTTAGAAAAGAGATGATCTCCTGTAGATTCCGCCCAAACCAGATTAGCCCGGTTTCTATTCAAGGTTTCCTGTGGGCGCATTACGTAACTCACCAAACTGCTCGCCCAGAACCTTCTTGCCAAACACGCGGATCTCCTCAGGTGAAAGCCTATCAATGAACGCGAGTATGCGGGCAGCGTCTTCGGCTTCCAGTTGGCGTTCGTCCTCGGCCATCGCGACCAAATTCGTCCTTGTGCGTGTTTCCGGCCCGCTCATTTCAGTTGGGAGTCTGATATCCACCGAGATTTCAGGACCCAATATCTCGTACATACTACGAAGAGCCATGGTTAAGTTACGCGAGCTTTCTAGCTGCAATTCGATTGCTTCTCGTAACTCACCAAGCCCGGTTAACATCTCCACCAGACTATCCTCTTTGCCTATGTGATAGACGGCTCTAGGGTTCAGCCGTCGTGAAGTTTTGTAGTGACGATACGCTTCCTCATAGCGATGGACAAAGTACAGCATTTCTGCAAGCCCAGCATGTGCTTCGGCATGGTCAGGATTCTCTTTGAGAGCCAGTTCGTACAGTGTGATTACTTCGTCGTCATCCGCAACCGAGATGGGACTACACAGATACTCAGCATGGCTGTAGTAGATGTCCGCCCTCTGGGCTTGGTAGAGTTCTAGCATTACCGCATATATCATGCGGACAACCGACTGCAGAGAAACTGAATACATCCTACTCGCTTCGCTACAGAAGGTTGCCCGCTCATAGATTTCTGCCCATCTACGACTGTTGTCATACCCGCCTCTAAAATCGGGAGCGACAGGGGTATTGTCAGGGCAATTCGGCCATGGGAAGTTTGCTGGATTGCCCTGTAGTGCTTGCCACCCGCCGACCGGCCTAATTCGTTTAGGGTAGAACGCCAGCATTTCGAAAAGAAGCGGGGTTTTCTGGGCAAGTAGCTCAGCAACAGGCGGTTCCGCACTGAACGTTACCCACTCATCGAAACTGTCTACTATGAGTTGGTATTGGCCAGTGCAAAAAGCTTGATCCACTACGCAGCCGAGCACTCGTAGCCGCTGCGATTCCGGAACAGCACGCACAGGAACAGAGCTCACGGCTTCGATTTCACCTTTTCCAAATGCAAGAGCGATAAGTTCGCAGAGCGCATTGCCCCTTTCATCGTCTGCCCCTTCAAAAAGAATATCAGTCGCGATTTCCCCTATTCTGTTATGGCGAGCATATACTCGGTTGCCAACACATTCGACAAGTCCAGGCAGTCTATTGATGAAGTCAAGTCTGACGTTGTTGAAACTCACAAGCCCACTCAGAACTGAGAGAGGCATATAGGAATCGATGCTCGCAAAAAGACATACGTAACGGTAGGCGACAAGAAATTGCTGGCCCATCGCCTGAATTCGTGCGATCTCCTGACGAATGACCTCCTTGATCTCTTCGGCTCGCGTAAGGGATAGAACCAGCACTATGAGACTGCGACCAATAGTAGAACTGTAATGCTCCACAATACGGGGAAGCGCCTCGTCCTCAACCTGCTGAATGAGGTGCTCGTTGGCTAGCTTGCCAAAGAGAAGCGCAATCTCCCCATCACTTAGGTTATCGAGTGAGTATTCAGTTCCCGAGCTCGCCAACTTGATCTCAAAGCCGCTGTTCGACAACTCCGAACGGAGAGATAGCCAGTCGTATGGTCGAGAAGCGGCAACTACGACTAATGGATACGAATCGTCCGCAAGGGAACGTATGAATTCGCAGAAATTCAGGACTTGCCCAGCATCATCCACCAGCACATAGACACACTTTTTGGTATTACGCGCAAGATCTGCAACTTCCTTAGAATCAAGTCTCAATGCATCTCGACGTCGAAAAACCGTGACCTTTCCTCTAACTGCAAGTTCCACGGCCAACCGACGCAAGAAGGTTGACTTTCCTTCGCCTGCACTGGCAAGAACCGGAATAAGGAGTTTGCCGTTAGTCCATTGTGTCGATGTGGCAAGAATATCACGTGCTATGTCGCGAGGAATATCCAAATCATTAACAATATCCTCCCATGTGGGTACACTTCCATCAAAGAAAGATGAGTGGTGTCTCCTACCCCTAAACTGTCTCAGGAATCTTGGATTAATCAGGTCGAAGCAAGCAAGTGAGATTTCCTTTCTTCTGGTTCGGAGAACCGCCAAGAGTGCTATTAAGAGTGGTATCAGCAAAATCACCAGAGACCAGTAAGGACCTAGGAGTTGCTTCACCTTCTCCCCTGTGAAGTAGGTAATCCCATCAATCGCTCCCCAGAGTGCCCCAGCTGTGGCAAGAAAAGTGATCACGAATACTAAGATATAGTTTGCAGATGCTGTGATTATTGATCTCATTACGTTATCCGGCTTCTTAGAGCCTTATGGGCTGATGAGTACCGAAGCGGAGCACTGGCCCTGGTATGCTCACGGTTACGGGTTGCGCCCCGTTACCGTGCAGCGCTGAGCGGGGCGTTCAAGCTACTCTGAGCCGCCTTTTGACGCCGTGGGGAGCTGCCCAGTAGCGGCCTTCCAGCAGGCCGCCAGCCACAGAAACTCCGTTTCCGAGAGCGCTAGCTCGGGTACAAACCCGTCCACCACATCGAAGCTACGCTCCCAGCCAGCATCACCCATCCAGAGGGAGCCACGCTTACCATCCACGCTGTAAGCAAAGATGAACTGCTCGCCATATTCATTCTGGAAGTAGCTGTAGCGATGTCCCGGTGTGTCTCCGTCGATGCTGGGCGGTACGCCACAGGACTCGCTGTGGCCGTTCGTGACTCGAAACAGGTACTCCCTGCTTGACTTCCGATCCTCCATGACGGACCTCCCAATAGTGTATTTGAAGTCCAGGCCGTTTTCCTGTAACCACCGATACACCCCGCCCCCACTGCTGCACGGAAACGCGACACCTCAGGCGAACATGGACATCTGGACCATGCCCAGCGTGGCGCACTCCTCAAAAGTGGCCGGAGCAAGCTGCTCAAAGTTCCGCTGCATGACTTTGACACAGCGCCATTCGACCCCAGTCAGCCATGTGGCGCTTTCGGACCAGACAGCGGCGACCCGATCCTTCTTGATTACATCGGCGTCTTCGCGTTCTTTGGCCCCCACAAGATAGTGTAGTCCACACCACGAATCGGGGATAGTAGCGGCGCAGATTCCTGACTATGTTGGTGCCGGGAATTGTGAATCTATAACGGCCACAGCCTATTCGTCAGCGTTTCGGCTCTTCCTATGTCTGAGTTACCCTTGATGCGGCAGAATCGCGCGACAGGTAGGATAGTTTGAACAGCCCCAGAAACGGCTGCCAGCATTCGCTCCGCTCCTGGCTATTCTCAATATCATCTCGTCGCCACACTTCGGGCACTGTGGTGATTTCTCTGTAGAAACTGGCTGGTCAGGAGCTTCTGCAGGGACAGATGAGGGTGCTATGCCACCGATAAATGGCGCGAGATTGGCAGCAAGGTCTGCAGCCACATATCCGCGTCTGGCCGGTACATGGAGCAGCGGCAGACCAGCCGCCTTGAAAACCTGATCCACGAAGGCATCACGCTCGCGGCGGTCTTGACGCTGATGACTCTTGTCATCCAGCTCAAAGACTGACAGCATTTTCTTGTAAGGCCTACGCTTGTCTTGTTTCTTGGCGGCCATGATTACTTCTTATTCAGACCTCTAATAAAGAAGCCTAGCATCCCAGGAGCAAGAGGCCGATTCCCTGGGGCCAGTGCGGATAAGATGACACATAGGTGGGTTTTTGCGGCATTACAGAAGCCCTTCAAAATTTTATATGGGCAAGATAACCTACTGCGTAGGCATCTGCCGGCATGCTGCAAGGTAATGCGCAAGCTGGCGCCTCATGGTGTACAACACACCCAGAGAAATACTGAACGGCAACAGGGCAAACAGCCACTGCGCCACCTTCTCAGGAGTGATTACCACCAGGTTTGCAGTGTATCCCAGCAGAATCGACACCCCTCCCACACAATAGGCCGCCCGCCGCAAGGCTGGAGCCTCTCATACATCGCAATGCTGAAAACGGCGAGCAGCAGGCCTGCAACTATCAGCACGGGCGTTTCTGTCGAAGAGACCGCTGTTGCCCAGGGTTCACTCGTGTTATCAACCATACTCCAGTAGGTCGCCCAGTAGGCGTTTGTTACTGTAGGAAGGGCGGTCAACAGGAACAAGACACCGGTAAGCATTCTGAGTTGATCGTGAAATGTTCATTGTGTCCTCTGATGTGCTCCTGCGTACTGTAACTGGAGACCAGGCAGGACGATAATCACGATCTTTCAGTGCGAATGAGTTTGTGACAAATTGAGTCCATAACACGAATTCGTGCTATACTGAATGTGAATCTGAACCTCAGCTCGTCTGAGTAGTAGGATTCAACCGGGGGCGGAAACGCCCCCTTATCCTTTTTATAGGCGTACAATCCCCAATGGATCGCTCGAAGAAGCCACCTTGCACAGTATGGGTTCCAGACGACTAAAGTAGTTCTGACCTCCCTTTTTCCGAATATAGCTATTGGGAACCAGATTCTGATATAGCAAGTATGCGGCGAGGTCTGCTGCCTGTATGAAGAATGAGTGTGCCGAATCCTTCAGGAACGGGTCTTCAATCACCGTCTGGAGTCTCAGGTTGCGTGATCCTATACCATATTGCGCCTGATTCGGTATCGGATTGTAGCGTCTCATTCTTCTTATCAGAGATACCAGCTTCTTGTCGTCTGTCGCGTCAGGAATCAACAAGCCACGCTCATCAGGATTTGTCGGCCCTGGGAAGTTCTTATGCGAGATCGTGTTCTCAAACCTCTGGATTAGTGCCTTCCACGCAACCTCAAATGGGTCATAACCGACTGTCTTCGATTGCTTGTCAACAACGATATTGATGAGGCTGAAGTCCTTCATACCGGCCAGTTGGTCAGCAAAGAGTCTCATGATCGCTAACCTGTCATGGCGCCTGATCCGGAACAGTGGACCGGGGTTGTTTATCAAGGCTGAAGCATGGAGTTCTTCCCGGAGCTTGAGATCGTACTCTTGCCGAAGATAGCGCCGAAAATCGATCAACTGGTCCAGATAATCCGCCCAACGCAACTCGTGAAGCACCAGACCAGATAACACGAAGTAGCGTGTCGGGGAATTCACCAACCCAGCGTCACCACTTTCATCGACATACATCAGAAACATGGTATGGTCTTTCTGAGCGGGACTATAGAAGCAACTACAACTCCCCTTTGAACGCCCTGTCCAGGATGGAGGGCAGCAGCGCGTCAAGTTCGGCGGTCGTGGCGGCCTGAAGCTGCTCTAGTTCATTGATACGAAACTTGAGGGCATCAAGGAAGGCGATGATCTCACGTTGTTCAGATAGTGGAATCAATTTAGGGAAAGGAATAGACATCACTGTCTTTTGAGAGACTTTTTTCATCGTCGGACTACTTCCCTTTGCGTTCTGGCTAATGACCCTACCCCGATTTGACGGACAGAAAGAATGTCAGGGGCAGGCAAGCAGCTCGTACTGGGCGGGGCTGAGATAACCCAGTGCTGAATGCCGCCGCTGACGGTTGTACCAGATTTCGATGTACTCGAAGATCGCCCTGCGGGCCGCGCCGCGTGAAGGAAACGGACGGTCAGCACACTCGGTTTTCAATGTACCCCAGAAGCTTTCCTGCATGGCATTGTCGTAGCAGCGTCCCACAGCGCTCATGCTGATCTGCACGTCAGCCGCTTCCAGCAGCTTCAGGTAGTCGTCACTGGTGTACTGACTGCCCTGGTCGGAGTGGTGCAGGCGCGGTGTGCCATGCCGCCCCACCGCCATACGCCAGGCCGCGCAGACCAGGGCTTTGGTCAGGCGCTCACTCAACGACCAGCCGACGATCCGACGGGAAAAAGCATCCTGGATGCCAGCCAGATACAACCAGCCCTCGTTGGTTGGGATGTAGGTGATGTCGGAGAGCCATTTGTCATGAGGACGTGTGGCCTTGAAATCACCGTTGAGTAGGTTCGGTGCACGACGATGGCGGGCATCGCGCTGCGTTGTCACCCGAAAACGCCGCTGCCCCCTGGTTCGCAGCGCCATCTGGCGCATCAGGCGGGCGACGCGATGTTTGCCCACACGCTCGCCGTTGGCACACAGCTCGGCATGAACCCGCAGATAGCCATAGGTCTGGTGGCTGCGCTCATGCACCTGTCGGATGCGGTCCGACAAGGCCGCGTTGGTCTCGGCACGGCGGCTCGGTGTTCGTTTCAGCCAGTCATAGAAGCCGCTGGCTGAAACCTGCAGCACCGCGCACAACCGCCGTACCGCATAATGAGCACGCTCTTCGGCGATGAAACGGTAGCGGCTCACAACTCCCCCCGCGAGAACACCTGAATGGCTTTTTTTAGGATGTCCCGCTCCTGCCGGACGACCTCCAGCTCCCGCCGCAGTCGTCGCAACTCGGCTTGTTCCGCCCGTTCCTCACTCGGTTGCAGGCTGTCATCTTTCACCCGGTAGCGCTGCTGCCACTTGTAGACCAGTCCCGCTGTGATCCCCAGATCACGCTCCAACTGGGCCACGCTGCGGCTGCCTTCCGCCACCATCGCCAGCACATCCCGTTTGAACTCGTCGCTGTATCTCTTGTAGCCCATCGTTCTCTCCTTACCCTCAGTCTATCGGACATTTCTGCTGTCCGCCAAACTGGGGTAAGGTCACATCAGTGAATGTAACTTCTTCCCGGAATGTGTGGGGCTGATTGTCCCAACCAGCCTCAACGATCTTGGGTGTAATGTAGCGAGTACGCGTTTGTGCTTCGTTGTAGTCAATTTCGGTCATCGATTCCTGCTATGTCTGAACTAACTTACAGCTCAGTATACAACATCCAACTACTGGCTGGGAATAACATCCTTTATCTTATCACTGAGAACTGAACTACAGTTAGCAGAACCTAACTATCGGGAAGGGGGCATAAACCGGGTGACTCAGTGACCTGGGGCGTGTGTGTGCGGCCACCGGTGTGATTTCTAGGGGTGTATCCGGCTCCACGACTTGTCGCAATCGCGAATCCGCATAAGTTCATCCACGCTGAGCTTGCCGGTACTGCTCAGGATAGTATCCAAAACAGGGGTGTTGGAGATGTACAGATAGCCCAGCCAGACTTCCTTCCTGCCTTCTGGCGTGGAATAGCGAAGGCGCAGCGTGAGGCTGCCCTTCCTGGGCCGGCAGATAACTAGCCAGCCCTGGCTCTGGATTGGCGGTCCGGGTCTTTTCCTGGGCATCGCGGTTACCTCCCTGATCACGATGCCCATTGTGCTGTAATACAGAGACATAGAAAAGAGACCTACCCGCTTTCAATCTCGATCTGCTGAAGCGTGTCCAGAGCGGAGCGACACCAGACCAGCGTGTTGTTCTGCCCCATGCCCCGATTGAATTCAAGTAAGAGTCTGGCTATGAGCGGCCCGCTGATCATCAAGCTGGTCAGGGGGACAAGAAGCCTGGCGATCCTGGACTGGCCGCTTCTCCCAGTGCGACTGGCTATCAGGACGATCATCCCGAGAACGGGTATTCCCCTGAACAGCCAGTCTTGCTTCCCTATCCACGCCTCATACAGTGTGTCGAGCTTCATCCTTGCATTGAGCTCATTGTAGAATGCTATCGCCTGCATCCTCACTGGATAAGGCTTGGAATGCATGTAGGACTCGAATTCGGCAAGATAACCGCCAATGCTGCTGGCCAGGTACTCCTGGTGCGTCCCCCCAGATCCCGCGCTGAACGACACTTCAGGTTCGATCAGCAGCCGGGCCATTTCAAGCCCCAGCCGCCTGGTAACCCTGTAAGTCCACTCCACGAGAGTCCTTGACTCACGCATTTCATGTTCTCGCACTTTGTCGATCAGAGCTTTCTTGCTGCCCTCAGGATCAGACAGGTCAAAACACATCTGCTTCCAGTTCTTCACAGCCAGTAAGAAATCCCCGTGTGTGCCATAGAGCAGCAGAGCAACCTGGTCTTCTGACAGGTCATTCAGAACATCGCCCAGATCGATCTCAGTGACCGGTTTTTCTTTGCCGCTCAGCGCGGGCTCCAAGTATCTGACTGCAAAGGCGATCCACCACTTGGCAGTACCTGGCTTGTTGATGAAGGTCTCCCGCACTCTGGTGAAACTTACCTCTGCGATCAGTTCAAACCACAGAGCGTTATACTTGGTAGGCGACTGGAGTCGTTCCCTAACAGTCTCAGCAACTTCCGCGTCAGTTCTGCCTTTGAACGACTTTCTCAGTTCCAAGACATAGGCGCTATCCACTGAGAGTCACTCCCTCTGGATGCAACAGATTCGAAAAACCTGCGAAGAAAACCTCGAGCCTTTTGCCAGCCCGTGACTGTATCGTTGTGGTGTTCAACTGTACCACAGTCGAAAGGCGCCAAGTATGACAAACATCACTCTGCCAACAAGGACCCTGCCCCGTACTGAGATACTCACCGTGCGCATGACCGCCCAGGAAATGCGGGAGATCAAGGCGCTGGCCAGTGCGCTAGAAGTGACAACTTCACATGTTGTGCGCCACGTCCTGCTGGAAATGGCTCGCCAGTATTTCGAGCATCCTGTACGCCATGACGATGCAGTATAGATGGCCGTAGGCAACAAAGAAGAAGGAGAGTCTATGCCAACTACAGCCGACTTCGTGCTGCGGATATTGTCAGGATGCCCGGTGAAGGCGCCGGACCCAGTTGCCTTCAATGGCCACTGGGATGCCATATCCGCTCTCTATGAGCAGTATGCGACTAACGGATCGGAAGCAGCTCGCCGGGCATGGGATGCCATGACCAGCGCCGATCCGGCCCTGAATGAGTTGAACCCTGATGAACGGCCACTTTACCCTGCTGCTCTCGATCTGGATGAGAGAGCGTTGCGCCAGCTTGATGCGTATCCCTATTCCGACGCCGGCCAGGGCGAAGCCTTCGCCGAGCTGTGGCGAGAGTCACTCTGCTATGTGCCGGGAATCGGGTGGCTTATCTGGTCGGGACAGCGGTGGCGAAACGATGATCGCGAAGCTGTGATGCAGTACGCCGTGAAAGCAGCACGTGAACGCCAGAAGGCTGCACGAAATCGGGCCATTCCTGAGCAGATAGATGAGAGCCAACAGAAGAGCCTGCAGCGGAAGAAGGAGCAGCACATCGCCTGGGCTGACCTAGCGGAAAATCGGTCAAGGCTGATCAACACTCTGGAGATGGCTCGCACCCAGGCAACCCTGATTGTGGCGGCAGAGCAATTCGACAGTGATCCGCACGTCCTGGGTGTGAGGAATGGAGTGGTTGACCTGCGGACTGGCCTCTTGAGGGACAGCAGGCGATATGAGTACATCAGTAAGAGTACAACCCTTCCTTATTTCCCCGATGCCCAATGTCCACGGTTTGACCGCTTCATGCAGGAGATCTTCAGGAATAATACGGAGCTTATCGCATTCATGCAGCGGGCGGTAGGCTATAGCCTGACCGGCGAGGTCTCCGAACAGTGCTTCTTCCTGTGTTGCGGCACCGGTGCCAATGGCAAGAGCACGTTTCTGAACGTCCTCAAGGCTACTGCCGGAGACTACGCGGCCAATGCCCCCTTCAACACGTTCGAATACAACAAGCAGTCCTCCAGCGGCCAGGAGTTGCTTGATCTGCGCGGTCGACGTTTGGTGTTATCGAGTGAAACAAATGAAGGCGCGCGGCTCAATGAAGCGCGAGTCAAGGCTATCACCGGTAGCGATCCGATCACAGCGCGCCGGCTCTATGACCGGTACAGTGTCACCTTCGTGCCTGTTTTCAAGCTGTGGCTGGCCGCTAATCATAAGCCAGTGATCACGAGCGATGACGAAGGAATGTGGCGAAGGGTCCACCTGATTCCTTTCACCAGGTCATTCAGGGCAGAGGAGCGCGATCCGGTGTTAGCGGTAACTCTAGCAAGGGAGAGTGTAGGCATTCTGGCCTGGGCCATCCGTGGAGCAATGGCATGGTACAAGAGCGGCCTGGATGTTCCACAGAGTGTCCTGGACGCAACTCGGGTCTACCGTGAGGAAAGTGATATTTTCGGGCTGTTTCTTACGGAGTGCACAGAAGCCCGGCAGGATGGCCAGGCGCCATCCGGTGCTCTCTATGAGTGCTATAACCGGTGGTCTGAGAGGAACGGGCTGTATCCCCTGAGCACCGTACGGTTTGGGCGAACGATGGAAGAGCGCGGCTATGAGAAGAAAAGAACGGCAGCCGGGCGGTTCTGGCAGGGGCTTATACTGCGAAAAGAGTAGGATTTCATTATCGCAGAAAACTCTTGCCAGACCCGACAAACACAGCATCTCAACATTTTCATGCCGATTCAGTGTCGGGTTGTGCCGGGTCAGTGTCGGGTTTGTGTCCGCTGTATCCGAGAAAACTGGTATCAGTGCCGGATGTGTCGGGTCCATAAAGACTTTTGTCAGGAGCGGTGATGGATACGAGGTGGATTGACATACTGAGATTGATCGGGCAGGACGTAGAGCTCAAGAGAGCAGCCGGCACGGGCGGCGGTGAATGGGCCGGGCCATGCCCGTTCTGTGGAGGGAAGGATCGTTTTCGAGTGTGGCCGAATCCCGACCAGGGCAATCCCCGTTTCTGGTGCCGGCAGTGCGGAGCTTCAGGAGATGCAATCGCCTACGTGATGCGACGCGACGGTGTCGGATTTGGTGTCGCATGTCAGAAGCTGCAACTTCAGGTGACCAAGCTCACACCACCTTCGCTTTGTCGGACTCAAGAGCCGGGTCAGGTGGTCAGCCACACGCGGAGCTGGCAAGCTCTCACGGAATCGGCCTGGCAGCGGGCGGCCGATGATTTCACACTGCAATCATGGGAGCAAATGTGGGCAGGTGATACAAGCGGCCGCGACTACATGTTTAGTCGCGGCCTCACAGAAACCACGCTGGCCGCTTTCGCACTTGGCTACAATCCCCGCCCCTATCGCGCCATCTGGGGTAGTGCGGACGTATGGCTACCTTCCGGTGTTGTCCTGCCCTGGACGCTGCACGGTTCCTTGTGGGCAGTAAATGTGCGGCGGTTGGACGGGCAACAGCCCAAGTACATCAAAGCAAAGGGTAGCGCCAATGGATTATTTGTTGCCGGAGTAGTGACGCCAAAGACAGTCGTGGTCATGGTGGAGGGCGAGATAGATGCCCTGTCGGTCTGGCAGGCTACACGGGGATGCCCGGTGGTGGCTGTTGCGACAGGCTCCAGCACGGGAGGGTTTCTCTACAGGTGGATCGCCTATCTGGCTCAGGCACAGTGGGTGATCCTGGCTTTCGACGGTGACTCAGCCGGTGAGAAAGCGGCTCAGCGGTGGCGGCGAGCTTTTCCAGACGCTATACGGCTTGAGCCATCAGGCCACGATATGAACGACATGTTGCGGTCCGGAGATGATATTCAGAGATGGCTAAGGAACGCAGTATCTATCTGAGACAACAGAAAACTAGACGATTTGCTGGTATTCAGGAGATAAGTTTGTGACGCAAGGAATCGAATACGTTCCACCCAGCATGATAGCCATTTATACTCTTGCCTGTGAGGTATGCCAGCAAATGGCTGAGCATTATCAGGATGAAGGTTATGTAGCCAAACAAGTTATCGATGGACTCGCCAACTACCTTCGCATAGTTGCTCACATTGAAGCCGCATACCTCACTCGCCAGAGACCGGTTGACAATGCAGCGGAATAAGGCTACCCTGTCCAGTGAAGGCGAATGGCAGGGTGCGGAAACACCCTACCATTCTAGCCGATGCACTACCGTTCCTAGCGCAGCGGCCTACCACAGACTCTATCCTACTGGTGGCCATTGTGCTATCAAACATCGATAGGAAGGAGTCTGAATCATGCCTCGCAAGCAGCAATCCCACGTAGAACGAAACATTGCCCTGTGCTATGTCCGCCAGTCATTCACGCGCAACGAAAATGACATGAACAGCCCACAGAGGCAAAAAGCCAATATCGAGGAATACTGCCGACGTAACGGCTTCGTCCCTGAATGGTACGAGGATGCGGAGGGTCACAAGTCAGGTCGCTATGTCAAGAATCGACCGGCATGGCAGGACCTGGAGAAACGAATCAGTGCGCCTGAGGTCGTAGCAATCGTTACGAACGATCAGGCGCGGCTGCATCGTCGAATGTGGCGTATGGGCTATTTGATGGACCTGCTGGATGAATACGGAGTAAGGCTTGTATTTGCTGAGCCGGGCCGCGATACCATCGATTCTTCAACACCGCAAGGGCGCATGATGATCACGCTGATGGCCTTGAATGATGAAGCCTACGCCACCGATATCTCCCAGCGGGCTAAAGCCAGTATCCAACACCGGAAGCGCCAGGGCAAAACAGTCGGCATGCCACCCTTTGGCACTGTCCGCAACGAAACAGGCTACCTTGTGCCTTCCCAGGACGGCGCATGGTACATGCCTGATGGTAAATTTAGAATAGGGAACGCTGACCAATCGCCGCAGGAGGGGGCGATCTGGCGCAGTTACTACGAGTGTGCCCGATATGTCTTATCTCTGTTTGCTGAGGACAAGATCGGACTGGAGAAGATTGCCTACCGGCTCAATAACGAAGGCTGGCCATTTCGCGACCGCAAGGGTAAACCGCGCCGAGTCAATCGTGACGACATCCGACGCATAGTTGCCAACTGGCAAGAATACGCCGGTATGGCACCTGAGCGGAAAGCTAAAGATCGGCCTGCCTACGAGCCGTACAATGTAAAGGAGTTACCTCTTGTTCCTGAGCGGGCCGTCTTCGATCTTGAGCTCTTGCGGCGGGTAGGTGCTGTACGTCAACAGCGATCGTTCAAACGGCTGGATCACGGCGTTCACCGCAACTCCCGGTTCTATCCTTTGAGTGTCGTGTCATATTGTGCGCACTGCTGGAAGCAAGCTACTGAACGCGATGATCCGGGTTTACGCACAACACTCACCGGCTGGACTGAAGCTACCGGTATCACTCGCTATCGTCACAAGCCTGGTGTTACCTGTGGTACGACCAATCGATCCATCACTCGTGCGGAATACGAGCATGATTTCCAGCGATTGATCCAGCTACTTACTATTGATCCCTCTGCATTGCCTCTGCTTACAGAACTTGCAGTCCGTTCTGAGTCAGGCAGGCTAGCTGAAGATGAGATCGGTTTCCAGAACCAAAAACAGGAGGCTATTGCTCTGTGCAAGCGGCGCATCGATGCCGCTGTGAATCTGTACGGTGAAGGTATGATCGACTACGAAGACTATACCCAGCGCGTTGAACGCAATCGGCGTGAGATCGCTCACTGGGAAGCCAGGACCACCGAGACGCAACGACTAGGTCTGGAGCTCGAGACCTGCATGAAGGCGGTCAACGAAATATCGCGTCTATGGGATATATCTAACGACGAAGAACGTCAGGGATTAGTGCGAAGCCTGTTTGAGTACATCATCTACGACCTGGACAAGCATCGTATCGTAGACTTCCGGCTGCACCCCTGGGCGGACAGATTTATCAAGCTGAGGGTGTCGCTATACTCTGATGGTGATGGCCCGGAGGGGCAGGTCGTGCGATTTGATGATGAGGAAAAACAAAAGTATTCATGCCTGAATGACGTTCAAGGCATGAATACTGAGGTGCCCCATAGGGGATTCGAACCCCTGTTTTGGCCTTGAGAGGGCCACGTCCTAGGCCTCTAGACGAATGGGACCGACGTGCAGCATTGTAGCAGCCCGGGGGCGATTCGTCAAGCGTCGTATTCCCCCGCCACCAGCCCACTCCGCAGCCCCCGGCACCCCTTCTTTTGAATACACATAAAACAAATTGAAGTTCCAGGATGAAACAATTCCATATTTGCAGTACAATATAACATGGTATGTTTTGCCTATGCTGGGACCGGTCTTATTAGCTATGTCTGATACATCAGAAAGTCCATCGTCCGTAGCCATCACCGTTGAAGAGGTGCGTAAGCTGGCCCTGCCCATCGGCGCCACCGTGCTGGCAGGCCACAGCGAGCTCAAGCGTCTGGTCACCTGGACCGCCCTGATCTACCCCCAGGAGATCGGCCCCAAACCGCTTAACCGCGGCGAGCTGGTTATCCTCGCCCCGCTGGAGCGCAACCTCTCCATCCCCAATCGTGATGCTACCGTCGTCCGGCAGGCCGTCGAAGCGGAAGCATCCGCCGTGATTCTGGCGGAGAACGCTTCCCCCTCGGCCCTGCAGGAGGCTCGCACCGGCAACATGCCGCTGATCCTGCTGCCCTCCGGCCACAATGTCCGCGAAGTGGAGCGCGCCGTCATCGCCCTGCTGCTGGACCGCCAGACCCAGTTGGAGCGGCGCGGCCAGCAGGTGTATCGCCAGCTCACCCTCATGTCCTCCCAGAATGAGGGGATGGCGGAACTTGTTAACGCTATCGCCGACCTCACCAGCAAGTCCGTCATCGTGCACGACAAACGCCTGAACGTCGTCCAGCAGATTGTGCAGCCGGACCTGGGCGAACAATGGGAAGAAATTGTTCACTTCACCGGCCAGATCGGCAATCTACCGGATAAAATCCGTAACCGCCATCAGGTCGGCAACCTGCAGTCGCCGGTGCTGCTGCAAAAGCTCCCTCTGCCGGGAATCGTCCGCCTTGTCTCCCCGATCATCACTCAGGCCGTCGGGCGCGGCTACCTCTCCATTGTGGGCCGCGATACCGAGATCGACGATATTGATCGCATCGTGACCGAGCACGGCGCGGAGGCCTGCGCGCTGGAGATGGCGAAGGCCAAAGCCATCAGCGAAGCGGAAAAGCGCCTGCGCGGCAGCTTCCTCGACCGCCTCCTGATCGGCGATGTCAACCAGCAGGAGGCCGTGCGCCAGGGCGAACGCTTCAACCACAATATGAGCGTGCCCCACATCGCCATGGTGCTGGCCTGGCAGGGGACCGAGACCCCTTCCCTGCGCCGGCTGGAAACGCTGGTCAACGGGCTGGTATCGAACAAGCGCGAAGAGGCCCTGGTCTGGCAGCGCGATAACCACGTCGTCATTTTTCACGCCACCGACGCCGAAGATCCGATTGATACCTCGCTGGAGCTGGCTGAGATGATCCGCCAGGAAGCCCGCCGTCAGCAGCCGCAGCATCGTATCGCCATCGGTCTGGGCCAGAAGGCAATCCACATCAACCAGTGGCGGGAAAGCTATCAGGATGCCCAGCAGGCGGTCGATCTGGCCAAGCGGCTGGAGACAGATGAACCGCTCTATATCGGCGATCTGGGCGTTTACCAGCTCATCTTGCGCCTGAACGATCGGGAGACGCTGGTGTCATTCGCCGATCACATCCTCGGCCCACTGCTGGATTACGACGAGCGCAACCGCGCTGACCTGATCAAGACGCTGGAAGCCTTCTTCGCCTGCCACGGCAACCTGAGCCGGACGGCGGAAAAGCTGATCGTACACCGCAACACCCTGCTCTACCGCATGAACCGGATCAGCGAGATCGCCGATATGGACCTCGACCGGCCGGAAACGCGGCTGGGCGTACATCTAGCTCTGGTCATCCGACAGCTCTTGCTCAGCTCCTGAAGTCCGCCCCTTTCAGACAACAAACAGGGACATCCTTTGCAGGCTGTCCCTGTTGATTCTTGCCTCCGGAGCATCGTCTACCGCTCGACGCAGGTGGCCTCGTGCAGCCAGACCTTGGTCATCGCCAGGCCCCATTTGTTGCGGAACTCAATCGCGAACGTCACCGCTTCTGCACTGGCCGCTTTCCATGTCCAGGTATAGACATGCGGCCTATCAAACGGGAGATCGAAGCTGGTCGTCCCCAGCGTAGAACCATCCCGCCAGTCATCCGCGCCTAACACCTGCCCCGCTGCCGTCCGGACCACCCAGCGCCATTCCAGATTAGTGCCCCAGTCCCCGGCGACATCCTGCCCCATGAATATCTCCGCGCCGTTCTCGCGGCGCTGCTTGATCAGGGGATGAAAGACCGCCGTCAGGTCGTACACCTTCCCGGCGCGGACAGGCACGTCACTCTGAGCCAGCTCCCAGTGAAAGGTACGGAATGACCCGCCCATCTCCAGCGCCGTATTGCCGAACCGCGCACTCAGGTAGCGATCGTACCCCTCAAAGCTCGTCTCCGGCCGCTTCAGCTCGCAGCGGACGGCCTGCGTCTCACCGCCCGGACGGGATTCCCCCAGCGTGTGCGTCAGCAGCCAGTCCCCGGGCCCGACCTGCCACTCGCCATACACGACAGGATCGCCGACAAGCTGCGGGTTGCGGAAGATCTGCCCGCGTCCGGGCGGGCCGGCCGGGTCCGGCTCCACCGGCGAGGCCGGGATAGCGACCGGCGGCTGTGGCGCCGGCGCCGGGACTTCCACCGCCGGGCCGTCTGCCGCTGGCAGTGCGTCGTCGGCCACAGGCCCCGACCCTAACGGCGTGCCTTCCGCGGGCACAACCGCCGGAGCGTCCGCTTCAATCTGGACCCGGTCGCCCAGCAGCTCCCTCAGGCTGACGATCAGGGCAGCCGATTCCTCCTCGCTGACTTCAAACGAAATGGTGATGCGCATGGCTGACTCTCCCACCGGCCCCCTGCTCAGCGGTTGGCGAAGCGATACCCGACCCCGCGCGAGGTCAGGATGTACTGCGGGCGCTGGGGGTCTTCTTCGATCTTCTGGCGCAGATAATGGATATAGAGCTTCAGGCTGTCGATAGCGTCGGCGTATTCCGGCCCCCAGGCTTCCGTCACCAGCTCGTTGCGGGTGATCACACGGCCCGCGTCGCGCACGAGCACGCCGAGCAGATTGAATTCTTTGGGCGTCAGGTGGACAGGCCGGCCCCGCACGCGCACCTCGCGGTTGAGAAAATTCACCCGGAAGTCCCCGCCATCGAAGACCAGCTCTTCTGAGATCGAAGGCGCTGGCGCGCGGCGCAGATGGGCGCGCACCCGGGCGACCAGCTCATCGTTGTCGTAGGGCTTGACGATGTAATCATCCGCGCCCATCTCCAGCCCTTTGACCACATCGCGAATCTCGCTGCGAGCGGTCAGGAAGATGATCGGCACATCGGAGAGTTCCCGCAGCCGCCGGCAGACTTCCCAGCCATCCATCTCCGGCATCATGATATCCAGCAGAACCAGGTCGGGGTGCGTCCGGTAGGCTTTGCGCAGGCCGTCCTCAGCCCGGTAGGCTTTGATCACCTCGTATCCCCGCCGCTCCAACAGGATCGAGATGAGCTGGACGGTCGTCTCTTCATCATCAATGACCAGGATCTTCTCGGCCATAGCGACTTCCCTTTTCCGCAAAAAGGAGGTGGTAGCGCCAGCAGAAACTCTTACCAGACCTTACCAGATTTCTAACCAACTCTAACACGACCCGATCGGCGACGCAAGCATCCCCGCCGCTGTTTCAACGGCGGCCTGTGGTACACTACAGCCGCTTTTGCCGCCTGCAACACTTCGCAAGGAGACGCGCCTGTGAAGCCCTCACCCGAACTCAGAGAACTTCTGCTCAGCCTGTACAGCGCCCTGGATGCGAATGACGTACCCGCCATCGAGCGCCTGATCGCCAGCCGGGAAGATACCCTGGTTATCGGCACCGATCCCGACGAGTGGTGGTCAGGGCACGAGGCCATCGCCAGGGCGTTCAGGACACGGCGCAGGCCAGCGTCAGGCGCCGTCAGAATCGGCAATCCGCGCGCCTTCTGCCAGGGCGACGTGGGCTGGGCGGACGATCGGGTTCGTCTGGCGCTGCCTGATGGGCGGGAAGTCCCCATGCGCTTCAGCTTTGTCTTCATCAAGGAAGATGGGGCGTGGCAGATTATCCAGTGGCATGCCTCAATCGGCGTGCCGAACGAGGCAGCTACAGGAGGACAGGCGGCAGGCAGCGAGGAATAAGCAGCGGGGAGGTGGCGGGCGCATACTCCCCGCCACCAACGAGCAAAATAAAAGGGACCGCCCTGTCCCGGCGGCCCCTGTACCCGGGTTCAACCGCGATCACGCCTGCAGGAGCTTGCGCAGCACCGTTTGCAGGATGCCCCCGTTGCGGTAGTAATCGATCTCGACCGGCGTGTCGATGCGCACAATCGCCCGGAAGGTGCTAACCAGGCCGTCTTCCTTCTCCGCCCGGACGGTGATCTCGCTCTTCGGCTGGAGATCGTCCCCGAGACCCTCAAACGAAAAGATCTCGCGCCCGGTCAGGCCCAGCGAGTCGGCATCTTCGCCCGGCCTGAACTGGAGCGGCAGCACGCCCATCCCGACCAGATTGCTGCGGTGAATCCGCTCAAAGCTCTGGGCAATCACCGCCCGCACGCCGAGCAGCATCACCCCCTTGGCCGCCCAGTCGCGGGAAGAACCGGTCCCGTATTCCTTGCCGGCCAGCACGATTAGCGGCGTCCCCGCCGCCTGGTAGCGGACCGAGGCATCGTAGATCGTCGTCACTTCGCCGGTCGGCAGGTAAGTTGTGTATCCGCCCTCCGTCCCCGGCGCCAGCCGGTTGCGCAGCCGGATGTTAGCCAGCGTCCCGCGCGTCATCACGCGATCGTTGCCGCGCCGCGAGCCGTAAGAGTTAAACCACTCCGGCGCGACGCCGTGCTCGATCAGGTACTGGCCGGCGGGACTCTTGACCGGGATACTGCCGGCGGGCGAGATATGATCGGTCGTGACCGAGTCGCCGAGCAGCGCCAGCGCCCGCGCCCCGCGTATCGGCTGGATCGGTCCCGGCTCGGGAGCCATATCCACGAAGAACGGCGGCTCCTGGATGTATGTGGAGCTGGCGTCCCAGGCATACACGTCGCCGCTCCCGCTGTCGATGGCATTCCAGATTTCGTTGCTGTTGAAAATGTTGCCGTATTCGGCCCGGAACATCTCCGGCTTGATAGCGGCATTCATGGCCTCCACGATCTCGTGGTGCGACGGCCAGATATCGCGCAGGTAGACCGGCTGGCCGCCAGTGCCCGTGCCGATCGGGTCCTTCTCCAGATTGATATCCACCGTGCCGGCCAGAGCGTAGGCCACCACCAGGGGCGGGGAGGCCAGATAGTTCGCCCGGCAGTACGGGTTGATGCGGCCTTCAAAGTTACGGTTGCCGCTGGAGACGCTGGCCGCGACCAGATCGTATTCTTCGATAGCCCGGGCGACCTCCGTGGACAGCGGCCCGCTGTTGCCGATGCAGGTCGTGCAGCCGTAGCCGACCACATAGAAGCCGAGCTGCTCCAGATAGGGCAGGACGCCCGCTTCTTTCAGATACGCCGTCACTACCCGCGAGCCGGGGGCCAGGCTGGTCTTGACATACGGCGGCACCTTCAATCCGGCCTCCACTGCCTTGCGGGCCAGCAGGCCCGCGCCGAGCATGACCGAGGGGTTGCTGGTGTTGGTGCAGCTCGTGATGGCGGCAATGACGACGGCGCCATGCCCCAGATCGTAAGTCCGCCCGTTCTGCACCGCCGCCGTCTTCTGGCGGGCTTCCTCGCTCAGCCCGAAGCCGCGCGCTTCCACCGGGGCGGTCAGCGCGTTCTCGAACTCCGTCTTCATGCGGGCCAGCGGGATACGGTCCTGCGGGCGCTTGGGGCCGGCCAGGCTCGGCTCCACCGTGCCGAGATCCAGCTCCAGCGTATCGGTGAAGATCGGGTCCGGCGTGTCATCGGTGCGGAAGAGGCCCTGTTCCTTTGTATAGGCTTCCACCAGCGCTGTGTCACGGCCGGTGCGGGCCAGGTAACGCAGCGTCTCCGCATCCACCGGGAAGAAGCCCATCGTCGCCCCGTACTCGGGGGCCATGTTGGCAATAGTTGCCCGGTCGGGCAGGCTCATTGAGCTGAGGCCGCTCCCGTAAAATTCTACGAACTTATCCACTACGCCCTTCTTGCGGAGCATCTGCACTACCGTCAGCGTCAGGTCAGTGGCGGTGACGCCCTCGCGAAGCTGGCCGTACAACTTGAAGCCCACCACATCGGGGATGAGCATCGTGATCGGCTGGCCAAGCATGGCCGCCTCAGCCTCGATGCCGCCGACGCCCCATCCCAGCACGCCCAGCCCGTTGATCATCGTCGTGTGCGAATCTGTGCCGACCAGCGTATCGGGGAAGGCCACGCCGTCGCGCTGCGCCACCACCGTCGCCAGATATTCCAGGTTCACCTGGTGCACAATGCCGCTCGCCGGGGGGACCACGCGGAAATTGTCGAATGCGCTCTTCCCCCAGTGCAGGAATTCATACCGTTCGCGGTTGCGCTCGAATTCAAGGCCGGTATTCACCTGCAGAGCATCCGCCGCGCCGAAGGCATCCACCTGCACGGAGTGATCCACAACCAGGTCCACCGGAACCTGCGGGTTGATCCGGCGGGGATCGCCGCCCATGCGGACGACAGCGGAGCGCAGCGCCGCCAGGTCCACCAGGACCGGGACGCCGGTGAAGTCCTGCAGGATGACGCGCGCCGGGAGGAAGGGGATCTCCCGCGTGCTGCCGGGCGTGCCATCCCACCGGGCCAGCGCTTCCACATCATCCCGGCTGATCAGGTAGCCATCCTCCTGGCGCAGCAGCGATTCCAGCAGCACTTTTATGGAAAACGGCAGCCGGTCAATCGGGGCCACACCGGCTTCCTGCAGGCTGTGCAGACGGTACAGGGCTGCCACCGATCCGCCGGGCAAAGTCAGGTTAGCGCGAGCGCCAAAGCTGTTTGCTGCCATCATACTCCTCAATTTCCTGGCTCCCCCGGCAGGGGAGCCACTCTGCTATCAGCTTTCGTGTCGGGGGATCATACCACAAAACCGCCCGAATCTATCGAAAAGCAGGGGGCGAAACCAGGCCAATGCCCCGGAGCGCTGACGTAATCTGCCTGCCGGGTGTAAACGTTATCATAGAATCGCCCGGCCCGGGCTGCATGCGGCGGATTCGCCGGAATCGCAGAAGCGCTTATATGGGAGTATAGCGCCTTTCTAATCGTATAGACGCCAGATATGGGGCTTGACAGGACCCTTATAATGATAGAAGCGACATGATACAGGATGCCAGAAACGGGTAGTAACATCACCAAATAAGTTCGTACAGAACACTCATCATTCCTTCACATAACTACCCGTAAAATGAGCATATACTGAAGTAATGGCTCCTGGGTATTTGCCGCTAACCAGCCGGAAGGCCCGGCGCGATCAAACAGCACAGCCAGGTCTGCCAGCAACGCCAGACAGGGAGGCAACATAACGTCCGTGATACAAGAACTGATGAATCGGGCCGATCAACAGGGTTATGTCACGTTTGAGGATGTACTGGAAGTGCTGGGGGAAGAGGGAGACGATATAACGGCGATTGAAGCTGTGCTGGATGAACTGGACGAACTCGGCATCGAGCTGCGCCAGCACGAAGATCCGCACTACGGCTCCTCGCTGATGGACGGAGAAGGCGAAGATGAATTCGGGGCCGAAGAAACCCTGAGCGACCCCAACGTCGGCGATATCAACGCTGTATCCGCCGACGACCCGGTCGGGCTGTACTTCCGCCAGATGGCTCAGGAACCCCTCCTGACGGCGGGAGAAGAAATCGACCTGGCCAAGCGCATCGAGCGCGGCAAGGACGCGCAGAGCAAACTGGAACAACTCCCTCGCGGCGGGAATGCCACCCTGATCCGCGAGTTGAAGAACCTCGTCGAAGACGGGCAGTACGCCCGCGAGCACCTCGGCCGCGCCAACACGCGCCTGGTCGTCTCCATCGCCAAGCGTTACATGGGCCAGGGCCTGCCATTCCCCGATCTGATTCAGGAGGGCAATGTCGGCCTGATGCGCGCGGTGGACAAATACGACTACCTGCGCGGCAACCGCTTCAGCACTTACGCCACCTGGTGGATCCGCCAGGCGATCACCCGCGCCCTGGCGCAGAAGACCCGCACCATCCGCATCCCCCTGCACATGACCGAGCGCATCCGCCAGATGTACCGCACGGCGCAGGTCCTGGAGCAGAACCTGGGCCGCCGCCCGACTCCGGAGGAGATCGCGGTGGAAATGGAGCTGCCGGCGGAGGCCGTCCGCAGCATGATGGACGCCAGCCAGCACGCTATCGCCCTGGAGCGCCCGGTCGGCGACGACGGCGACAGCGAATTCGGCGACTTCATCGAAGATCAGGACTCCCCCAGCCCGCTGGAATCGGCCACCCAGCATCTCCTGCAGGAGACGATTGAGGAAGTGCTGGCCGAGCTGACGCCGCGCCAGAGCCACATCCTGCGCCTGCGCTTTGGGCTGGGTGGGGGCGAGCCGCACACGCTGGAGGAGATCGCCAACAAGTTCGGCCTCAGCCGCGAGCGTATCCGCCAGCTTGAGAAAGAGGCGCTGCGCCGTCTGCGTCACCCCAAGCTGTCCCATAACCTGCGGGACTACCTCAGCTAACCCATTTCAGTATGGCCGTTCACCGGGGCGCACACCGCCCCGGTTTTTGTTGCTGTGCAGTATAATTCGGGTGGCCGCGAAGCGGGTGGCGCGATCGTGCTGGCGAATGCCCCGGGCGGAAATAGCGGTGTACGAAGTCATCATCTACGAACGGGCCGGAAGCCGGGGACGCCCATGTTTCTATAGTCGTTATTACGCAGCGCCCCACCCTGTGACAGAAAGAGATAATGATGGCCGATTCTGCTCCCCCTCAGGTGGCATTGTTTGGCTCTATCGTCGGCGAATGGCGCGAGGAGCACATCATCCCGCTGCTGGACGAGCTGGGCGTGACTTACTTTCACCCCGGCCAGCAGGGATCGCCCTGGACGGAGGAGATGGGCCGCCACGAGGCGCAGGTCATGGCCCGTGCGGAGACCGTCGTCATGGTCTTTCTGCATTATACCCCGGCCTTCGGCGGGCTGGCCGAAGCCGGCTGGGCCGCGGCCCGCGCCGTCCAGCGCGGCCAGACCTTCATCCTGTACGTGCCCGGGGGATTCGTCCTGGATGTGCCGGGATGGTTCCGCCACGTCCCGATTGTCCGTATGCTGGTGAAGGTGATCGAGGAGAACGCCAACCGGGCGCGCTTCCTGGTCAGCGAACACGCCCGGCAGTTGGCGGCGGAGTGCGAACACATCATTGTCGCTGACAGCCTCGATGCCGTCGTGGAGGCGCTGCGCCAGCGCTACGAGGCAGGCGGCGAGATGCGAGAGCAGGCAGCGGGAGGCCGATAGCAGCGGGTAGGACATACCCGATCGGCTGTTCCCTTCTCCTCCTTCCTCCTTGTGAAATTCAGCGCAAGCAAGTACAGTTAATCGCAGATTTGCGCTGCCATCTCGCCTGTATTGCGCGAGCCAGCCCTCCCCCGCCGCGCCAGCCCGGCTCGCCAAGTCCTCCGGAGGATAGTGCCATGCTTCGCTTCCCGACTCTGGGCCTGCTGGCTGTTCTGGCGGTCCTGCTGCTGGCCGCCTGCCAGCCCAACTATACCGCCGCCACAGTGACGCCCACGGATATCCCGATAGAAGCGACATTGCCGCCAACAGTTGCACCCACAGAGGCGGCTCCGACCACTGCGCCGACTGAAACCGCGCCGACGCCGGTTGCCGAGGTCCTCCCTCCCACCGCTCAGCCGATCAGCGTCGCACAAACGCTGCCCATCGAGCGGAACGACTACTTTGCCACGTCCGGCCAGTGCGCTATCTGCCACACGCGCATGACCGACGCCGCCGGGAATGACGTTTCGCTGGATACCCAGTGGTGGGCCAGCATGATGGCTAATTCCGCCCGCGATCCGTACTGGCAGGCCAGCGTCCGGGCCGAGATCGTGACCAGCCCTGACTACGCCGACTTCATCCAGGACAAATGTGCGACCTGCCACATGCCGATGGCCCGCTTCACCTATCACGTCCACGATCAGCCCGGCCTGGCGCTGGACGACGGCTTCCTGGACCCGGCCAACGATCTGCATGTGATCGCCATGGACAGCATTTCCTGCTCGCTGTGCCACCAGTTCCTGGGCGATACGCTGGGCACGCCGGACAGCTTCAGCGGCCACTACGAGATCGACACGACCGTGCCTATGGGCGAGCGCCTCGCCTTTGGCCCCTTCCCCGTCCCGGAGACGCAGGCTATCGTCATGCAGGCGTCATCCGGCTTCATCCCCACCCAGGTAGACTACATCAGCGACGCGGCCGTTTGCGGCTCCTGCCACACCCTCTTCACGCCCAGCCTCAATGCCCGGGGCGAGATCGTCGGCGAATTCCCGGAGCAGATGGCTTATCCGGAATGGCTGCACAGCCGCTTCAGCGAGACGGATACCTGCCAGACCTGCCACATGCCGGCGGCTGAAGACGGCGTGGTGCTGTCCGTCACTGGCGGTGAAGCTCGCAGTCCGTTCATGCAGCACATCTTCGTCGGCGGCAACGCCTACATGCCCGACCTGCTGCGCCGCCACCGCGATGAGCTGGAATTCACGGCCAGCGACGCGCTGGTGGAGGCGAACATCGACCGCGTGCTGACCCAGCTCGCGACCAGCACCGGCGGGGTGACCATCGACAGCGTCAGCCGCGACGGCACGGCCCTGGTCGTGGAGGTTACCGTGACCAACCAGGCCGGCCACAAGCTGCCCACCAGCTACCCATCCCGCCGCGCCTGGCTGCACGTCACCGTGACCGATGCCGCCGGGGACGTCGTGTTCGAGTCCGGCGCGTTCAACGCGGACGGCTCCATCACTGGCAATGACAACGACGCCGACCAGACCCGCTTTGAGCCGCACTACACCAGCATCAACGACCCCGGCCAGGTGCAGATCTACGAGGCCATCATGCGCACGGTAGAGGGCGATGTCACCACCAGCCTGCTCTACGGCAACGGCTATCTCAAGGATAACCGCCTGCTGCCGGAGGGGTTCGATAAGCCGGGCGCCCCGGAAGAGATTCGCGTGCAGGGGGCGGCGGCGGAAGACGAAGACTTTACAGGCGGTTCCGACCGGCTGCGCTACATCGTCGAAGTGGGCCAGGCCGGCGGACCGTACACGATCACGGTGGAGCTGCTCTACCAGTCCATCGGCTACCGCTGGGCGCACAACCTGGCGCGGGTGGACACGCCGGATACGGCCCGCTTCCTGGCCTTCTACAGCGACACGCCCAGCCCGGCCCTGCGAATAGCCCAGGCCGCCCTGCAAACGGACCTGTAAGCGGGAGTAGAGAGCAGGCAGCCGGGAGTTCAACAACAGCGAAACCGCAGAAGCACAGAGAGCGCGGAGAAAAAGCCTGATTGTCTTTCTTTGCGTTCTCTGCCTCTCTGCGGTTTCCTGCTCTTTCGGCTCCTCACTGCCCTGACGGCGCGATCGCGCGATCCGGCCCGCCCCGGTATATGTGATGTATAATAAAGGCAGAGACCCGGTTGGCTCATGAGGAGGAGGTTTGTTACGTGGCTAATTCGCCCAACTACGCCTTTTTCGAAGGCAAAATTGTCCCATTCAGCGAGGCTAAGGTCAGCATCGCCACCCATGCCCTGCATTACGGAACCGGGGCGTTCGGCGGGATACGGGGATACTGGAATGAAGACCAGGAGGAGCTGTACGTCTTCCGCCCGGTAGATCACTTCACCCGGCTGCTGCGCTCCGCCCGGATGCTGAAAATGGATCTGCCCTACCAGCCCCAGCAGTTAGTCGGCATCCTGACCGAGCTGCTTCGCACGGAGAACATGCGGCAGGACTGCTATATCCGGCCCTATGTCTACAAAGCAACACCCACCATCGGCGTCCGGCTGCACGATCTGGACGACGAGCTGGCTATTTTCGCCCTCCCCTTCGGCCAGTATGTAGATAAGGAAGAAGGGATGCACGTCACGATCTCATCGTGGCGACGCGTGGACGACAATACCATCCCGGCGCGCGGCAAGATCGCCGGCGCGTATGTCAATTCCGCCCTGATCATCAGCGATGCCAAAGCTGCCGGCTTCGACGACGGCCTGGTGCTGAACCAGGACGGACACATCGCCGAGGCTTCCGCCGCCAACCTCTTCATCGTCCGCGACGGCGTGGCGATCACCCCGCCGGTCACCGCTAACATCCTGGAAGGCATCACCCGCCGCTCGGCGATTCAGCTCCTGCAGGAAGAGATGGGCGTGAAGGTGGTGGAGCGCAACATCGACCGGACCGAGCTGTATATCGCTGACGAGGCATTCTCCTGCGGCACGGCTTACCAGGTCAGCGCGATCACCCGCGTCGATTACCGCGCAATTGGCACCGGCAAGATGGGGCCGATCACGGGACAGCTTCGCAACCTGTACTTCGATGTCGTGCGTGGCAGAATCAGCAAATACGCCAACTGGCTGACCCCGATTCATCGCTCGGTTGCCCAGCCCGCCGATTAAACGCCGCACACGTCTGGCCTGCCCCCGGAACGCACACGCCCCCATCCTGTGATGGGGGCGTGTTGTTTACCTCGCAACACCGCGTTCGATCAGAGCAGAGTCAGGCGCAGGTAGTCGATAATCATTGAAATATCGCGATCCAGAGGGCGGCAGATGGCCGGATTGCGCATCTCAATGGCCCACAGGAACAGCGTATAGCCCAGCCCCAGCACGGCGGCGACAATCGCCGGCAGGCGCGACTTGGGATTTTTGGTGATGCCGGCTATCAGGAGCGGAATGACGAAGAACGAGATGCGCATCCCCATCGTCCCGAAGCTGCACTTGTGCCGCTGGCCCAGCGCATTGAGCGCCTGCACCTTATCCATAAAGATGGCTACCACTACGATTGCCAGCAGTATCGTGACAGTGATGGAGCCTTCCGGCTGCATAAATAACGTGATCAGAACAAAGATCAGGATGATATACAGCAGGAAGTCCCAGATGCTGGATGGGAGCAGCAGGTTGATAATCTGCTGCGGAGTAAGTCCCTCAAAACCGGTCATAGGCGCCGACCCTTTCGCTGGTAGAATGAATCCGGAACAAATAACACGGCCCGTTGAATTGCCGAGATTATAGCATGACCCGCTGATCGCGCTCAAGCCATGCTAAACGCTTCCCTCCGTGCCCGGCCCGGGTTCGGGCTATGGCAATAGAGCGTCAGCCGGCCCGGCGGGCGCAGCCGCTTCCACCACCCGATTCCGTCGCAGCACCAGCAGCGCCGGCACCAGAGCCAGCCCGCTGAGCACCAGCGCCGTCCGGATCGATCGGGCCACCGCCACCTATCCGATGAGCGGGCCGCCGGCGATCTGCCCGATGGCGTCGGCCTGTCCGGCGGCGGAAAGCATTGTGGCCCGCACGGAAGACTCCAGGTGCTGGTTGAGCCAGGCTGTGTAGATCGGCTCGACAGCGTCGCGACAGGTCGCAGCCAGCCAGTAGAAGCCCAGCGCCAGCGGGAAGCTCCTGGCCAGGGCGAAGCCAATCGAACCCAGTATGATTGCGCCGAAAAGGACGGACAGAGCGCGCGTCACCACGCGCGCATTGGTCAGGACCAGCCGGCGCAAAGCGACCTCGGTTACGCCTATGGAGAGCAGCATCGAGACCGCCCCGATGATCCCGAACCAGACGACAAAGGCCATCTGGCCGAGGGCCGGCAGGGTAAACGCCTCTATAAGCTGCGCCTGCCACAACCGGTCAAAGCCCTCGCTGTACGCGCCGTAGATCAGGCTGATCGCCATAATGCCCAGCAGGGCCGGGCGCAGCCGCAGCAGGCGCAGCGCGTCGCGCGCCGTGCCGCCCATCTGGCCCCGTATCTGCTGCCACGAGCGACGCTCTTCCACCGGGATCGGCGCGAAGCCTTCCTCCGGCATAACCAGCAGCAGGAAGACCGCCAGCGCCACGAACAGCGCGCCGCCAATCACAACCGGAGCCTGAAGGACGATGCTGCCCAGCGCGACGCTCAGCGCGATCCCGAACAGGGCGGCGAACTGCCCCACCTGAGCGCCGCGCAGGTAGGCCCGCCCGGCGCGGTCGACCCCGATCTCGTCGGAAATCCAGGCGTCCAGCGCACCACTGATGAAGGTGATGCCGATGCCCCAGATGACCTGAGAGAGCAGGATTACCGCAAATACGGGGAACGACCCCTCGATCATGAAGCTGACCCCCATCAGCGCCGTGCCGATAATCACGGACAGCCGCCGGCTGTAGATGTCGGCCACGATGCCGGTCGGGAGCTCGAACAGAAGGATTGTGATCTCCAGCGTCGTGCCGACCAGGACAAGCTGGAGCGGATCAAGACCGACCACGATGATCTGGTAAACCAGATCCACGGTGAAGATCATACGGAAGATCAGGGACTGGCTGCCCTGAGTGATCAGATAAACGCGGTATGCATCCAGCTTCTTCATCGCGCTTTATCCTCGATGCAAAACAATATTGTCGCGATACAGGGGCCGCTTTTTCCACGTCTCCACGGCTCCTGCCACCCGCTTTTCTCCTTGCTCAAAGGTTTCCCCCCCGGCTACAATAGCAGCGCACGAAGTACAGCACTGCGTGTCGAATTTGTGCGACCTTATCCATCAGAACCAGGCAAAGGGGACTCTATGGCGCTCTTCCCCCGTTCCAGCGGCGTCCTGCTTCACCCCACCTCCCTGCCCGGCCGCTACGGCATCGGCGATCTGGGCGAATGGGCGTACCGCTTTGTTGACTGGCTGGAAAGCAACGGCCAGCGCGTCTGGCAGGTGCTCCCGCTCGGCCCGACCAGCTACGGCGACTCGCCCTACCAGACGCTTTCCGCTTTTGCCGGCAACGCCAACCTGATCAGCCTGGACCGGCTGGCGGAGCTGGGCTGGCTGACGGCGGACGATCTGGCTGATGTGCCCGCCTTCCCGGCGGACCGCGTCGATTTCGGCGCGATCATCGGCTACCACGATCAGAAGCTCACGACGGCCTACCGGCGCTTCGCCCGGGCGGGCAGCGCCGCTGACAAAGCCGCCTTCGGCGCCTGGTGCGGCGAGAACGCCCACTGGCTGGATGACTTCGTCCTGTTCGCCGCGCTGAAGGACCATCACAACGGGCAGCCCTGGGTGGACTGGCCGAAGGACGAAGCCCTCCGGGAGCCTGCCGCGCTGGATCGGGTCCGCCACGATCTGGCCGGGCGAATTGACGAACACCGCTTCCGCCAGTGGGTCTTCCACACGCAGTGGCACGCCCTCAAGGAATACGCCAACGCGCGGGATATCCGGCTGTTCGGCGATCTGCCCATCTTCGTCGCCCACGACAGCGCCGATGTCTGGGCCAACCGCGACCAGTTCTATCTCGATGCCGCCGGCCGCCCGACTGTGATTGCCGGCGTCCCGCCCGACTACTTCAGCCCGACCGGCCAGCGCTGGGGCAACCCGTTGTACCGCTGGGAGGCTATGAAGGCCGATGGCTATGCCTGGTGGATCCGGCGCTTCAAAGCCCTCCTGACCGTCGTAGACTATATGCGGATCGACCACTTCCGCGGCTTCGAGGCTTACTGGGAGATCCCCGCCGAGGAAGAGACCGCCGAACATGGCCGCTGGGTCCCCGGTCCGCGCCACGACTTCTTCGAGGTGGTCAAAGCCAGCCTGGGCGAGCTGCCGATCATCGCCGAGGACCTCGGCCTGATCACGGAGGGTGTGGAGAAGCTGCGGGACGACTTCGCCCTGCCCGGCATGAAGGTGCTCCAGTTCGCCTGGGGCAACGACCCCACCAACCTGTTTCTGCCGCATAACCATGTCCCCAACTGCGTCGTCTACAGCGGCACCCACGACAACAACACCACCCTCGGCTGGTGGCGGGAAGAAACAAACGACAGCGTCCGCCAGTTCATCTCCGAGTATCTGGGCGCTCAGGTCTACGATCCGGCCTGGACGATGATGGTGCTCGGCATGCGCTCCTGCGCCCATACCTTTATCGTCACCATGCAGGATGTGCTCGGCCTCGGCCCGGAAGCCCGCATGAACACCCCCGGCAAGCCAGCGGGCAACTGGACCTGGCGCTTCACACCAGAACAGATGGAACACGCCAACCGGGGGCTGGGCCATATCACCTGGCTGTACCAGCGCCGCGCCGATCAGCAGGAGCGCATCTACGGCGATATAGCGGCGCCGGACACCCCACTGCCCGACTGAGCGCGGAGGTTGTCTCCGTCATACGCGCTCCGGTCGCCACTTCAGATCTCGTCCTCCCGGTACAAGCGGGCCTCGCTGACATCGCGCTCCAGCGGCGTCTGGCCTATATAGCGTCGCCACAGCCGCCCGGTCAGCCCGCGCGGGTCACGCCAGTCTCCGCGCCGGGCCGCATCACGCGGCGCGTGTCGCGCGAAGTACCCGCACACGCGGGCGATATCGCGCTCCAGGATGTCATAAGCCTGGCGGTTGGCCGCCGCGTCAACTACCTGCGGAAAATCAATAAGCGTGATCTCGCCCTCCCAGTACAGGATGTTGTAGGCAGAAAGATCGGCGTGGACGATGCCATGGGAAAGCATCAGCTCGATATTGCGCAGAACCTCGTCAAACAGCGGCCCGGCTTCGTCCGACTCGATAGCCACCTCGTGCAGGGACGGCGCGGGCAATTTCTCATCGCCGAGGTAGCTCATCAGCAGGGCGTTCGGCCCGGCGGCGACCGGATACGGCACCGCGCCGCCCGATCCGTACAGCGTCTGCAAGGTGGTGAATTCATGCATCAGCCAGGATGTATGCGCCGCCTCCCGGCCGTACGCGGTCTTCTTCTGGATGGCATGGGCCATCCGCTCAGCCTCCTTGCCGACCGGGCGGCCATTCGGCGTCAGAATCTCGCGACCCTGCCGGTAAACCTGGTCATTGCGCATCTGGCGCAGGCTGTGCGGGCGGTAGACTTTGGCCGCCACCAGGCCCAGCCCGGTATCGGGATGCGCCCGGCAGCGGTAGACGTTGGCCTCCTTGCCACCCTTGATGATAGCCAGCACATCGCTGAGCAGGCCGCGGTTGTAGAAGTCCTCCAGCGATTGCAGCAGCCAGCCCCACTCATGTCTGGAAGGTCGGTAGGTCGTGACAAAGCCGCCCTCCAGCTCGATCGGGTCCACTGCCTCCGTCAATACCGCGCGGGACGCCTGGCGATCGTGCGGGTTAGGCCGGGGCTTGCGATGGCGGCGCGCCCCCCGCTCGGCCTGAGCCGGCAGATATAGATCATCGTCGTCGTATCGTATGGCTGTCATAGAGCTATCCATTAGCCTGTCGGTCGGGGTGTGACCCTGACCAATACCGGATGAAGAAGGGAGCAGGCGGCGGCTGGCGGGATGTTCCCCTCCGCGCCACCTGCTTCCTGTTTCCTGCTATCTCATTTCGCCGCGGGAGGCAGGCCATCGCGCAGGACCTTCTCATACAGATCGGTCCGCTCCAGGATGGACATGCCTGCCCGCTCATACAGGCGGGTGGCCCCGGTCGTATTCTGCGAATCGACGCCCAGGGCGACGCGGTACATGCCGCGCCGGTGAAAAGCGTCGAATGTGTGGCGCAGCAGCGAGAGGGCGATGCCCTGCCGGCGGTATTCGCGCCGGACAGCCAGCTCCATCACGAAACCGCAGTCGGAGTCGCCGCTCCACCCCATCCGGCCCAGCGAGACGCCCACAATGCGCTCGCCTTCCGGGCCATCGGCCACGGCCAGGAACCACAGCGACGGGTCAAAGTGCGCCGCGTCAATCATCGCCTGGCGATAAAGCGCGTACGGCGTGGGGATGAACCCCCAGTGATCGGCGAAGGCCGTCTCCAACACCTCCCACACGGCATAGTCCTGTTCCGGGCCGGGCGTATGCGTCCGCAGACGTACCCCTTCCGGGAGCGGCGGCACATCCGGGCGCTGGTCGGGATCAAGCGCGATCTGCATCACCCAGAAGTGCCGGATAATGTCGTAACCGCGCCGCGTGAACAGCGCCGCCGCGCCCTCGTTGCGCGCATCCGCCTGGAGGCGCATAGCTACCCGTAGCTCAGGCGGGGCCAGATGCAGATTGTCCGCCGCCCGATCCTCGGCCCAGTCCAGCAGCAGGGAGCCATAGCCCTGCCGCCGGCAGTCAGGGTGCACCGCCCCCCAGAAGTACGGCTCGGTGTACGGCGCGCGCGACCAGCACTCGCAGGCGGCGGCCAGAGTCCCGGCAGGGCTGAAGATCAGGTGCAAATCGCGCCCTGGCTGAAAGTATTCGTACGACCACTGTTCAGCGACCTCGGCAGTCGTTATGCCGGCGCGGCCTGTCTCCGCCAGGCGCGCCGCATTAGCCAGCTCCGCCACCGCCGGAGCATCATCCATCGTGCCAGGGCGGCTGAACACCCCGGTCTTCATTATTGTCGTCATTGTCGTCATAGAATCCCCCTTTCCTTTATCTATCAAAGTCAGCGCCGCATGGGGAGCGTCCACACGCAATTCCCCCCTCGCACACTTCGCGGCGGCAGGCAAAAAAACCGCCTGCCGCCGTCCCGCCAGAGGTCCGTTTCCACAGCCCCGGCGGGAATATGGTAAGATACGGGTACTTTTCCACCCGGTAAGCGAGGAAAAATGCTGTTGCTGCCCAAACGCCGTGATCCTTCGCCCGATGAGTCCACCTCGTACTTCGTCCGTTTTTCGCTGCGCCTTGAGCAGCAGATCAAGCGGGCCAACGATCTGACCGTGCGCACTTATGAAGCGGCCAATATTCGCACGAACGGCCTGCTGCCACATCTGCTCACCGGCTGGACGCACTTTGTCCAGCGCGATACGCAGTTCGCGGCCTCTCTCTCGTACTTTGCCATTTTCTCCCTCTTTCCGGCGGTCCTCCTGATCGTCACCTTCATCAGCCGCCTGATCGGCCCGGCGCTGGCTCAGGAACATATCCTGCGCATCCTGAACCTCCTCATCCCCGCTGAAGTCATCAGCCCGGTCGAAGACACCGTCCGGTTCGCGCTCCAGCAGTCACACTCATTCGGCCTGCTGGTGCTGGTTGGCCTGGGGTGGTCGGCGCTTTCGCTATTCTCCAACCTGACGATCGCCCTGGATACCATCTTTCACCCGGCCTACTGGCGCCCGCTGTGGCACAAGCGGCTGCTGGCGCTGCTCATGTACGCGGTCCTGGGCATCATCCTGCTCGGCTCCCTGGTCACGTCGATCACGATCCGCCTGATGAGCATCTTCACGCTCAGCCAGTCCGGCGTCACGCTGAACCTGATCCTGCAGTTCCTGCCGCTGGGCCTGAACATGACGATCTTCGCCCTGCTGTTCCGCTACGCGCCGCGCGTCCACGTCCACTGGGAGGCGATCTGGCCGGCGGCGCTGGCCGGCGGCGGCGGCTGGCTGATCGCCCAGAACGTCTTCGTCTGGTATCTGCGGAACTTCAGCGCCCTCAACCAGATTTACGGCTCACTGGCGACCGCCATCGTCCTGCTGCTTTACGTCTATATCAGCGCGGCGATCCTGCTGCTGGCGGCGGAGTTGTGCGCCGCCATCAACATCTGGATCGACACGCGCCATTCCCCGCCGCAGCCGTAGCCCCCCTTCCTCAGTTGTTCAGGTGTACCCGCCCCGCCCGGCGCGCTACCCGACGCGCTTGAGCTTGCCATGGCGCTTGGCATACAGCTCCGCCTGGCGGAAGACCCAGACGCCGAGGGGCATGCCGACCACGCCGATGATCAGCAGCGGCACGATGTAGC
Organism: Aggregatilineales bacterium; assembly: GCA_029976025.1. Classification (GTDB taxonomy): domain Bacteria; phylum Chloroflexota; class Anaerolineae; order Aggregatilineales; family Ch27; genus JARKNX01. The sequence continues at coordinate 46,855 of JARKNX010000036.1, read as the reverse complement.
CCCATAGCTCGGAAGTGGGCGTGCCCTCCAGCACAGCGGAGCGGATGCCGTTCAGCACGTAGTACACCGGCGATACCCGGGCCAGCGTTTGCAGCACCGACGGCAGCACCTCAATCGGATAGTACACGCCGGAGATCAGCAGCAGGAATGCCTGTACGATATGTGTCATTTGCGTGCCGCGCTCCGTGTACAGCAGCGGCAGGATGCTGGCCATCACCCCCAGCGACACCAGCGAAAGGCTCCCCGCCAGCAGGACCAGCAGCGCCCCGAACAGATTGGCGTCGCTCAGGTCCAGCGAGAAAAAGATGATCATCGCTACACCGATAGTCATGGTGAACAGCAGGCTGTGCAGCACGGCAAAGCCGGCCTGCCCGATGATCTGGGTGAAGCGGTGCACCGGCGCCATCAGGGTGTACTCGATCGTGCCCTCCCACCGTTCCCACTGGATCATCTCGCTGATGTCGTTGAACAGCCCGGACAAAAAGCCCCAGACCAGCGTCCCGAGCAGCAGATAGAGCACGAAGTACGATGTATCGATGTCCTCGGCGCCCGTGATCAGGGCGGAGCCTTCGCCGATGAACACGACGGCCAGCGAGGTCGCCGTGGAATAAGCCAGCCACACCAGCTCCCAGCCCCAGTACCGTTTGATCAGGTTGAAGTTGCGGGCGACAAAGGCGTAGCTTTGCAGCACTTCTGTCCTGAGATTCAGCCTTGCGAACATATTGAAGTTCCCCTACCCGGGGGAGAGAACCCGTATCCCTCCCCCGCCCATGATTCAAGATTAATTGGCGACCTCGACCGGCTCGGGGTCGAACTCCTCCGCGCCGCTCAGCTTCTTGCCGGTCAGTTGCATGAAGACATCTTCCAGCGTCGGCTCGTGCCCGTTACGGCGGATCAGGCGCTTCAACCCGGCGGGCGTATCCTCGGCCACAATCCGGCCCTCATCCAGGATGGCGATCCGGTCGCACAGCCGGTCGGCCTCGCCCATGTCATGGGTCGTGATCAGAATCGTGGCGTCGTGGCAGTCGCGCAGCTCGTTGACAAACTCCTGCACCTCGTACTTGGAGCGCGGATCGAGGCCGGTGGTCGGCTCGTCCAGCAGGAGCAGGATCGGCTGTGTCAGGAAAGCGCGAGCGATGGCGACCTTCTGCTGCATCCCCCGGCTCATCTCATCCATCGGCTGGGTGTAGGACCGGGCTTCAAGCCCCAGGCGCCCCAGGATGTCGATCGACTTCCGGCGCGCCTCGCCGCCGGTCATGCCGTAGAGGCGCGCGCCGTAAAGCAGATTCTCCAGCGGGCTGAGCTTCTTGAAGAACGCCGCGTCCACCGACACGCGGTTGATCACGCGCTTGACTTCCATTTCATGCCGGACTACGTCCAGCCCGAAGACCAGCACCTGTCCCTCGTCCGGGATGAGCAGCGTGGACAGCATACGCACCAGCGTGCTTTTGCCGGAGCCGTTCGGCCCCAGAATGCCGTAAATCTCGCCGCGGTGTACATCCAGCGATACACCGCCGATGGCGACGACGCCCTGCATCCCGGCGTCGCCACCCCGGCCCCCACTGGCCGTCGAGCCGTTGCCCGTGGCGCCCTTTTGCGCGCGCCAGCGCGTCCAGAAAGGCGGCTTGCTCACTTTGAAGCGCTTGGTGACATTCCGCACATTCAGCGCGTCCTGATTTCGATCTATCGCAGCTTTCATCAAAGCCCCCTCTGCATTCCACAAACACACTCATAAACAAAACAGGCCGCGGGAGTGATCCCCACGGCCTGAATGCCTGTCACCTGATCGGTGGATCTCGCCGCATAAGCGAGCGCGGCAAGAAAAAGGCCGTGGGGTGCGCCCACGGCCTCGTGTTACCTGATTCTTAGCGGCACACTAATGGCTGGCAGGCGCAATCGTCCCCGGGGCAACTTCAACATCGCCCAGAACGACACGAACACGGGTGGTAGCACTATTGCTGTGCATAATGCGCCTGCTCCTTTCTTCAGTATTATTCAGCAGTCTAACGGGTTCTCTATAACCTGTCAAGGATCAGAATCGCATAAAAACAGGGAGCAGGAGGCAAAAACCCGGGGACATCAGGAGCGCTTCTTCTTGGGCGGGGGATAATCGAGCCGATCCGTGCCCATCTCGGCCAGCAGCTCTTCCAGCGCAATCACTTCGCCATCCATCCGCAGCTCATCGAATAAACGCCGCGCCATCTCCTGCCGCTCTTCATCGCTCAATAGCTCCAGCAGCAGGGTCAGGCGCGGGTCCTTCTCAGGCGGGGGCGAAGCGGTCACCGGGCGAATCGGCTCCCGTCGGGCCGGCGGCACAGGCGGCGCTTTCTGTCGGGGAGGAAAGAGCTTCCGCACCAGCCTCCAGAAAGCGAGGTTCACCAGGGTAGCGGGAATCGCGTACAGAGCGAGCGAGCCCACCAGGATTATCACCCAATCGTCGTGGATGAACTCCGCCAGTATCACCGCTGCTGGAGCGGCGAACAGCGTCAGTGCGAACAATTCCTCGGCCTGCCTAGCTATCCACCACTCTGTTGGGCGCATCTCGCAAGACCCTTTCGCCCGAACCTCCCGGCGCAAGAATCAACATTGTCATACACTCAGGCATACTTGAGGGTGAGCGGGCGTCCGCAACGCCTGCCCCCGTCCGCGCGTATAAACAGATAGCGCATCAAACGCCCAGGAGTCCCCCGATGACCCGTGATGACCGTCGCCGTTCCCTGCTGCTGGCCGCACTGGCCTTCGCCATCGTCCTGATCGTATGGCAGATGCCCGATCTCAACATCCTGCTCGCCCCGTTCCGCTACTTCGTCACCACCATCCACGAACTGGGGCACGGCCTGGCCGCGCTGTTCACAGGCGGGCAGTTCATCCACTATGAAGTTTACACCAGCGGGGCCGGGGTCGCCACCTCGGCGGGCGGCTGGCGCTGGCTGGTCATCCCGGCGGGCTACCTCAGCACGGCGCTGTTCGGCGCGGCCCTGCTTTACTTCACCAACCGGACGCGCTTCGCGCGGGCCATCGCCACCGGCCTGGGGATCGCCTTCCTGATCCTGACGGTGCTCTTCGCCCGCAACATACCGGCTATCCTGGCCGGGCTGGTGACCGGCGGCGCGCTGATCCTGCTGGGGCGGAAGGCCCCGCTCTGGCTGACCACGCTCAGCCTCAACATCCTGGCTTTCCTGACCGCCCTCAACGCCGTGCTCGACCTGTGGGGCCTGCTGCACAGCCTGAACGCGAGCGTCATCACGACACTGGGCAATGTCCCCAACGACGCCTACGCCATGGCCGCGGAAATCCCCCTGCTTCCGGCGGCGCTGTGGGCCGTCCTGTGGATCATCATGGCGCTGGGCCTGCTGGGGGCATCCCTCTACTGGACCTTCTGGCGGCCGGTGCGCGATGGCGAGATTCTGTGAATCAAATGGCCCGGACCGCATTGCGCAGCCCGGGCCGTCTCTGTAGATATCTCGCGGCTGTTACGCGATTACGGCATGGGCGAAATTGCCGCCAGCCCGGCGCAGGCGTCGCTGAGCGCCAGGAAGCTGCTGTCCACCCAGCCGAGCGTGCCCAGGTAGTTGGCCCGGATCCAGCCGTCATCGGTGGTGCGCAGATCGGCGGGCATGGACGTGCGATACGGCACATTCTCCACCACCGGCGCGGAAGTGGAAGGCGCGGCGCGCATCCGGACGGTGAATGTCGTGCGCACCAGGCAGTTGTTGACCGTCCCGGGCACGACAATAGACAGATCGATCTGGCCGCCAAAGGTCGGGTCAAAAGCGGTCGGCGTGGCTTCTGGCGCCTGACCGGCCGGCCTGGCCGGCGCGGGAGCGGCCGGCGCCGGCGCGGCACTGGCGACCTGCCCCGCGATCGGAGCGACAAGCGTCAGCCCGGCACAGGCGTCGCTCAGGTTGAGGTAGCTGGCGGAAACCCAGCCCAGATGGCCCACGCCCCCCTCGCCCACGAAGAATGACCGCACCCAGCCGCCGTCCGCCGTCTTCATGTCAGCCGGCATAGACGTGTTATAAGGCACCAGGCCCACTATGGGCGCCGTCGTAGAAGGCGCCTCGCGCATGCGGACGGTGAAAGTATTGCGCACCAGACATTCGGCCACTGATCCCTGCTGGACGATCGCCGGCTCGTATTCGCCGCTGTAGGTGACTGTCGTGCCGGTATAAGGGGCCGGCGCTGCCGCCGCACCGCCCGTCCGGCCGCTCGCCGGCGCCGCCGACGGCGTGAACGGCAGGGTCACCGCCGCGGGGGAAGCCCGCCGCGAGAAGTCCTGCGACGCCCAGTGCCCGCCGCCCGGCGCGAAGACGACGATCGACCATGTCGTATTGTATCCGCCGTCCCCCAGCGGAATCTTGCCGGTGAAATACAGGTCAGCAGCCGAGCCGTCCCCGCCCGTGATGCGGGTCATATAGGTCGGCGAGTCCAGATTGGCGGCGGCATAGGGGAACACCTCGCCAGGGAAGGTCCCGATATGCACACCCACGCCATTGGAATCGACGCGCGTCACATCAAGAGCCAGCCCGCTCAGGTAGCATATCCAGACCCGGGAAGGGTCGCCGAAGCATGACCCCGCCTGCTGGGCGGAAGCCGCACCGGTCAGCGCTGTCAGGGTCAGCGCCACGATCAGCACTACAAACAAGCGTCTTTTCATCACTCAACATCTCCTCGTTACCGCCCGATGGCTATTGGTTTTCTCGTTGGACGGATTATAGCCTCTTCAACAGCAGCGTCAATTGAAAGTATTACCCGTCCTGCAAATACAGTTTCCCTTTCTCCGCAGCGGATGAAGAGCCGGAGATGGAGGCCGCTCAATGCCCGGTGCACCCTGTCAGCGACCGGCAAAAGACCTGGCATATCTCCAGATCAGTCCCGGCGTAGAGGATATCAAAGGTGTCGCCGCTGAGCTGTATGGAGTAGCTGTAGGCGCACGGGGTCAGCCCGCCGCCGCCCTGCCCATCGGCCATCGCGCTCTGCTGCTGGGCCAGCCCGATACAGCCCAGGAATGTCTGGGGGTCGAGCAGGCGGTTGCGGTTGGCAACGGCGACGAAGCCGGCCACGATCGGCAGGTCGGCCCGGGCGTACCCGCTGGCGGCGACTACGCCCTGATTCTGATAACAATCGGCCACGCGATCGATCACGGTGATGACGCCCAGCGCCTGGAACTGCCCGAGCAGGGCCGAGCCAGCCTGACCCAGGCCCACGATGTAATCCTGGAGCCGCTGCGCCTCAAAGCGCAGGTAGCCCGGCGGATTCGGCAGCAGGCTGGAAGCCGCCGGCGCGCCGCTGGTATTGCCGCCGCCGGAGGGGGTAGCCAGGGCGTCCAGCCCCGGCACAAGGCCGCAGCCCGCCAGCAGGAAGATAACCAGCAGCAAACCGATCCCAATTCTGTAATGCCCTCGCATCCTCTGTGCCTCTCTCTCAATTCCCCCCACTTACGACGATGTCCCCGCCCCGTTTCGGGCATCAACCACAACCGAATCGAGCACCCCCTGCAGGATCGGCATCAGCGCCCCCAGATTAGCGCCGTCAGCCGTGAACACCTCAATGACGGTGAAGTAGGAGCCTGCCCGCTCATAGAACAGATCGAGCTGCCCCTGTCCAAAGCGATCGTACAGCGTCTCCGGCTGGGGGACGCGATAGCTGATGCGCAGGCTGTTGTCCGGCTGGGCGGCCTGATCAATCGGGACGAAGCGCGTCGCGTCGCCGAATACCGCCCGGCCATACGCCCCGGCCTGATCTGCTGTTGACGCATTTTCTCCGGCGGGCAGCACATGCAGCGCCACGTAGGCGTCGCCCGCCGGGTCCATCCACAGGGCGGCCGGCGCGCCAGTCGTGGAAAGATCCTGACGCTGCCAGTCGGCAGGGAGGGTGACCTGGTACACGTTATCCGGCCCGCGATAGGTGTTGCCGCCGGCCAGAGCAGCCGGCAGCGGCGTCAGCGTCGGCGCTGCCGGCTGGCCGCCCCCGCTGAGGGCGAGCGCGACCAGGCCCAGCACGACAACCACGACGGCGGCCAGCCCGATCCACAGCCAGCGCCGGCCTGCCGGCTGCGAAGATGCCACCCGGGTTTCGCTTTCAACCATGGGCCGGGTCGGCGTGTAGGTCGCGACTACCGGCGGAATCACCGGCTCCGGCGGCGGGGCGTAAGCCGGGGCTTGCTCCCCGACAAATGTCTGTTGATTCTCGTCCGCCTGCACCGCCGCTGGCCTGGGAGGGGCGGATTGAGCCGGGCGCGTCAACTGCGTCGCGGGCGGGCGCGGGAGGCGGGCGCCCCCCTGCTCCGGCGTCAGGTTGCGCAGCGCCTCGGTGAAAGCCGCGGCAAAGGCGGACGCAGCGGGATACCGGCCAGCCGGGTCTTTGAGCGTCGCCCGCAGAATCACCTGTTCCACCGAAGTCGGCAGGTCGGGCCGGTACATGCGCGGCGAAGGCATCGGCTCGGTGATCTGCTTGAGCAGCATCGCCATCGGCGTATCGGCCTGGAAAGGCTCGCGCCCGGTCACCATCTCGAACAACACCACGCCCAGGGCGTAGACATCCGACCGGGCATCCAGCGGCCGGCCTTCCGCCTGCTCCGGCGACATATACGCTGGCGTGCCGATCACGGCGGAGCCGGTCAGCCGCCCGGCGTCCTGCATGATCTGGGCGATGCCAAAATCGGACAGGTAGGCGTTGCCGCGTTCGTCCAGCATAATGTTGGACGGCTTAAGGTCGCGGTGGATGATCCCTTCAGCATGGGCGAAATCAAGCGCGTTACACACCTGCTCAATCGGATGCTGCAAATCAGCCAGCGGCGGCAGCCCCTGGCTCAGCATGTCGAGCAGGCTGCCCCCGCCCAGGTAGCGCATCACGATATAGGGGATGCGATCGTGCTCGCCGAAATCGTAGACCGGCAGAATGTGCGGGTGTTCCAGCTCGGCGATGAGCTGGACCTCGCGCTTGAAGCGCTGGATGAACTGCGGGTCATGCAAAAATTCGCGCGGCAGAATCTTGATCGCCACCTGGCGCGCCATATTGATCTGGTTCGCCAGGTAGACAGTCGCCATGCCGCCCCGGCCCAGCTCCCGCACAATCTCATACTGCCCGATCTGGCGCCCGATCAGCTCGCTGCCCGGTTCGCTCAACTTCGGATTGTCGCTCATACGCCTCCATCCTCGCGCCTGGCTCCGCCCTCCCGCGTCCTTCGTCGGCGCGGCTGATTCCTGCGGCGGCCTTCCCTGCCGGATGACTCCGATATCCCCCGGCGCAATTTCTATGGTAGCACGGAAACCGCGCGGATTAAAACCCCCGGCTCTCTGGGGAGGTGCATTCCAGATTTGGGGCAGGATTCGTAGTGATCGGGAGGCTTCGTGTCTGTTCCGGGCGATTCCCTGACACGGTGCCGCGATGTTGTTCGGTCACGCCGAAAAATCGCCCCCAATCCGGTATGCACCCGGTGAGCGGATGCAATTCAGATCGGGGGTATCTCGAGAAGAAAAGACTTTGAACCGCAGAGAAACGCAGAGGAAAAGAAGGAGATGTCTTTCTTTGTGTTCTCTGCGCCTCCGCGGTTCCAGTTTTTTGCCCCCAGTCTGAAACGCGCCCCTCCCTGGTCAGGGGCGTATGAAAAGCCGCACCGGTGAAGGCCTCTACCGCAGCCACAGGGGGTAGGCGACAGCCTGCGCCTGGCGGCCGTCCACCAGCAGCGACTTGCCGCCGTCGGAAGTCACCCCGAGCAAGTTAGCCGCCGCCGTCCGGTTATCATCATCCGGCGCGACATAATTCAGCACCAGCGCGCCAGCGTCAGTCGCCACCAGGTTATCGCGCAGGAAGTTGCCGCGCGTCAGGCGCTCCGGCGCGCCGGCCCCGGCGGAGAGCAGATACAGGGCGTTATTCCCCCCATCGACGCTCCCGGCTACGTAGACAATCCCGCCATCAGGCCGGGTCGCAAATCCGGAGATGGCGTCCCCGCGCGAGCCGGCGGTGATCGTCAGCGGCTGGTATCCCCCATCCAGATCCAGCCGGTGCAGAGCGTGCTCATCGTTCGCCGTGGAGCTGACATACGTCACGCGGCGGCCGTCCGGCGAAAACTGAAGGGCGGAGGATGCCGCGCGCGCGCCGCGGCTGTAAGCGTCGATCGTTATGCCTTCGGTCACCAGAGTGACCGTATTGCGCGCCAGGTCCACCAGCACGAGGTTAGCGATGGACGCCCCCCGGCCGTTGGGATAGGTCGCCAGCGCCAGGTCTTCATCGCGCAGGAAGTAAACCTGGTTGTCATTCGCCTGGGGCTGGTAACGCCCGCCGCTCGGTATATAAACATGCTCGACCGGGTCCGCGTCAGCAGTCACGGAATACAGACGCCACTGCGAACCCCGGTTGCGGCAGCTCTCGCCCAGCGACAGCACAACCTTATCGCCCCGGGCGTTGGAGTCGAGGGCTGCGCTGGTCCACTCGCAGTTCTCGTCGGGCGTGAAGGCCGCCCATTCGCGGCTGCCGGAGCGGTCCTCCCACGTCACGGCCGCTTCATCCGCCTGCCCCGCAGAATTGGTGAAGAACTGGACATAAAAGACCCCGTCGTTGCGCAGGTCGAAGGCCACAACTCCCTCAACTGAATCGGTTTCGGTCCCCGCTGGCATGTTCAGGAGGCGGAGCGTCCCTTCAGCGTAGAGGCTGGTGCGGGTGATATCTGCCGGGTAGTCGATATAGGCCCAGCGCCGCCCATCCGGGCTGTAGGTCGCCCGGCCGTGGCCGAAGCAGGCCAGGGTGTGGGCGCTGGCGATTCGCAAAAGCTCGCCTTCGCCGTGCAGCGTGAGCTTATAAAGCCCGCCCCGCTCCGCACCAATGAAGGCCATCATGTAGGAGCCGTCCGGGGCCACCGCTTCCGCCCCGCAGGGGAAGACCTGGGTCCCGGCCCCTTCGTCCGGCACATCGGCCAGCTCGACCGGTTCTTCGCCGCCCGTCTGCCAGAGCAGCGCCCCCAGCCCTTCTGGCCGGCCGTAGGCGCCGCCTACCTGCCAGACCAGAGCCTGATCGCCCTGCGCCAGCGCCGCCGGCTGGCCGCCGATCAGGGCTGCGCCGAGAATCACCGCGGCTGCGAACAGCACAATAACACCGAACTTGATCGCACTGCTCATGATCTTTTTCCTTCCTGAATCCTGCCTGGCACCCGCTTTCCCGGGCGCATCGAGGGCTGCGCCGCTCGATTACCATGATACTGGTAGCATTACGAAGAACCTATTTTACACGCTTATTGTCACCGAATTGCTTCGCGAACCCAATAGTTCCTTGGTGTTAGGCGCTGCCCGCGCCGCGCTCCGCCGCGCAGATGAAATCCGGGCTATAATGGACAGTGCACAACTGGGGGCTGAAACGGGGGGTGCTCATGGCCAGCACAGAACAGCGGAGCAGTCTCATCAACCGCATCCTGATCGGGATCGCCATCGCCGCGGCGATTGTCGCGCTCAGCGGCCTGTTGATCACGAATGTCGTGTACATCCTGTATATGGCCCACGACACCATCACGCCTGTTGACGCTTCGACCGCCGAAGGGGCTGCCCTGATCCTCGAGCGCGCTGAAGACGCCGTCGGCTCGGTAGACCTGATGCTGAGCTTCATCCAGGGCCTCTCCGTCATCATCGGCCTGGGCTTCGCAGCGGCTACCCTGTACGGCCTGCGCAGCACACAGGAGGCCCGCCAGGAGTTCAAGGAGAACACGGCCGAGATCCGTCAGGAGGTTGAGGCTCAGCTCAAGCGGATGGAAGAGATGCAGAAGCAGGTCGAGACCCAGCTCGGCGAACTGCGCACCTACCGCCCCTATCTGGAGGACCTGCACAACCTGCGGAAGGACCTGGAACAATCCCGCCGCGAACTGGAGAAAACCATCGACAATGTGGCCCGCGTCCTGCAGGCCGACCAGGAGTTCCGCCTGCGCAACTACGACACAGCGTACAAATTCGCCAGCCAGGTGCTGGAGGGTGACAGCAACAACTGGCTGGCCCTTTATATTGCCGGCTGGCTGGAAGTGCACGAAATGGACCAGTTGGATGCCGGTATCGGGCACCTGCGCCACGTCATGGAGATCAAGCGCGACTGGCCTGCTGTCCGCGCCGCCTACGGCGTGGGAGTGCGCCGCAAAGCCCGCCACGTCACCGGTGAGGAGCGCGACCGCCTGTTCCTGGAGGCAGAAAGCGCCCTGCTGGGCGCTCTGGCCGACGCCCCTCGCCTCAGAGACTTCAACAACGAGTCCTTCTGGGGGTCTGTCGGCGGCATCCGCCTGGAGACAGGGCGGCTGGACGGCGCCATGGAAGCGTACGAGAAGGCCCTGCTCGTCACGCCCAATTCCTCTTATCCCGCCGGCAATCTGGCGACGCTGCGGCTGAACAGGGCGCGCCAGACCGGCAGCAAAGCGGATCAGCAGCGCGCCCTGGACGCTTTCGAAATTACGGTGCAGGACGCCCAGCGCGAACAGATTCTGAACCCCAACGACTACTATCTGTGGATGGATATCGCCCAGTCGCGGACTATCCTCGGGCGGCGCACCGCCACCCAGTTCGCCGAAGCGCGCAGCGCGCTGGAAAAAGCCCTGGCGATCTACCCTTCACAGGATTCGCTCAAGACCTCCCTGCGCGGCTGGCAAAAGCTGCTGGAATATTGCCCCGAGGACTGGAAAGACGTGCGCGAACACTTGCAGGAAGCGGTCAGCCGGCTGGAAGAAATCGCCGCCCGCACGTGAGCGCCGGCTGGCAATACGCCGCGTTTGGGGGCACAATACAGGCAGCATAAACTGAGAACGCACAGGCTCACTGAAAGGATGGCGACAGGATGGCAGACGCCCTTCAAACCACCGTAACGCAGCGCTCGGATATGGATATTGCCGAAGATATCGCCGCCCTGGTGCGCGACTACCCTCCGCTGACCCAGTCCCGGCACTGGTTCACGGTCACGGTCCGGGAGGGTGAGGTCACCCTGAGCGGCAATATCAAGTCATCCATTGCCTACCGCGTCCTGCACGATAATCTGCTGAATATGCCCGGCGTGGTCGCCATTCACACCGACGACATCCACTATGACGAAAGCATCCGGCTGGCGGTCGGCAAGGTGCTGCCGCCAGGGGTGTGGGCGCGGGTGGACTTCGGACGTGTGGCCGTGATGGGCAGCCTGCCGCCCCGCCGCAAGCCGGACGCGCTGCTTAAGAAAATCGCCGGCATTCCCGGCGTCCGCCGCGTGGACAACCTGCTCACCTGACCGGCGGCGCGGCCGGCTCCACCAGCACGGTGCCCAGGCCGCCCTGCAGCGTGATCGACAGCCAGCCTCCGGGCGCGGCTTCGCCCGCCGTCCAGCGGGCTGCGACGTTCGCATCCCCGGCCTCCGGCCTGAAGTGAGCTTCGTCCACGCGCACCTCGCCCAGCCGGATCGCGCTGTCAATGACAACGGCGGCCTCCGGCGGGACGCGCAAAGTCACCCGCCCTCCGCCCAGGTGGAGCGTCACCGCTCCCCGCGCCGGCAGAGTCGCTTCCAGCGCGGTCCGGCCCGTTTCCAGCCACAGCCGCTCCACATCCAGATCGGCCAGGCGCAGATCGGCGCTCGCGCTCCCCAGCATCAGATGAAGCTCCGTCCAGCGGACTGTCGGTGCAAGCGCCAGCCGCCAGTCCGCCTGTGTGCGAAAAAGACTCGCCGGCTGGCGGAGCGCGATCCGCGCCGCCTCGAACGACTGCCGGACCGCGCCCTGGCAGCGCCCGGCCAATAACAGCGGCGGGCCAGCGTCCGGCGTCGGCGGCTCCCCTGCCTCGACCAGCAGCCGCCCCCCACCGAAGCGCAGGTCCAGCGCCGCCGCGGTCAATCCCTGAAGCGGGACGGCCAGATCGGTCCCGGATCGGGCCTGGCGCGAAGGCTGCAGGGAGCGCCACAGAATCTGCGCCGCCGCCAGCAAAATGAGGAGCGAAGCCAGGCTCACCGCCAGCGGCGCCGCCGCCCCGCCGCTCTGCAGCGCGAACAGCAGCCCGACGATCCCGACCAGCAGCAGCCCCACCACCACGATTGACCAGACACCACGCCCCTGTCGCGACATAATCCCCTGTCCTGTTGCAGCCCGCGCTTTACCACGCTCTGTTATACCAGTTCCTCCCCCGGATTGCGCGGGAGAAGCCGGGCGGCAGGGAAAAGTCACCCTCTTTTCCTGACGCTTCGCACTTGTGCAATATGTTACAGATCGTCTATCCTGAATGGTCAGCGGCCGGCAGTGACAGGAGGGCCGCCCACCCGTGTGTTGACTCCTGGAGGAGAGAGCTATGAGCGTACCCCGTGATATCGACATTGCTCAGGCGGCAGATCTGCGCCCGATTCTGGAAATCGCCGCCAAACTCGGCCTGACTGAGGATGATCTTGACCTGTATGGCAAGTACAAGGCGAAAGTCCACCTGGATGTCCTGCAGAAGTACGCCGATCGCCCACAGGGCAAGTATATCGACGTGACCGCCATCACCCCCACCCCGCTCGGCGAAGGCAAGACCACGACCACGGTCGGCCTGGTGCAGGCGATGGGCAGCGAGCTGGGCAAGAACGTGATGGCCTGCATCCGCCAGCCGAGCATGGGCCCGACCTTCAACGTCAAGGGTGGCGCCGCTGGCGGCGGCTACAGCCAGATCATCCCGATGGAGGACTTCAACCTGCACCTGACCGGCGATATCCACGCCATCTCCATCGCCAACAACCTTGTCGCCGCTGCCATCGATACCCGCCTGTACCACGAAAGTCGCCAGAGCGACGCCGGGCTGGCCAAGCGCGGCCTCAAGCGGCTGGATATTGACCCGGCCACCATCACCTGGAACCGCGTCGTCGATATCTGCGACCGCAGCCTGCGCCAGATTCAGGTCGGCCTCAACGATGACAAGCTGGCCGATGGCTCCCCCAGCCCGGTCTTCCCGCGCCAGACCGGCTTCGATATCACGGTTGCCAGCGAGCTGATGGCGATCCTGGCCCTGACCACCGGCCTGCGCGACCTGCGCCAGCGGGTGGGCCGCGTGGTGATCGGCCTGAACAAGGCGGGCACGCCGGTCTCGCTGGAGGACCTGGGCGTGGCCGGGGCGGTGACTGTCCTGCTCAAGGACGCCATCATGCCCAACCTGATGCAGACGCTGGAAGGCCAGCCGGCTTTCGTCCACGCCGGGCCGTTCGCCAATATCGCCCAGGGCAACTCCTCCATCATCGCCGATCAGATCGCCCTGCGCCTGGCCGATTACGTGATCACGGAAAGCGGCTTTGGCGCCGATATCGGCATGGAGAAGTTCTTCAACATCAAGTGCCGTTATTCCGGTCTGATCCCCAACGCCGTGGTGCTGGTCGCCACCGTCCGCGCCCTCAAGATGCACGGCGGCGGCCCCAAGGTCACCCCCGGCGCGGCGCTGGATACCGCTTACATAGAGGAGAATCTGGGCCTCCTGGAAGCCGGGCTGCCCAACCTGGGCGTGCACATCAAGAACGCGCTGCGCTTCGGCATCCCCGTGGTGGTGGCCGTCAACGGCTTCGCCACCGACACCGACGCCGAGATGGAGATGGTCCGCCGCTATTCGGAGGAGCAGGGCGCGTTCGCCGCGGTCAAGACCACGCACTGGGCGGATGGCGGCAAAGGCGCGAAGGCGCTGGCCGAGGCTGTCGTGGCCGCCTGCGAGCAGCCGGGCCACTTCGAGTTCCTGTACCCGCTGGAGTGGAGCATCAAGCAGAAGATCGAGCGTATCGCCACGGAGATTTACGGCGCGGGCAGCGTGTCCTACACCCCGCTGGCCGAGCAGCAAATCCAGTCTTACGAGCGGGCCGGCTTCGGCAATCTGCCGATCTGCATGGCCAAGACGCACCTCAGCCTGAGCGCGGATCCGCTGCTCAAGGGCGCCCCGACAGGCTTCACCATCCCGGTGCGCGAGGTGCGGGCCAGCGTGGGGGCGGGCTTCATTTATCCGCTGCTGGGTGAGATGAGCACGATGCCCGGCCTGGCCACCAACCCGGCTTTCATGGGCATTGACATCGATTTCGAAACCGGTAAGATCACCGGCATGTTCTAGGCCCCTTTCCCCCGACAAGCGGGGCAAGGGGAGCAGAACACCCCTCTCTGCAAGCGAAGAGGGCGCCGACCGAAGATCGAAACGATCTGCGAGGTCGGACAGGGTGAGGCCGTACCGAAAACACGCAAGTGTTCTATCTTGTCAGGGGGCGCTGCCTCAGGGGGGAGCGCCCCCCTCTCATTTTATTGACTGCCCTACCCCTGCGGCCCGAACTCGGCGATGGCCGCCGTTTGCGCGTGCAGGTTGGCGATTGGCGTGCTGTCGGGGATCTCACAGCCGGCGTTGCTGATCGACCGCGGCCCGCCCCGATGCAGGCAGTCCAGCACCTTCTCGCGGACCTCCTCCGGCGTGCCGTTGAGCATGACGCGCACCGGGTCCTGGTTGCCGGATACGGCGGCCACCGTCCCGAAAGCCTCCGCCGCCGCGCCCATATCCACCATCCAGTCGATGTCGATGATGTCCGCGCCGGACTGCGGCATCAGGTCCAGGATGCCGGTTGTGTTGCCGCAGATATGCAGCCGGGCCAGCGCCCCCATCTCATGCACAGCGGCGAAGATGCGCTGCTCATACGGCAGCGCGTACTCCACGTACATCGCCGGTGAGACCTGCGAAGCGATGGCATCGCCCAGGCCGATGATATCGGCCCCGGCGGCCACCTGGGCGCGGGCGAAGGCGATCGCCACCTCTGTACAGAACTCCAGCAGCTCGCGCAGCCATTCCGGCCGGTCGTAGGGGGCCAGCAGTATCTCGCTGAAGCCGTGCAGGTCAGCGGCCTCGGCCAGGGCGCCCTCCACCCACCCCATGACCGGGACCTCGCCAGCGGCGCGCTCCTTCATCAACTGCACCGCCGCCAGCCGGTCGCTCATCCGCCGTCCGGAGCCGGGATCGGGCGCCTTCAGCTTGCTGATGTCCTCTGTGCCATTGAGCAGGGAGCCGGTCCGCACCGGCAGATTGTCCTCCGGGAACTCAATTGGCGCGCCGATGTCGTATGCTTCGCGGTAGGGGTCGGAGATGGCCTGCAGGATATCCAGCGAAAAGTCGCGCTGCACCGCAAAGTTGGCGTCGGCCAGGACGCGGTAATCCAGATAGTAGCGGGAGAGCGGCTGGCCGATATAGTGCGCGGCGAACTGCATATAGATGCTGAAGTTGGGCACGCGGTCCACCGGTTCGCCGCGCAGCCGCGCCATCAGGCGTTCGGTCGAATTCATCAGGACGCTTCCTCCGGTTTCAGATGGGCACACTGCCTCCATGATAGTGCCGCTCAGGCAAAGCTGCCAGTGATTAACGTCGCATCCACCCGCTTCTGGCCTCCCCGTTCCGCGCTGCCTGCCCCCCGCTGCTCAGGCAACTCACACAGCGATCTTCATGACAATTATCCTATACATCTATAATTGAACGCCACGTATAATACCATCCATAGTGACCAGCATTTCAGATATTCTTTAGGGCAGCAGGCTATGACCGATCTCACCAGGCACGAACGTCGCAAGCTGGACACGCGCCGCAGACTGCTGGAAGCCGCCCGGCAGGTGATCGCCGCGCGCGGCTATGAGGCTACCGGCGTGCTGGATATCACCGAAGCGGCGGATGTCAGCAAGGGCACCTTTTATCTGCACTTCAAGGACAAGGAGGACCTCACCCGCGTCCTCATCCACGAAGGCTTTGAGGAGCTTCGCCAGCGCGTCGATCCCTACCTCACCGCCAACCGCACCCTGGGGCAGATCAAGGAAGCTATCCGCGCTGTCTTTCACTATTCGGCGGAGAACCGTGACCTGTTCCGGCTGATGCTCGGTCACCAGGCTTCGGCGGAGCTGAACCTGATGGCGATCAACTACTACGCCGAATTTGTGGAGCACCTGCTCCGCCAGGAAGGCACGGCGGGGCGGACCTCCGCCCTCCAGAGCGAGCTGGTGGCGCAGTTTGTGGCCGGGGCGGGTGTGCGGCTCGGCCTGTGGTGGATCGAGGATGATCACGGCCTGTCTCCAGATGAGATGGCCGACTTCCTCTTTCAGTTCCTGACCGAAGGCATGAGCAACGTGATATCTGTTGCCGGGCTGGATACCGGAACTTTGTAGCGTATTTCTTTATCGAAAACCTGAACGGGCATAACAACCAGAAAAGGGACGCTGACCGATGTTCGCACGAATTGGCCGTTTTTCTGCTCGTAATCGCTGGGCAATCATTGTCGGCTGGGTGACGCTGGCTGTCCTGATCACCCTTGTCGCGCCGCGCATGGAAGATATCGCCAGCAGCGACACGGCGGATTTCCTGCCGGCTAATGCCCCTTACGCGCAGGGCTTTGAGCAGATGCAGACCTACTTCCCCGGTGAAAATACGACCGGCAGCGCGGTTATCGCCATCGAAGTGCCAGAAGGCACGGTTCGCGATGGCGAAGCCTGGGCTTTTATGGCGACGCTGACCAACTGGCTGGAAACGGGCGAAGTCTCCGCCGTCATCACCGACCTGATGTCGCCCGCGAGCGGCATGCCGCTGGTCGCCGACAGCCTGATCGCCCCGGATGGCAGGCTGGCCCTGATCACGATGAGCCTCTCCTCCGACATTCTGGACGATTCCACGGCCAACACCATCCGCACGATTGAAGACTATCTGGGCGCCAACACGCCTGCCGGCGTCAAAACCTACCTGACCGGCAACTCCCCCATCTACTCTGGCTATTCCCGCTCCGCGTTGGAGAGCGTCGATCGCACCCTGATCGTGACCATTGTGCTGGTCATCCTGCTTCTGCTGGCGGTTTACCGCTCGCCCGTCAGCCCGCTGGTGCCGCTGATCACGGTCACGCTGGTGTACCTGATTTCGCGCGGCATCATCGCCTGGCTGGGCACCTGGCTGATCACGGTGATCACCTATACCAACGTCCTCCTTGTCGTCATCCTGTACGGCGCCGGGACAGATTACTGCCTCTTTCTGATCAGCCGCTTCCGCGAAGAGATGGCCGATGTCCCCGTCGGCGAGAACGGGGCAGCCACCCGGTCGGCGACCGCGCGCACGGTGACTCGCGTCGGCGAGACAATCGCCAGCAGCGCCGGGACGGTGATCGTCGGCTTTGTTGCGATGGCCTTCGCTGAGATGGGCCTCTTCAACACGAGCGGGCCGGCCCTGGCCCTGGGCGTGATCATCATGCTGGCCGCCGGCCTGACGCTCACCCCGGCCATCCTGTCCGTCATGGGCAGCCGCACTTTCTGGCCGGGCCGGGCCACCCATCAGGAAGCCAGCAGCCGCCTGTACGCCTGGATTTCTCAGCATGTCTCGCGCTCCCCCGTGCTGACGATCGTCCTGATCGCCGCCGTGCTCGTCCCGCTGGCTATCTACGGCGCCGGGGTGCAGACGACATACAACATGCTGGCCGACCTGCCGGCTTCCAACGAGGCCTGGCAGGGCTTCGCGGCCATCGAAGATCACATGGGAGCCGGGCAGATTCAGACAGTCAATGTCGTGCTGAGCGATCTCGATCCGCAGCGGGCGCTGGCCGAAGTCGCCCGCTGGACCGACACGTTGCGCGGCGTGGCAGGCGTCGCCGATGTGCGCAGCATCTCCAACCCGCTGGGGGCGCAAAACGGCCAGACCCTGACCGATATCACCAGCGTCCACCGGCAGCTCACCCTGGCCGCCGATCTGCTGGCGGAGGCGACCGGTGATGGCGGTCTGCCCGCCGGCGCCCTGACGCCGCAGACCCTCCAGCTCGCCCTGAGCGCCATGCCCGCCGTCACTGACTATCTGAACACGCTGGAAGGCATGGACCCGGCGCTGGCGGACAATGCCGATCTGCAGGCCATCCGCAGCACACTGGCTACGCTGCCGGCGGCGGCGCTCACCGGCGGCCTGTCCGGGTCACTGGCCGCGCTCCAGACGCATCTGTCCGCCCTGGCCGGGACCTTCGCCAGCGTGGAGAATGCATACTACTTCCCCGGGCAACTCCCGGAGGCCCTGAATACAGCTCTCTCCAGCGCGATGCCCGCCCTGCAGGGGCAGGACCCCCTGCAGATGCTCGCGGGGCGCTATCTGACTGACGACCGCACCGCCGCCCGGCTAGAAGTGATCCTGGCCGTGAACCCGTACGGCGACGAAGCCACCAATGTCATCCGGTCCCTGCGCAGCATCGTCCCCAACGGCGTGCGCGCCGTCAGCGGCCTGCCCACCGTGATGACCGACCTGCGCGACACAATGGACCGCGATATGTTCCGCTCCTTCTCGCTGGTGCTGCTGGGCATCTTCGTCGTGCTGGTCCTGCTGCTGCGGGCGCTGATTTCGCCGGTATATCTCATCCTGACCATCCTGCTCAGCTATGCTGCCACCATGGGCATCACGCGGCTGGCCTCGGTATTGCTCTTCGGCACAACCGCGCTGACGTGGTGGGCGCCGTTCTTCATCTTCGTCATGCTCATCGCGCTCGGCATGGACTACAACATTTTCCTCATGGGCCGCGTCAAGGAAGAAGTAGCCCGGCACGGGATGCGCGAAGGCGTTCACCGCGCCGTTGCCGCCACCGGCCCGATCATCACCTCAGCGGGCATCATCATGGCTGGCACCTTCGCCGCCATGATGGCCGGGACAGTCACCGGCCTCAAGCAACTCGGGCTGGCCGTAGCCGTCGGCGTCCTGCTGGATACCTTTGTCATCCGCACGGCGCTGGTCCCGGCTATTGCTGTGCTGCTGGACCACTGGAACTGGTGGCCGGGCAAAACGCCCCGGGCCGTCGCCGCATCCGACAGCCCGGACAAAATTGCGCCGCAGCAAGAGCATGCGCCAATCTCCCCTGCTGACCGCTGATAATCAGCATTGGCCTGCTACCTTTACAGGGAGGATGTATGACCACTGTTGTAACCGGAGCTTCTGGATTTGTGGGCGGCAACCTGACCCGCGCGCTGCTGGCAGCGGGGCGCCCCGTCCGGGCTGTGATCTATCAGGAAGCTGAGCGGGAACGCCTGGCCGATCTCGATGTGGAGATCGTGACGGGGGATGTCCGCGATCTGGCCTCGCTGCGCAGCGCCTTCGCCGGCGCGGATGTAGTCTACCACCTGGCCAGCTTCATCTCTCTCCTGCCTGCCGAACGGCCGCTGGTGGAGGCTATTAATATCGGCGGAGCGCAGAACGTTGTCGAGGCCAGTCTGGCGTGCGGCGTGCGGCGGCTGGTGCACTTCAGCTCTTTTCACGCCGTTGTGCAGGAACCGCTGGATGAGCCGGTGGACGAATTCAACCCGCTGATCGCCCCCGGCCAGGGCGCCCCTTACAACTGGACCAAGGCAGCGGGCGAGATAGCCGTCCTGCGCGGCGTGGAGCGCGGCCTGGATGCCGTGATTATCCGCCCGACCGGGATCATCGGCCCCAACGACTTCATCCCTTCGCTCTTCGGCAGCGTGCTGATCGAGATGGCCCAGGGGCGGATGCCCGTCCTGATTGAGGGCGGCTGCGACTGGGTCGATGTGCGCGATGTGGTCGCGGGCGCGCTGCGCGCCGAGCAGAGCGCGCCCGCCGGGCGACAGTACCTGCTCTCCGGCCACTACGCCACGCTGCGCGATATTGCCGGGATGGTCGCCGCCGTCGCCCGGGCGCCGGAGCCGCGCGCCGTTGTGCCGCTGTGGGCCGCCCAGCTTTACGCCCCGGTGCACACCGCCGTCAACCGCCTGATGGGGCAGCCCGCCCGCCTGACTCCCGTCGCGCTGGAGGAGCTGAGCGGCAACTGCCAGATCAGCCATAACCGCGCCGCCCGCGAGCTGGGCTACAGCCCGCGCCCGCTGATCGAGACGATTCAGGACACCATCACCTGGTTCACCGAACACGGCCACCTGTCACAGCCGGCTGAACAGGCCATGGCATAAATCCGCCGTTTGCAAAGAGATCGCGCAATTCCACGGGCGAGGGGCTTCAGGCCCCTTGTCTTACCTCGCCCGGGGAAAGGCCGCGGGTGAGGCTCAAATCAACGGGCTTCGAGCCGCCGCCTACAGGGCCGCCGTTTGACACCCAACCGGGGGCGGTTTACACTCGCTCCCGTCTTATCCGAGCTTTTCAAGGGGGGTGACGGCATGTCCTTCAGTAAATTTGAAGCCTTCATTTTTGACCAGCTCGCCGAAACATATCTGCCCGGCCTGAGCGCCGCCATCGTGCGCGACGGCGAAGTGATCTGGGCGCGGGGATTCGGCTTCCGCGATCTGGAGCAGGGTCTGCCGGCCACGCCGGAAACGGCCTACGCCATCGCCTCCATGACCAAGTCATTCACCTGTCTGGCGATCCTGCAACTGGCCGAGGCGGGCAAGCTCCGCCCGGATGATCCGCTGGAAGATCATATCCCCGCCTTTCAGATTCGCCCCGGCGGCGAGCCAGTCCGGCTGTGGCACCTGATGTCGCATACCTCCGGGCTGCCCGCGCTGGCTTACGCCGAGCAAATGCTGACGGCGGCTTCCGGCGGCGGCGGGGTCCCGCTGCCCATCGCATCCGCTGATGATGTACTGGCCTTCATGCGCGACGCCGGCGACTGGGCGCTCAATAAGCCGGGCGAGCGGTGGTACTATCTCAATGAAGGTTATGCCCTGCTGGGCGCTGTAATCGAGCAGCGCAGCGGGATGCCCTTTCGCGACTACATCACCCAGCATATCCTCAGGCCGCTGGGGATGGCGCGCAGCTTCTTCGACCGGGCGCGGTATGATGCTGACCCCGACGCCGCCGTCCCCTATACGATCGACCGGGAACATAACCGCCTGCCGAAGACCTATACCTTTGGCCGCGTCACCGCCGACGGCGGGCTGATCAGCAACGCGCCGGACATGGCCCGTTACCTGATGATGTTCCTCAACAACGGGGTGAGCGACAGCGGAGAGCGCCTGATCAGCCCGGACTCCCTGCGCGAGATGATGACGCCGCGCACGACCACGCCGGAGCGCGGCAGCCCCTTCGGCAATTCGGGCTATGGTTACGGGCTGATGGTGACGCCCGACTTCTACGGTCACCGCGTAATCGGGCACGGCGGCTCGGTCGGCATCGCCACCTCGAATATGGCCTTCATCCCCGACCTGAACGTCGGCATCGTCGTGCTCGGCAACGGGACCGGCTACCCGATGAGCCAGTTCGCGCTGTACGGGCTGGCGGAGCTGCTGGGCCACGACCCGGACGCCCTCCCCTTCGTGCAGCTCGAAAAGTGGCAGAAGAAACTGAGCGGCGTTTACGAGACCTACCGGGGGACCATGCAGGCCCGCGTCAGTCCGGCCGGCGGCTTCATGATGCTTGAGATAAGCGACAGGCATAACACCACAACCGTCCCCCTCGTCCCCTATGAGCTGGAAGCCGTCCAACCCACCGCGTTCTACACGCTGGCAAACGGCCTGCAATATCCGACAGATTTCCGCGTGAGCGGCGAGGGCGCAGCCGAACGAATCGAGATGGTTTACGGGCGGTATCTGTTCCGGCGGGTGGGCAAACTGACATGAGCAATCTGGCCGCGATCATCAGCCCGCCCCGATTCATCCGGCTCTATGCCGGCGCGGTCAAGCTGGTCAGCCTCATCGCCTTCGTCGCGCTGCTCGCCTCATTCGGCGTGATCATCGCCCGCCAGCCGGAGGAGGTCATCAGCGCCGGGCTGCTGATCCTGGTGCTGCTCGGCCTGCCGGCGCTCCTGTTCATCATGGCCCGGGGCGTCGAACGGCGGCAGATGTGGGCGCGGCTGCTGGCGATGGCTGTGCACGGCTTACAGGTGATCCTCAGCCTGTTCCAGATTCTGGACGGGGGCGGGCTGCTTCAGAACGGCAACATCCTCAACGTCGTCGTGGGGGCGGCCCTGTTCGCCTGGTTCCTGCGCCACGGCGCCTGCTTCGAAGCGAAAACCGGCCCGGATATGGGGTGAGCATGGCCGCTGAACCGATCCGTCTGCTGCATTTCGCCGATGTGCACCTGGGGCTGGAGACGTACGGGCGCGCCGATCCGGCGACCGGCCTGAGTTCCCGCGCCCTGGACTTCATCGCCCGGCTGGAGGAAGTGCGCGATTACGCCGCCGCGGAGGAGGCCGATCTGGTCCTTTTCGCCGGTGACGCATTCAGGACGCGCACCCCCAACCCCACCTACCAGCGGGAATTTGCCCGGTTTGTCCGCGACATAGCTGCGCTGTGCCCGGTCGTCCTCCTGGTGGGCAGCCACGATCTGCCCGCCGGCCCCGGCAAGGCCGCCAGCATCGAGATTTACGACACGCTTCAGGTCCCCAATGTGATCGTGGGCGGGAGCTACGCCGTCCACCGGGTGGAGACGCGGCGCGGCCCCGTGCAGGTGGCGACGGCCCCCTACCCGGATCGGGCCGCCTTCCTGCCCGAACGCCGGGCGCGCCGGCTGACTCCCCACGAGGCCGATGATCTGCTTCGCCAGGCGGTCGAGGAAAAGCTGCGCCGGCTGGCCGAGGAGGTCGATGCCGACCCGGCGCCGCGCATGCTGATGGGGCACTTCAGCGTCGCCGGGGCGCTGGCAGGGAGCGAAAAGGCGATCATGCTGGGGCGGGACGCGGCCATCCGTCCGGAGGCACTGGCTGATCCGCGCTGGGACTATGTGGCCCTCGGCCACCTGCACCGCCATCAGGCCGTCGCCGCCGGGCAGCCGCCTATCGTCTACAGCGGGAGTATCGAGCGGCTGGACTTCAGCGAGGAAGGCGAGCCGAAAGGCTTCTGCCGGGTGGAGGTGGCGCGGGGGAACGCCGCCTGGCGCTTCGTGGAAGTCGCGGCGCGGCCATTCCTCACCATCCAGGCGGATGTCCGCGCCAGCCGTGACCCCACCGCCGAGGTCCTCCGCATTGTGAGCGGAGTGGACGTGGCCGGAGCAGTGGTGCGCGTCATGATCCGCCTGGAGGAGCACAACGCCGCGCTGCTGCGGGATGGCGAGATCCGGCGCGCGCTGATCGCCGCCGGGGCCGACCATGTCGCCGCGCTGCAGCAGGAGGTAGCCCACCCGCTCCGCTCGCGACTCGGCCAGAACCCGGAACAACGCACGCCGGAGGAACTGCTGATCCGCTACTTTGAGCAGCAGGAAGTGCCCGCCGACCGGCTGGAGCTGCTGCTGGCCGCTGCGCGGGAGCTGCTCGCCGAAGACTGATCCGCGTCACGCATCCGCTGGCGACGACAGGGGGGAGTATGATGTCACGCCGAAAGCGCCTGCTCATCTTGCTGGATATCGTCTTTCTGGCCCTGATCGGCCTGTTTGTGTTCGCCGGGCGGGACGCCGTCCCTCTGCACGGGGACGAAACCACCTTCACCTGGCTGAGTCTGGACTACGATCGGCTGTTCCTGTGGGGGGAAGCGTCCAGCGTGCCGTTCCAGCAGCGCCCCCCCGACCTGGACGCCCAGTGGCAGCGGGTGATGGTCGGCGCGATCAATCCGCTGACCATCGGCCTGGCCCGCAGCCTGGCCGGTATCGACGCGAGCCAGGTCAACACCTCGTGGGACTGGAACATCGTCAGCTCTCCCGGCCCCTGGGAGTGGACGCTCAACCAGCGGGCGGGCAATCTGCCTTCGGAGCGGCTGCTGGCCGTCTCGCGCACGCCCTCTACCCTGTTCACCATTCTCAGCGTAATCGCCCTGTACGGTATCGCCCGGGGCCTCAGCGGCAGCCGTCTGGCGGCCTGGGTAGCCAGCCTGCTCTACATCACCGACCCGGCCATCCTGATCAACGGGCGGCGGGCGATGCAGGAAGGCGCGATGCTGTTCTTCACGGCGCTGACCGTCCTGATCGCGCTGCGGGCGGTCCAGGCTCAGGCGCGGCCCGGCGTCACCCGCAACCGGGTGTATGCGTGGTATATCGCCCTCGGCGCGGCGGGCGGCGCGGCCATTGCCGCCAAGCACACCGCCGCCATCGTCACCGCCGCCGCCTTCGCCGCTGTCCTGTTCGCCCCCCTCCTGACCCGCTGGATCACGACTGCGCCCTCCTTCCGCTTCAACCGTCAGCATGTGCTGGCCGTGCTCAGCGCCGGGACTTTCGCCTACATGGTCGCCATCATCCTCATGCCGGTGTGGTGGTCGTGGCCGC
This sequence comes from Aggregatilineales bacterium, assembly GCA_029976025.1. Taxonomy (GTDB): domain Bacteria; phylum Chloroflexota; class Anaerolineae; order Aggregatilineales; family Ch27; genus JARKNX01. Next base: position 22,808 of record JARKNX010000036.1, on the reverse strand, counting down.
GCGTGCTGGGGCTGGCGGCGCTGGCTGCCCTGCTGATGGCCTTCGCGGTGGAGTGGCGCTCCCGCGCCCGCTGGATCGCGCGCGGCGGGGCCGGGCTGGCGCTGCTCCTGGTCTCGATCCTGCAGCCGATACTGTGGGCTGAGCTGGTTGACCTCCCCTACTTCATCTTCCAGCAGCGCAACCGGCTGATGGCGATGCAGGGGGCGGCGCTGGGCGAGTTGTCCACGCCGGGCGAGCGCCTGATCGCGCTGGCTGACCAGGCATTCTTCGCCGAGACGCAGTACTACGAAGCCCCGGCATGGTCCACATTCGACACCATCACGGCCCAGATTCAGGCCTATGATGGCACGCTGCTGAAGGGACGGAGCGGCGCCCTGTGGGGCCTGCTGGAGATCGGCCTGCTGCTGGGCGGGGTTGCCGCGCTGATCCAGCGGCGGCGCGCCGGGGAGGCGCTCCTGATGTCCCTGTGGCTGCTATTCATCGTCCTGGCCCTGCTCATGAATAAGCTCCCCATTCAGCGCTACTACATCATTCTGCAGGCGCCGCTGGCCGTCCTGGCCGGGGTCGGGGCCGCCTGGCTGGCGTACCGGATCAGGACGCGCCCGCAGTTGAAGATGGACAGTCTGCCCGGCCTGAGGATGGACGAAATATAGGTTTCGGCAGCACAAAAACCGCTCTTCTGCGATAATGATGCCGTTCTCCTGACCTGTCTTGACGGAAGGCGCTCGCCCCATCGTGCAACGCCCGCGCATTCAGTGGCTGATCTTCTTCGGCTGGCTGGTCACCATCGCCATCGTTCTGGTGACCGTGCCGCCGCCCACATCGACTGTTCTGTTCACCACCCTGATCGTCGTCGCCATCCTCCTGGCCGGGCTGGATGCGGCGCACCGGGCGCAGCTGGGGCCGGCGGCGCTGACGCGGCTGGCGCTGGCCAGGGGGCGTTCCCTGTGGCGCGTCTGGGGGCAGGACCGCGCCGCCAGTCACACCCCGCCGCTGGCCGAGACCCTGCGCCGGCCGCTGCCCCCGCTTCAGTTCGCCGCTGAGATCCTCCTGATCGCTCTGGTCGCCGCCGCCGTCACCCAGCCCTACCTGCGCCCCGGCGATACCGAGCAGCTCCCCGGTGGCGAAGCGGAATGGCTGACCAGCTCGGCGCATTTCGCCGCCCTCACCCTGCGCGAGCGCGGCTATATCCCGCTCTGGCAGCCCTATCTGGAAGCCGGCGAGCCGCTGATCGATAACCCGTTCTCCTTCGTCCTCAACCCCGTCAGCGCCGGGCCGAGTCTGCTGCTGGGCGGTGTGCGCGGGATCAAGATCAGCGTGGCCCTGACGGCAATGCTGGCCGGCTGGGGCGGCTGGGCGCTGGGGCGCGTGCTGGGCTTCGGATCGGTGGGGCGGCTGCTGCTGGCGCTGCTGATGACCGGCAAAGGCAATATGCTCGCCATGATCGGCACGGGCTACTTCCAGCTTGGCACCAGCCAGGCTTACCTCCCCTGGATCGCGGCGGGCACGATCGCCTTGCTCCGTCTGCCGGGCCGCCGCTGGCCGGTCGTCCTGACCGCCGTCATGTTCACGCTGCTATTCTGGGCGGGCAACATCTGGTACACCCTCCCGGCCCTGATGAGCATGGGGCTGCTGGCCCTGACCCATGTGATCCGGCGGAAGGCCGGGCGCTTTTCCGTCGATCGGATCGCCCTGCGCCGGCTGCTGCTCGCCGCCGTGTTCACGCTCGGCCTGAGCGCGGTCACGCTGCTGCCGGTCTGGGCGCACCGCGATCGCATCGGCGGCCACCCCGATGAGCGGGGCGCGGGGACGGCCGTGCCGCTGGCGTGGGTGCTGACGCAGTTCGTGAACGACGACGCCGCGCAGTATATGTCCGGGGACGCGCATGGCCAGATCCAGTTCTATCACAGCTTCGTCATCCCGTTCTGGTACCTCCTGATCTTCATCCTCCTGCTTCCGCCCATCCTGCCTTACCTGTACCGGCCCGGCCTCCCGGAGGCGTGGCGGGTGTGGCTGGCCGGCCTGATCCTGATTCCGGTTTTTGTGGTCTGGGGCGCGGGCGGCAATCCGGCTGTCGCCTGGCTGTACGATCATGTGCCGCTGCTGGGGCAGTGGCGGTTCGTCGGGCGGGCGCTGGCCGGGGCCTCCTTCTGGATCGCCGTGCTGGTGGCGATGCGGATCGACGGCCTGTGGCGAGCGCTGTGGCGCCCCGACTGGCTCCACAGCCGGCGGAGATCGCTGCCAGGCCGGGTCACCCGCATCGGGCAGGCGGCGCTGGCCGCGCTCGTGATCGGGCTGAGTGCGCAGGCAGCCCGGCAGGTCAACGCGCAGTGGCACATTTTCGCTGGCGTCGCCGGCATCAACGTCCAGGACGCAATCTGCCTGGACTGGTTGCGTCAGGAACGCCCGACCGGCGAGCTGGCCGTCTACCGCAAGGACTACGACGCCGTCACGCCCTTCCTGACCCATCACATCCGGTTGTGGGAGATCAGCGCCGACTACTTCCCCCAACCGCTGGAGTCCACCATCGGCCAGCTTGACCTGACGCGCTCGCTGCCGGAATACGGCATCGCCTGGGAGCGCGGCGCGCGCGCCTGGCTGCAGGAGAACGGTTACGTGGAAGTGATGGAGAGTCCGGCGCCCGCGGACCGCTACCACTGCCTGTACCGGCGCGAGGCGGCGCTGCCCTACGCCTACGCCCTGCCGGTGACGCTGCTCAACCAGGCCCCCGGTGACCAGCTCAACCCGGCCATCGTGACCCCGATCGCCGACTTCGAGCGCGCCCCGGATACGATACGGCTGCTGGTGCCGGCCTGGCGGGTGGACCCGATCGTCGTCACCATTCAGGAGCGCGCCTATCCCGGCTGGGCCGTGACTGTTGACGGAGCACCGGCGCAACTGGAGTCAGCGGGCGGGCAGGTTGGCGTCGTCCTGCCGCCGGGTGATGCGCTCCACCTGGTCGAGTTCGCTTATCGCCCGCCGCTGCTTTACGCCGGCGGCGTCCTGACCCTCCTGACGGCTGGCGCCTGCGGCCTGTATCTGCTCCACGGGGAGCGCGTCATCCGGCGGTGGCAGCCCCGCCGGAGAGCAGCCATCCCGCCCGAACAAGGATAATCCGCCTATGTCGATTCTGCTGGACTTCGCCCTCAATGTGATGGGGCCGCTGGTGCTGGCCGTGGCCGTCGCGTCGCTCTTCGCCTGGCGTTTCAAACCCGATACCCGCACGCTTTCCACCCTGATTGTCTACCTCTTTTCGCCGTTCCTGGTGCTGGACGGCATCGCGCGCTCCAGCCTGACTTCAGACGAGTTCGGGCAGATCGCCGTCTTCGAGATCGTCCTCACCCTCCTGCTGGCCGCCATCGGCTACGCGCTGACGCGCGCCCTGCGCTACGATCAGCGGCTGCAAAGCGCATTTCTGCTGTGCGTCCTGCTGACAAATTCCGCCAATATCGGCCTGCCGCTCAACGAGTTCGCTTTCGGCGATACGGGCTACGAGCGGGCGATGGTGTTCTTCGTCGTCTCGACAATCATCGTCAACACCTTCGGCGTCTTTCTGGCGTCGCGCGGATCGGTGCCGGTCAGACAGTCGCTGCTCAACGTGGTCAGGGTGCCGATGATCTACGGGCTGGTGCTCGGCCTGACCCTCAGCCTGACCGGGACGGCGCTGCCGCTGCCCATCCAGCGGGCGGTGACGCTGCTCGGCCAGGCCGCCGTGCCGGTCATGACCGTCCTGCTCGGCCTGCAGTTGATCCATACCCGTCTGCGCGGGCGGCTGGGGCCGATCGCGCTGGCGACGGCGCTCCGGCTGGTCGTCTCGCCGCTGCTGGCCTTCGGGCTGGTAGCCGTGATGGGCATCACCGGCGTGACGCGCCAGGTCATGATCCTGCAGGCCGGGACACCGACGGCCATCATCAGCGGGGCGCTGGCTACTCAGTTCGGCAGCGACGAGGAATTCACCACCTCCGTCATCCTGACCAGCACCGTCGCCAGCGCCCTGACGCTGAGCGTGCTGCTGGCCCTGGTGCGGTGACGCGGCGGGAAACAAAAAGAGCCAGCCTGCGCTGGCCCTCTTTGTTAACAGCTCTATCTCTGGTTGCCGAAGCCACTTACGGAATTAGACTGACGACGTATCCCGACTTCTGGATCAGGCGACTTCCCGACGATCGTACTTTGTTTTCCGCCGGTGATTCTTAAGGCCCCCCTCCCGGTTGCGATAAAGCGTGATGACCGGCAACCCGTTCTGACCGGGCTGCCCGACAAGCACCGTCAGGCCCTCAAGCTGGCAGATACGCTGGTTACGCCGATCGGCTGCAGGGATACACCGTTTCGCCAGATAGTACGCAACACAGCCGGCGCGATGCTCTTTGAGGCCGAAACGAATTACATACTCGACCTCGTCAGGGCAGATATTGCGCTCTATCAACCGCTGCTTCGCGTGATCCGTGAACGTTAAAAGGAATTCCATGGCTGTGCCCTTTCCAATACGACCCGTCACGAGATATGAGCATGTTAAGGTACTCCTCTACACTGTCTCATGAAACAAAACCGGAGTCCAGAGTTACCGGCGCGATTTCATGAATTATTCACGCATTCTGGCTAATAGCGACAGACAGGAGCAAGAGATAGCCGAAGCCGCCCACTCCGATTACACTAGGGAGCATACGCGGCCCTTCGGATGATCCGCCGCACCGGATACCGCTTATGCTGCCTGTACGACTCGCGCTGCACAACTTCCTGCCCTACCGCGCCCCGGACCCGATCAGCTTCGAGGGCCTGCATCTGGCTGTGCTCAGCGGCCCTAACGGGGCGGGCAAATCCTCGCTGCTGGACGCCATCACCTGGGCGCTGTGGGGCCGCTCCCGCGCCCGCAGCGATCTGGAGCTGATCGCGCTCGGCGCGGACGATATGAGCGTGGAACTGGACTTTGAGCAGAACGGCGACCTGTATCGCGTCGTCCGCCAGCGCGATCGCCGCCGCCGGGCGGGCGCGCTCAGCCTCTTTCTCCGCGATCGGGCGTCCGGCAGCTTCAGCGAGATCAGCGCCCCTTCCCTGCGCGATACTCAGGCCCGGCTGAACGCCCTCCTCCGCCTGGACTACGATACCTTCGTCCACAGCGCCTTCCTGCAGCAAGGCCGGGCGGACGCCTTCACCATCCGCCCGCCCGCCCAGCGCAAGCAAATTCTGGGCGATATCCTGGGGCTGGACTCCTGGGGTCTGGCCGCCAACCGGGCGCGCGACCGCCTGAGCGAGATCGACACCGCGCTGGATAACATCGCCGGGCGGCTGGAGCAGATCGAGGAAGACCTGGCCCGCCGCCCGCGGCTGGAGCAGGATTTTGCCACGGCGGAAGCGGATTACACCGAAGCCGAACGCACCCTGCAAGAGGCGGAGCAGCTTTACGACGCGGTGAAAGATGCCCCGGCGCAGCTCCGCGCTGCCTCTGACCGGCTGCACGATCTGGCCCGGCGGCTGGGCGAATACGAAAACGATGAGCGCGCCGCCCTGGCCGAGCTGGACCGCCTGAGCGAGCGCATCGGCGGCTACGAGGCGATTCTGGCCCGGCAGGAGGCGATCGAATCCGGCTTCGCCGCGCTGGAGACAGCCCGCCAGGCCGACCTTTCCCTGAGCGACAAGCTGATGGCGATGCAGGATGCCGACTCCCGCCGGCACGCGCTGGAGAGCCAGATCGCGGCGGCGCGCGCCGCCCTGGAAGCGCAGGCGGCCGATCACCGCGGCGCAATCGAGGCGCTGGATCGCCTGACCGCCGGCACGGACGAGATCGAGGCCGAGCTGGGTCAGGTGGAGACGGCCATCCAGACGCTGGAAGCGCGCGAGGCCGAGCGCGACTCCGCCCGGGGGACGATCGCCGATCTCGCTGCCGAGGCGGCGACTCTGCGCAGCGCGAACAAAAGTCTGCATGAGGAGATGAACGCGATCAAGGGGCGGATGGATACGCTGAACGCCGCTGACCCCGAGTCCGCGCTCTGTCCCACCTGTCAGCAGCCGCTTTCGCCAGTTCAGCGGGCGGATCTGCTGGCCCGCTACCAGGTGGAAGGCACGGCGCGCGGCGACGCCTTCCGCGCCAACCGCGAGCGCCTGGCCGCCCTTCATGAGGAAACGGCGCAGCAGGAAGCCCTGATCCAGACGCTACAGGCGGAGCTGGGCCAGCTCAACCCGCTGCGGCGGCAGGCCGGCGAACTCCGCGCCCGGCAGGAGACCGCCCGCGACGCCGATCTGCGCCGGACAGAAGCGCGGGCCGCCCTGGCCAGCGTGGAGGCGGCGCTGGCCGCCGGAGATTACGCCGCCGAAGCGCGGGCGCAGTTAGCGGTGGTGCAGGCCGAAATCGAGACGCTGGGCTACGACCGGGCCGCCCACACCGAAGCCCGCGAGAATCTGGCCTCCTTCCGCGCCTACGAAGTCCAGCAGCAGGAGCTGCGGCTGGCCCAGGATGCCCTGCCCGAAGCCCGCCGGGGGCTGGAAGCGGCGCAGAAGCGGCTGGCGCGGCTGCGCGCCGTCCGGCTGGAGGAAGGAGCGGCCCATGCCGCCCTGACTGAGGATGTGGAGCGGCTCAAGGCGCTGGTGGCGGAAGCCAACCGCCGCTTTGACGAGGCCGCCCGCGCCCGGTCCGCCGTGCAGGTGGCCGGGGAGAAGCGCGCCCGCGCCGGGCAGGCCCTCCACGCTCTGGAAGCGGCCGGCCAGCGCCGCGACTCGCTGGCGGAGCGGCGGGCGACCCTGCTGGATCAGGCGGGCCTCTATGACCAGCTTCGCCAGGCGTTTGGTCGCAACGGCATCCCCGCCCTGATCATCGAAGCCGCCATCCCGGAGCTAGAAGCGGACGCCAATGCCCTGCTGGGCCGCATGACCGACGGCCGGATGCGGGTGCGCCTGAGCACGCAGCGGGAGACAGTCAGCGGCGAGACGGTGGAGACGCTGGATATCGCCATCGCCGACGAGGCCGGGCTGCGCGACTACGCCCTCTTCAGCGGCGGGGAGGCGTTCCGCATCAACTTCGCCCTGCGCATCGCCCTCAGCAAGCTGCTGGCGCGGCGGGCCGGGGCCGCCCTGCGCACGCTGTTCGTGGATGAAGGCTTCGGCACGCAGGACGCCGCCGGGCGCGAACGGCTGGTGGAGGCGATCAACGCCGTTGCCGCTGACTTCGACCTGATTCTGGTGATCACGCACATGGACGACCTGCGCGACGCCTTCCCCGCCCGGCTGGAGGTGGAAAAGACGCCCTCCGGCAGCCGGGTTCAGGTCCGCTAACCTCCCCCCTGGCAAAGACTGCGGGCGTAGACAATATCGGACCCAGGAGGTATGATTACGTGCAGGCACACATCCGGACGGCGCTTATCGTTCTGGAGGAATACCGGCACATGCGTACGCGATTCCTGCTCACCCTTGTCGCAGCGGCCCTGCTCCTGGCCGGGGCAGCGCTTATGCTGAGCCGCGCCTCTGCCACCCTGGCCCAGAATGTGCCCGCGCCCGCCCCTGCCGCCGCCGTTGACAGCGCGATAGAAAGCTGCGACGTCATTGAGGGCGACAGCGAAGACGGCGCGCCGCAGAACTGCGATATTCTGGGGAGCCTCCTGAGCGGCGACGCCGCGATACTGGCGGAGCCAACGCCGCCGGCCACAGCGCCCTCGATCCGTTCGCTCCTGTCCAGATAAGCGCCGCTGCCCGCTCATCCACGTTCGCGGCCCGTCAGGGTATCCAGCGGGACCGGCGCCTCTTCTTCCATCTCGCCGTCATCCGCCAGCCGGAAGGCATCCTCCTCCGCGCTGCGCTTCGGCTTATCCGCCCGGCTGTAAAGCATCAGGAGGCGCTCACGCTCCTCCTGGATGGCCCGGTCGGCGGCCTTCTTTCCGTAGTAGTCGGCGAATATAAAGGCGGCTCCCGCCTCAAAGGCCAGCGCGATCAGGAACAGCGCCACGCCCAGCCCTCCGCTCCCGCCAACCATGAGCACAACCGAAAGGCCGAGCAGCGCCAGCCCGAAAACAAGGCAGGCCCAGGCGCTGGCGCGCAGCGAATATAGCTCCCGGATCTGCTTCTCACGCCGGACCATGTACTCCTCATCAAGCGGCTGCATTTTTTCATCCTCACAGTTCAAACGTACGATGATCTTCTATACGCACACCGGGCGCGCCAGTTGTAGCCCGCCGCCTGTTCAAAGAGTCGCGGGACGGGTTACAATGGCCCCGGAGACAGACCCGACAAATATGTGAGGGATAATGGCCCGACCTGAAGGCGGCCCGCCGCCCATCCGCACCGATCACAGCAACGCCTTCGCCAGCAATACGATGCGCGTGCGCGTCCCGGAGATTTTGCAGCAGACCTGCGACACCAATCCGGATTACCCCGCTGCGATTAAAGCGGGCATCCTGGCCCTGCGCGACAGCGTCGCCGCGGATGGGCGCATCCCGCTCCTGCGCCTGCCCGCGCCAGACCTCGATGCCTGGTGGGACGAGGCCGGCCCTCACCTCGGCGAGACCTGGCACCATACGGAATGGTTCTTCGCCGAGGTGTACACCTACCGGCTGCTGATCGAGGCGATCTGGTGGTGGGAGACCGGGCGCGACCCTTTCCTGCCGATCAAGCAAGAGGAGGAGCGCGGCGCCGGGCTGTGGGAGATGGTGGAGGAGGCGCTGGCTCTGAACGGACCGGATGTGCCCGCCGAGGCGCGGCTCAACGGCCTGCTGCACAGCGCGCTGTGGGGCAACCGGATCGATCTGAGCTTTCGCTGGTCGCTGGAGCGCGGCACCGAAATCGCCCATGACGACCTGCTGATCGATGACAGCGCCGCCGCCGTGCGCCAGCTCCTCACCGGCAGCGGCCCGACTCACTACATCGCCGACAACTACGGGCGCGAGATAGCGATGGACATCGTGTTGATTGACGCCCTGCTGGAGGTCATCCCAGCCGAGGTCATCCTGCACCTCAAGCGCCACCCTACCTATGTCAGCGATGCCACGATACCGGACGTGCTGCGCTTCCTGGAACTGGCCGAAGCGCGGGGCGGCGCCGTCCGCCGGATGAGCGAGCGCCTTCAGGCCGCGCTGGGGCGGCGGCTGTGGCTGGCCTGCGATCCGTACTGGAACAGCACGCGCACCCTGTGGGAGATGCCGCCGCTGCTGCGGGCCAGGCTGGCCCCGGCCCGGCTGGCTATCGCCAAAGGGGATGTCAATTACCGCCGGATGGTCGGCGATATCATGTGGCCGGGGAGCCTCTCCTTCGCCGCCGTCGTGCGCGACTTCCCGGCGCCGCTGTTGTGCCTGCGCGCCCTCAAGAGCGACGGCATAGCCGGCCTCTCCGACGACCTGATGGCCGCCCTGGACCGCGCCGACCCGGACTGGCGGTGGAATGGCAAACGCGGCGTGATGCAGCTTTACCTGCCCGGCCAGCCCTGATGCCCGGCAAGTGGAGGAGCTTCGCTACTGGCCCTGCCGTCACGCTGGATCAGGTTGTGCCGCCCGCCGCAGATCATCGCAGGTCGCGCCGCTGGAAGGCGTAAATCGACAGTCCGAGCAGGATCGCCGCCCCGGCCAGCAGGCCGAAGAAGCCCCCCCACTGGATGCCGGAAGTCATCACGCTGGTCCCGCCGTAATACTGGTAGAACGACAGGTACTTGATATCCCCGACCACGCCGCCGGCCATATCGCCCAGCGTGGTCATGAAGTAAGCCGCGGCCACAATCGCCCCCGTCACCGCCCCGGCCGTGTTACGCGACCGCAGCACGGTGGAGAGCAGCAGCGCCAGCGCCGCCACAAACAGCGTCACCGGCAGGATGTTGAGGGCGGCTTCCAGCAAGGCTTCGAACGTCACCAGGCCTGGCGGCAGCAGGAGCGCGCCCAGGACCATCCCCGCCAGCAGAAGGGCCAGAATCAGGAGCAGGGCCACGGTCAGCGCCGCGAACTTCTCGACGATGATCTGCCAGCGCGGCGCGGGCGTGCTGAGCAGGACATCCAGCGTGCCGCGCTCCTCTTCCCCGGCCACGATCCCCAGCGCCACGACCACGGCGTACACGAACAGCATCACCGGGGCGACTGTCAGGAACTTCATCCCCATGTACCCGCCCAGGGTTGTGTACTGCCCGACATCTCCAATCAGCGATCTGATCAGGGGGTTTTCCAGAAACGGCCCCAGCGTTTCCAGCAGCCCTTCTATCTGGGGGAAAATGCTGATATAGAGCAGCGCCGTGCCCCCCAGCAGCGCCCCCCAGCCGATGATCCCCCGCCGTGAGTCGCGCAGCGCCCGCCAGAAGATAATCCCTGCCCCGCTCATCTCCCCGCCACTTTCGCTGTTGGGCGGCCTCCGCCGCCCGCCCGGTTGATTCCATCACACGGCGCGCCGCCGGGTAACCGCGCGCTAGGCTGACAGGTCGCGCCGCTGGAAGAAGTAAATCGATCCCAGGAACAGCGCCCCCGTGACCGCCAGAAGAAACAGGAAGTTGCCCCATTCAATGCCGTCAACCAGCACGCCAAAGGGATTGTAATACTTGTAGAACGACAGGTGCTGAATCCCCCGAAGCACCTCTGAATCGGCCAGGCCGGCGAGCGAGTTGAGGAAGTACGAGGCCACGATAATGCCCGCCGCGATGCCGCCCGCCTGCGTGCGCGAGCGCAGCACCGTCGTCAGCAGCAGCGTGATCGCCGCCATCAGCGCAACGACCGGCATCACGTTCAGCATACCCACCGCTATCATCCCCGGCCCGATATCCAGCCCCGGCGTGACGGCCACGCCAAGCACCATCGCGATCAGCGTCAGGCCCAGAATCACGGCCAGCCCGATGACGAAGGTCGCCGACTTCTCGGCAATGACGCGCCAGCGCGGCACCGGCGCGCTCAGCAGCAGGTCCAGCGTCCCCCGCGCCTCTTCACCCCCGACGATGCCGAGGCCAAACAGGACGGCGTAGACAGCCAGCACCAGCGGCGCCCAGGAGAAGAACTCCACCCCCAGGAAGCCCGCCGGCGTGGTGAATTCCAGCCCCTGCATGCTGCCCACCAGCGCCACGAAGATCGGGCTTTCCATCAACTGGTTGAACTGCTGAAACTCGCTGATCAGGGGGTATACGATCACCATGTAAAACGCCAGCGCGGCCATACACACGCCCCACCAGAAGATGCTCTTCCGGTTGTCATGCAGGCTCTGGCGAAAGATTACGCCTGTGTTGTTCACGCCTGCTCTCCCTTGCCGTAATACTCCAGGAAGATGTCATCCAGGCTGGGTTCTTCGTAGCTCAGGTCCACCACATGGTAGCGAGCGGCCAGCTTGATCACCGGGTCCAGATCGCCGGTCACGCGGAAGCGAATCGAGTTGTTGTGGGCCGTGACATCGGAGACTCCCGTCAGGCTCGCGAACGGCGCCGGGTCAATCGGCTGGTCCAGCGCCAGCGTCATCCAGCGGAAGCGGACCTGCTTGAGGTCGCTGATACGCTCGACAGCCTCCAGCTTGCCCAGGCGCAGGATGCCCACCCGGTCACAGATAGCCTCCACCTCCGGCAGATTATGCGAGGAAAGAAACACCGTGCGACCCTCAGCGGTGACTTCGCGCATAAGCTGGTGAAAGGTCTTCTGCACCAGCGGGTCCAGACCGTTGGTCGGCTCATCGAGGATCAGCACCTCCGGCCTGTGCATCAGGGCCTGGATCAGGCCGAGCTTGCGCTTCATACCGGAGGAACATTCCCTGACCTTGCGCGTCATATCCATATCCAGCCGCCCGGCCAATTCGCCCACGTACTTTTCGTCCACGCCGCCGCGCAGCCCGCCCAGGTAGCGCACCACGCCCCAGCCGGTCATGTGATCCCACAGGGCCAGTTCCCCCGGCAGGTTGCCGATATGCGCGTGCAGCCTGACGCTATCAGCGTTGACATCGAAGCCGAGGATGGAAGCCCGCCCGGCGGTAGGGCGGATCAGATCCACCAGGGTGCGGATGGTCGTCGTTTTGCCGGCTCCATTGGGGCCGAGGTAGCCGAAGATCTCGCCCTTGTAAACATCAAGGTTCAGGTTAGTGAGGGCTTTGACCTTGCCGTAATGCTTGGTCAGCCCTTCAATGTGGATAACCACAGGCGGCGCTTCATTCATAATGACCTCCGGGGAATCAGGGCGGAGTGCGTCCACGCGCTTCGCAATTTTCGACGCGCCAGGTAGCAAAACGCTATCTCAATCATACTCCCTGTCCCGGCAGCGTCCACCCCCCAGAATTGTGGGGGGGAAACGCCGCAATCATCAAAATGAGTCTGCGGGATTCGTCCGCCAGGTCCAGGGCTATCTCTTCATTTTCAAATCTAATGCGGAATTGAACGAGAGCAGCAGGTAAGCTGCATCGCAGCGGAGTCTGCGCCGGACTGTTCAATATCGGGTAAGGGTCTCCTGCGGGGGGACCCCTCACTTACTATCAGGGAGAGCAGACGGCGGGGCCGCCGGCTGGATCGGCAGGTGAGCGCCCTCGAGGATAAAAACGCGCTGCACTTCCGGCGCGCCGTACTCCGCGCCCCCGGTCAGCACGACCACGTTGGGCGCGGGGCGGGCCACCCCTTCGCCGTGCGTATGCCCGCACAATACCAGCAGCTCGCACTCCGGATGCGCCGCCATCACGCCCAGAATAGCATCGCCGGCCGCCTGACAGACGAAGTGCGGCAGGAAGTCATCATCCGAGATCTGCCCCTCATGCCAGCAGGCTTCGCGGAAGGGCGGCACGTGCGTCACCAGAATGGCGCGCCGATATGTCGCAAAGGCGGCGGTCAGGACAGCGCGGAGGTGCGCCGCCGCCTCGTCGCCCAGCGCATGCAGCCGCTGCAGCCGCGCCCGGCGGCTCAGCCCAGCAAATTCCTCGATCAGGAGGTAATCGTTCATCACGACCGAAGAGCGTTCGTAGTCGCCGCTGCGCCCGTCGGCCCAGCCATCGTGTCCGATCAGCGCCACCTCCGGCGTCAGGGCGATAACACCCGCGTCATTCAGCCAGGTCAGCCAGGGCGTCTCCTCCACATACTCCCGTATCGCCGTCCGCACCGTCCGGATCGATCCCCGGTAGAAGTCGTGATTGCCCAGCACAAAGTAGATCGGGCGTTGCAGCCGGGCCCGAATCCGCTCCAGATAGCCGATGATGGAGGAGGCTTCGCCCGTGTCACCGGAGAGCAGCACAACATCTGGCCGATCCTTTATCACGCTGCTGAGAAACTGCTCAATCGCGTCGGACTCCACGAAATTGAGGTGCAGATCGGTCAGCCAGACGACGCGCATCAGGCGCCCTCCTTGCGGCACACACCGACGAGATGCACACCGGTTGACTCCGGCAGCCGGCGGGCGATCTGCCGGTTGAGCCAGAACAGCGCCTCGTTGAAAGCCAGGTAAGTCGGGTCTTCGACGATAGTCAGCGTCGCCAGCCGCATCCCGGCGGCGGCGGCCAGCGCTTCCAGCCGGGGGCCGGTGTTGGCGCGGTACAGGACCGGGAAGGTATCCGCTTCCGCCCGGCCGTACAGCCGGGGCACCAGCCTGCTTTGCAGCGGGCGCAGCAGGCGGTTGAGCAGGACTACCGGGCTGCGGCGGTTGGGCGTCACAAAGACGAACGCCCCGGCCGGCCGCAGCACCCGCGCCACTTCAGCGAAGGTCCGCGCCGGATCAGGCAGATGCTCCAGCACCCAGGCGGCAATGACGACATCGGCCGTCGCGGCCCGCACAGGCAGCGCATCCGCTGTCGCGACAGCGCGGGGCAGGTCCGGCAGGCGATGTTCGGCCAGCGAGGCAAAATCCGGATCGACGCCGAAGGGGCGTAGATCGCGGCTGGCGTCGGCGAGCTGCTCCAGGGCGCCGCCCCGTCCACAGCCCAGATCGAGCAGAGTCGGGGACGCATATCCGGCCAGCGCCGCCCGCACCCGCGCCTCATAGACGGCCGTCGCCGGCTGCCAGCCGGGGCGCAGGGCGCGGTAACGATCGCGGTAGGCATTCTGGCGGTCCAGTGTGAGGGGCATGGCAATAGATTTCCCTGGAATGACAGCGCCAAATTGCGCTTATAATGAGATCGGGGAACGCAAGGGAGCGGGTGTGCCGTCGTCCCTTTGCAGCTTCACGCCAATCCTACCACAGAATGCCTTCTCCCTTGCCAGAATTCCCCACCCGCCGGAGCAGCGCTGCCTGCTCGGAGGCAGCATCCGCAGCAAAATGATTCGATTCATGAGTGAGGAGGATACTGATGAAGAGGACCTTTTACTTGTTGGGGGCGGCCCTGATCATCGTCCTGATCGGCTGCCTGATAGCCTATGGCGCCCAGACCTCGGGCGGCACCATCACCGTGCGCGATGTGCGCTTCGCCGGCACAAACGGCACTATGATGAGCGGCCTGCTCTACATCCCCGACGGCGTGTCCAATGAGCATCCCGCGCCGGGGGTGCTGGCCATTCACGGCTATATCAACTCCCGCGAGACTCAGGACGGCTTCGCCATCGAATTCGCACGGCGGGGCTATGTCACGCTGGCCCTGGACCAGACCGGTCACGGCTACTCCGAGCCGCCCGCCTTCGCCAATGGCTTCGGCGGCCCCGATGGGCTGGCTTACCTGCGCACGCTGGATATCGTGGACAAAGATAACATCGGCATCAGCGGGCACTCGATGGGCGGCTGGGCAGTGACGGTTGCCGCCGGCGTCTACCCGGAAGATTACAGGTCTATCATCCTGGAAGGCTCATCCACCGGCACATTCGGCGCGCCGGATGGCACCGCCGATTTCCCGCGCAACCTGGGCCTGATCTTCAGCGAGTGGGATGAGTTCGCCCCGCTCATGTGGGGCGCCGAGACAGCCCCACAGATCGTCGATACTGAGAAGCTGCAAACCGTCTTTGGCACGGATGAAACCGTCCAGATCGGGCAGTTGTACGGCTCCATCGAGGATGGGACGGCCCGCGAGCTGTACATGCCCCGCACCACGCACCCCGGCGATCACATCTCCACTGAGGCTATCGGCAACGCTGTGGAATGGTTCCAGAAGACGCTGACCGGCGGCAACAATCTCGATCCTGCCGATCAGGTCTGGTACTGGCGGGAAATCGGCGGGCTGATCGCGCTGATCGGCATGGTGCTGTTCATGTTCCCGCTGGGCGCCCTGCTGCTGACGACCGGCTGCTTCAAGGACCTGGTCGATCCGCTGCCGGAGAACAAAGGCGTCACCGGCTGGGGCTGGTGGCTGGGGGCGGCTATCACCGTCGTCGTGCCTATCGTGACTTACTTCTGGCTGCAAAATCAGGCCGGCGGGTGGTTCCCGGCAAGCGCCTTCTGGCCGCAGAACATCACCACCGGCATCATGGTCTGGGCGGTGGGGAACGGCCTGATCGCCCTGATCCTGTTCCTGCTCTGGCACTTCCAGATCAACAAGAAGGCCGGCGCGACAGCTCTCGATTACGGCGTCACCTGGGAGGGCGGTCTGGACTGGGTCAAGATTGGCAAGTCGCTGCTGCTGGCCGTCTGCATCCTCGTCCCGGCCTATCTGCTGCTCCTGCTGGCCGACTGGCTGTTCAAGGTGGACTTCCGCTTCTGGGTGCTGGCGATCAAGCCGATGTCCGCCCGCCACTTCGGCATCTTCCTGGCCTATCTGGTCCCGTTCGCCTTCTTCTTCCTGGTGCTGAGCACCATCCTCAACGGCGAGCTTCGCCGGCGGGATGTGCACGATCTGTGGAAGATCCTGCTGATCAACGTCGTCCTGCTGATCATCGGGTTCATCGTCCTGCTGCTGATCCAGTACGTGCCCCTGTTGACCGGCGGCACGATGCCGCTGGCCGAGCCACTGCTGACCATCGTCGCCTTCCAGTTCGTGCCGCTGCTGGCGTTCGTGGCCCTGTTCGTCACCTACTTCTTCCACAAGACGGGCCGCATCTACACGGGCGCTTTCCTGAGCGCGATGTTCATCACCTGGGTGATCGTGGCCGCACAGGCGACTCACTTCGCCTTCTAGCCGCCGCCTCTGCGCAACAAATGTCGGGCCTGCCGATGCTGTGCAGGCCCGCTGGCCTTATTCCCGATCGCGCCGGCGGGACAGCCGCTCCCGCCCTTCGATAATCCCCATCACGAGCAGCACCAGCAGGCCCAGCCCGATCACGATCCCGCCGAGCATCCCGCGCAGCGTCGCGCCGCGCGATGGCGGCGGGGCCGGGATCGGCGTCGGGGAGGCGGTCGCCGTCCCCGGGGGCGGCGAGGGCTGCAGAGCGACCGCCGGCGGCGAAGGACTGGCCGGCGGGAGCTGCGTCACACCGATGGTGGTCGGCATCGGGCCGGTCGTCGCTGTGGGCGGCGGGAGCGAGCCAGCCGGGGTGGGCGTGGGCAGCTCAGTCGGCGTCATTGTGGGATCGGGGCGGTGGATCACCAGCTCCACCCCGGCCAGCAGGACCGCCCCCGGCTCCAGCCCGTTGAGCGCCAGCAGCTCCTCCAGCGTCAGGCCGTAGCGGGCGGCAATTGTCCACAGCGTCTCCCCGGCGCGGACAATATGCGTGGTGACCGGGGTGGGCGTCGGCGGCGGGGACTGCCCTTCCGCCAGCCGGATGGTCAGCACGTCGCCCGGCTTGATCACGGCGTCGGGCGGCAGGCTGTTCAGCCACCGCAGATCGTCCAGCGAGATGCCGTAGCGGGCGGCAATCGCCCACAGGCTCTGCCCCTCGCGGACGGTGTGTGTCAGCGGCCCCTCCGGCTCCGGCGTGTACGAGCCGGGCCGGACAATCACGTTATCGCCGGGGAAGAGGATCGGGTTGTCGGGCAGGTGGTTGATCGCCAGCAGCTCCTCCAGGTCCACCCCGTAGACGATGGCGATATCCCAGGCCGTCTGGCCCATCTGCACTTCGTGGATGATCGCGCCGTCCTCGCGCGGCTGCGCTGTGACCACCGGGATCACAATCGGGGGCGGCGCCTGTTCGGCAGCGGGCGCGGAAGCCCCCGGCGCGCCCGAAGCCGGGGCGTAATCTGAGGGCGCCCCCACGACCAGCGCATACAGATTCTGGCCGCTGTTGGAGGCAAAGCCCACCCCGGCGTGTATGTAGCGCGGCGAAGTCAGCGTCGCGTAGTGAATCGCGCTGTTCTCCCACCACACCAGGCCCTGCTGTGGCGAGAGGTTCGTCCCGCCGACGATATTCTCCGCCACATACCCCTGATATCCCGCCGCCGTCGCCCGCTGCTGCGGCGAAGAGCCGCCCGCCCCGGTGTGAGTGTAGCTCAGGTTGGCGGCCATCCATTCGGCGTGCGCCTGGGCGGCGGCCATCAGGGCGGGATCGGGCGTGAACGGGGGCAGGCCCATCGAGGCGCGAAGCTGGTTGATCAGCCCCAGCATCTCGCCGGCCTGGGCGGCGGCGGGGCGGGCATCGGCGAGGGTGGACAGCGCCAGACACGCAATCAGCAGCAGGAGGAGCAGGCGGCGTTTCATGGGATGAATCATATCCCCGCCGGCCATCGTGAGCAATGGGCGGCGATCTGGTCCTGTATCGAAGCCGGTTGGGCCTCACCCCCGGTCCCTCTCCATCTGCGTGGAGAAGGAAGCATACCCCGCTTACACAGGGGAACACCCTTTCTCCGCCGGCGGAGGAAGGGCCGGGGATGGAGGTTCGCCAGCGGAAGAAGAGCCGGGGATGGAGGTCGCGCCCCTACCTGGCTCAACCGGGATCGGTACGTGACCGGCAGTCTTCGCCGCGAATCGCCCCTGCCCGATCCGGGCCTCTCCGCCCGCCCCCCAACAAAAAAGCCCGCCGGATTACCTCCGGCGGGCTTCTTTCGGGCCAGTCAACCGCGCTACTGCGAGCTCCAGATAACGACAGATTCATCCTCGCTGGCGTTATCGGCGTCGCGCTGGCCATCAGCGGGCGCGGCGCTCTCATGCCGGGAGAGTTCCGGCGCGGCGCCCGGACGCCGCTCAAAGACCAGACCGCTGTCGTCCACATCCACCACGACCAGATCGCCAGGCTGGAACTCGCCGCGCAGCAGCTTGACGCTCAGCGGGCTTTCCACATAGCGCTGGAGCGCGCGGCGCAGCGGGCGGGCGCCGAACTGCGGGTCGTACCCCTGCTGGGCCAGCCACCTGCGGGCGCCCTCCGTCAGCTCTACGGCCAGCCCCTGTTCGGACATGCGCCTGGCGATATCCTGCATTTGCAGGGTGACGATCGCCTCGACATGATCGAACGTCAGCGGGTCGAAGATGATGATCTCGTCGATACGGTTGAGGAACTCCGGCCGGAAGTTCTTGCGCAGCGCTTCCTCAATCTTGCGGCGGTCGGTCACCATCTCCACGCTGCCGGACGGAGCCAGCCCCAGCGCCCCACCCTGGCGGACGAATTCCGTGCCCAGGTTGCTGGTCATGATGATCACAGTGTTGCGGAAGTCCACCACGCGCCCCTGACCATCGGTCAGGCGGCCGTCCTCCAGGATTTGCAGCAGCGCGTTCCAGACATCCGGATGGGCCTTTTCGATCTCATCGAACAGGATGACCCGGTACGGGCGACGGCGTACAGCTTCTGTTAACTGGCCGCCTTCCTCATAGCCCACGTAGCCCGGCGGCGCGCCGAACAGCCGGCTGACCGTATGCGATTCGTGGTATTCGCTCATGTCGATACGGACCAGCGCGTCTTCATCGTCGAACATGAACTCGGCCAGCGCCTTGGCCAGCTCGGTCTTGCCGACGCCGGAGCTGCCCAGGAAGATGAACGAGCCGATCGGGCGGCGCGGGTCCTTGAGGCCGGAGCGCGCCCGGCGGATCGCGTCGGAGATAGCGGCAACCGCATTGTCCTGGCCGATGATACGCTCGTGCAGCGCCTCTTCCATGCGCAGCAGCTTCTGCGCCTCGGTCTCCATCATCTGGCTGACGGGGATGCCCGTCCACTTGGCGACCACCTCGGCGATATCGTTGATATCGACCACCTCATCCAGCGAGTTCTTGTTGCGCCACTCCTCGCGCAGGGAGGCGTACTGCTGCTCGTACTGGCTGCGCTTGGTGCGGAACTCCATGGCCCGCTCGTAGTTGCGGGACATATGCGCCGCCTCTTCTTCGGCCTTCAGGCGGTCGATCTCTATCTTCATCTGCTTAAGCTCCGGCGGCATGGAGTAGAGCGCCACGCGCAGCTTGGCCGCGGCTTCGTCCATCAGGTCGATAGCCTTGTCCGGCAGGCGGCGGTCGGTCACATAACGCTGGGAGAGCCGGGCGGCGGCTTCCAGCGCGGCGTCGGAGAAGCGCACCTTGTGGTGGGCCTCGTAACGGTCGCGCAGGCCGTACAGCATGGCGATGGTATCCTCGACGCTCGGCTCTTCGACATATACCGGGGCAAAACGGCGGTCCAGCGCCGAATCCTTCTCGATATACTGGCGGTATTCATCCAGCGTCGTCGCGCCGACGGCGTTCAACTCGCCGCGGGCCAGCGCCGGCTTCATCATGTTGCTGGCGTCAATCGCGCCCTGGGCCGCGCCCGCCCCGACCACCTGATGCAGCTCGTCGATGAAGAGGATGATTTCCCCTTCGGAGCGCTGAATCTCTTCAATTGCCGCCTTGAGCCGCTCCTCAAATTCGCCGCGGAAGCGGCTGCCGGCGATCATGGCGCCCAGGTCCAGGGCCACCACGCGCTTGCCGAGCAGAATCTCCGGGACATCGTTGTTGGCGATCTTCTGGGCCAGCCCTTCGACGATAGCCGTCTTGCCCACGCCAGCCTCGCCAATCAGGACCGGGTTATTCTTGGTCCGGCGGCTGAGAATCTGAATCACGCGCAGGATTTCGTCGTCGCGCCCGATGACCGGATCGAGCTTGCCTTCGGCGGCCATCCGGGTCAGATCGCGGGAGTACTTCTCCAGCGTGCGGTAGCGGCTCTCCGCCTGCGGGTCGGTCACCCGCTGCCCGCCGCGTATATCCTGGATTGTCTCCAGGACGCGGTCCTTGCTCACGCCGCCATCGGCCAGGATACGGGCGACCGCCGTCCCCGACTCATCCAGAATAGCCAGAAAGACATGCTCAGTGCTGATATATTCGTCTTTGAGGCGGTTGGCCTCGTTATTAGCCTGATCAATAATCCGCTTGACGCGCGGCGTGATGAAGACCTGCCCCGCCCCGCCGCCGCCAAAAATGGCCGCCTTGGGCGACGCCTTGAGCACTTCATCCAGCTGCTCGCGGATCGCATCAGTGTTGATATTCATTCGATCCAGAATCTGCGGGATAACACCATCCGGCTGCTCCAGCAGAGCCAGCAGGAAGTGTTCCACATCGATCTGGTTATGGCCGTAACGCATCAGGATGTCGTTGGCGCGGGCCGCCGCATCCTGAAGCCGTTCGGTAAAACGGTCAAAACGCATCATAGAGATGACTCTCTTCCCATGGAGCCTCCCCCTGGGCGGCTCCATTAACGATACACTTCCAGTATAAGTATAGCATGATCCGGGGGGGTCTGCGGCGGTTCTAACGGCGTTCTGAGGGATTTCTTGCGCCGCTCTTATACACCGGGCGGGCCGTCCTGACCCTCCGGCGGCGTGTCCGCCCCGGTCACGAGATCCTCCGGGACAAACCCCAGATGCGCCCAGGAAGCCGGGTCCTCCAGCGGCTCCAGATGGGTCACCACGGTTGTGCGGGCCAGCACGCGGGCGATATCGCTCTCCATCTCTTCGAGCACATCGTGCCCCTGCTGAACCGTCCAGGAGCCGGGCACCAGCACGTGCATGTCGATAAACCGGCGGGAGCCGGACACCCGGCTGCGGACCTCGTGCGTCTGGAGGCCGTGCTGCGCCTCATGATGCCGGATGACAGATTCCAGCAGAGCCGCCTCTTCCGGCGGGAGGGCCGCGTCCATCAGGCCGTTCACCGAACGCCGGACCAGGTGGAAGCCTTCCCACAGGATGTTGACGGCAACCAGCAGGCCGATGATCGGGTCCAGCCAGTTCAGGCCGGTGATGGCCGCCGCCCCGACGCCCACCGCCACCCCGACCGAAGTCCAGACATCGGCCATCAGATGTCGGGCGTCGGCTTCGAGGATGATCGAATCGTGCTTGCGCCCGGCGGCGCGCAGCACCCGCGATACCACAAAATTCACCAGCGCCGCCAGCAGCGAGATCGCCAGACCGATATCGATCTGCTCCAGCGGCTGCGGATGGAGCAGCCGGTTCACGCTGGCGGAGATAATGCCAAGCGCCGCCACGACAATCAGGGCGCCTTCCGCCCCGCTGGAGAAGTATTCCACCTTGTCATGCCCGTAGGTATGCATATCATCGGGGGGGCGGGCGGACACCTTGAGCGCAATAAAAGCCCCCACCGCGCCCGCCAGATTGACCAGCCCCTCCAGCGCGTCGGAGTACAGGCCGACCGAGCCAGTCAGCAGGAACGCGATGTACTTCATGGAAATCGTGATGATCGCCCCGCTCACGGCGAGCAGGGCGTAACGGGTCAACCGGGAACGGTCCTCAACTTCTGGCAGCCCGGCGGCCTGAGGAAGCGGCATTGATTCCATTCTGGTTTCCTCTGGAAGATCGCCGTCTGGCGGCGATCCTACTCTTTAGGAACACGCGCCCGGCGGAGAAGCTCCCGCGCCTCAGCAATCAGCGTATCCAGGACGTTGAAGAGTTCCTGATCGCGGGTGCCGGACAGGCGAGCGCGTCCGCGCCGCGCCTCCTCCAGCATATCCAGGCTGGTCCACTGGTTTTCGTAGCGCATGGCCACGCGCATATTGAGCAGCACGCCGGCCATGATCAGCGGCAGATAGGCGTAGCCGAGGTCCATCGGCGCGTTGCCCTGAACAGCCTGCACCACCTTGTCGGCGTACTGACGATGCTCCTGCGGCGAGCCGTAGCGCCTGCCGGTCCAGCTCTGCACCATCGGCAGCGTCACCCACACGGCATCATACAGGGCGGCCAGGTACAGCTCGCCCCCGGCCAGCTCGCCCAGATCGCGCTCGGCAATCTCCGGGTCGCGCACGATCAGGCTGCACAGCCACTGAAACCAGCGGGCATCATACAGCTTGTAGTCCGTCTCGTACTGGTAGGCATCCTCGAAGACATGCGTCAGAGATTTGGTGATAAAGAGCACC
This sequence comes from Aggregatilineales bacterium, assembly GCA_029976025.1. Classification (GTDB taxonomy): domain Bacteria; phylum Chloroflexota; class Anaerolineae; order Aggregatilineales; family Ch27; genus JARKNX01. Next base: position 796 of record JARKNX010000036.1, on the reverse strand, counting down.
TCACCCGGGTGCAGTGGCAGGCCGGCATTGCCGAATCGCTCGCGCGTGGCGTCCTCAAGATGGTGAAAGATCGTGCCGCGCGTCATCTCCAGCGCCAGCGACTCGGCGATGGCGATGCTCTCATCCACCCGGGACTGATCCACCTGATGCTCGCGCGCCGTCCACAGGATTTCATACTTCGGCTCCGGGTTGGACAGCCCGACCCTGACCTGGCCGGGGATCACGTCGAAGCGGCAGCGGACCTGGCCGGCCTGCCCGTCATGCGAAAAAGCGACCTCGCGCAGGACATCCAGGCGGAACGGCGAGATGCTCAGGGCGCTCGGCGGGCGGCCAGCGCCGGGGGAGCGCACGCGCCTGGCTTCCGCCACCGGCCGGCCCGTGACGCGCACAATCAGGGGGTATCCCGTAGCCGGGGGCGTCGGGGGCTGGATGACGACCGGCAGGTGCAGCAGGCCCACTTCGCCGGCCCCGAGCTGCAGCTTGATCTGTTTGCGCGGCACGTAAAAACTCAGCCGGTGACCGGCGGCATCCTTGAGCGGCAGCCGAAGCTCAATCGTCACCTCCTGGGGCTGGCTCACCGTGCTTTGCAGCGCAATCAGCACCTCAAACGGCTGCGCCACCGCCGCCCCGCGCGGAAACACCCCCACTGCACACTGGAGGGTCGCCATCTCATACCGCTTGCCGGCGGTGACTACCCCCAGAATGTCCGGATACTCGTCCTCGAACATGCCCCCTCCCCGGCACCCTCCCGGCTCATACTGCCTGACTGGCCGACCGGTCGATCAGATTTTCCACC